>CADCDK010000010.1 GCA_902800185.1 uncultured Prevotellaceae bacterium
CTATACTGCTGTCACAAGGATGATGAAAGTCGCTCGATTTTATAGCGACGAAGAAATGTTTGCGACACTGTCGCAAACATTAACGTGGAGTCATTTCTTGGAACTCGTTACCATAGAAGATAATAACAAGCGATTGTTCTATCAACAGATGGGCATTGCTGAGCATTGGAGCGTCAGAAACGTTTTACAATTGATGGCACAGACTATTATCTTTGTTTGCTTTTCTATCATCGAAAGTTGAAGTGTCTGGTTGCTATTGATCTTAAACTTGGGAAATTCAAACCTCAATATAAAGGGCAGATGGAATTATATCTCAAATACCTGCAAAAATATGATATGCAACCAGATGAGAACTGTTGTTGAGTAATCTAGACAAGGGTGGTCGTTAGATAATATTAGTTAGTAACTCATAATCATCATCGAGTTGAAACGAAAAAAGCCTGAGTGTGAAGCTCAGGCTTTTTTCCTGTCGGGATTACTGGACTCGAACCAGCGACCTCGCGCCCCCCAGACGTGTGCGCTACCAACTGCGCTAAATCCCGATGGCTTATCTTCGTAAGCGGGTGCAAAGGTAATAATAAATTTGAAAACGGGAAAGGAAAATCAAAAAAAATATGAAAGAATTTGTTGGGAACGGGTTTATTTAACATCTTTTTGCGTAAACAAGGATTTATTCTCAGTTGCTTTGGGGCTTGGTTCGATGAAAATGTGTACTTTTGTGCAATCAATAGCATCAAAGGGCATGAAGAGGAAAGGCTTACATAGAATGATGATGATAGGAGTGCTGCTGTGCGCACTCCTGTTGGTGAGCTGTGGGGGCGACGACGGCAGGAAAGCCGAGGAACCGGTCGTGGATTTGGACTTGGACGACGACAACACCACCGAGCCTATCGACGAGAACTACACCTACACGCTGCCCGTCATCTTCCATGTGCTCTATCAGGATGCCGATGACTCCACGCAATACGTGCGTGCCAGTAGGCTGAAGGAGATCCTGACCTATGTGAACGAGCTGTTCCAGGGCGGGGTTTACGGGTCGAGTCAGAATGTGAACGTGCGCTTTGTGATGGCTACGGCCAACGAAAAGGGTGAGAAGTTAGCCACGCCCGGCGTGGAATACGTCAAATACACGGGTACATACCCCATAGACCCCTTTGCGTTCATGAGCGATAACACGGGAACCAACGTGAAGTATATCTGGGATCCCAACGACTATATCAACGTGATGCTCTATAACTTCCAGCCCATCAACAGCACGGAGGGAATGGTGTTAGGCATCAGTCACATGCCCTACACCACGAAGGGCGAGACGGCACTCGAGGGTCTGGAGAGCATTTCGCAGAAAACGGTTGCCAAGAGGAATCTCAAGTTCCCCTACAGCTCGTCCATCAACAGCACCTATGTCTATACCCAGTCCAGCCGATATACGCAGGCAGACAAGGGGAAGAGTGGGTACTACTATCTCTCGACGGACATCTGTGTGACGTTGGCTCATGAGCTGGGGCACTACTTAGGGCTGCACCACATGTTCAGCGAGCGCGATGGCGAAGCGGTCGATGAGTGTTTGGATTCTGACTACTGTGAAGACACTCCCAGCTACAACCGGATAGCGTATAGCGAGTATCTCGCCACGTATGTCGCCGATTTAGATCCGTCGGAGGTGAAGATGACCGACCTGACGTTGCGTGCCGGCTGCGACGGCGAGCGCTTCTACTCGGCCAACCTGATGGACTATTCCGTCTCCTACGGCTATAAGTTCTCGGAAGAGCAGAAAGACCGCATCCGCCATGTGCTCTATTACAGTCCGCTGATACCGGGTCCGAAGAAATCTGCTGCCGCAAGCTCACGGGCAGGGACGTCTGCGCGCAGGCAGGCCGCGTCCAGTACGGACGGCAGTGCCGACGGCCCCATTGATTTACCGATTCGAATTGTCAGATAACTATGCAATATTCTATTATATCCCCCTCGGAACTCAAGGCGGCCATCGCATTGCCGTCATCGAAAAGCGTTTCCAACCGCGCACTGATCATCCATGCGCTCTCGCGCAGCAACATATTACCCGACAACCTCTCAGACTGCGACGATACGGAAGTCGTGGTGCGTGCGCTGCGTGAACGGCCGCAGACCATCGACATCGGAGCCGCCGGCACTGCCATGCGGTTCATGACAGCATTCCTGGCGGTAACGGAGCAGGACTCTCCCGTCATCATCACCGGAACGGAGCGCATGAAGCATCGGCCGATAGGCGTGCTGGTCAGCGCACTGCGCCATTTGGGTGCCCGCATCGAATATGTTGAGAAGGAGGGCTTTCCCCCTCTGAGGATTTACGGTAGCCGACTGGAAGGCGGGCTGCTCGAGATTCCTGGCGATGTCAGTTCGCAGTATATCTCGGCCCTGTTGCTGATTGGGCCCATCCTCAGCAAGGGTCTGGAACTCCACATGACGGGCGGTGTCATCTCCCGTCCCTACATCGACCTGACCCTGTGGACCATGCGCGAGTTTGGCGCGGATGCCGACTGGAGCAGCGGCGATACTGTTGTGGTGAATCCTCAGCCCTATACGATTCGTCCCTATTTCATCGAGAACGACTGGAGTTCGGCCTCCTATTGGTATGAGGCAGTGGCACTGAGCCGCGACCCCGAGGCTTCCGTCACGCTCTCTGGTCTGATGGACGGTTCCCGTCAGGGCGATTCCGTCGTGCGGTACATCTTTTCGCTCTTAGGCGTAAAGACGGTCTTCTCGGTGAAGAAGCCCGGTGTGCCTACGACCGTCACACTGACAAAGACTCCCCATGTGGTGCCGCGCCTGGACTATGATTTCATCAACTCGCCCGACTTGGCACAGACTTTCGTCGTGACCTGTTGCATCCTGGGCATTCCCTTCCATTTCAAGGGACTTGCCACCCTGCGCATCAAGGAGACCGACCGCATCGAGGCCCTCAAGTGTGAACTGCTCAAGTTGGGCTATGTCCTGCAGTCGGTCAACGACAGTGAGCTGATCTGGGACGGTGAGCGCTGCGAACCCACCGGTGAGCCCGTAGAAACCTATGAAGACCATCGCATGGCCATGGCCTTTGCCCCTGCCGCTCTTCGTTTGCCGCAAATCGTCATCAACCATCCGCAGGTGGTGACCAAGTCCTATCCACGCTTTTGGGATGACCTGCAGCAGGCCGGCTTCATCGTCTCACCCGTCAAATGATCATCGAGAAGTCCTATGCTCTACCTGCTCCTGTCTCTTGTCCTGTTGGGTGTTGTTGCAGCCCTGTTGGGTTGGCGCTCGAACCGTCGGCACGGTGAGGAACCCGTTGTCGTGAATGATTCGTGTGCCACCTGTAATGGCGACAATGACAAGTGTGAGCAGGAGTGCATGATGGAGGCCGCCACTCAGCCCGTCGAGTATTTCGACGATGAGGAGCTCGATGCCTTCCGAGGCCGCCGCTCCGACGAATACACCGACGACGAGATACAGCAGTTCGCCTATATCCTCGACACCATGCAGCCGACGGACGTAAGGCCGTGGACGCGCAGTCTCACCCTTCGCGGCATAGAGGTGCCCGACGAACTCAAGGACGAGCTCTTTCTCAGGCTCGGTTCTTAGGGATGGCATGGATGGCATGCAGCCTCATTTTTTGGGGTTGCCGAAACAATAAATAGCTCCTTTGATGAGTTTATAGAAATATATGTCTTTGCGTAGAACAAAATATGTGATCGTTCTTTTACTGCCGGCCCTGTTGTTGGCGGTAGGCTGTTCTACGAAAAAAAACACCGCACAGACTCGGTTCTGGCATTCCTTCAATGCCAAGTACAACACCTATTACAACGGAACGCTTGCCTATATCGACGGTTCGCTCGAAAAGGAAAAGGGCAACAAGGACAACTTCACCGAGGTGATACCCCTTTACACCGTGAGCAACAAGAACAGTCGCGAGATAGGAAAGGGTAACTTCGACCGTGCCATCGAGAAGTGCAAGAAGGCCATCAAGCTGCATAGCATCAAGCGACGCCCTGAGTGGAACAAGTCGCGCCGGAAGACCGAGCGTGACCTCGAGTGGCTCAGTCGGCGCGAGTACAATCCCTTCCTTTGGAAGGCATGGATGCTGATGGGACGTTCACAGTTCCATCAGGGTGCTTTCGACGATGCTGCCTCCACCTTTGCCTACATGAGTCGTATCTACAAGACCCAGCCCGCCATCTATGGAAGGGCAAGGGCGTGGCTGGCCAAGTGCTATATCGAAGAAGACTGGCTGTACGACGCCGAGGATGTCATCCGCAATATGCAGCGTGACTCCCTTCACTGGCGTGCCAGAAAGGAATGGGACTATACCCTTGCCGACTACTATATCCATACGGGCGACTACGCCTCTGCCATCCCTTATCTGCGCAAGGTCATCCATCATGAGATGCGCCGCGTGCAGAAAGCCCGCGAGTGGTATCTGTTAGGTCAGCTCGAGGCTGCCGTCGGGCATCGCATGGAAGCCTACAAAGCCTTTAAGCATGTCATCCGACTCAATCCTCCCTACGAGGTGGAGTTCAACGCCCGCATCTCGATGACCGAGGTCATGGCGGAGGGGCAGTATAAGAAGATGATTGGCAAACTGCGCCGCATGGCACGCTCCGACAACAACAAGGACTATCTCGACCAGGTATATTATGCCATCGGCAACATCTATTTAGCACAGCGTGATACCGCCAAGGCTATCGGTGCCTATGAGAAAGGACGGGAGAAAGCCACTCGTAGCGGTATCGAGAAAGGTGTGCTGCTGCTCAAGTTGGGAAACCTCTATTGGGAGAAAGAGAAGTTTTCCGATGCCCAGCGCTGTTACGGTGAAGCCATCGGTTTGCTCGACAAGGAACGCAAGGATTACCAAGAGCTGTCGAACCGCTCGAAGGTGCTTGATGAACTCGTTCCCTATACCGACGCCGTGCAGTTGCAAGACTCGTTGCAAGCTTTGGCCCTGATGAGCGAAGCGGATCGGAACGCTGCCATCGACCGCGTGATAGACGCCCTGAAAAAGAAGGAAAAGGAAGAGCGCAACGCGCAGGCCGAGGCCGATGCCCAACGAACCCAGCAACGCAACGGGGCACAGGGCAACAGGCTCGCTACTCCGAATGCCACCAACCGCTCCACCACGCCGGGCTCTCAGCAGAATGCCGTGTGGTATTTCTATAATACTATGGCTGTGCAGCAGGGTAAGCAGGCTTTCGAGAAGCAGTGGGGAAAGCGTGAGAACGTGGATAACTGGCAGCGTGTCAATCAGACGGTCGTGGCCGGTATGGGCATGCCTGCCGAAGAGCTCACACAGGAGCAGCGCGACTCCATCGCATTTGAGGAGGCTCGGCAGGACTCGCTGAAACAGGTCAACGACAGTGCGCAGAACGATCCTCACAAACGGGAGTATTACCTGGCACAGATTCCCTTCACCGAAGAACAACTCGCTTCGAGCAACCTCATCATACAGGACGGACTTTTCCATTCGGGTGTGATCTTCAAGGATAAGCTTGACAACCTGCCGCTCAGTGAGAAAGCCCTGCTCCGCCTCTCTACGGAGTACCCCGAGTTTGAAACCATGGACGATGTGTTCTATCACCTCTACCTGCTTTACTCCCGCAAGGGAGATACGGCTACGGCTGATGTCTATCTGCAACGGCTTTTAGAGAACTATCCCGAATCGACATGGACACAGATTCTCTCAGACCCGTTCTATAAGGAGAATGCCCAGTTTGGCGAACAGATTGAAGACTCGCTCTATGGAGCAACCTATGTGGCATTCAAGGAAGACCGCTTTCAGGAAGTGGCCGGCAACAGTCATGTTTCCGAGACACGCTTCCCCCTGGGGGCCAACCGCGACAAGTTCCTGTTCATCAATGGACTGAGCAAGCTCAACAACGGGGACGGCGATGGGTGCCTGGAGGACATGAAGACGCTGGTGGAGAAATTCCCCAAGAGTCAGCTCGCACAGATGGCCGGCATGATCATCAACGGTGTGAAGGAGGGTCGGCAGCTTCATGGTGGAAAGTTCGACCTGGGCGATGTGTGGAGCCGACGTTCTGTGGTGCTCAGCGACAGCGATTCTATCAATGCCCGTCAGCTGTCGCCCGACCGCAACGCCAACTTCCTCTATGTCATAGCCTACAAGCCCGATTCGGTCAATGAGAATCAGTTGCTCTTCGAACTGGCCCGCTATAACTTCACGAGCTACATGGTGCGCAACTTTGACATCACCATCGAACAGGATCAGGGACTGCACCTCATGCAGGTGTCGGGATTCCGCAACTACGACGAGGCTTTGCAGTATGTACGCCAGCTCTATCAGCAGGAGAATATCGTGCGAAGGTTGGGCACCAGTCGGTCTATCATCATCAGTGACGTCAACCTCCCGCTGCTCGGCAAGCAGTTCAGCTATGATGACTACGATGCGTTCTACACTGAGAACTTTGTACCTTTAGAGGTCAGCGACCGAGAACTCCTGAGTGAACCTGCTGAACTCGGCTATGACCGTGAGGACGAGGTGGCGGAACCTGAAGCTGAACAGGATGAGGAAACGGCAACCGAAGGAGTAGGGGAGGAAGGAAACAGCTATCTGCCCGAGGAAGAGCTGCAGCCTGTGGCCCAGCCCACAGAGGATGCAACCATCGTGCAGCCTGAGGAGGAGCCGCAACCCGTGGCCCAGCCCACAGAGGATGCAACCATCGTGCAGCCCGAGGAGGAACCACAACCTGTGGCACAGCCTGCAAAGGATGCAACCATCGTACAGCCTGAGGAGGAACCGCAGCCTGTGACCCAGCCCGCAGAGGATGCAACCATCGTGCAGCCTGAGGAGGAACCACAGCCTGTGCCCCAGCCTGCAGAGGATGCAACCATCGTACAGCCTGAGGAGGAACCGCAGCCTGTGACCCAGCCCGCAGAGGATGAGTTCGTGGTGGACGACGAGGAGCCCACTGCCGAGGACGATGTCATCTATTTCAATGAGGATACCCCACAACAGCCGACTAATGCCAAGCCCGATAACCGCAAGGAGAGCTTCGAACTGGAAGACGAGTATTATGAGCTTGACGGATTTTAGGCCGGACGCTAAAAACGATAAACGATGAACTATGAACTATTATGGGTTGATGACGAGATTGAACTCTTAAAGGCCCACATCATTTTTCTGGAAAAGAAAGGCTATCATGTAGTCACCGTCAGTAATGGAACCGATGCTATCGACCAGTGTCGGCAGCATACCTTCGACCTCATTCTCCTGGATGAGATGATGCCTGGACTGACAGGGTTGGAGACCTTGCAGCAAATCAAGGAGATCTCACCCAACACGCCCGTTGTGATGTGTACCAAGAGCGAGGAGGAGAATATCATGGACCAGGCCATTGGCTCCAAGATTGCCGACTATCTCATCAAGCCCGTTAACCCCAGTCAGATCCTGCTCACACTGAAGAAGAACATACACCGCAAGGAGATTGAAACCGAGGTGACCCAGAGTGGATACCAGCAGAACTTCATGGACATTTCCATGCAGATACAAGACTGCCGCACCTTTGACGACTGGAAGCATGTTTATCGTCGGCTTGTCCACTGGGAGCTGGAACTGAGTAGCACCGACAGCAAGATGACCGACATCCTCAACGCACAGAAAGAGGAAGCCAATGGCGGATTTGCCAAATTCGTCAAGCAGAACTACCTCGGGTGGATAGAGGAAAGGACTGAGCGACTGGAGGCCAAGAAGAATCCGTCATCCCGTTCCTCAAGTCCTTCCCCCCTTCTCTCTCCCGACATCTTCAGCCGTCGTGTGTTCCCGCTGCTTGATCAGGGCGAGCAGGTCTTTCTCATTGTCATCGATAACTTCCGCTACGACCAGTGGCGCGTTCTTGCCAGTGAGTTAGGCGATCTCTTCGATATTGACGAAGACCTCTACATGAGCATCCTGCCTACCGCCACGCAGTATGCGCGCAATGCCATCTTCAGCGGACTCATGCCGAACAAGATTGCCGAGATGTTTCCCGACTTGTGGGTTGATGAAGACGAGGAAGAGGGAAAGAACCTCAACGAGGAACCGCTGATCGAAACACAGATACGCCGCTATCGCCGTCACGACACATTCTCCTATCACAAGATCAACGACTCGATGGGCGCCGAGCGTTTCCTCACTCAGCTCAACACGCTGCGGAACAACAACCTGAATGTCGTGGTGTTCAACTTTATCGATATGCTCTCCCATGCCCGTACCGAGTCGAAGATGGTGCGTGAGCTTGCCAATAACGAGAGTGCATATCGCAGCATCACCCTCTCATGGTTCCGCCATTCCAGCATGGCCGAGGTGCTGCGCCAGTTGGCACAGACCGACTATCGCATCCTCATTACCACAGACCATGGCTCCATCCGTGCGTCGCGGCCTGTGAAGATTATCGGTGACCGTAACACCAATACCAACCTGCGGTACAAGTTAGGAAAGAACCTCAACTACAATCCCAAGGAGGTCTTTGCCATTCGGGAACCGCAGAAGGCTTTGCTGCCCGCCCCGAATCTTTCTACGAGCTATGTCTTTGCTACGGGTGACAGCTTCTTTGCCTATCCCAATAATTACAACTACTACGTGTCTTACTACAAGGATACCTTCCAGCATGGAGGCATCTCCATGGAAGAAATGATTATTCCCCTTGTATCCATGAAAAGTAAAAGAGTAAAAAGATGACCATTCACATCAAAAACATTGAACAGATTCGTGCTGCGGCCCGAGAGTTTGTGAACAAGATAGACGACCGCCGCATCTTCGCCTTCTATGGAAACATGGGAGCGGGCAAGACGACTTTTATCAAAGCCGTTTGCGAAGAGCTTGGCATCAGCGATGTCATCACTTCGCCCACCTTTGCCATTGTCAATGAGTACGAGATGCCTTCGTCCCCTCTCCATCTTCCGTCTTCTGTCTATCACTTCGACTTTTATCGCATCCGTCGTTTGGAGGAGGTCTATGACATGGGGTATGAGGATTACTTCTACAGTGGAGCCCTTTGCTTCATTGAATGGCCCGAGCTGATTGAGGATCTGCTTCCCGCCGATGCCGTGAAGGTCACCATCCAAGTCCTTCCCGACGGTTCACGAAACATAGAATTTTAGGAGAAACGTATCATCTTGGCAACCATGCTGGAATTACTGAACAACGTCAATGACATTCTCTGGGGCTACTTCCTGATAGCAGTTCTGGTAGGATGCGGAGTGTGGTTTACGTGGCGCACACGATTTGTGCAGTTCCGGATGGTAGGTGAGATGTTCCGCCTGTTGACAGACTCGTCAGTGCGTCCTCAAGGCTCTGAACGCCACATATCCTCGTTCCAGGCCTTTACCGTCTCCCTGGCATCAAGGGTGGGCACTGGAAACCTTGCCGGTGTTGCCACAGCTATTGTCGTCGGCGGACCCGGTGCGGTGTTCTGGATGTGGGTCATGGCACTCGTCGGAGCTGCCACGGCTTTTGTGGAATCTACCTTGGGACAGCTCTTCAAACAACACCACCGCGACTCGTTCATCGGCGGCCCTGCCTATTATATACAGCGAGGCCTGCACTGTCGGTGGATGGCGATACTCTTCTCCGTACTCATCACGATGACCTTTGGGTTGGCCAATAACTCCATTCAGACGAATACCATCTGTGGAGCCATGGAGAGTGCTTTCGGGTGGAATCCCACGGTGGTGGGTGTGACGCTGATGGCGCTGACCCTGCTCATTGTCTTTGGTGGTATCCAGCGCATTGCCCGTGTCAGTTCCGTTCTCGTCCCGTTCATGGCGTTGGGCTACTTCCTCTTGGCAGTGGTTATTATCGTTCTCAACGTGGAGCGTGTACCCCATGTGTTCAAGGTGATTATTGAGAGTGCTTTCGGCTTGAACCAGGCTGTGGGTGGAACAGTGGGGGCAGCCATCATGAATGGAGTGAAGCGTGGTCTCTTCTCCAACGAAGCAGGGGAGGGTAGTGCCCCTAATGCCGCTGCCACGGCCGCCGTGTCGCACCCTGTCAAGCAAGGACTCATTCAATCGTTGGGGGTGTTCACCGACACGCTTGTCGTCTGTTCCTGCACAGCGTTTATCATCCTGATCAGCGGACTCTACAACGTACCTGAACTGAACGGTATCGTCCTCACGCAGTCGGCATTGCAACAGGAAGTCGGCGACTGGGGACCGATGTTTGTTGCTGTGGCGATTTTCCTGTTTGCCTATTCGTCCATCATTGGCAACTACTATTATGGAGAAGCCAATATTCGCTTCATTACCGACAACCGCCATGTCATGACCACCTATCGCCTGTTCTCGGGTGGTGTGATGGTGATGTTCGGGGCGTTGGTGACGCTCAATGTCGTATGGAGCATGATTGATTTCTGTATGGCCCTGTTGACAGCTTGCAACCTTGTGGCCATCGTCTTGCTTGGCAAGTACGTATATCGTCTCCTTGATGACTATCGCCAACAGAAGCGACAAGGCATCAAGGATCCTGTTTTCCATCGCAGTCAATTGCCCGAGATAGAAAACGAACTAACCTGTTGGGAATAATATCAGCTGATAGCGGCCCAGTTGATGTTGGTCTTGCGAAGCTCTTTCAGTCGGTTCCAGAGCAGGGCATATTCCTGTTTCTCACAGTTGGGGTCTATATCGATAATCTTCTGTGCCTCCTCGCGTGCCATCTGCACAATCTGTCCATCGCGTGCGATGTCGGCAATCTTCAGGTCGAAGGCAATACCGCTCTGCTGAGTGCCTTCGAGGTCGCCCGGTCCGCGTAGTTTCAGGTCGGCTTCGGCAATCTGGAAGCCGTCGTTGGTCTGGCACATGATGTCAATGCGCTTGCTGGTGTCGCTGGAAAGTTTATAGGTGGTGACAAGGATGCAGAAAGACTGGTCGGCACCACGTCCCACACGTCCGCGCAGTTGATGTAGCTGGGAGAGACCGAAACGCTGTGCGTCGAGGATGACCATGACCGATGCGTTGGGCACGTTGACACCCACCTCGATAACTGTTGTCGCTACGAGAATCTGTGTTTCGCCACGGGCGAAGCGCTGCATCTCCTCTTCTTTATCACGGGGCTTCATCTTCCCGTGAACCTTCCCTAATTTGAACTCTGGAAAAACGTCGCGCAATGCCTCAAATCCCTCTTCAAGGTTCTTCAGGTCGCTTTTCTCGCTCTCCTTGATGAGTGGGAAGACGATATACACCTGTCTTCCTTGGTGGATTTGCTTACGGATGCCGTCGTAGAGACTGGTCGTCTGGGTGTCGAACTTGTGAATGGTCTGGATGGGCTTCCTACCGGGAGGCAACTCGTCGATGACACTCACGTCAAGGTCTCCATAGATGGTCATGGCGAGCGTCCGGGGAATGGGCGTGGCAGTCATGACGAGCACATGGGGAGGAGTCACGCGTGTGCCTTGCGTCTCACCTTTCGCCCACAGCTTTGCCCGTTGTGCCACACCAAAGCGGTGCTGTTCGTCAATGACAGCCATGCCGAGCCGTTGAAACTGAACGGGGTCTTCAATCAGGGCATGGGTGCCGACAACAATGTTGATGGAGCCGTCGGCCAGTCCGTCAAGTACCTCTTGGCGGCGTTTGCCCTTGACAACGCCTGTGAGCAGTTCCACCCGTAGGGGCATGTCTTTCAGAAATTCACGGATGGTTTGCAGGTGCTGTTCGGCGAGAATCTCCGTCGGTGCCATCATGCAGGCCTGGAAGCCGTTGTCGATGGCGATGAGCATCGACATCAGTGCCACAAGTGTCTTTCCACTGCCCACATCACCCTGCAAGAGACGATTCATTTGTCGGCCCGAGCGCATATCTTCGCGTATCTCCCGTATCACTCGCTTCTGTGCTCCCGTCAGCTCAAAGGGGAGGTTGTGATGGTAGAAGCCGTTGAACTGTTCGCCAACGCGTGGGAACACAAAGCCGCCATACTTGCGCCGGTGGTCGGAAGCATAGCGCAGGATGTTCAGTTGTACGTAGAAGAGCTCCTCGAATTTCAGACGCAGTCGGGCACGTCCCATCTCTTCTGCATTCTGTGGGTAGTGTATCCAGCGCACGGCTTCATTGCGTGAACAGAGATGCAGCGGACCGGTGATATAGGGAGGCAAGGTCTCGGGCAGCGGTTGGTTGAGCCTTTCAAGGAGCGTCTTGATGACTTTCTCCACGCCACGGCTCTGCAGACCGCTTTGTTTCATCTTCTCGGTGGTGATGTAGTAAGGCTGCATACCCATCTCCGAGAGTTGCAGGTCGGCGGCTTTGTCAATGTCGGGATGGGTGAACTGGAAGCGTCCGCCGTAGATGCCGGGCTTGCCGAAGACGATGTATTCCTCGTTTACCTGATAGCTTTTATAGATGTATTTGGTACCGTTGAACCAGACGAGGTCAACTACACCGTGGCCATCGGAGAAATGAGCTACGATGCGTTTCCTGCGTGCGCCCATGCTGAACTCCTCGAAGCTCAGGATGCGCCCGCGTATCTGTACAAACGGCATGTCGGCCTGCAGCTCATCGATTTGGTAGAGACGGCTACGGTCAACATATTTGTACGGATAATACTCCAGTAGGTCTCCCCACGTATGGATATTCAGTTCCTTGTTGAATATCTCCTTGCGTCGGGGGCCCATGCCGGGCAGGTACATGATGTCCTGGCTTAGTACTTCATTTCTCATCTGTCGTCTGTCGTTTTAGGCAAAGCTCGCTATCAGATGCTCGGCGAGTGAGAGGTCGAAGGGAGTGGTGAGCTTGATGTTCTCGCGATTGCCCTCGACCATGCGCACCTGACAACCGAGACTCTCCACAACCGAGGCATCGTCTGTAAAGGCGGTTGCCGGGTCGGCAGTGGTCTGCGAAGTCTGGGCGAAGGCTTGCTTCAGCAGTTGGATGTCGAAGACCTGTGGTGTCTGCACGATGCGGTAGTCGGCACGCTGGACGTTCTTCCCTCCACCATGCTGGTCGATGTAGCGGAGGGTATCGGTGACGGGCAGCACGGGGATGCAGGCATATTCGTCGCGGGCGGTCTCATAGCAGCGTTCAATGACTTCGACCGACACAAAGGGGCGCACGCCGTCGTGTATGCCGACGACACCCTCTGCATCGTCGGGAATGGCGGCGAGTCCGTTCATGGATGAATGGTAGCGGGTAGCACCGCCGTCAACCACGGTGTGCTCCACGTCGAACTGATACTGCTGGCACAGCTCCTGCCAATAGGCTTGCTGCTCGTGGGGCAGCACCAGAATGATGCCGATCTGATCGGAATACTGGCGGAACCGCTCCAACGTGTGCATGAGCACTGGCCTGCCGCCGATGGGCATGAACTGTTTGGGGATGTCACCGCCCATGCGGAGACCTTTACCGCCAGCCACTATAATAATGTAATCCATATTATACTTCTTCCTTCTTCTTTCTTCCTTCTTCCCTCTTCCCTCTTCCTTCTTCCCTCTTACCTCTTACTTATTACCTATTACCTATTCAATAGTTGATTAAAAATCATTCCCTCTTGCAGAGCATCGGCAGCATCAGCATAGCCGAGCTCTCGCAGGATGGCGTAGCCATAGGGCATGGCGGCACCTGGTCCGCGTCCGGTGATGAAGTGACCGTCGATGGTGACAAGGTCTGCCGTATAGTCAGCTCCTTCAAGATGTCCCTCGAAACCAGGGTAGCAGGTTGCCTGTTTGCCACGGAGCAGTCCTAAGCCACCGAGAATGAAGGGGGCGGCACAGATGGCACCAATCCATTTCCCTTGTTCATTTTGACGTAGGAGTGCATGGCGCACACCCTCATGATCGTTGAGATTGGCAGCGCCGGGCATGCCGCCGGGCAGCATGAGGATGTCGGCATCGCCGAAGTCGCCTGCCTCGTCGAAGGTGGTATCTGCCAGGATGGTCACGCCATGGGCGCTCTCCACTTCCCGGTTGTCATTGATACTGACGGTTGTCACGTGTACTCCACCGCGTCTCAGAATGTCGATGGGAGCCAGAGCTTCAATATCCTCGAAGCCGTTGGCCATGAATACGTATGCTTTCTTCATTGTCGTATGTTGTTTGGTTTTCTTGTTCTCATGCGGTAATCGCCTCGCAAATATACGTATTTTTTTCGACTTGTCAATCATCTGCTCCGAAAAACTGCATAATTTCTCGGGCAGAGTAGCATGTAAATCGGGAATTTTGTGTAATTTTGCCACGATAAAAGAATATGTATGAGCAGTATGACGCAGAAGAAATTGCGGTTCGCCGTGTTTGGCAATGAGTACCAGCCGAAGAAATCGGCATCGGTTCAGCGTCTGTTCGACTTCCTGCGCAGTCAGGGAGCCGAGATCAGTGTGGACCGTCCGTTCTATGAGTTCCTCTATGAACGTGAGTACGGAGGAACGGAGGTTCGTTGGTGCGAAGATGCGGAGGTTCGAGTCTTCGAGGGCGATGATTTCGATGCCGACTACGTGATTTCGATGGGCGGCGATGGAACCTTCCTGAAGGCGGCAAGTCGTGTCGGCAACAAGGGGATTCCTATCATTGGGGTGAACATGGGACGGCTGGGTTTCCTAGCTGATGTGCTACCCAGTGAGATTGAGCAGGCTTTCGATGCACTCAGCAGGGGTGACTACAGCTTGGAGGAACATTCCGTCATCGAGTGTGCATCGGGTTGTGCCCTGAACGATATTGCCGTGCTGAAGCGTGATACGGCTTCTATGATTTCCATCCGTACCTGGGTGAACGGTGAGTATCTTGTCACCTATCAGGCCGATGGATTGATTGTCTCCACTCCCACCGGTTCCACCGCCTATAATCTCTCCAATGGAGGCCCCATCATGGTGCCTCAGACAGGCGTGCTCTGTCTGACTCCTGTGGCTCCCCACTCGTTGAACATCCGTCCGATTGTGGTCAATGATGATACGGTGATAGAGTTGGAGGTGGAAAGTCGCTCCCGCAATTTTCTTGTGGCGATTGACGGTCGGTCGGAGAAACTGGAGCAAGGAACGAAGGTTGTCATACGCAAGGCTCCCTATCGGGTGAAAGTGGTGAAGCGACTGGATATGCGATATTATTCCACGTTGCGTGAGAAGATGATGTGGGGAGCGGATAAGAGGTAATAGGTAATAAGGAAGAGGTAATAGGTAATTTCGATATATCGTTATGTCGTTATTTCGGAATATCGATAAATAGTCAAATAGTAAAATAGTAAAATCGTCCAATCATCAGATGCCAAAGTTAGTCAGCAAATATTCGGTGCGTGCCATTCTACGCTGGTTGTGGCGGGCGTGGCGGGGTAACCGTTTGCAAGCACTGCTCAATGCCTTCATCGGGTTGCTGACCGTCGTGGTCAGCTTGGCTCAGGTGTGGGCGGTGCAGCATGCCATTGAGGTGGCAGAAGGTGCTGTCGCAGGCTCCGTGTATATAGCGGTAGGCGTGATGGCTGCGTTTATCCTTGCTGACTTCTTCCTCCATATTTGTAGCGTTTGGGTGAAAAACATTCTGGGCATTAAAGCCCAGAACCGTATGCAGCAGCGCATGCTCGACCGTATCCTGCGCTCGGAGTGGCATGGTAAGGAAAGTCATCACTCGGGTGATGTGTTGAACCGTTTGGAGTTCGACGTGACGAATGTCGTCAACTTCCTTACAGAAGTGATACCCAACTCGTTGTCGGTGTTGGGCATGTTCTTGGGTGCTTTTGTCTATTTGTTCCTCATGGACAGTACGCTGGCCTTGATTACCGTTGCCATCATACCTGTCTTCATTGCCGTGAGCAAGATATACGTGGGACGGATGCGACGGTTGACACGGCAGGTTCGCGACAGCGACTCGAAGGTGCAGAGTGTCTTGCAGGAGACCATCCAGAACCGCATGCTCATCAAGACACTGGAACGCGACGAGGCGATGGTGGACAGACTGGAATCCACGCAAAGCGAGCTCCGTCATCGTGTGGTGCGGCGTACCATGTTCAGTATCTTCTCGCAGTTGATTCTCAACTTCGGATTTGCTTTCGGCTATATTGTCGCCTTCCTTTGGGCGGCATTGCGCATGTCGGCAGGCACGCTGACCTTTGGCGGTATGGCAGCCTTCTTGCAGTTGGTTTCCCGCATACAGGGACCGGCACGTAACCTGACAAAGCTTGCACCGCAGTTCGTGGCTGTCTTTACAGCGGCGGAACGACTCATGGAACTGGAAGAGAATCCGCTGGAGGAGCAGGGCGTCCCTGTCTATTTCAGTGAACCTTGCGGCATCAGGCTCAGTAGGGTGTCCTATGCCTATACAGCCGTCGAGGGTAATGTGGTGGACCATTTGTCCTTCGATTTCCGTCCGGGGAGCTGTACGGCGATTCTTGGTGAGACCGGTTCAGGAAAGACAACACTTGTACGTTTGTTGCTCGCCCTGATCAAGCCTCAGAAAGGTCACGTCATCATGTATGATCATTTAAAGGAAAAGGAGCTGACGCCACTGATGCGTTGCAACTTCGTCTATGTGCCACAGGGCAACACGCTCATGAGTGGTACTATTCGGGATAATCTGCGACTTGGCAAGCTGGATGCCACCGATGAAGAGATGGCAGAAGCCCTGCGGCAGGCCTGTGCCGACTTCGTGTATGAATTCCCCGCACAGCTCAACACCGTCTGCACGGAAAAAGGAGGTGGATTGAGCGAGGGACAGGCGCAGCGCATCGCTATCGCACGAGCTCTCTTGCGCGACCGTTCCATCATGCTTTTCGATGAGGCTACCAGTGCCCTTGATCCCGAAACAGAGAAGAAGCTTCTGCAGAACATTCTGGAGCGGAACGATAAGACGGTCATCTTCGTCACCCATCGGCCTGCCGTGGTTGACTATTGTGACCAGGTGCTAAGGGTGAGTTAAGAGGGAAGAAGGGATGTCGTTATGTCGTAATATCGAAATATCGAAAAATTGAAAAATTGTAAAATAGTGAAATAGTCAAATGAAAAAGACCCATTTACTGATAGGATTGATGGCATTTTGGATGCTGTTTTTCGGACAGGCGGCTCAGGCGCAAGACTTGGACTCGCTCTATGCCAAGGACATGTTGCATGTGGGCATGAAAGCCCCCGAATTAACCCTTGACAGCCTGAGCAACACCACACTGTCGAAGATGCAGGGACGTTTCATCGTGCTGCATTTCTGGGCTTCATGGTGCCCCGACTGTCGCAAGGATATGCCTGAGCTGAACAAGCTCTATGAGGAGTTTGCCTCAGACAGTGTCGTGTTTATCAATATCTCCTACGACACCGACAAGGAGGCGTGGCAGAAGTATGTTCACGAGTCGGGCATGGGAGGCTTGCAGCTCTCCGAGCTCAAGAAGATGAAGGAATCACAGTCGGCAGGCATGTTCCAGGTGAAGTGGATTCCGTCTTATTATGTGCTCAACACCGAGGGTAAGGTCATTCTTGCCACGGTGATGGTGGAGAAGTTGCACAAGCGTCTTTCGACACTCGACTTGAGCCGCGTGCGCATCCCCCGTTCACAGAAGTCCTCGTTGCCTTCGTTCCCCAACGGCGACTATGCCCTGCGTAGTTTTCTGGCGAAGAATGTTAACTATCCCCGTACTGCATCGAACTATGGTCTGCAGGCACAGACCTTGATGGAGTTCACGGTGGATATTGACGGTTCTATCTGTGACATTCGCGTGAAGGATAACCATATCACCGCAGAAGACAGATTGCCCTTCCAACGACTGTCGGGAGATGAAAAGAAGAAAACCCGTGAGCGTGTTCTCGAGATGTTTGCTGAAGAGGCTTATCGTGTCATCAGCATCATGCCGAAATGGAAGCCGGGCATGCGCTTCGGCATCCCCTTCAAGACCCGTTACGAGCTTCCCATCAACTTCAAGATTTTCTACGACAACGACTGGCAATCTCAATGATTAGACTTCAGGATATCAATAAGACCTACTACGGCGCACAGCCCCTGCATGTACTGAAAGGCATCAATCTCCATATTGAAGAAGGAGAGTTCGTTTCCATCATGGGAGCTTCGGGCTCGGGTAAGTCCACCTTATTAAATATATTAGGAATACTCGACAACTACGACAGTGGCGAGTATTACTTAGCCAATACCCTCATCAAGAACCTCTCAGAGTCGAAGGCGGCGGAATACCGCAACCACATGATCGGCTTCATCTTCCAGTCATTCAACTTGATTGGCTTCAAGACGGCGGTGGAGAATGTGGAGCTTCCCCTCTTCTACCAAGGCGTGAGCCGGCGCAAGCGCCATCAGTTGGCCTTGGAGTATTTAGACCGTCTGGGACTCTTGGACTGGGCAACGCATTATCCCAACGAGATGTCGGGCGGTCAGCGGCAGCGTGTCGCCATTGCGCGGGCACTCATCACCCATCCCCAGATCATCCTTGCCGACGAGCCTACGGGCGCACTCGACTCGAAGACCAGTGTGGAGGTCATGGCATTGCTGAAAGACCTGAACGAGCGAGAGAAGATGACCATGGTCATTGTGACACATGACATCAACGTGGCCAACCAGACAAACCGTGTGATACGCATCAAGGATGGAATTATTGAATGAGATATGGCAGACAGCGAAGCGCAACAAGCTCCGCACCGCGCTCACGGGCTTTGCCGTGGCGTGGGGAATCTTCATGCTCATCGTGTTGCTCGGAGCGGGCAACGGACTGATCAATGCGCAGGTGCAGAACAACGGCCGTTTCCTCGACAACTCCATGATGGTGGGTGGTGGCATGACCTCCAAGCCCTACGACGGACTGAAGGAGGGACGAAACATCACCCTCAACGATGCCGATATAGAGACCACAGGACAGCGCTTCGACCAATATGTTGATGAGGTGGGCGGCGAAATTGAACAGTCTGGGATCACCATCTCCTATGGCGAGAACTATTTCAGTGCCACGCTGAATGGTGTCTATCCCCATGAAACCAGGATTAACAAGATTGAGATGCTCCATGGCCGTTTTATCAATGAGGTCGATAATGCCGAGTGCCGAAAGGTGCTTGTCATCAGCGACACACAGGGCAAGGAGCTTACGCAGGGCGAAGTGTCGGGCCTGGTGGGTCGGTATGTCAAGGTGGGCAACTTCGCCTTCCGCATCGTCGGCATCTTCAAGGGCGATCAAAGTCGCATGAGTAGTGATGTCTATACGCCCTTCCATACCGTGCGCACCATGTATAACCGTGGTGACAAGACCGATCAGATTGTCTTCACGTTCCATGGACTGGCTACCGAGGAGGAGAACGAAGCTTTCGAGAAACAATACGAGACGGTGCTCAATACCAACCACCGTGCGGCACCCGATGATGAGAATGCCATTTGGATCTGGAACCGGTTCACGCAGAACATGCAGATGAACAAGGGCATGGGCATCCTGCGCACGGCCC
This sequence comes from uncultured Prevotellaceae bacterium, assembly GCA_902800185.1. Lineage (GTDB taxonomy): Bacteria > Bacteroidota > Bacteroidia > Bacteroidales > Bacteroidaceae > Prevotella. The sequence goes on from CADCDK010000010.1 coordinate 19,331, forward strand.
TGTGGATCATTGGTATCTTCACCTTGCTGAGTGGCATTGTCGGCGTTTCCAACATCATGCTCATCACTGTCAAGGAACGCACCCGTGAGTTTGGCATCCGCAAGGCGATAGGGGCCAAGCCGTTTGCCATCCTGAAGCTCATCATCTTGGAGAGTGTCATCATCACGACGTTCTTCGGCTATATCGGCATGCTGCTCGGCATTGCCGCCAATCAGTATATGGATGCTACGCTCGGACATGAGAAGATTGACACGGGTCTGTTCCAAGCAACGATGTTCGTCGATCCAACCGTGGGCATCGGCATCTGTATAGAGGCGACCCTGCTCATGGTGGTGGCGGGAACCGTGGCGGGACTGTTGCCTGCACGCAAGGCGGCACGCATCCGTCCGATAGAGGCATTGAGAGCGGAGTAGGGCACATGAAACATCAAATAAACATCAACCATTGAGAATAGATTTAGATACATATCGTGAGATTCTTGACACGCTGACGCGCAACAAGAGCCGTACCTTCCTAACGGGGTTCGGTGTCTTCTGGGGTGTGTTCATGCTGGTTTCCCTGATGGGAGGCGGCCAGGGTGTCAAAGAGCTGTTGGCAAGCAACTTCGAGGGCTTTGCCACCAACTCCGCCATCATCTTTGCGCAGCCCACCACGAAGCCCTATCACGGATTCAGGAAAGGACGTTCCTGGAACATGGTCTATAAGGATGTAGATAGGCTGAAGCAACAGGTGCCGGAACTGGATGTCGTCTCGCCGATGCTTTCGCATTGGGGTGCCATCGTGGTCTTTGGCGACAAGAAGAGTGCGGGTAATGTCAAGGGACTGAAACCCGACTATGTGAAGGTGGATGCTCCGAAGATGTACTACGGGCGTTTCCTCAATGACATGGATATGGCGCAGCGGCGCAAGGTTTGCGTGCTGGGTAAGAAAGTCTATAAGACACTGTTCCCCGGTGGCGGTGACCCCTGTGGTCAGATGGTCAGGCTCGACTCGATGTACTTCCGCGTGGTCGGTGTCGATTACAGTAGCGGTAACATGAATGTCAACGGGCGTGCCGAGGAGAGTATCGTCATTCCCATCACGCTCATGCAACAGGCTTACAACAAGGGTGACAACGTGGAGCTGATTTGTGTGACGGGACGCAAGGGTGTCGTCATGAGCCGTGTCGCCCAGCGCATGCGGGAAGTCATTGCGCGTGCTCATGATGTGGATCCCAACGATGAGAAGGCGGTGACGGTGTTCAATACCGAGGTTCTCTTCAAGCTGGTCGATAGTCTCTTCGACGGAGTGAACTTCCTGATATGGCTGGTCGGCATAGGAACGCTCCTGGCGGGAGCCATCGGCGTATCGAATATCATGATGGTGACGGTGAAGGAGCGTACCACGGAGATTGGCATACGGCGTGCGATTGGGGCAACCCCCTCCAACATCCTTTCCCAGATTATCAGTGAGAGCATCGTGCTGACACTTGTTGCGGGACTGAGCGGCATTCTCTTCTCCGTTCTCGTCCTGCAGATGCTGGAGATGGCGAACACCACCGACGGCATCCTCGAGGCACGTTTTCAGATAGAGATAGGTACGGCATTGGGTGCCCTGGCACTATTGGGTTTCCTCGGCGTATTGGCGGGACTGGCTCCTGCGGCTCGCGCCATGAGCATCAAACCCGTCGATGCCATGAGAGATGACAATTAAAAAAGATGATAATGATGCGAAGCATCGAACTTGAAACAATATGAAAAAGTATTTGAAGCTATTGGCAGCGGCACTGGTCGCCTGCGTGTTTGTAGGAATGTTTGTTTTTCTGTGGCTGAAGTCGCAGCCCAAACCCGAAGTCTATGACGAGTATGTGCCCGAGCAGAAGGACTTGCGCAAGACAACGGTGGTGACAGGAAAGATTGAACCGCGTAATGAGGTCAGCGTGAAGCCGCAGATCTCTGGTATCATCACCGAAATCCTGAAAGAGGCGGGTGATGTCGTTCAGGAAGGCGAGGTGATCGCCAAGGTGAAGGTCATTCCTGACATGCAGCAGCTCTCGTCCGCTCAGTCACGGGTACGGTTGGCAACCATCAACGTCCAGCAGGCCAAGACCGACTACGAGCGTGAGAAGGTGCTCTTCGACAAGGGACTGGTCAGTGCCGATGAATACGATAAGCTGCGCCAGACCTATGAGCAGGCATGCGAGGAGGTCGCCGCCGCCAACGACCAGTTGGAAGTTGTACGGGACGGTGTCTCCCGCAGCAATGCCTCGGCGTCGTCAACGCTGATCCGCTCCACCATCACCGGATTGATTCTCGACATCCCCGTCAAGGTGGGTAACTCCGTCATCCTTTCCAACACGTTCAACGATGGTACCACCATTGCTACCGTTGCCAACATGAACGACCTCATCTTCCGTGGGAATATCGATGAGACCGAGGTGGGGCAGCTCGTGGTGGGCATGCCGATGAAGATCACGATTGGTGCCCTGCAGAACCTGAAGTTCGAGGCGCTGCTGGAATACATCTCGCCCAAGGCTGTGGAGAGCAATGGTGCCAACCAGTTCGAGATCAAGGCCAAGGTGGATCTCTCCCACAATACCATCACGAAGAAGGCACTTGACAATATCCGTAGCGGCTACAGTGCCAATGCCGAGATTGTCCTGGCAGAGTCCCGTCATGTCCTCTGCATCCCCGAGAGTGCCATTGAGTTCAGTGGCAACGAGACATTTGTCTATTTAGTGAAGGAGAATGGGGGAGAGAAGACCTATGAACGCCGTCGTGTGACAACAGGCTTGAGCGATGGACTTCAAATCGAAATCAAGAAGGGACTTTCCAAGACCGACCGTGTGCGTGGACCGAAACAGGTTGCCGAAGAGTAACAGGCAGGCGGAAGAACGGACTTCTATAAAAGCAAACTGTCAGCACCAACGGGATAGGTGCTGACAGTTTTTATTTTCGGTAAAGCATGAGCGAGCTCTGCTTTACTCTCACTTAATCACGACCTTTTTGCCGCGGACGATATAGACTCCCTTGGGAAGTGCGGAGGGCACTGACCCGTCAGAGGAGACGGAAACCAGACGTCCGTCCAACGAATAATACTTGTCGTTGGTGATACCCTCCTGCTGATGGATAGGAGTGCTGATGCCGGAATAGACGCTGGTGACATTGTTCACCTTGTTCTTTCCGCCCTCAGTGGCACTCAGTATCTCGAAGAAGGCATCTTGGTTGACATTCTCAATATCCACGGTCTGGGGTGAACCACTGTTGATACTGAAGACGAAGTTGACGGCATCGTCCTCAGAGTTGATGCGGAAGGTCTTGTAGAACCACTGTTTTCCCTGTACGGTCTTCTTGGCACTGATGGCATCTCCCGGCCAGGAGGTTCTGGTGGGTGAATGCGTGCCGTCGCCTCCCCATGACCAGAAGTTGATGGCGCTCACGCTTCCCCATGCGCCGGCATCCACGTGTACGGTGATGTCGTAGGCATCGAAGGGAGCAGCCTCCTCAATGACATAGTTGCGGGTGATGATGCCACTGACGGTGGAGCCAATGAGCAGACCGACCTTCAGTGTGGTCGTGCCGGCGGGAATGGTGATGCGAGTCCCACTCTCCACCTTCGTACTGTTGGCTGTAGGTGTGGAGCCGTCGGTGGTATAGACCAACTTGGCATTCTCGGCAGTGACAGCGGTCAGCAGGGCACTCTTGGCCTCTGTATATTTTCCTGATGCGAGATCCACCCATGCTGTGTTCATGTTGTTATTGAGGTAGTAGGCATAGTGATAGCCCGAGAGCACCTTGGTCCATGTGTTTGCATTGGGGGTGTAGTTCTTGACGCCATTTCCCACCACGGCCAGCAGGTTGCCGTTGGTACCGGTGACGTTCACGGCGTAGTAGCCAGTGTTGGATGCCATGTTGAAGAAGGAGCTCATGTTGTGGATGCCCACCCCTTTTCTAACGGCGGTCATCGCCTTGATCTCATCCTTGTATGCTAACCAGTGTTTGTAGAACACGCAGGGTGTGCCGGGCATGGCGAGCAGGTAGGCATTGGCAGCGAGGGTGTCCTTGCGGAGCGGATCCTGTTGTGCCGTGGCAGAACGGTACTCGGTGTCGTGGTTCTCAACAAAGGTTACTGCCCATTGGCGATAGTTTCCGTTGTTAAAGCTACTGCTGACAAGCGGCCAGTTGTTGCCGTCCTTCGCCCCAAGTTTGGTCCAGTTGTTATTGTTGATGGCGTTGCGCACGGTATAGCGGAACGGGAAGTCAAAGGCGGCAGATGTTGGTGTGCCGTCCACCTTCGTTCCGTCAATCCAGTTCTTAATGGTTTCGGAGCCGTCCCAGCACTCGCCCACGGAGAACTGAGGCTTGGCGTATGTGTTGTACATGCCTGTGAAGCTGGGCAAATAGCCCTTCACCATGTCGTAGCGGAATCCGATGTAGCCGAAGTCATCGAGCAGCATCTTCAGATAGGCTTTCACGTTAGTCTGTACGTTGCTGCTGTAGTGGTCCAGGTCGCGCATGCCGTCCCAGTCTTCACCGGAGTCGTTGTTGGTGCTCAGTGAGTAGCCGTTTTGTGTGGCCCAAGTCTTGGTCGTACCGCCATCGTCGTTGGCAACAATGTCGGTGGATTTCAGTTCGTACGTTACCCCGTTGTAGGTCTCGCGCGGGAAATCCACCCAGTTCGAAACGTTCCTGCGGTGGTTGATAACGATGTCGCCAATGGTTCCGATGCCGTTCTGCTTGAATGTGTTGATCATCGACAGCAGTTGCTCCTTGTTGCCGAAAGAGCTGTTATAGTTACTGAACCAGTAGAGGTCATCATAACCCATGGAGGTGCCGCCGCAGTTGGCACTCTGTGGAATCCAAACCAAGTCGAATGTTCCCTTCAGCTCCTCTGCCTGGGCCTCGAGCTTGGTCCATTTGGAGTCGGTGAAGGAATCCCAGTAGAATCCTTGCAGCATGACACCATCATAGTTGGCGGGCCATCCTTGTGCCAGTACAGCCATGGCTGACAGGCACACCATCATTGTCATGTAGAATCTTTTCATAAACTTTTTGTATTTAGAATTGATATTTTGCAAACGTTTGCACCCCTGTGCAGCTTTATCTCTCCTTTCTGATGGCTGTCACGCAGACCGCACCGATGACGAGCAGGACACCTGCCACCAGCATCATGGAACTCTGGTGTGAGCCGATGAGCGAGAGGATGCTACCTCCTGCCAGTGCTGCTGCAATCTGTGGAATACAGATGGTGCCGTTGAACAGACCGAGATAAGCACCCATGTGTCCGTAGCCCTGTAGGGCATTGGTGACGAAGGTGAAGGGCATGGCGAGCATGGCAGCCCAGGCACAGCCGATGAGTATGAACGGAAGGAACAGCAGGTGCTGGTCATTGACGAAGGGAACCAGCGCGAACCCGATGCCACCCAAGAGCAGGCTGACGGCATAGGCTAACTTGGTGTTTTTGAACTGCGGAAGAATCATGGCCCATACAACCGAGCCCATGGCCTGTACAGCAAAGAGAATGCCCGTCCAGTCGCCCGCAGCCTGATAGCTGGCAGAGGCAACATCTGTTGTCGTCCATACGGTCTCGGCAATTGTACCCGTCGTATAGGTCCACATATAGAGGAACGCAGCCCAGCAGAAGAACTGAACCAGTCCGACTTTCCAGAACGTGGCGGGAGCGTTCTTGAGCAATGTAAACCAATTGGCCCCTTCTTTAACTCCCTTAACTTCCTTAACTTCTTTAACTCCATTATACTCCTCATACTCTTTCGGGTTCCACTCCTTCACTTTCAGTGTGGTGTAGATGACGCACAGAATGAGGATGGCAGCACCGATGTAGAACGACCAGATGACGCTATCGGGAACCACTCCTTTCTCTGCCACGTTTTGGATGCCAATCCATGCAAAGAAGAACGGGAACACAAAGCCCACCACCGAACCGGCGTTGCAAAGGAACGATTGGATGCTGTATGCCTTGGCTTTCTGTGACTCGTTCACCATGTCGCCCACTAACATCTTGAAAGGTTGCATCGCCATGTTGATACTGGTGTCAAGGAGCATCAGCATGAGCAGTCCGAAAATCATCGCTGCGGAGAACGTCAGTCCTAAGGAGCCCGCATTCGGCAACAGGCACATCACCAGCACGGCCACGGTCGCTCCGATGAACAGATAGGGAATACGTCGTCCTAAGCGTGTCCATGTGCGGTCGCTCAACGTGCCGACAATCGGTTGCACCAAGATTCCCATCAGGGGAGGGAGAATCCAGAAATAGCTCAGGCTATGCGGGTCGGCACCTAATGTGGCAAAGATTCTTGAAATGTTAGCACTCTGTAGGGCATAGGCAATCTGCACGCCAAAGAATCCGAAGCTCAGATTCCATAAGCCCCAAAACGGTAGATTCGGTTTTTTGTTCATATTGATTGAATACTTAAGTCTTGTTTTCTCACTCTTCACTCCACTCACCTCGTGGTACCGCGGACGATGAGGCGTGTGCGGACAATGCGCTTCTCCACCTTTTCTTTCGGCAGTGTGCCCTCCACTTGGTTGATGAGGATGTTGGCAGCCTCTTCTCCAACGACCTCGCCCCTCTGTTCGACGGTGGTCAGCATGGGCTCGCATGCAACGGCCTGTGGCCCGTTTGTGAAACCGCAGATGCAAATGTCCTCCGGCACTCTGTACCCTAATTGCTTCACCGTGTGGAGAATGCCGATGGCGGTATCGTCGTTGACGGCGAAGAACGCATCGGGAATCTCTTCCTGTTGCATGATCTCCATGGTCACGGCTTCTGCGTCGGAACGGTTGTCGCAAGTCAGTTCCCATTCTTCACGTGGCTGAAGCCCGTGTTTCAGCAGGGCTTCGCGATAGCCGTTGAAACGGTTCTTGCTGATTTCCAACTTCATGGGTGAGCCATAGAACGCGATACGCCGGCAGCCTGTGTTGATGAGGTGCTTCACGGCATTAAACGCTCCCATGTAGTCATCCACCACCACCATGCTGGCATGCACGCCTGTACAGATCCGGTCGTAGAAGATCAGGGGTATTCCGAGGTCAATCAGCATCTGGAAGTGTCCGTACTGCTGTGTGTCCTTGGCTTGCGACACGATTACCCCGCACACCTTGTGCTCAATGAAGGAACGGCAGATGCGCACCTCATGGTCATGCTGCTCGTTGCTTTGTGCCACGATGACACTGTAGCCGTGTGCCGAAGCTTCCTCTTCGATGCCGCTCAGGATCGAGGAGAAGTAGTAATGGGCAAACTGCGGAATGATGACCCCGATGATCTTCTGTGGGCGGATGCGCGAGTTGCGTAGGTTCTCTGCCAACACGTTGGGGGTGAAGTTGTGTTCGCGTGCATACGCCTTGATGCGTTCCCGCTGCTCCACACTGATATGGGGACTGTCTTTCAATGCGCGGGAAACGGTGGCTATCGACACGCCCAACTCCCGTGCTATATCTTTCATTGTGATGGATGCAGTAGTGCTCATTGTGTTCGTTTGATGGCACAAAGGTATGTAAAAAGGAAATAGTCTGCCTCGCGCATACCTTTGTTTATTATAGAATGATAGTGCAAACGTTTGCATGCGTAAAAGTGTTTTTTTGTATGATAAAAAGAAAAAACATCAGTTAAAGAAAGCTACTTTTGCAAAGCGAAAAGGGTTTCGTAGATTGAACCGGACTTGATAATTAAAAACAACTAACAACATATCAAATTTTAACTTTAAAAATGTAATAAGATGAAGCAGGTAAGAATTACAATGCCTCAGAGGATGCTCGCATTGATATGTGGGCTTATCCTGTCTGTCGGAGCCTTTGCTCAGCAGATTGCTGTGAAAGGTCATGTGAAAGATGCTTCCGGCGAGCCTATCATTGGTGCCACTGTCCGTGTTGAGGGACAGAATGATGGCGCAGTGACCGACTTCGACGGTAATTTCACATTGAACGCTCCCAAGGGAGCTACTCTTAATGTATCCTATATCGGATACGAGGATGTACAGGCTACAGCCTCTGCCAACGTGGTTATTACAATGGTCGAAGACCAGAAAGCGTTGGAAGAAGTTGTTGTCATTGGTTATGGACGCGCCAAGAAGGGCGACTTGACGGGTTCTGTCTCAGCCATGAAGCCCGATGATCTGTCAAAAGGTATCACCAACAATGCCAGCGATATGCTCGTCGGTAAGATTGCCGGTGTGGATGTCCAGACGGCAGGAGGTACTCCGGGTGCTGGAGCTCAAATCCGTATCCGTGGCGGTGCATCGCTCAACGCTACCAACGATCCTCTTTATGTCATTGACGGTCTGACCATCGATGGTAATACCGCAAAGGGTATGAGTAATATCCTGGCTATGATTAATCCGAATGACATCGAGACTTTTTCTGTTTTGAAGTCAGCTTCTGCAACAGCCATCTATGGTAGCCGTGCTTCGAATGGCGTTATTGTCATCACCACCAAGAAGGGACGTAAGGGACAGAAGCCTTCTGTTACCTATAATGGTGACATTACTGTTTCGAAGATTCAGAAGAAGTACGATACACTCGGTGGCGATGCCTATCGCGCACTTGTTGCCAGTATCGACGGTCTCGATGCCAGCAAGCTCGGTGATGCCAATACAGACTGGCAGGATGAAATCTTCCGTACCGCAGTGAGCACCAACCACAACATTTCAATTCAGGGAGGTATCAAGAACATGCCTTATCGTGTCAGCGCAGGCTACAACATTGCAAATGGTATCGTGAAAACTTCATGGATGCGCCGTTTCAATAGCTCGTTCAACCTTGCTCCCACCTTCTTGGAAGACCACCTGAACTTCAACATCACGGCAAAATACATGCACGAGAAGAACCGCTATGCTGATGCAGGCGGTGCTATTGGAGCTGCCTTGAGTATTGATCCGACTCGTCCTGTATTCGATGATTCTGAGGCCAGCCAGTTCTTTAATGGCTACTATCAGGGATCACAGGCCGTAGCTGAGGATTCTCCTTTCGATCCTTCCTGGAAATACACCAACAATCCCAATGCTCCGCAGAACCCGTTGGCTCTGTTAAAGAATATGTACGACCAGGCTTCAGTTGATGACTTCAGTGGCAACGTCGAGGCCGACTACAAGATTCATGGTTTTGAAGATTTGCACATCCATGGGTCTTTGGGTGCTCAGTACACGGAGTCAAAGGAAAACAAAGACATCTCCCGTTATAGCTTCTCCAATAACTATTATGGTTGGAACGGCGAGGAACGCTATTTCAAGTACTCTGTTACTGCTAATGCTTATGCGCAGTACATGAAAGAGTTCGGCGCTCACTTCCTTGATGTCATGGCAGGTGCCGAGGAAAGCCACTACCACCGCAGCGGATACAACTACGGACAGGGTACCAATCCCTTCACGGGGCAGGCATACAATCAATCAAAGCGTGACGAGCAGGCTTGGGCAACACACAACAGCCTTGTTTCTTATTTCGGGCGTCTGAACTATACCTTGCTTGAGCGTTATATGCTCACCGCCACCTTCCGCGCCGATGGTTCCAGCCGTTTCGCTAAGGGCCATAAGTGGGGCTATTTCCCCTCTGTTGCTTTGGCATGGAAGATCAACAATGAGAATTTCCTCAAGAACGTGAGATGGATAGACGAACTGAAGCTTCGCCTCGACTGGGGTAAGACTGGTCAACAGGGCTTCGACAGCTTTGGCGACTTTCTCTATATGCCGCTCTATACGGTTAGTAACTCTTATGCAGAGTATCCGTTCGGTAACACTTATTATCAGACCATCCGCCCGGCTTCATACAACAAGAACTTGAAGTGGGAAACTACTACCACCTGGAATGCTGGTCTTGACTTCTCCGCACTGAATGGCCGTATCGTTGCTAGTGTTGATGGCTACTATCGTAAGACTACAGACCTTCTCAACAGTGTCACAATTCCTGTTGGAACCAACTTTGCTTCCACCATGTTGCAGAACATTGGCGACATGAAGAACTATGGTCTTGAGTTCTCGCTCGATGCTCGTCCCATTGTTACCAAGGACTTTACATGGCAGGTTACCTACAACGTAGCTTGGAATCACAGTGAGATAACAGCACTCACAGGCAGCTCTCAGGGTGATTCTGACTACTATATCGCCACTGGTGAGACTATCTCCAAAGGTAACAGCACTAAGATTATGGTGAACAAGGTCGGTGAGACTCCCAACTCGTTCTTCGTGTACCAGCAGGTTTATGACGAGAATGGCAAGCCAATCGAAGGTCTGTATGTAGACCGCAATGGAGACGGTGAGATCAACAGCAAGGATAAGTATTGTTACAAGAGCCCGGCTCCCGATGTCATCATGGGCTTCACAACCAAGTTCATGTACAAGAATTGGGACTTGAGTGCTGCTTTCCATGCTTCGTTCAACAACTATGTTTATTACGACTATCTATCAAGCAAGGGTGCCGTCAGCGCTTCCGGTCTTTACAGCAACAGTGCTTTCTCCAATACCTTCCAAGAGGCTGTTGATCTGGGCTTCACCGGCGTAGGTACCGAATATTGGCTATCGGATTATTTTGTTCGCAACGCTTCTTATCTGAAGTGCTCCAACATAACATTGGGTTATTCTTTTGGTCCTCAGTTGAAGTATGCCGGTCGTGACTACTTCTCTGGCCGTTGGTTCTTCACCGTACAGAACCCGTTCATCATCACCAAGTATAAGGGCATTGACCCCGAGGTGAGCAGCGGTGTCGACAAGAACCCATATCCACGTCCCATCAGCTTCCAGCTGGGTCTGACTCTCAATTTCTAAAGGTGTAATAAATTAAATAATAAAGGATATACAATTATGAGACATATTTTAATGAAAACAGCTGCCGCAAGTCTTCTTGTCTTGGGACTTGCCTCATGTGCAGACGATTTGAATATCTCATCTATTGACCCGCAAACATCTACTTCTTACGAAGACATGGGACTTCTTGCCAAGATCTATGCAACGTTAGGTGTGACTGGTCAGCAAGGCCCTGCAGGTAAGGGTGACATCTCAAGCGATGAAGGTGAGAGCGGATTCTATCGTACAACGTTCAATCTGATGGAGCTGCCTACTGACGAGTGTAACTGGGCATGGCAGACCGATACCGATATTCCTCAGATTTCCGGAATAGGATGGAATGCCAATTCTGCCCGTACACAGTGGGCTTATCAGCGTCTTGGCTTTGACATCACGCTTTATAACTTCTATCTGAGTGAGACAGCCGGAAAGGCTGACGATGCAGATTATAAATACTATCGTGCCGAAACACGTTTCCTGCGTGCGCTTCACTACTGGTACTTCCTCGACTTGTGGCACAAGGCACCGTTCAAGGATGAGAACGATGCCCTTACAGCACTGCCTGTTGAGAAGGTTGGCAAAGAACTCTATGACTGGATTGATAACGAGCTCACCGAGATTGAGTCGGAACTGGCACCGATAGGTACTTTCAACGACAACAAGAACTTCGGACGTGCCGACCAGGGCGCCGCTTATATGTTGCATGCTCGTCTGGCCTTGAATTCAGCTGTCTATACTGATGGTGCCGTGAAGGATTATCAGAAGGCTATCAACTATTGCGACAAGGTGATTGCCGGTCCTTACGAACTAAGCCGAATCCCCGTTACCAATCCTAAGAACGGTCTTACCTATAGCGGCTACGCTCAGGTGTTCATGGCCGACAACGATGTAAATGTCAATGCCATGAAGGAGATTATTCTTCCCATCCGTCAGGACGGTTTGAAGACGCGTTGCTACTCAGGTGCTAACTATTTGGTTTCTTCCACCCGCATCTCGGGTATGCCGTATGCTGGCACTAGTAACTGCTGGAGCTGTAACTACGCCCGCCCCGACCTGATTAAGAAGTTCTTCCCCTTGGAAAATATCCCCATGGCAACAGAAGAAGCTCCCGAGAAGGCTACCGAGTCGCAGATTATCGCCCTTGACGATGCAAGCGGTGCCGACACCAAGGGTATCCTTGCAGCAGCAGGCGATGACCGCGCCCTATTCTATGCTGGTTGTGGCGGTGGTATCCGCAAGCTGCGCACAGACAAGCTCAACAACTTCCTTGATGGTATCTCTATCGTGAAATGGCAGAACATCCGTTCCGATGGAGGCGATGTACACGACAAGGAATTCCCCGATGTTGACATACCTTTGTTCCGTCTTGCCGAGGCTTATCTGACTCGTGCTGAGGCCAAATTCCGTCTGAATGATGCCGATGCCATCTCTGACATCAACTTCCTGCGCACGCGTGCCAATGCAATCCCGCTTTCCACGCTCACAGAACAGGACATCATTGACGAGTGGAGCCGCGAGTTCTTCATGGAGGGGCGCCGTCGTAGCGACCTGAACCGTTTCGGACTGTTTGTCGGAAACAAGTACATCTGGGCATGGAAGGGTGGCAAACCCGAAGGACAGCCTGTTGATGCTCATTTCCGTTACTATGCTATTCCTCAGGATGACATTAACAACAATAAGAACATGCATCAGAACGATGGTTATTGATTGTCTATGGAAATCGTAAAAGTAAAACATTATATTAAATTTTAGGTTCATTATGAATAAAAGATTATATAACATAGGAAGAAGCTTGGCAGTCATAGCACTTTCCCTGGCTACCCTTACAGCCTGTGAGAAGGACGACAAAAGCAATCCTACGTTCCAACAGCCGGCAGAGGGGTCGTTCATTCTGAACGTTCCTGGACTTGCCAAAGGTGACAATATATACGACCTGTCAAAGTCTGAGAGCGTCAGCCTCACCTGCACTCAGCCTGCCTACGGCATGCCCCTGAAGACTTACTATCAAGTACAGGTTTCTCTTGATGAGCGTTTCTCCAATACTGATATTGAGGGCGTTGCCTATCGTACACTAAAAACTTCTTACAATCAGGCTACTATGCACGTGGATGGTGTTGAGTTGAACAAGGCCGTTGTCAAGCTCTACCAGGGCTCGCACAATGGTGCAGACCCTTCGGGCATCGTTATGCCTATTTACATCCGTTTACGTGCTCACGTTGGTGTTGAAATCAACCAGTTGGGTTGGATTAACTCTAATGTCGTTAAGCTACCGAAGGTCGTGGCCAGTTATGTAGCTACCATGCCGACAGAGTTCTTCATGCGCGGTACTTCCATCAAGGGAGGCAAGAATGCCAAGGAACTGGGTGCTATCGTTGGTACAAAGGGCGAGTTCACAGGTCTCTTCTACGCAGCAGCAGGAAGCACCTTCACCTTTGGTGACGATGAGGATACTGGCGACGGATGGTCTGCTATCGCTACGCTCAACGACAATGCTTCTGCTGGTCTCAGCGAGGGCGACGGAGGAACTGTCAAGGTTGCCAATGCCGGCTGGTATGCTGTTCACTTCTTGAACGAGGTGAACGAAGCTGAGAACAAGCTTGTTACAACGCTCAATATCTATCCTGCTCACGCATACGTGATTGGACAGGGTTGCGGTGGCAACTGGGACGATTCTAATCCCGCATGGGAGATGATAGCTCCCGCCGATGCTTCCCAGCCTTGGGTATCACCCGCCTTCACAGGTTCTGGTGAGTTACGTGCCTACATCAAGCTTCCTGGCATCGAGTGGTGGAAGACTGAGTACACGCTCACTGGTTCGAAACCCAAGTCTATTACATGGCGTGGCGTCAAGTACAATATCAATTCTAACTGGAAGGAAGATGCAGGCCCCAGCTTCTCTGTTGCCGTAGAACCTGGAATGAAGCTCTTTGTGGATTTTGACTCCGATACGGGTAAGGTTGATACTAAATGGGAATAATAACTAAAATGAAGATCAATATGAAAAATCTATTTAAATATACGTTTGCAGCTTGCGTGGGCCTTGTGCTCGCCAGCTGTAACGGCGACTATGACGATTGGGCTCAGCCTCAGACGAATGGTGAGGAAGAGGCTATGACCATTCCTGGCTATAAGGTCGCTATTGCGCATACAGATGTTATCGACTTGGCCAGCCAAACCGAGGACAGTATTAGCATATTCACTCTGGCTGAGGCTTCTAACCTGCCAGCAGGTGCGCGTGTCGAGAAGAACACTGTTGAACTAACTCCTATTGGCGATGACAAGTTGGCCAATGCTTCCACAAAGACCCTGACCGCCGACCTCAATGGCAAGGTTTCTATTGCTGAACTTCAGAGTATTGCTGAGGCTGCTTATGGCAAGCGTCCTGTTGCCCGTCCTTTCAAGGCTCAAGTCTACAGTCGTGTCAACTTGAATGGTGATGACTTGCTCATCGATGCCGGTCAATTCACACTTACTGTTGTTCCCATAGCTCCGTACATTGCCGAGAACTACTATGTAGTAGGTGGCCCGCTCGACTGGTTCCAGTCTGCAAATACCAAGGAGCTGAAGTTCGAACACAGTGCCAAGGATGTCTACGAAGATCCTATCTTCACCATCACCATCCCCACATCGGGCGATTCTTGGTTTGCCATCGGTGATGACGAGGCTCTCGATGCCATCGCTAATGACAACGTTTGGAACAAGCTCTTCGGTACCACCGGTAAGAGCGAGGACCTCTCAGGAAAACTCGACTATCGTTATAACCTCGGTGGCGACTACTCGCTGCATGTGGTTGATCCGAGTGCCAAATTCATCGTGATTACACTGAACATGATGGAGCGCACATACGAGATTAAGACCATAGGTGATGCTCCCAAGCTCTTCCTGGTAGGTGGACTGACAGGATGGAGTCCTGACAATGCTGCCAAGGCTCTGCTCATCCCCGAGTCGAATACTGTGACAAGTTTCACTGCTAAGTACTCTGGCGCATGGGATTTGAAGCTTTGGAAACTGGAAGACCTGGGCAGCTGGGACGATTGTTGGGGTTGCATAGTTGATGGCTGCAACGATCCTTCCGGCGAGCTCATTACCAGCGGAGCACAGGCCATCTCTGCACCCACAGCAGAATACTACACCTTCACTGTGAACACCGCTACCATGCAGTACACTTGGACACGTTTGGACAACCAGAATCCTACAGAGTACACGCTCATTGGACTCATCGGTGGATTCAACGGCTGGGGAAGTGATCTTGAGATGACTCAGGTGACAAACCACAACTGGTATGCTGAGGCAACATTCGATAGTGACACAGAACTGAAGTTCCGTGCCAACGGTGGCTGGGACATTAACTGGGGTGCCAATGTTGATACCTCAAACAACAGCTACTTCTTCGGCGTTGGAACTCAGGGCGGTTCTAACATAAGCGTTCCTGCAGGAACCTATAAGGTTTATTTTAATGACATTACAGGTCGGTTCGCTTTCCTCCAATAATAATCTATCTATATTAAACACATGTCGGGTCTCGCTCCTTCGGGGGCGGGACCTTTTTCTTGTAAAGCCGTCAAAACGGGCGTTTCAGCTGTGTATCTCTAAGAGAAACAAGTTGTATCTCTATGAAATACACTCCGTATCTCTATGAAAAAACATTCTGTATTTCTGACAAAAAACACTTTGTTTTTGATGCGAAATACAATTCAAAACACTGCTTTCACAATTGCGAAGGCAGCATCTCGTTTGTTAATAAATCATAAATAACGGGGTGGGCGTCTTCTTCTTTTGCCGTACCTTCAGTTTTTTCTGTACTTTTGCACCGATTTCCAAAGAGCCTATTGTTTATTAATGATCCATATTGAAGAAATTTGATAATAAACAATAATGTTAACTAACTAACAACAAAAAAATGAAATTAAAACGATTAAAGCTATCGCTTTTAGCTTTGTGCGCCCTCTGTGGGGGGGGGTAATTCTGCCCATGCACAAACGGACGTGACGAGTACGTGGATAACAAATGCAGATTTCAGTGGAGAGTATGCAGCCTACGGGTCAGTTGGTCCGACATCTCTTAGTTCTGACCGTTGTATTTATCTTCCGAGTGGTTGGAGTATAGAGATTAATAACAAATCACAAAACAATATGTCTGTTGTAAAAACTGGAGATAAACAACAGTCAAGCATGTTTACGGGAACTTATGCTCCTGGTGATGGCAAATATATGGTTCGTTTTCGAGACACTCAACCAACAGAGTATATAGATCTTTATCAGAGTGTCACAGTCCCTGTATCTGGAAAATACACGATTTCTGCAAAGCTCATTCGCCAAGATGGTTCAAAAATAAATGTTGATTTATATGCAGGTTCTTTAAGTGTAGCAAATAACTCAGCCGGCTCATGGCAAACCCGCTCTTTTACAACAATATTTACCAAAGATGAAATCGTCAGAATTGGTTTAAAATTTACAAATAAGAAAAGTTCAAATGATAACAACGGATATAAGGCTGGAGCAGATGATGTTACCATTAGTTATATTGAAAATGTCAATGGACCTGCTCTTGCTGCCCTCATTGCACAGGCTAGAAGTATCAATACTGCAAAGGGCGGTTTGACAGATGTTATTACTGCTGCACAAAACGTATATGATAATATTGATAACACACCAGAGTATCAGGACGATATTGATGGAGCTATTTCAACACTTAAAAGTGCTATTGCGACGAAGGTCGCAGCAATTGGCTTCAGTCATCGTGATGATGTTTCTTACTTAATTGCTAATGCTGGTTTTGAGGGAATCACTGCAGAAACAGGTGACTATACCACAGTCTCTGGAAAAGATTACGCAGAGGGTGGTTGGATTCTTGACACGACTTGTGACAGTGGTCGTGGTGCAGTATTGACTTATGATAGTGGCTATAAAGTAAATGCTGCCACTATTCCTGCTAATGATAATGCTGGAAATGGTGGTAAAGCTCTTGGATTGAATGTTGGATGGAAAGGAACACACCTTTATAAAACTGCTCCCATCACCTTGCCAGCAGGGAAATATATTCTGAAAGTTAACGGTTATAATGCTGGAACAAACACACCGTTGGCATCAAAGTTTGGATTTGTACCTACCAGTGGTGATGCAACCCTTTCAACCAAGACCTCTTATACCTTAAATACTTGGGAAGAGGAAGAGGTTGTCATTACTTTGGCATCTGCTACGGAAGGATGTTTCCAATTGGGAGGAACTTCTACTGTTGATGCAGCTGCTACAAGTACTGCCCAGGTCTTTTTTGACAATATCACACTGACTTATGTGACGGAAGAAGGTTACGCCAAGGAAAGATGGGATGCGGCCAAAGCAGCCGCTGAAGCAGCTTATGGAGATGATACATATAGTAATGTGACCGGATCGGAAAAAACAGCATTGGAGACAGAGATTGGAAAATCAGAGCCTTCGACTGTTGCAGATTATGACACGGCAACAGAAGATTTGACTACAGCAACCTCTACCTTCACCGCAGCAAAACCTGCTTACGACAGTTTTGATACAGAGCGTGATCGTGCCATTGCACTGGGCGTGGATTCTGAAGATATCGTCCGCCCGACGAGTGCCGATAATTTACAGGATGCACTTAATGCTCTCATCGTTCTTGAAGATGCTGCTGTGACAGCAAATTATACTGAAGATGCAACTGAATTTGTTGGCACATGGAGTAAATCAAATACGGGTGACGCCAGTGATAAACACTGGAGTGGCACGACGAAAGGCTATTATTACAAATACTTCGATTCTGGAAATAGCACCATGTCTGTTTATAAAACAGTTACTTTACCAGCTGGTAGCTATGTCTTGAAAGCTGCTGCAACATGTAAAAAAAGAAATGGTGATGAAACGAACTTCTATTTGGGTGTACAAATAGGGGGTGATTGGACGAAGGAATATTACACAGGTGAAAAAGGATATAATGGTTTGGGTATTGCTAAAAATGGTTTGGCTAACTACACAGCAGCTTCTGATACCTATGCCAATAGCGATAACGGCTATGGCTGGGAATGGCGCTTTGTTGGGTTTACACTTGAAAACGAGACAGAAGTACAATTAAAGATTGCTGCCAATATCTTAAATACAGGATGGGTGGCTTTCTCAGATATTGCCCTGTTCACCACTGATGACAACATCAATTACTACAAAACACTTTATAACAACGCCAAGTCTGCAGCTGAGGCAGCTCTCGAAGATGATACGTATGAAAATGTGGACGGTGCAGAGAAAAAGGCTTTGACCGATGCTATTGCTGAAACCGATCCCGACCCCGACGTGGAGTGGTATCAGGATCAGAAGACTGCATTGGAAGAAGCTACGGCAACCTTTACAGATGATGATGTCGTTGCCAACTACAACCGCTTGGCTGCTGCTATTGCCGAGGCAGATGCCATTGAAACAAGCCATACCAGTTACGACGTAACAAGCACGACAACAGCAGCTGAGGCTCTTACTAATGCCAATGCTCTCTATACCGCCATGCTGAACGCACAGAAGACTGCCAAGGCGAAAAAGACATTGGGCTTTGAGAGTGGAGAATATGCTCCTTATAATAATGTGGACATTCTGGCTGCTTGGGCGAATGCTGATGCCATCACGTCTGTGGCAGATGCTACAACCGATGCGCTTAATAATGCCATCAGTGCGCTGAATGATGCCAGTTGGTCAAGTGCCAATGCAATCGAGGTGAACGCTATTTATGATGGTACACTGAAGGATGCTCCTATTCAGGCTACTTCTGCGAATGTGGTTCTGCCTGGTTGGGTAACCAAGAGTGGTAACATCCGTCAGACCTTTAAGGGTTCTGAATCAAAGGCTTGTCTGGCAGGTGCCGATGATGGCGTAGGTGTGTTTGTGCATCCCGGAACCTATAATTATGGTGAGACAACAGGCTATACCATGCCGCTGAAAGCCAATGTCCTATATACAGTCAAGGTCAAGTACTGCTCTTGGGAAAATAACTCGAACAACAACTTCACGCTGACCATCAAGAAAGGCAGCACAAACGTTGTCACCAAGAGCTTTGGTGCCAACAAGACGGCCTGTACCGTGGAAGGTGCTTTGAAGGAGGTAGAGCTTTCCTTTATGGCAGACGAAAGTGCTGATTATGTGCTGAGCGTTGTAACTGATGGTAATACTTTCATGACTGACTTCTATTTCCTGAAGGCCACCGCCCTCACCATTAACGATACGGATGCTGATGTGCTGAAGGGCTTCACCAACGAAGTGGATATTACGGTGAACCGCACGCTTGTTGCCAACAAGTGGCAGGGCTTCTCGCTGCCGTTTAGCTTGACTGCAGGAGAGATTGCTGCTTCCGCATTGAACGGTGCTTCTATTGCAGAGTTCGATAGCGATAAGGACAATACAGGCACTGTGATTTATTTCAAGGAGGCTACGGCTATTGAGGCAGGTGTTCCCTATCTCATCAAGCCCGCAGAGGGTGAAAACATCACCAGCATGACCTTCACTGGCAAGACGATTGCTGCTGGCGTGACGGCACAGACGATTGATGAAGGCGCTTACCAGTTTGTGGCTCAGCTTTATAACACCCCGTTGTCCACCGACGGCACCATTGCCTATATGTCCACCAGCACACAGAAGGTGACGAAGCTTACCAGTGGCGGCATCAAGGGCACACGCGCTTACTTTATCATTCCCTCTGGTGTAGCTCCTGCCCGTATCGTCTTCGAGGGTGATGAGGTGACTTCTATTGACGGAACCGAGTTCATCGTTCAAGACTCTGCGAAGGATGTTTACTATGATCTGCAGGGTCGCAAGGTGACTGGCAAGCCGACACAGCGTGGCATCTATATCGTGAATGGAAAGAAAATGTTTGTTAAGTAAAAAATCGCAATATGAAAAAGAATTATATAAAGCCTGTCCTCGTTGTTCAGAGAATGAAGTTCGAGCGTGCTGTCTTGCAGACTTCCAATGTCTATGACACCCAGTCTTTACAGGGAATCAACTTCAATCCTGAAACCATGGATGAGGGCAATGGAGATGATGCTGCCCGCCAACATGTCTATAGCGTTTGGGATGATTAGAAAGTTTCGCAGCGAAACAGAATTATTCGTATAGAAAAAGGAAAGTGCAAACGTTTTCATAAGCGTTTGCACTTTTTATGTAAATGTGTGCAACCTAATCGGAAAAATCTTCGTAACTTTACAGAAAATTTAAAACTAAAAGCCTCGACTTATGAAGATTTACTTGAATATCGATTACAGGACGGTCTTCGGCGAAGAACTGATCCTGAACATGGTCAACCATGAAGAGCAGGGACAGAAGACGGTGAAGTACAGAATGACAACCGCCGACGGAGAACGGTGGACTTACGAGTTGCGCCTCTCCGCCTCCCATTCTCAACGTTCCACTCTCAACTACTATTACAGCGTGGAGAGTGAGGGGAAGACGAAACGCCACGAATGGCTGACGCAGCCCCACCGCCTGGAGCTGAGCCCCGCCTCTGGAGGGGACGGCAAGGTAGGGGAGAAGGTCTTCGTGGTCTATGACCGTTGGATAGACATCCCTGAGGATGCGTATCTCTATAGCTCGGCTTTCACGGCATGCGTGAATGCCAGAGCCAAGGAGCCCGAAGTCCAGGGCAAGGAGCAGGCTCTCGGCGACAGGCTGCTGCGCATCATCGTGCGTGCCCCGCAGCTGAGGGGCGACCAGCGGCTGTTGCTCTGCGGTGCCGAGAAGGTGCTCGGTGCCTGGGATGTGAAGGAGGCCCTGCCCATGTATGAGGCTCAGCCCAACGAATGGGTCGTCCATATCGATGCGTCGCAGCTGACCTCGGAGACGATGGAGTTCAAGTTCGTGGCGCAAAGCACGGAACAGGAGTTTGTGCCCATGTGGGAGGAAGGTGTCAACCGTGTCATCCCCGTGCCGCAGGTCGATGACCGCCACATGGTGGTGTATATGCTCGACCAGGCGTTCTTCGCTCTGCCCAACCGCCGTGTGGCAGGTACACTGGTGCCCGTGTTCTCCCTGCGCAGCAAGGACAGCTTCGGCGTGGGTGACTTCGGCGACCTGAAGAAGATGGTGGAGTGGGTGGCGCTGACGGGTCAGCGGCTGTTGCAGGTGCTGCCCATCAACGATACCACCACCACGCACACGTGGACAGACTCTTATCCCTACTCGTGCATCTCGATCTTTGCCCTGCATCCGCAGTATGTAGATCTGAACCAGTTGCCGGAACTGAAGGACGAGAAGTTGCGCGACCATTACGAGCACCTGCGCAAGGAGCTGAACGCCCTGCCACAGATAGACTACGAGCGCGTGAACAATGCCAAGGCGGACTATATGCGTGCCGTCTTTGCACAGGAGGGCGTCTCCGTGATGAAGACCCAGGCCTACAAGGACTTCTTCCGCCAGAACGAGCTGTGGTTGGTGCCCTATGCACAGTACTGCTACCTGCGGGACACCTACGGACACGTGGATTTCACCCGATGGGAAGGGCATGAGCAGTGGAATGAGGCCGACCGCAAGGCACTCTCCACACCCCGCCAGAAGGCTTACAAGGATGTGGCATACTACTATTTCGTGCAGTTCGTGCTCGACCAGCAGATGCAGGCTGCCCATGCCTACGCCCGTGAGAAGGGGGTAATCCTGAAGGGTGACATCCCCATCGGCGTGAGCCGCTTCGGGTGCGACGTGTGGATGGAGCCGAAATACTTCAATATGAACGGTCAGGCTGGTGCGCCGCCCGATGCCTTCTCTGCCAACGGACAGAACTGGGGCTTCCCCACTTACAACTGGGATGCCATGATTGCCGACGGCTGTCAGTGGTGGGTGCGCCGCTTCCAGAATATGAGCAAGTTCTTCGATGCCTACCGCATCGACCACGTGTTGGGCTTCTTCCGCATCTGGGAGATTCCCATCGAGAGTGTCCACGGACTGCTCGGACAGTTCTCGCCCTCGTTGGGCATGAGTCCCGAGGAGATAGAAGCCTACGGACTGCGCTTCCAGGAGGAGCTCTATACCCGTCCGTTCATTGCCGACTGGACACTGGAGCGCACCTTCGGCGTGCGTGCCGGTTACGTGAAGGAGAAGTTCCTGCTGCGCCAGGCAGACAATATGTGGGCTTTGCGTCCCGAGTTCGACACCCAGCGCAAGATCGAGGCTTGGTTTGAGAGCCGGCATGCCGTCTCTCAGGAGGACAAGAACCTGCGCGACGGTCTCTATTCGCTCGTGAGCTGTGTGCTCTTCGTGCGCGACCGCAAGGACAAGAACCGTTTCCATCCCCGCATCTCCGCCCAGTTGGACTTCGCCTACGAAGCTTTGTGGGATAACGACAAGGAAGCGTTCAACCGTCTCTATGATGACTACTACTATCGTCGCAACAACCAGTTCTGGTACAGTGAGGCGATGAAGAAGCTGCCGCGCCTGGTACAGGCCACGCGCATGTTGGTATGTGCCGAGGACTTAGGCATGGTGCCGCAGTGCGTGCAGTGGGTGATGGACGAGTTGCGCATCCTCTCCTTGGAGCTGCAGTCGATGCCGAAAGACCCCAGTGTGCGCTTCGGAGTCCTCGAGCAGTATCCCTACCGCTCGGTATGCACCATCTCCAGCCACGACATGCCCACGCTGCGCATGTGGTGGGACGAGGACTACGAGCAGGCACAGGACTTCTACAACACCGTGCTCCACCGAGGTGGGACGGCTCCGCACCCCATGCCCGACTGGTTGGCCAACGACATCGTTTCGCGCAACCTCCAGGCTCCGTCCATGCTCTGCGTGCTTGCCCTGCAGGACTGGCTGGCCTGCGACGAGCGCATCCGACTGGCCGATGCCGACAAGGAGCGCGTGAACATCCCCGCCAATCCCCGCCACTACTGGCGCTACCGCATGCACCTGAACATCGAGGATCTGCTCACCAACCGCAACTTCACGAAACTGCTGTCGGAGCTGATCAGTATCAGCGGGAGGAAGTAGAGAAGTAAGAGGTAATAGGTGGGAGGTCGTTATTTCGGTATATCGGAATATCGACATTCCGACATCTCGTCATACCGTCATATCGTAATATCGTTATTTCGAAAAATTGTGAAATAAAAAAATCGTGAAATCGTCAAATAGAATGAAACGCAAAAACTTATTACTGGCATTGTTGATGCTGCCATTGCTGACAATGGCGCAGAGTGTGAAGTCGCCGAATGGGAACATGGTGCTGAACTTCCAATTGGCAGAGGGCGGCGTGCCCATGTATGAAATCCATTACAAGGAGCGCCCCGTGGTGCTTCCCTCACGTTTAGGACTGGAACTGGCGAAGGACAAGCATGCGTCGAGAGGCATGAAGGAGACCGATCTGATGGACGGCTTCCGCATCGCCGACTCGAAGACCAGCACGTTCTATGAGTCGTGGGAACCGGTGTGGGGCGAGAGCTCGCTCATCGTGAACCACTACAACGAACTGGAGGTGAAGCTGATGCAGGAAGGTGATCCTCTCCCCCAGGGAGGGAGGAAGGAAGGCAGGACGATGGTGCTGCGCTTCCGCGTCTATGACGACGGCGTAGGCTTCCGATACGAGTTCCCGCAACAGGAAGACCTGATATACTTCCTCATCAAGGAGGAGCATACGGAGTTCGCGATGACAGGCGACCACACGGCATGGTGGCTGCCCGGTGACTACGACACACAGGAGCAGGAAACACAGGAGTGCAAGCTCTCTGAGATCCGTGACCGCATGCACAAGGCCGTGAACTGGGGCAATAGCTCCGTTGCCGTCTTCTCGGAGACGGGTGTGCAGACCTCTTTGCAGATGAAGTCCGCCGACGGTCTATACATCAACATCCACGAGGCTGCCTGTGCCGACTATGCCACGATGCACCTGGAACTGGTGGATGGAAAGACCACCCATCTCTCCACGAAGCTCGACGGTAACAGCAACGACTATACGTCGTGGCCCAAGCCGTCACCCTATGCGCTGCCGAAGCCCTTTACCTTCGTGAGTCACCTGACGCCCGATGCCACTGGACTGAAGGGTGCCATGCAGACACCCTGTGAGACCCCGTGGCGCACAGTGATGGTCTCCGACGATGCCCGCGACATGCTCTCATCGAACCTCATCCTGAACCTCAACGAGCCCTGCGCCTTAGAAGATGTCAGCTGGATTCACCCCACGAAGTACTGTGGCGTGTGGTGGGAGATGATTGTCGGTAAGTCGGCATGGAACTACACCGATGAGTTCCCCAGCATCAAACTCGGCGGAGAAGCCTTCCCCAATGCCCAGTCGTCCATTATCAACTATCAGACGGCGAAGCCCAACGGCCGCCACGCCGCCAACAACGAGAAGGTGAAGCGGTATATTGACTTCGCCGCCAAGAACGGTCTCGACGAGGTGTTGGTCGAGGGATGGAACGTAGGCTGGGAAGACTGGGCCAACATGTGGAAGCGTGATGTCTTCGATTTCACCACACCCTATCCCGACTTCGACCTGAAAGGACTCAATGACTATGCCCACTCGAAGGGCGTGAAGCTGCTGATGCACCATGAGACCTCATCCTCCAGCCAGAACTACGAGCGGCATTTGGAGGAAGCGTTCCAGCTGATGAACCGCTATGGCTATGATGCCGTGAAGACAGGATATGTCGGCGACATCATCCCGCGCGGCGACCACCATTATTCGCAGTCGATGAACAACCACTACCTCTACGTCGTCAAGGAGGCTGCCAAGCATCATATCATGGTGAACGCTCATGAGGCAACACGCCCCACGGGTCTCTGTCGTACCTATCCGAACCTCGTCGGCAACGAGAGTGCGCGTGGCACGGAGTATGAGGCTTTCGGAGGCTCGCGCCCCGACCATACGTGCATCCTACCCTTCACCCGACTGCAGGGCGGCCCTATGGACTATACCCCCGGCATCTTTGTAACCAAGCTCAACGAGTGGAGCAACAACACGTCGTGGGCACGCATCACCATCGCCGGCTCGCTGGCCCTCTACCTCACGATGTACTCACCGTTGCAGATGGCTGCCGACCTGCCCGAGCACTACGAGCGGTTTGACGATGCCTTCCAGTTCATCCGTGATGTGGCATGCGACTGGAGTGAGTCGAAGTATCTGGAGGCTGAACCTGCCGACTATATCACCGTTGCACGCAAGGCAAAGGGAACCGACAACTGGTTCATCGGTGGCAAGTGCGACGAGAACGGACACCAGAGTGTCATCAAGCTCGACTTCCTTGACAAGGGACGCAAGTACGACTGCACCATCTATGCCGATGCCAAGGATGCCCACTACGAAACCAATCCGCAGGCCTATACCATCACCAAGCGAGTGGTGAAGGCAGGG
Source organism: uncultured Prevotellaceae bacterium (assembly GCA_902800185.1). GTDB lineage: Bacteria > Bacteroidota > Bacteroidia > Bacteroidales > Bacteroidaceae > Prevotella. The sequence goes on from CADCDK010000010.1 coordinate 44,415, forward strand.
GATGTGCTGAAGCTGAAGGAGGCTCCGGGCGGTGGCTTCGCTGTCAGTCTGATGGCGAGAAGTGCGGAATGAGAAAAATGAATTGAGAGGACTATGCGTTATGAAATATCAACTATTTACAACAGCAATATGCATGATGTTGCCGTCATTATCTATGGCTCAGACTCAATTTTTCAATGAGTGTTCATACGTGAAGGGAATACCCACCACGACCTTCTGTCTGAGGGCACCTGCCGACAGTACTGCGTGGCTTCGCGTCTATGACACGGCCGATGCCGCCGAGCCAGTGTCGAAAACGGCCATGCACTATGACAAGAAGAGTGAGGCGTGGTTCGGTGCCATTGACGGCGATGTGGAAGGAAAGTTCTATACCTTCGACATCGGCCGTGGAGAGACACCGGGCGTGTTTGCCAAGGCTGTCAGCGTGAACGGCAAGCGCGGTGCCATCATCGACATGGGGAAGACCAACCCAGACGGGTGGGAGCTGGACAAGCGTCCGGAAGTGAAGTCGCCCGCAGACCTCGTCATCTACGAGATGCACCACCGCGACTTCTCCATCGACCCGTCGTCGGGCATCCGGAACAAGGGTAAGTTCCTGGCACTCACAGAGCCGCGGGCCATCCAGCACCTGAAGGAATTAGGCGTGAACGCCATTCATATATTGCCTTCGTATGACTACGGTTCGATCGATGAGACACGGCTCAACGTCCCTCAGTACAACTGGGGCTATGACCCCGTGAACTACAACGTGCCCGAGGGTTCCTATTCCACGAACCCCTACGACCCCGCCTGCCGCATCCGTGAGTTCAAGCAGATGGTGCAGGCACTGCATCAGGCAGGCATCCGTGTGATCCTCGACGTGGTCTATAACCACACCTACGACATTGAGCACAGCAACTTCCAGCGCACCTACCCCGACTATTACTATCGGAAGACAAAGGACGGGCAGTACTCCAACGGTTCCGGCTGTGGCAATGAGACGGCCTCGGAGCGTCCGCTCATGCGACAGTTCATGATGGAGAGCGTGGAATACTGGATTCGGGAGTACCATATCGACGGTTTCCGCTTCGACCTGATGGGTATTCACGACATAGAGACCATGAACCAGATCCGGAAAGCCGTGGACGAGATAGACCCCACCATCTTCATCTATGGAGAGGGATGGAGTGCGGGCGACTGTGCCTTCCCGAGAGAACAGCTGGGCATGAAAGCCAATATCCAGAAGATGCCGCGCATCGCCGCCTTCTCCGATGACCTGCGCGATGCCTTGCGCGGGCCGTTCTCCGATGACACCAAGGGGGCATTCCTCGCTGGCATCCCGGGTGAGGAGGAGAGTCTGAAAGCCGGTATTGCCGGTATGATAGCGCATCCGCAGGTAGATTATGCCAAGGTGAACTACTCCGACGAGCCCTATGCCACGGAGCCGACACAGATGATTGCCTATGTGAGCTGTCACGATGACATGTGTCTCGTGGATCGCCTGAAGGCCTCCATCAAAGACCTGGATCCCTCATCCCTCGTGAAGCTGGATCTTCTGGCGCAGACTGCTGTCTTCACCTCACAGGGAGTGCCGTTCCTGTTGAGCGGTGAGGAGATGCTGCGCGACAAGAAGGGAGTGCATAACAGCTTTGAATCCCCCGACAGCATCAACCATCTCGACTGGAACAACCTGAAACGCTATCCGCAGGTGTTTGAATACTACAAGAACCTGACGGCCTTGCGTAGGCACCATCCCGCTTTCCGCCTCGGTCAGGCAGAGCTGGTCAGGAAGCATCTGACTTTCCTCCCGACGGAGGGTGACTGTCTGGTTGCATTCCAGCTGAGTGACCATGCGGGAGGCGATGCGTGGAAGAACATCATCGTCATTCTGAATGCCAACACCGAGAGCCGTGTGGTGAAGATCCCGAAAGGCTCCTATACGGTGGTCTGCTGCGACGGCAAGATTGATGAGAGTGGTTTGGGAGGTATCAAGGGCAACAAGGTTTCCGTCCCCTCGCAGTCGGCCATGATCCTGTTCCAGTAGTTCCCGTGAGAAAGTGAATACGCAAATAATAAAAAACAAGATAATCATGAAGAAGATAACTATGATTTTGTGTGCGTTGGCAGGGCTTTTCTCGTCTTGCGACAAAACTTTAGAGGAGGCCAAGCCCCTCTCCGAGTTGACGGCAGACGATGTGCAGATTTCGCGCATCGACCCCACCGACTGGTATGTAGATATGAAAGATCACACCTTGCAGCTGATGGTCTATGGCAAGGGTATCCGTGAGGCCGAGGTGAGCGTCAGGGGTGCCAAGGTCGATTCCGTCGTGCAACTGGAGTCGCCGAACTATCTGTTGGTATATCTGAATGTGAAACGCGCCAAGGCAGGCGTGCTCCCTCTGACTTTCACACTCGGTGACAAGAAGACCACCGTGGCCTATACGCTGAAGGAACGTGAGATGAAAGGCAAGGACCGTCAGGGATTCACGAATGCCGATGTGCTCTATATGCTCATGCCCGACCGCTTTGCACAGGGCGACAGCCACAACCCGCAGGTGGAGGGCATGAACGCCTACAAGGAAGACCGCACACAGCCCTCCTTGCGTCATGGCGGTGATCTGGAGGGCATCCGACAGCATCTGGACTATTTCAAGGAGTTGGGCGTGACGGCCCTGTGGTTCACACCCGTGCTGGAAAACAATTCTCCCGACAACGAGAACGGCTTCTCGACCTATCACGGCTATGCCACCACAGACTACTATCGGGTGGACCCGCGTTTCGGTACCAATGCCGACTATAGGAAACTGATTGACGAGGCACATCAGAAAGGGCTGAAGGTGGTGATGGACATGATTTTCAACCATTGCGGCTTTGAACATCCCTGGGTGGCCGACCTGCCGAGCAAGGACTGGCTGAACCTTCCCGAGTGGCTTGCCGAGTCGAAGGGAACAAGCGACCCCACAGGAACGAGCTTCCTGCAGACCAGTTACAAGCTGACGCCCGTGCTCGACCCCTATGCCTCGAAGGTGGATATGAAGGAAACGGTTGACGGGTGGTTCGTGCCGACCATGCCCGACCTGAACCAGCGTAATCCCCATGTGATGAGGTATCTCGTTCAGAACTCCATCTGGTGGATTGAAACAGCCGGCATCGACGGCATCCGCATGGACACATACCCCTATGCCGACCGTCAGGGAATGGCTGAATGGATGCGCATCCTCGACCGTGAGTACCCCAACTTCAATACGGTTGGCGAGACATGGGTCACAGAGCCCGCCTATACCGCCGCCTGGCAGAAAGGCTCCCGCCTCTCCACCATGAATTCCTATCTGAAGACCGTGATGGACTTCTCCTTCTTCGACCGGCTCTCACTGGCCAAGAACGAGGAGACCGACGGCTGGTGGAATGGCATGAACCGCATCTACAACTCCCTTTGCTACGACTATCTCTATGAGAACCCCTCGAATGTGATGGCTTTCATCGAGAACCACGATACCGACCGCTTCTTAGGGGAGGGGTGCGACACCTTGGCGTTGAAGCAGGCACTCGGCCTGTTGCTCACCATCAATCGCACGCCGCAGCTCTATTATGGCACCGAGGTGCTGATGAACGGTACGAAGGCAGTGACCGACGGCAACGTGCGCAAGGACTTCCCGGGCGGATTCCCGGGTGACGAGCACAATGCCTTTACTGCCGAGGGACGCACGAGTGCGGAGCAGAGCATGTTCACCTGGTTGAGCAAGCTGCTGCATTGGCGTCAGGGCAACGATGTCATCGTGAAAGGCAGTCAGATCCAGTTCATTCCCTGGAAAGGGGTCTATGTGATCGCCCGCCAGTATGAGGGACGCACGGTGCTGACCATTCTGAACGGAACCTCTCAGCCCGCACAGTTCGATGTGAAGCGCTATGCGGAGGTCATCGGCAGCCAACAGCAGGCCAAGGATGTCATCACGGGTGCTTCCGTCAGTCTGCTTCATGACCTGGCACTCACGCCGCGCCAGACATTGATTCTGTCCTTAGGAGACAAGTAACCGTTAGACAGGGGAAGGGCCGTTATGAAGAAATGGTGGTCGATAGTTCTTCTGTTGCTGAGCTTGGGGAATACTGTTGCCCAAGCTCAGTTCGTGGAACGTTTCAACGCCATGTACCTGAACATGGCGCAGGGACTGCCTAACAACTTCGTGGATCATCTCTTCGCCGACAGTGAGGGGTTTGTGTGGATTGCCACCTATGGCGGTGGTCTCGTGCGCTATGACGGCTTCACGGTGATGGATTTCGGTGCGGGAAACCGAGGAATTTCCCTGCATAGCAACTCCTGTCGCAACATGACGGAGGACAACTTCCATCGGCTATGGGTATCTTTTGACGAATATACCGAAGTGCTCGACTTGCAGACACTGCGCCCCGTCGTGCCGTCGGGCGAGGAGCAGAGTTTGGAGCAGATTCTCAAGCAACGTTCCGTCCGTGTGTATCACGATACACAGGGCAAAATGTGGATTGTCACGATCAGCCAGATTGCCTGTGTGGAGTTTGAAAAGGACGGCAGTGTCAGGAAAATACACACCTTCGCCTATCCCTGTGACTTGCCGGACATGGTCGTGCGCGACGTGGACGAGAATGGAACGGTGTGGGTGAGCGGTAGCGGCGGTGAGGTGTTTCGCTTGTCCCTGAAAAACGGCGTGCTCACCCGAAGTCCGGTCTCATCCGCCATCGGGAACGCCATTTCCCATGTCTTTGTCACCGATATTATCAAGAAGAACGACAGGATATGGATCTCTACCAATGATGGGTTGTTTGTCTATGACCCCTATTATAATAAGGTGGAGGTGTTCCGTCATGGATTGGAGTTGGGTTCCCTTTCCCATAACTACGTGTCGTCGTTGGTCGTCTCAGAGGAAGGCCGCCTGTTGGTGGGCACCCTGAACGGGGTGGATATCCTGGATGAGATGACAGGAACATTTGAGCATTGGAACACGGGAAGCCGTGTGCATCCGTTGCCCAGCAATTTCGTGAACTGTCTCTTCACCTTCCACGGACAAATTTGGGTAGGAACGGAGACGGGTGGGGTGGTGCGCCTGGTTCCCCGCCGACTCCTCCTGCGGAACTTTATACATACGGACGACCCTGCGTCGCTATCGCCGAATGCGGTGAATGCCATGTATGCCACCCCCGACGGGCGGCTGTGGGTAGGAACCGTTGAGGGAGGACTCAACCTGCGGGAGCCCGGACAAAGTGTGTTCACCCATTTCACGACCGCCAACAGTGCCCTCACACACAACAGTGTTTCCGCTCTTGTTGCCGACCGTCACCATCGGCTGTGGATAGGAACGTGGGGTGGAGGAATGAACTGGATGAGTCTTGACGCCGGTAATCCGAAAGCGGCTCCCCAGCCACTCATGGTGGAAGAGTCGTTCCGTTCACGCCTGCACTTCATCGGGACGTTGGCATACGATTCCATCAATGACGGGATTTGGATAGGAAGCAACGACGGTGTCTATTTCTATGATTTGCGGAAGGAAACGGTGGTGGAACCCTTCCCGGGAAGTCGCAACATCCGTGGATGTATCGGAAGCATCGTCGATCAGAAGGGGAACCTTTGGATGGGTTGTATAGAGGGAACGATTGTGATAGACCTGAAGAAACGTGACCGTGCTGCCCAGGGAGGCTTCTCTTACAGGCAGATGCGCTATAAGTTGGACAACCCCCAAAGCGGTGTCATAGAGAAGATATCCTGTTTCTGTCTGTCACGCGACGGCTCCTTGTGGTTGGGAAGCAGTGCCTACGGACTTTATCATCAGTCGGTCGATCAGCAGGGGGTGGAAACCTTCAAGGCCTACACCGTGGAGAACGGACTTTCCAACAATTCTGTCAAGGGTATTGTAGAGGCAGAGGACGGTACGCTATGGATCACAACCGTGCATGGACTTTCTCACTTCAATCCCAAAACCGGGCTGTTTACCAATTATACAGAGTCCGACGGACTCGTCTCTTCCCAGTTCTATTGGAACTCTGCCATTGGAATGCCTCATGGCGGACAGCTTTTCTTAGGGTCTGACAAAGGACTGACAGAGCTTTCTGCAACACAGTCTGTAGGCATCTATCGCGGCAGTCTTCATTTCACCCGACTGTTCATCGCCAATCAGTTGGTGACATCGGAATCCTCTTTTTTACAGCGGGACATCTCTTGTGCAGACAAGATGGTGATTCATGAGTCCGACAAGTCGTTCACTATTGAGTTCTCAGCCTTGGACTACGGCAGCGAGCTTCAGGGGACTTACAGCTATCGGATGAAAGGATTCGAGGACGACTGGCTCCTGTTGCCACCCGGTCAGCACAGTGTGAGATATACCAATCTGCCCTCGGGTGACTATGAATTTCAGGTGAAGTATGTCTCTGCCATGGATAAGGGGGCGGAGAACCAAATCTCCATGCGAGTGGAAGTGAAGCCCTATTTCTGGAAGAGTTGGTGGTTTATCACGCTGCTTTCGTTGCTGACGATGGTGGTGCTTGTCCGTGTGTATCTCAATAGGGTGGATGCCCTTCGGCGTAACGAGGCGGAGAAATTGTTCCAGCCCTTAGAGCAGGCATTGCGTGACATGGAGTCACCCCAGTTGTTACAGAAGCGCATCCAGAGCATCATCGACAACCATCGAAAGGTGAAGAGGAGTCAGGAGAAGAGCGTAGAGGCCGACAAGGAAGAACTGGCGGCCGAGCAGGTTCCTTTCGTTGACCGACTCATCGGTATCATGGAGAAGAATTATTCCGATCCTGAATTCGGGGTGCCCGAACTGTGTGACATGATGGGTATGAGCAGGGCTGCACTGGCCAAGCGTGTGAATGTGGAGATGGGCATGCCTACCACTCAGTTTATTCGCAACTATCGTCTTGATGTGGCCAAGTCCATGTTGATGGACAACACCAACAAGAACCGGAATATCGCCGAGATTGCTTACCAAGTGGGATTCAATGACCCGAAGTATTTTACCCGTTGTTTCACCAATCTTTTCGGCGTGTCTCCCCGCTCTTTCCTAACAAATTCGGAAACAAAATAAGTGTTGGACGTTTTGTCCACCTTTTATATTGTTTTATCCACCTTATTCCTTTTTCTTCTGCTTGCGTATTCTTTCTTTTTGTTTAATTTTGCAGGCAGTTCTTTATCAAATTATCAACCTATTAAACCAATCGTAATGAGAAAACAAGTATTATTCTCTCTGATGTTGGTGTGTTGTCTCGTGGTCGGGCTAAGTTCGTATGCACGTCCCGCCATGGCTGCTATTGCACCAGCGAAGATCACGGTCAACGGCCAGGTCGTTGACCAGGAGGGGGAACCCCTAATTGGTGCCACCATCAAGGTGAAAGGCGCGCAAACGGGTGTTGTTACCGATTATGATGGCAACTTCTCCCTTGAAGTTTCCAGTGACGCAGTTCTTTTGATTAGTTACATTGGGTACAAGGAACGTGAGTTTGCCGTACGAGGCCGAGTCGATTTAGGAAAGATTCAGCTTGACGCAGACGACATGACGCTTGACCAGGTGGTTGTCGTGGGTTATGGTACCCAGAAGAAGGCCGACCTGACAGGTGCCGTGTCGATTGTGAATGCCGAAGAGCTGAAGCGGGTGTCCAACTCGAACATCTCCACGATGCTGGAAGGTAAGGTGTCTGGTGTGCAGATCACCTCTGATGGCCAGCCTGGTGCCGACCCGTCTGTACGCATCCGCGGTATCGGCTCTTTCGGAAGCACGGCTCCGCTGTATGTGGTCGATGGCGTCCCCATGGGAACCACCATCCGTGACTTCTCACCCAACGACATCGAGACCATTCAGGTGCTGAAGGATGCTTCGGCAGGTGCGATCTATGGATCACGTGCCGCTAACGGTGTGATCATCATCACCACCAAGAGCGGTAAGAAGGATCAACCCCTGAAAGTGGACTATAAGGGTTACTTCGGTGTGGACTGGATTCCCAGCGATACTTACGATGTGATGAACGCTGACCAATACAGCCAGTATCTCGCCCAGGCCTGTCTCAACTCGGGAACGCCCATTCCCGGTGGCTATAGCCTGAATCCGGAGACGGGCAAGTACCAGTTCATGGACAATACCAATACCGACTGGTTCAAGGAGGTGTTCAAGACTGGTGTCCGTCAGAACCATAACATTAACCTGAGTGGTGGCGGTGCCAATAATACTTATAATGTAGGTCTTGACTATTTTAATCAAAAGGGAACCCTGAAGGGTGCCGGACCCAACTACGAGCGCTTCACCGCCCGTGTGAACAACACCATGGAGACGAAGTTCATCAAGTTCCGCACCAGCATTGTCTATTCTCATTCCAGTCAGGACGGCATGGGTCTTTCCAATGCCAATGAGTATGTGCAGGGAATTTACAACGACGTGACCAACGTTCTGCGCGGTACACTCCTGATGCAGCCTACCATCAAGGCATACGACCCCACTACATGGTATCTCGATGACAAGGTCAGTGCAGCCTCCAACTTCTCTTATGATGCCTATGGCTATGGTGTTTACTACGATGACATCCATGGCGATATTGCAGTCTCCAATCCCTTGCTGATCAATAGTCTGTTGACGCGCAACACGCTCGTTGACCGTGTCGTGGCTACCGGTTCGGCTGACGTGGATCTCTTCAAGATGGTTGGCTTCGACTTCAAGAACCACAAGCTCACCTACAAGCTCAACCTTTCCTACAGCAAGACCCACGCACAGGATAAGACTTGGATCTCGTCATGGATCCAGAGTCGCCGTATCTATCTCGATAAGAGCAATGAACGTCTCGAGCAGAACAAGCGCACATACGCTGACTTCCTGGTGGAGAACACCCTCAACTACGAAGGTACCATCGGTCTGCACCATATCAACCTGCTCGGCGGTATCACCTATGAGGAAGAGAACACCCACATGCTGAACGGATGGGGCGTGAGCTTCCCCGAGCCTTATTTCCTGCAACTGCAGAATGCCGACGGCAGCCGTGATGCCAGCACGTATGAGTACAAACACGCCATTTCATCGTTCATCGGTCGATTGAACTACGACTATGACGGCAAGTATCTGCTCTCTGCTATTGTGCGCCGTGATGGTAGCTCTCGCCTTACCAAGGCCATCCGTTGGGACACCTTCCCCTCTATTTCCGTAGGTTGGCGTTTCGACAAGGAGAGCTTCTATCCCATTGATCGCAACATCATCAACATGTTCAAGTTCCGCGCCAGCTATGGTGAACTGGGTAATGAGAACATCGGTGAATACATGTACCAGGCTACGATGCGCCGAGGCTACATGACCTACAGCTTCGGCAACAATGCCGTGGCAGGTTCGTCCATCGAAGATTTCGTGAATGGCAACATCGCCTGGGAGAAGAAGAAGACCACCAACTTCGGTATTGACCTGGCACTGCTCAACAACCGTATCGAGTTTACGGCCGAATACTATAAGAACAAATCTACCGACCTGCTTTATGGTGTGCCCGTTCCTGCCAATGCAGGTGTGGCCAACACCAGTGTCACGATGAATGCAGCCTCGATGGAGAACAGCGGTTACGAGTTCTCGGTCACCTATCGTGATAACGACCACCCCTTGAAGTGGCAGGTTGCTGCTAACCTCAGTACCTTGAAGAACAAGGTCACATCTCTCGGCTTCGGTGACAACAAACCACTCATCAGTGACGATGGCAACTATATCACACAGGTGGGTGAGGAAGTCGGTAAATTCTACGGATATATCTACGAAGGTATCGCGCGTACGCAGGCCGACCTTGATGACCATGCCACACAGCCTGGCGCACAGATTGGTGACTGCCTCTATAAGGATGTGAACGATGATGGCACCATCAATGCCGATGACCGTGTCGTGCTTGGCAGCGGTCTGCCCAAGTACAATTTCGGTATCAGCGCACACCTCGAATACAAGAACTTCGATTTGAGCATCGCCACCTTCGGTGCCTTGAAGTATCATGTAGCCGATGGTATCTACAACAGCCTTACCTCCTGCTACGGCTACAGCAACAAGGAAGTGGCCATGCTCGATGCCAACCGCTACTCGGCTGACGGGCTTACCTATATTTCCGATGTGCCCCGCACCTATATCTCTGCCAACGGCGAAGATTGGAACGACTACTTCAGCTCACGCAAGATTCAAAATGCCGCCTACTGGAAGATTGCCAACATTGAGCTTGGCTACAACTTCCCCGACAAGTGGTTCAAGGGAGTCGTTTCGAGTGTTCGTGCCTACGTCTCGGTTCAGAACATTTACACCTTTACCAAATACCATGGCTACAATGTCGATTATGCCGGAGGTACCTTCACCCCGGGCTTCAACTGGTGTTCATACCCCAGCGCACGTAGCTTCATGGGCGGTATCCTCTTCTCGTTCTAAACAATTAAGGAAATTATAATAGAAGAATGATAGATATGAAAAAGCTATATAAAATTTCACTTGCCCTCATGTTGGGCATCGGCACGTTGACCTCGTGCAACGACAAGTTGGAGCTTACCAATCCCAACCAGCCGACTACTGGAACCTTCGGCAACAATGTGGCCGACCTTGAGGAAGCCGTCATCGCCTGCTACCACCATATCCGCATGGAGGGAACCTATGCCCGTGTGGGCTATACGCTCGATGCCGTGCGTGGAGACGAGATGTGGAATGCCGCTCAGGGTTGGGGCTACTATCTGGCTGACAAGATGGCTCCTTCCACCACGGATGAGATCTATGGTCTCTGGTCGTGGCGCGACTGGTACTATGCCATCAATATCGCCAATTTCGTGATCACGAAGTGCGGTGAGGACGACGCAGCCCTCTCACAGGCCATGCGGCGTATCAAGGGACAGGCCCTTTTCGTCCGTGCCTTGGCTTACTACAACCTTGCGGGCTACTATCAGAACCCGGCACTCATTCTCGACTATAACCAGTATTCTTCTCTCAGCGGTCTCTATGCCTCCAACTGGCAGCAGGGCGACGAGTCGAAGTTCGACCAGTTCGACCGTGTGATGGATCAGGTGGAGAAGGACTTTGCGGAAGCCATGACCCTACTGCCGTCGCGTAGCGAAGGGGGAGAGTGGGCCAAGGGACGTGCCACCAACGGTGCTGCCGCAGGCTACTACGCTCGCGCACTCATGCAGCGCCATAAGTACAGCGAAGCCCTCGTCGTCTTGAAGGAGATCATCAAGGGAACCTATGGCACTTACAGCCTGATGGCCAACTTCGGCGACAACTTCCGTGAGGGTTCTGCCTACGAGAACAATGCCGAGAGCCTCTTCGAGGTGCAGTTCATGGACTATGGATCACAGGGCACCGACGATGAGTGGACACCCGTGAATATCAGTAAGAACGCTTCACAGGGACACGCTGTAGAAAGCAACTTCGGTCCTGGCGATTTCAACGGTTGGGCCGACCTCTCGGCTGCTCCCTGGCTCTATGACCTCTACAAGCAGGAACGCACCACCAACGGTTCGCTCGACCCGCGTCTCTACTGGACCATCTGTACCTACGAACCCGAATGGAGCAACTTCGAGTATGGCAATGTCTGCTACGGATCACCGATTCCTGCTGACAAGGCCGTCATTACCAATAATAATAATGGTGGTCTGCCCATTGCCAAGTGGACCAACATGCGTACAGGACTCTACAGCTCTGTGGTGGTGGGTCTGAAGTGCGGCATCAACCTCCGACTGATGCGCTACTCTGACGTGCTGCTGCGTGCTGCCGAGTGCGAGAACGAGGTGAGTGGCCCAACCCAACAGGCTATCGACTGGATCAACGAGGTGCGCAACCGTGCTCATCTGACCGCCCTGCAGCTTTCGGATTTCAGCTCCAAGGACAAGCTGTTCGAGCAGATTGCCAACGTAGAGCGCCCGAAGGAGTTCGGCTGTGAGTTCGGTCGTGGCTTTGACCTGCTCCGTTGGGGATTCTACTACAGCGCTGACCGTATGCAGCAGCTCAAGGAGCATGGCGTCTATAAACTCTATGTCTCTGAGCAGGAAGCCGCAAAGCAGGCTACCAAGGCTGCAGGAGGATCGGATGAGGATGCTGCCAAGGCTGCCTCACAGGTGCTCCGCGATTATGTGAAGGTGCTGCCGGTCTATGGCGAAACGGCCGTGGAGAGCTCTTACGACACCTATCAAACCGGTCATGAGTTCTTCCCAATCATGCAGAACACCCTCAACAACAATCCCAACCTTGTGGGCAACTCTGCCAACGAGACGCTCGACAATGCTTCTTACTTCACCAAGAAAGGATGGACCATCCATCCCGTGGTAGATTTGACAAAATAACCAATGAAACCGATAAACTATGACGATGATGAAATATATCAATCAATTAGCGTCCCTTTTCGGAATAGCAGCCTTGGGGATGATGACACTCACGAGCTGTGAGGGCAGTGACCTTTACAATCTGTCCGCTCCCGAGTGGCTCTCAGGAATGGGAGGCAACGAAGAAGAAGTGGAGGAGGAAGAACTGGTCGGTCAGATGGAAGATGTGTATGGCATCGGTAACGAAGACCTCTCCTCGGGCTTCTGGACATTAGGTAAGACCTACGTCGTTCCTGCCGGACAGAAGTGGCAGGCTCAGTTCGACCTGACGGTCAATCCCGACAATAAGTATTTCAAGAACTTCTATCTTGTTCTCAACGCCTACAATGAAGGGTTGGGTGACGAGTTTGGCGTCATCCGCTATGATAACGACCCCACTAAGAACTCTGAGTGGAACACCGTGGGAGCGGAAATCGACCGTAGTCTCATTGATGGCAACTTCTCCAATTCCTCCGGTTCCGATGAAACCGACGCTTCTGTGCAGAAGATGAACGGTAGGGTGACCATCACGGTGGATCGTTCTGAAGGAGGACTCTTCATCAAGATGTCTAACGGCACGCTCGTCAAGACCTACACGCAGACCACCCCGTTCCCCTCTACAGGAGCCGATGGCGACATCGCATGCCGCATTGGTGTCGAGGGATCGTATGTCAGCTTCGTTTCTACGAACATCGAGCCGATTGGCGGTTGCACTTCTGCCAACGACAAACAGCCGCTCTCGATGACACTCTCGGGCGTTCCTACTGAGGTGCTTGTCGGAACAGACTTCGCTGAGGCCATGGCCAACGTGACAGCCACCGTCACCTTCGAAGAGGGTGTCACCAAGGATGTTACTGCCGAGGAGTTGCAGTTAGAGGCTATTCCCAATTTCGAGGAGCCTGGACAGAAGACCCTTATTGCCATCTATAACAAGACCTTCAAGGGTGTGAACTGCGACAAGCCCATCATTGCCAGCAAGTCGTTTGCGGTGGTGAGCGAACTCTCAGCATTCACACAGACCGTGGTTGTTCCCACGCCGATTGCCATCGGTGCAACCGATTTCTCAACTGGCTTCTGGGGTGAACATACCGGCAATATCAAGATTGAACCCAAGGAGACGAAGGTGACGAGCTTCACCAACTACTCCAGCGGTGCCAACAACTGGAACAACTTCCTCATCGTGCTTTGCAAGGCCGACAATACGGAGTATGCTGTGCTGCGTGCCGACAACTTCGGTTGGGGTTCCGGCTATGAGGGCTTCTGCACACCTTCGATGGAGGCCGACCGCGTATGGGAGGAGTGGCTCCCCGCCATGAACGGTGCCAAGGTGACAACCTACGTGACCAACAACGGTGACGGCACTGCCGACGTGAAAGCTGTGATGGTAGGCAACAACGACAAGACCTACACACAGTTCTATAAGGGCATCAAGGTCTCTGACCCTGAAAACTTCTACTTCCGCTTCACCGTAGATGGCAGTCGCCTGGTGTTCGACCGGACCATCGGTGCATCTAACAACTCAACTGGCTTCTGGGGTGCCCACTCTGCCAATGTGCAGGTCATCAGCCATCAGGTGAGCACCATCAACTTCACCAACTACTCCAGCGGTGTCAGCAACTGGAACAACTTCCTCATCGTGCTTTGCAAGGCCGACAATACAGAGTATGCTGTGCTGCGTGCCGACAACTTCGGTTGGGGTGACGGCTACGGTGCCTGCACACCTTCGATGGAGGCCGGTCGCACATGGGAGGAGTGGCTCCCCGCCATGAACGGTGCCAAGGTGACGGCGCAGGTGTTCAACCATGGCAACGGCAAAGCCGACGTGAAGATTGTCATGGCGGGCAACAATGGCAAGAGCTATACACAGGACTACATCGGCGTTTCCATTGGCGATCCCGATGACTTCTACTACCGTCTTTCTGTCGATGGCTGCCATCTGGTATTAGAGTAAAAAGGAAAATAACAAAAACAAAATGATTATGAAGTATATATCAAAAATGATATGTTGTCTCACTGCAGGTCTGCTTCTGGCGGCCTGTAGCGACAACATCCCGGGTGGCGATGCCAACTATCCCCTGACCGTCTCCACCCCTACCGCATCGGTTGTCCGCTCTACTTCGGCTGTCCTCTCGGCTACCGCCACGGGATCGGCCATCATCAGCCGAGGCTTCGTCTATGCTACACACTCCAATCCCTCCGTCGATGATTTCCGCATTCCCGTCACCAAGAAGGATATGCAGATCACCATCTCCTCGCTCTCGAAAAGCACCACTTACTATGTGCGTGCCTATGCCCAGACCAGCTATCAGGTGAAATACTCCGACGAGATCACCTTCACCACGCTGAGCTCTGAACCCGCCTCCGCCTTGGACGACTGGGAGGCCCCGGACTATCCCGATGACTACCGTAGCATCAGCACCTGGGAGCAGCGGAGTGAATGGAACCTCGGCAACGTCCATGACCCGTCGGTCGTGAAGGCCGATGATGGCTACTACTACATGTACTGCACCGATGCAGGCTTCGGAGACCCGCATGCCGGCCACGGACATTTCCACTGTCGCCGCTCTGCCGACCTCGTCAACTGGGAGTACATGGGTGCCACGATGCCCAACACACCTGCCTGGGTGATGGAGAAGCTCAACGAGATTCGTGCCGCCATGGGACTGGATGCTTCCACTGCGGATCCCAACGGCTATGGTTACTGGGCTCCCTGCGTGCGCAAGGTTCGCGCAGGCCTCTACCGTATGTACTACAGCATTGTTGTGCCTGGCAATATCAATGGTGCCAGCTCTTGGGGCGAGCGTGCCTTCATCGGACTGATGGAAACTGCTGATCCCGCTTCCAACAACTGGCAGGACAAGGGCTTCGTGATTACGAACTTCAGTGACAAGGGACTGAACTTCAATATTCTTCCCACAGACTATGCAAACTGCTATTTCAAGTACAACGCCATCGACCCGTCGTTCATCATCACTCCCGAGGGCGAGCACTGGCTCATCTATGGTTCTTGGCATTCGGGCTTCGCAGCTGTTCAGCTGAATGCGGAGACGGGTAAGACCATTGTTGACCCACTGCCTAATCCGTGGGGCAGTGAGAACGAGGCCGCATACGGTAAGCGCATCTTCACTCGTCAGAACGGCAATCGCTGGCAGGCAAGTGAGGCTCCGGAAGTCATCTATCACGATGGTTACTACTACCTCTTCACAGCCTTCGATGCACTCGATGTTCCCTACAACACACGTGTCTATCGCTCTGCAACAGTCAATGGCACCTATACAGGCGCTGGTCTGGTGATGACTCATCCCTATCAGTTCAGTGACAACCAGGGCTGGGTGGGCATTGCGCACTGCGCCGTGTTCTCTGACGGTGGCGACAACTGGTACTATGCTTCTCAGCAGCGCTTCCCCGCCGATTACGACACGTGGGCAGCCAATGCCAACATGCTTGGAGGTATCCGCTCCATCCAGTGGACTTCCAACGGATGGCCCGTGGTCATGCCCGAGCGCTATGCTGCCGTTCCCGAGGTTGCCATTTCAAAGGATGACATTGTCGGCACATGGGAGCATATCGACCTCTCTTACAGCTATGGCGATATGAAGACCTCTGTCACCATGACCTTCGCTGCCAACGGCACCATCCTCGACGGCCCTTGGAAGAACGCCCAGTGGAGCTTTGACCCCTCAACCAACACGCTGACCGCCAATGGTGTCGAGCTCAAGGTGCAGCGTGAGTGCGACTGGGAGGCTTCGCCCCGCAAGCACACCATCGTCTATTCAGGCATTGGCAACGACAAGACTTATTGGGGAAAGAAGAAGTGAGGCGTCACTCCCGTTGGAAAGTCCCTGAAAATGGGACACCAATCATGTAGATTCAAGAAAACCGAGAGCTCCTGTGTCGAGCTCTCGGTTTTTTCATGGCCTCCCATCAAGACAGATTCGTTTTGTAAAAATAAAGTTCAAGAAAATCGTGTGTGGATTTTCTCTTCTTCTGGAGAAAGTTAAAAAATGTTTAATCTATAAAGCGCTGATTTTAAGGACTTTTGATTCATCCCTCAATTTTCGTCTTTCATCCCCGATGACGTCAAAATGGTGCTTTTCACCTGAAAAAGCTCGTTTTTCCGTTCCAGATGGTTCATTTTTTCAAAAATCACCGATGATTCACAACTCCGGAAAAATAAGGATTTTTAGAGATGTCAGTTTTGGGGTATAACTCTTAGCTTTACACCTCACAACTCTTAGCTTTACACCTCGTAACTCATAGTTCTACGAAACACGACTCTACCACCTGCACTTTTCCGTTCCATCCTCCATCACCGACCCCGCAACCATCTGTTATCCAACGACTTGACATTTATTAACAAATACCGCATAACTCGCGTATTTTCAACCGCCGCTTCGTTTTTTCAGAATATTGCCCTTCATTTGCCCCTTCCTCACCCTCCTTTGTCAATTCTTTTCAACAAGATTGCAATAGTTTTCGCCCTGAAAAGGCATCAAACTGTTAGCCCAATGGCAACGCCTTGGGTACGGAAACGGATAAACGAATTTAACGCCCCGAAGGGGCAATGAACCGTCAGCCTTGGGCAACGCCTTGGGGATAGAAACGTATGGGTGATGGACGTATTATCGCCCCGTTGGGGCAGAAGCTTTTGCCCTTTCAGGACGAAATCACACACCCTTCGCGATGATACCCAGGACGGTTGCCCTGGGCTAATAGCTCATAGCCCCTTCGGGGCATCCAAGTCACCCTATAATTATTAAGAAGTGAGAACCATGAAAATACGCCTAAAATAAATGCCTATGATTGCCTACTCGATGGTGAAGCCCAGAAGCGTCCATGAGCCTTCCGAATCGTTTTTGCCGAAAAAGATTTGGCTGTATCACAATCTTTTATTATATTCGCACTCGATTATAAGAGCAAAATTAACGCCCCGTAGGGGCAATGAGCCGTTAGCCCAATGGCAACGCCCTGGGTAATGGAAACGAATAAACAAAATTAACGCCCCGAAGGGGCAATGAACCGTTAGCCCAATGGCAACGCCTTAGGGCAATGAGCCATTAACCCAATGGTAACGCCTTGGGTAATGGAAACGAATAAACAAACAAACGCCCTGAAGGGGCAATGAACCGTTAGCCCAATGGCAACGCCTTAGGGGCAATGAACCGTTAGCCCAATGGCAACGCCTTAGGGGCAATGAACCGTTAGCCCTGGGCAACGCCCAAGGGACAAAAGCAAAAATTGAAATGGCACAATCGCTTTGTAAAATCTACCTTCACATCATCTTCCATGTGAAAACCACCAGTCCCAAAGTTGATGGCGAACATTTGGAACGGTTACATAGCTATATAGGCAAGCTTGTCAACACAACGGGCTGTCAGGTGCTATGTGTGGGTGGTACTGAAAACCATGTGCATGCGTTGGTTATGTTTTCAAAGACAGAAACTGTTGCACATGTTGTTGAAGAAATGAAACGCAACAGCAGTCGATGGATAAAAACATTGGCATCCAAATATGAGAAATTTGCTTGGCAAGGTGGATATGGTGTGTTCTCCGTCAGTCAATCGCAGGTTGACACGGTGGTCGCATATATTAAAAATCAGGCAGAGCATCATAAGAAACAGGGTTTCAAAGATGAGTATTTGGAGTTTTTGCGACTATACAAAATTGAATATGATGAGAGGTATGTATTGGCCGATTGATATGCCCTGGGCTAATAGCTCGTTGCCCCCTCTGGGCAACCCAAGTTACGCTGTAATATCTGCACTGCTACTACACAGCAAAGAAGCCAGTGAGAAGTACGATTGCATAAATATCTATAAAAAGGTATAGGGAAAATAGGAAATTATGAAAAACTTTTTGTACCTTTACCGTCGATTATTAGGATATAAAGACAAATATGACACAACTGACAGTTTCAATAGAGGATACTTCCATGCTTGAGCAGATACGGCAGGCCATCAGCCTCTTGCGTGGCGTAACCAACGTCACCTTAAAGCGACAGACCAAGACGGGCATGGATCGTGCCATCGACGACATCAAGCACGGCCGAGTCTATGAGGCCAGCAGCGTTGAGGACTTGATAAAGCAGTGCAAGGCATGAAGTACACATTGCGCTACACTGGCGAGTTCAAACGGTCGCTGAAGCGTTGCCTCAAACGGGGCTACGACGAGCAGTTGTTGACGGAAGTCCTCAACATTCTGGCAGCGGAAGGTAAACTCCCAGAGAAGTACAGGCCTCACATCCTTCATGGTCAGTTCGAAGGCTACTGGGAGTGTCATATCACTCCAGACTGGCTTCTCGTCTGGGATCAGAACGACCAGGAACTTGTGTTGTTGATGACTAATACTGGCACTCACTCCGACCTGTTCGGCAAGAACAAACGTTAGTGCGCTGTACCATGATGTTGGCGGGAGGACGCTGATGTCTCAGTTCTGAGGCCATGAAGTCCATGTCGGAGGCTACATGGGTGAAGAACTGGTGGTAGCCGGCACAGAGATAGTTCAGGAAAGGCTCCCCGTAGCGGTCTCGCAGGAAACGGTTCTTGGGGCACTCACCGTGGCAGGCAAAGAGAAAACGACACTCCTTGCACTGGCGGGGTAGCGATGACTGCTTGATTCGGGCGAAGGCTTGCTGCTTCTCACCGTACATCATGGCGGTGATGGGCTCATGGAGGATGTTGCCGAGCCGGTACTCGGGAAAGACGAAGTGGTCGCAGGCATAGACATCGCCATTGGCTTCCATGACGGCAGCGTGACCACAGGTGTTTGACAGGGAGCAGAGTCCAGGCATGACCCCTACCCAGTTGGCGAGGGTGGCATCGAACATTTGTACGTATATCGTTCCCACATCTTTTTGTACCCATTCGTCATAGACCTCGCAGAGGAAACGTCCCCACTGCTCGGGTGTGACGGAGAAGTCGGTGAGCGTACCCTCTTCACTCATGCCCGGTGCGAGTGTCAGTCCGTCGGGACGGGTGACGGTGCGCTCCACGATGGGTGTGAACTGTAGGAACTGGCAGCCCAGGTCGCGGAAGAAGTGGTAGAACTCTCGTGGATGTTCGACATTGAGACTGTTGACCACCGCCATGGCATTCCATTCCACGCCATGCTTCTGCAACAGGCGGATGCCCCTCATGACACGGTCGAAGGACGGCTGTCCGTTGCGGGTGTGTCGGTAATGGTCGTGGAATTCCTTCGGGCCGTCGATGGAGATGCCGATGAGGAAGTTGTGCTCCTTGAAGAAACGACACCACTCATCTGTGAGCAGGGTGCCGTTGGTCTGCAGGCAGTTGTCGATGTGCCGTCCCCGTGCGTAACGGCGTTGCAGCTTCAGGGCCTCTTTGTAGAACGAGATGGGTTGCAGCAGCGGCTCACCGCCATGCCAGGTGAAAAGCACCTCCGCCTGTGTCTGTGCCTCGATATACTGGCGGGTGAAAGTCTCCAGGAGGTTATTGGAGATCGGTGAAGAGCCCTGATGACCTTGGCTGTTGTCTTGCACTCTGGTACCACAGTGCTCCTGAGCTCCCTGTTGTAACTTTTTCTTTTCCAAATAGTAGCAGTACTCGCAGGCAAGGTTACAGGCTGGCCCTGCCGGTTTCAGCATGACGTAGAGAGGACGGGCAAAAGGGGAGTATGTCGGTTTGTCGTTCATCGTTCCAAGTTGTTTCATGCAAAGATAAGGATATTTTTTGAAAAAGTATTTGTATCTTTGCATGAAAATAAGCATCATGAAACAAAAGTACTTCCTCCTATTTATATTATACGTGTGTGCAATGTCGTTGTGTGCTCCCGCAGGAGCGCAGGAGCTGCACAACATAGCCAAGGGACGCGTGGCTTACCAGTCGTCTTCCTATGACCACAACCTGACATCACAGTTGTTGACTGACGGCATCGTCTCCAAAGGTGAGCCAGCCTACTTGGAGGTGCTCACCCCGCAGGGCATGCTCGGTCAGCGGGAACGGGAGAGTTCGATTGACGGGAACGAGTGGACGAGGGTGGAGGTGCTTTCACAGACCCGCCCGAAGGGAAAGGGAGAACTGGCTTTCCTGCAATACAACTGGCACGGGATGACGGTGATGGCCGATGAAGTGCAGTTGGTGTCCCAGGTCGCACGTCAGGCCTCCTCCAATGCTCCTGAAGGGGAGACAGAAAGGGGATTCCTATTACGGGTGCTGACCTCAAGAGACGGGAAAAGCTGGCGGAAGGTCGGTGTGCTGAAAGGTGATACGTTGCCCTTGCGCCACCTGACTCATACGTTCAAGTTCAAGAACAAAAAACCTTTCCGTCACCTGCGACTGGAGTTGGAGACCAAGGAGAAGGTGCAATGGACGCTGACCGAGGTGAAGTTCCGTCATGCGGGTGTGCCTGTTATCAACGAAGTGCTGCCTTCCAGTCATTTCTATAGTGCCTGGATGAGTGAGGGAACGGACGAAGAATGGGTGTATGTGGATTTGGGCGCGCGGCAGCAGGTGAAACATGTTGACCTTCACTGGATATGGAAACCGGCCAGCTATCAGCTGCAGTGCTCCGACGATGCTCAGATATGGAAACGCTTTCAGACGGGCGACAGTTGTCGCTATGTCCGGGTGCTGATGGAAGGTGGTTCCCACCGTTGCGCCTTGTCAGAGATAGAGGTGAAAAGCAATACCCAGGAAAGTCAGCACTCTTCACGAAACACGCTTCACTCTGCATCTAATGATTGGCGTTTGCAGCGTGCTTCGGAGGTAGAAGCCGACGGTGCCGTGGTCTCCACGGCATCTTTTGACGATTCTTCCTGGACACCCGCCATCGTGCCTGGTACGGTTTTGATGAGCTATGTCTATGCGGGAGCGTTGCCCGATCCGAACTATGATGACAACCTGAGTATGATCTCGGAGTCGTTCTTCAACAGCAACTTCTGGTATCGGCATACGTTCCAGTTTCCAGAGGAGATGCAGGGGAAGCGTGTCTTCCTGAACTTTGACGGCATCAACTGGAAAGCCAATGTGTGGCTGAACGGACAGCAGGTGACACGTATTGAGGGAGCCTTCCGTCGTAGCATGACCGATGTGACGGCATGGCTGAGACCAGAAGGCGAGAACGTGCTGGCAGTGGAGATTGAGAAATGTGCCCATCCTGGTGCCGTCAAGCTGAAGAACGAACAGGACACCGACTACAACGGCGGTATTCTCGGCGCAGATAATCCCACTTTCCATGCGACGGTGGGGTGGGACTGGATATCGACCATCCCCGGACGCAACATCGGCATCTGGAACGACGTGTATTTCTCGATGGCTGATGACGTGACGCTTGCGGATCCTTGTGTGACCACACGGCTGAACATCATGGAGGAGGAAGCCGACACGTTGGCAACGATGACAGCAACGGTGGTGGCAACCAATCACGCCGATCATGAAGTAAAGGGAACGTTACGCGGATGGATTGGCGACATCGAGTTCCAACAGACCGTTACGCTTGCGGCAAACAGTCGGGAAGAGATTGTCTTCGACCCGCAGCATTTCCACCAGCTCCGTGAGAAACTGATGTATCTGTGGATGCCCAATGGCTATGGGGAACCTTATCTCTATGATGCAGGTTTTGAGTTCTTGCCGTCGGCCTGTCGCCTGAATTACAAAGTCGGAATCCGTCAGGTGGAATACAGGGATGCTGACCGACAGCTGAAGATATACGTCAACGGGCAGCGCATCGTACCTTACGGCGGCAACTGGGGCTTCCCGGAGGCCAACCTGCGTTACGGGAAACGGGAGTATGACATCGCCGTCGGCTACCACCGTGATATGAATATGAACATGATTCGTAACTGGGTAGGACAGACGGGCGACGAGGAGTTCTACGAGGCGTGTGACAGCATGGGCATCATGGTGTGGCAGGATTTCTGGTTGGCCAATCCTTCCGACGGTCCCGACCCATACGATGAAAAGATGTTCATAGACAATGCCCGCGACTATGTGAGCCGCATCCGTCGCCATCCTTCCGTCGTCCTCTATTGCGGACGCAACGAGGGCTATCCCCCCAAGTCGCTCAACGACAGTCTTGCCGCCATCGTCGCGGAGGCGTACACCCCTTCCATCCTCTATGACAGAATTCTCTCTCCAAAAGAAGGCAGCGAAGGAGGCCTCCTTTATATCTCCAGTTCGGCAGACGAGGGCGTGAGCGGTCATGGACCTTACTGGGCCTTGTCGCCTCAAGAGTATTTCAGTCGGCAGACGGGGAAACTGCATTCCGAGCGGGGCATGCCATCCGTCATGAACTACGAGAGCTTGCAACGCATGTTGCGTCCTGAGCATCTATGGCCGCAGAATCTTTATTGGGGACGACACGACTATACCATGCAGGGCGCACAGCGTGGAGCAACATTCAATGAGCTTGTCTGCAATCGCTTCGGACAGCCGCAGAACGCGGAACAGTTTACAGCCTGGGCACAGTGGGTGAACTACGACGGCTATCGGGCGATATTCGAGAGCGGCAGCCGTGACCGTCAGGGTCTTCTGATATGGATGAGTCATCCGTGTTGGCCGAGCATGGTGTGGCAGACCTACGACTATTACTTTGAGCCGACGGCAGCCTATTTCGGCGTGAAGAAGGCCTGTGAGCCGTTACATGTGCAGTGGAATCCTTTGACCAATCAGGTGGAAGTTGTCAACACGGGGGCAGGCTATTGCAAAGCGGCGGTGGTTGCCAAGGTGCGTGACATGAATGGGAAGGTTCTTTGGGAGAAGCAACAGACGTGTGCGACAGACAACGATACGACCGTAGCTTGCTTCGCTGTTGAAGTACCCCCAACGGTGCAGGGCATGTATTATCTGGAGCTTGCTCATCACTCCTCACGAAATACTTACGTCTGTTCAACCGTCCCCGACAACTTCCAGGCGTTGCATACGCTACCGAAGGTGAAGCTTGATACTCGCTATGAGCTGCGGGGGGACACCATGATTGTGACACTGGAAAACCGAACCTCCGTGCCTGCCCTGATGATTCGGTTGAACCTGAAGGATGATGACGGCAGACAGATTCTTCCCGTCATCTATGAAGACAATTACTTCCACCTGATGCCAGGCGAGAGTCGCACCATCGGTATCTATGCACCCTCGCTCTCCCGTTCCCTCGAAATAACAGGCTTCAACCTGTAGTGTGTGGACTACTGGTCTTCCTTGGGAATCTGCAGGTCGATGCCGTCGCGACGGGCGTAGATATGGGGCGACATAATCTCCACACCTGCACGGTGGAACTTGTCGAGCATGTTCTGGTGGAGGCGGGAATAGACCTCTGCGTAGCCCTGCGGACGACTGGTGTAGGCATTCAGCTCATACTCTACGTAGAAGTCGTTCAGCTCGGTGATGTGTACGAAGGGCTTGGGATGTTTCTTCACCCCTTCTGTTTCGGCCGCCGCAGTCAATAGAAGATGCTCAATCTGTTTCCACGAAACGTCGTAGCCGATGGTCACTTTGGTATGCAGGATGACACCGTACTTCTTGGCGGCAAAGGTGAAGTTGGAAGTCTGCGAACTCATCAGCGAGGAGTTCGGAATCGTAATCACATTGTTCTTCTTGGTACGGAGACGAGTCACGAGAATCGTTTTTTCGATAACCTCACCCTCGGTTTCACCAAACTGAATATAGTCGCCAATATGGAACGGACGCATGTAGGTCATCACCATACCGGCGATGACATTGCCGATGATGGAGGTGGAGCCCAATGAGATAATGATACCGATAAAGACCGAGACCCCTTGGAATACCTCTGAGTTGCTGCTGGGTAACAACGGCCATATCATGACGAACATCAGCGAATAGGCGAGCACACGGAGAATGTAGTAGGTGGGCTCTGCCCAGTCGGGATAGAAACCGTTGATGCGTATCCGCCCCGCACTAATCTCGTTGGAAACGTAATGGATGCCTTTCACCAGATAGTGGAAACATACGGCTATGACAATAATCTGGAACAGGTTGGGAAGATAGCCGATCACACCCGAGAGGATGTTCTTGGTGGGATTCCAGATGTAGCCGAGGATGGTGTAGGTGAAAGTCTTGGTCTCAGGGAAGATGGAAAAGAGAATGGGTACCGAGATCAACAACTGGAAGATGATGAAAAGATAGCGCACCAGGTTGAGCGCCGCAATGAAGAAGATGCCCTGTCTGCGTGTGGTGAATAGTCCGTAGTTCTTCTCTGCCAGTGGAATGAACCGTTTGAGAAGCCTGCGGGTCAGGCGGAAACGCCAACGACGGAACAGCCAGTTCGTTCCGCGTATCAGGAAGTATTGTGCAAGGATGATGAGGATTGCCAACAGCAATCCTTTTATTTTTTGTTGCAGGCCGTAGTCTTTGTGAAGCTTGTCCACGGTCTTTTCTATGGCTGCTCTGTATTGTTCGGCGAGGGTAGCGCGTGATGTGTTCTGCCAGAGGGCATCCATGTCCGTCACGCTTAGCAGCACCTCATCACCTGCCATGATGTCTGTTGACACGTCGCTGTCGTAGAGGTAGATAGAGTCCGTATAGAACGTTAGCCTGTGTCCAACGGCCACAATTTTCTCTTTGGCATTCTTGGCACGGGCTTCCGGCAACATGCCCCCTTTGCGGGCATAGAAATAAAGCAAGGTGTCGCCCTCGATGATGAGGGGCGAACCGATGGTCGTCTTTCGCAGCGAGTCGATACGCAGTTTCCTGTGTACTGCCTGTAGCGAATCAATCTCCGTATTCTTTCCTGTCGCCTCAAGCTCTTCCTGCATGACGATGCTTTGCAGTTCCAGTTCCTGTATGCGATTCTTCAGGGCAGCAACAATGCTGTCGTTCATGGCAGCTACCGAGTCTTTGAGTGTCTCCACTCTTTCACTTTCTTGAGCTACCGCCACAAGGGGTAGCACGGCAAAGAAAAGGATTGGGAAGATTTTTCTGAGCAACATATTGCCTTGGTTTTCGTTTGACATCATTCATATTTGCTGCAAATTTACAAATTTTTGGGCAAAGACATCATGTTATGAATTGAAAAAATGTTTATATCGCTTTTAATGTGAATGCCATATCGAAATGAATCATCTGTCCGCTGTCAACATACTTTTGCCAAGCATCTTCGTTGTGACTGATATCTGAGATCTTTGTGGAATTGTCTGCCTTGAAACGCTGATAGATGGTTTCGAGAATGTCAAGTTCTTCCTCGGAGAATTCTGAAAGGTCAGGAGAAAGGGTAGAGATGAGTTTAGTGCCTTCTGCCCCAGATTCAAAATGAACGATCTCTTGCTGGATGTCATCGTAGAAACTATAAATCCTGTCCCATCGGATAGGCACGGGGCCTCGCTGAATGGCTTTATAAGCAAGACCGCTCATCCCCTTGCTCGTCATCTTATAACTATAAAAATCCGTGTAAAACAGTAGTTTGTTCATCATGGTGAAGAAAACGCCATGATACTTCTCTATATAGAAAAGGATGATGTTTTTGAGTTTGCTGACGGACTGGGTGGCATAGCCATTGAAGATATCTCTTCGACTTCCATTGAAGATGTAGTCTTTGATGAACGCATTGTTGGCATTTATGTTGACGGCTTTTACTTTATGGAGTATTTTGGTGAACTCTTCTTCCTCAAACTGGTTTCTTGCATTGGCAACAAAACTTTCAAAGATCTGAGGGTTCTGAATGGACATGAGTATCTTTCCATTGGCTTCGCTGGGCATGTCGCCGTTTTCATACAAACGGTACTGGTTGTCACCAAATCCGAGAATCTGCGACATCTTGGATGCAGGAAGACCATAGCGCTGACGAATGCGTTTGATCTCGTCAGGGAAAGGTATTCCGTATTTCGCACGATATTGATTGTACACCTGGCCGATATTGACTTCATCCAATGCTGTAGTGGTGAAACGTTCTTTGGTTTCATCACACTCGTAGAACTGATGGACATACTGGAATTTCTCCTTGCGGAATGTCAGTTCTGATAACTCGTGACGGAGGGTTGCATGGCCTCCAGTGAATGGACTTTGCATATCAATGTTATTTAAATGGGTAGTTCATGGGGTGTTCTGCTATGTGAAACGAGATGCACAACGCACTCGATCCTTTCCCCAACGTGATTTTGATATATACCTCCTGTTCTTTTCTTAGGCGTAATCTCCAAATCGATCAATGTCTGGGCATTTTTGCCCCTGTCATCTCTGTATATGATTCCGAAGACTTTGATCTTTTCCCTCATTTGATTGAGGAAACGTTGTACTTCTTCTTTTGTTGCCATTATATTATATCTGTTATTTTTGTTGCAAATTTAAACTTTTTAGTTGAAATAACAAAGAAAATGTGTGTAAAAGTTATGTTATAGTCGAAAATTCTTTTTGAATATCCATTACTTTTCTTGTACTTTTCAATGCAGGGTGACCTCAACTGAAAAAGGTTGTCACTTTTTGGAGAGTTAAACTTAACTGGTTATTACAATAATTATTATCTCACTAAAAGCGTTTACCTCTTTTGAT
>CADCDK010000011.1 GCA_902800185.1 uncultured Prevotellaceae bacterium
GTAAGATTGTAAGACTGTAAGAATGCAACAACAAATATTCATTTAAAAAGCTGAAACACAATGAGATACGATATTTCAAAAAGCAAGGCACCCGAGATGCCTAACCTCGGAAAGGACAAATGATGTATTAAAATCCTGCTTGAAAAGGCCAAAAACACAGGATTAAACCCTCGTTTTGATGTTTTTTCCTGTACTTGGCGCACATATCGGCGTCGTAGAAATTCGGTGTTTTGACCTCAAACGGGGGTATTCATGCCGCAAAATGGCCTATCTTGTACCAAATTTGTGTGTTTCTAATGTTCAATAGCGGTGCTTTCAGGAGCTCAAAAGCCTGCTTCGAGATGGTCGTTACATGGCTTTTTGAAGGTTACTGGGACTTTTTCCGAGTTCTTTTTGATGTTTTTGTGGACTTTGCCCGCTTTTCTTTTTTCTTCAATCCGAAGAGGTCGCGGAATCCGTTGAAGTCCTTCTTCATGATGATGCCGAGTCCTTGCGTGGTGAGCGAGTTGCGGGTGAAATAGCGGTCGTTGGTTTGGTTATAAACCTTCACGGCGAGATTTCCGTTGGGGCGGAGCAGGTAGCGCATGTCGAAGTCGCCAATGAAGCTGGAGCTTTCGGGATTGTTCACATTGTCGCGGTAGCCAAATTGCCCGTTGATGAGCAGACGGTTGTGGAGCAGGCGTCCGGAAAGCAATCCTTCGTACTCTGCGTTGTAAAAACCTTCTGCACCTGTCGAAATGTTGGCTCCAATGCTCCATTTGCTGCTGTTGGCTACGCTTCCGATGATGTTGCTCAGTTGTTGACTCAGCGCACCACTCAGAATGCTTTGCATGGCAAGGCTTGTCTGGCTTTGCTGGTTTTCTCTCTCCGTAGCGGCATTATTGTTGTTGGGGGCGTAGAAGCGTCCGACGGCGAGCAGGTAGAGTACCTGCTGGTTCATTTCCTCTTCGGAGTTGATGAGACTGAACACCATTTGCTTGGCGTTGCTGTCAACGGTAGGCATGTCGAGATCGAAGTCGATTCGGGGAGAGTAGGGGGTGCCGCTGATGTTCATGAGGCAGTTCACGCGGATGTTGTTCGATGTGAACGAGCGTCCTATCTGAAGGTCGCTGAGACTCACGCCGTTCACCACATATTGCGCCTGCAGGTTCAGCTGGGCGTTGTAGGGGTCGCCGCCGAAGACGATATTGCCTCCGCGTAGGAAATTGAAATCTTTCTTGATGACGTTCTGGATGGTCATCTTGTAGGTGCCGTGGTCGATGACGTAGGTGCCAAACATGTCAAAGGCTCCTTTGTTGTAGTAAGTGGCACGCAGCACACCGCTACCGTTCAACGTGATGTAGTCGCCGCTCTCCTGATCCATCACCACCCGGAGCGAGGCGTCGGGGGTGGCATTGATGAGCAGATTCATGCGGATGTCGGTATATTGGGCGGCCTGCACTTCGGGAACGCCCTGCGCTCCCTCTGCTTCCCGTGTTCCCTCTTTCCAATGGACGAACTCCTGCGACCGCAGGGCATCGGGGCTTGCTGCGTTGTAGGCAAAGGTTGTCCCGTTGTTGGGGGTGACGTTGATGTCGAAGACAACCTCGCCGCTCCTTCCTCGGATGTTGCAGTTGCCCGTTCCGTAAACGGTACCGCAGATGGTTCCGCCGTCGAAGTCCTTGTAGTCAAAGGCGAGCAGGTTGCGTGCCTCCACGCCAATGTCGTATGTGAGTTGGGTAAGACACTTGTGGTGCAGGGCTCCGTTGACGATGCCGATATTCCCGTCACGGTCGAAGATGGTGTCGTTCTCGAACAGGATCTCGTTGGGAATCAGTCTGACAACGAGGTCATTCAGCCGATAGGTGGTGTTGAGCGGCGTGATGCCCAGCGTGCCGGTTGTCTTGGCTGTGCCCGTGAGATTGATGGCATCCAGGGGACCATGCAGGCGCAGGTCGCCTTCGATGTTGATGTCCACGTTGTTCATAAAACTGCCGCAGAAGCTTTCCAAGAACTCTCCTCGAGTGCCGCGGGCACCCAGTTCGAGGTCAATTTCGTTGCGTTGTGGCGAGACAAATCCGTTAACCAGCGTGTGGCGGTTGTCTTCGTCCTCGGCGATGGCGTTGATGTCAATCTGTTCGGTTTCGTTGTTCATGTGTGCTTCGGCGGTAAGGGTGCCCATGCGTCCGTTCTCGAAACGGAACTCCTCGACAACGAGCCGAGCTTGTGCTTCAGGCTGCTTGAACAGTCCTGCCACGCATGCCTGTCCCGTAGCGCGTCCGTCGAAATCGACAGAGTGGAAATCGACGAGGTCGAGGATGTACCTGACGTTGATGTCTTTCAGATCGACTGTCAGGGAGTCGGTGAGACTCTTGGTTCCCCTGCCGTTGATGACCAGGTGCTGATTGTCGTTGCTGACGATGGTGAAGCGGTCGATATGCAGGTTGTTCTCGCTATATGTGATTTGGCTTGGCCTGACGTTCCATAGGGTGTCATTGATGGAAATGTAAGAGGGCTGGATGTCAATCTGCGCCGTCGGCATCCCCTCGGAATTGTTATAGAACTGTGCGTCGGCGTTCAGCTCCCCCTTGAAGGGCAGCTCCTGATGGTTATCGAAAGCAATCCGCGTGCTCAACCGGTTGTTGGCGGCATGGGCCAATAGGTTCCAGTCGAAGCGCTCGCCGTTCTTCATCACTTTTCTGACGTGTGCCTGAGTCCGCAGGGTGTCGTTGGGAGTGCCGATGCTGATGCGGGCGTCTTCGTAGGGCGCACCCTCATAGGAGAAAGAGGGCAGCGTTGCCTCCATGCTCATGCTTCTGTTCAAGTCGTTGATGGAGCAATCGATGGTGGCGGGTGAATTCAGTTCGACAGGTATGCCCAGCAGGGCCTCCATCCAGTCGGAACGGTCGATGCGGCCCTTGATGCTGAAATTGTTGTTGCGGGTGGAGGTGCGAGCCGGAAGCCCAGGCAGGGTGGGGAGCTTGTCGGCAATGGTGTTGGTGATGCTTTGCACAAGTGTCTTGTAGTCGTAGTTACCCTCCAGTTGCAGTTGGGCAAAGTCGCTGCTCAGTTTGAGCTGGTGCCCGTCGGGACGGTTTTCTGCCTCTACGAGAAACGACTGCATGGCGTAGATGACCTCTTCCTGCTCCATGACGAGGTCCGTCACGCTGAGTGTGCCGTTGGCGTTGTTGATGTCAGAGCCTGTGAAGTCGGCATCCATACGGAAGCGGAACTTGCTGTCGTTCCACTTGTTGCTCAGATGGAGAGCTGACGGGTTCAGGTCTTGAACGGTAGCGACAAGTTGGGCGGCAGGTGTTTCGGCAGAGGTGTCCAGCTTGCCGTTGAAGGTGATACGGGCATTGGGGTCGTTGACCTCCAGCAGTCCGTCGAAAGACTTCCTCCGATATGTTCCGTTGATGGCAATTTGATGATAGGTATAGGAATTATACTCGAAAGCCGAGACGATGCCCTTGATGGAGACGATAGGGTCACCAGCTTGTTTTCCGGGTAGCGTTCCATTCACGTTGATGCTTGTTGCCAGGGTTCCGAAATCGTTGTTGGCAAGAATCTGTCCGAGGTTCAGGTGAGAGGTGTTGACATTCCCGTTGAATTGCTGCTGGTGCTTGCTGAAAGCCAGCGTCATGTTGCCCGCGTCGGTCTTCAGCGTGCCATTGGCGGAGATGTCTTCTACGCTACCGTCCACACGACCTTGATAGTTGATGTTTCCCAAGCGGGTGATTTCCTCGGGTATTCCAATCTTCGCCCCCAGGTTGTCTGCCACGAACTTGATTCCGTCGGCACTCAGATGGAGATTGTGAATGTTGACTGCCCAACGCGGGGCGGTATTCCAGTTGTTAACGGAGCCGTCAGCAGACAGGGCGATGCTCTTGTGCTGAGATCCTATTTCCAGTTCTGAAACCCGTAATTCCGTTCCTGTTCCAGAGAAGACGGAATGAATGAAAATGGGATTTACAAACTCTTTTAATTCTGGTATGCAACTGTTTATGTCTGATGGTGTTATCTTTGATTTGTTAATCTCTCCATTGAATGCGAGTGAGGTGGGGTCAAATCGGTCGTTATTGAAGCGATAGTTTGCCTTGATTTCACGGCAGAGGAGCTCGGTCTTGGGCAGTTTCATGTTGAACTCCTCAAGCCTTGCACCCTGCTTGTTTGCGATGAATTTGAACTTGAGATCCTTGAGCTGGAGTCCGGATTGCTCTTTGAACGACAGGCGCTTCACATTCAGGTTCAGCGAGTCGTCGGTCAACCTGTTCAGGATGATGTGTGTGCTGATGTTGCTTGCCACGATGTGATGCGGGGTGAGCTTGCCGGATGTGGGAGCCACGTCCTTGCGATGGAAGCTGATGCTGCCGTGCCGGAGGATGAGCGATCTCACCTGCAGGTCGAGTGGGGTATGCGAGGTGCTGTCCTTGGATGCCAGCGAGTCAAGGAGAAACTGGAAGTTGGGCTTGGCACTCGCATTTTCCTGATAGAGCAAAGCCTTCAGGCCGAACAGCTGCGCGGAGGTGATGGAGATGCGTCCGTTCAACAGTTCGCTGATGTCGGGAGTCACGGAAATTCGCGTGGCGCTAAGCATGTGCTCGCCTTTCTGGTCGAGCATGTGCACATCGTCGATGATGACACGGTTGAGGAACCCGAGGTCAATTCGTCCCAGTTCCACCTTCGTGCCGAGTTTCCGTCCCAGTATGCCGGCAGTCTGAGCGCCAACGTATGCCTGTATTGTTGGGATTTGCAACAATACGATGACAGCAGCATAGACTCCCACAAAAGTCCACAGGATGCCGTTGATGATGTGTTTCAATTTCTTCAATGCGCTCGCAAAATTAAAGAAAATGCATGGAAAACATAATAAAACATGGAATTTTTTTCCCTAAATGGCTTTTTTTCTGTAAATTTGCAACGTTTTTTACTATTTACTGTCATCAGGTAATTGTCGAAAATACGAGAAATTAAATATTTATGTAGTTATGACAAATGTGATCAAGTTACGTAAAGGCTTGGACATTCATCTTCAAGGTCGTGCCGAGGAGAAAAAAGTGAGCATCACCAAGTGCGACGAGTATGCGCTGGTGCCTGCCGCTTTCACAGGACTTACTCCCAAGGTGGTGGTCAGGGAAGGTGACAAGGTTCAGGTCGGGGATGCCTTGTTTGTTGACAAGGTGCATCCTGAGGTTCTATTCGCTTCGCCCGTGAGCGGCGTTGTGACTGCCGTAGAGCGTGGCGAGCGTCGCAAGGTGCTGAGTGTGAAGGTGAAAGCTGATGCACAACAGCAGTTTGTGGACTTTGGCACAAGCGACGTTTCCTCATTGAAAGGCGAGGAAGTGAAGGAAGCCCTGTTGAAGGCCGGTCTGTTTGGTTATATCAACCAGCTGCCCTATGCCGTTACTGCCAATCCCGCCGACACCCCGAAGGCTATCTTCGTGTCAGCCCTGCGCGACATGCCGCTGGCAGGAGACTTCGAGTTTGAATTGAAGGGTCAGGAGAAGGACTTCCAAGTTGGTCTGACCGCTCTCTCCAAGATGGCGAAAACCTATCTGGGCGTAGGTGCCAAACAGAGTTCCGCTGCCTTGTTGCAAGCCAAGGATGTCGAGGTGAACGTCTTCGACGGTCCCTGTCCTGCCGGAAACGTGGGTGTGCAGGTGAACCACCTCAATCCCGTGAACAAGGGCGAGGTTGTGTGGACGGTAGATCCGACGGCAGTTATCTTCTTCGGTCGCCTGTTCAACACAGGTAAGGTGAACCTCACCCGTACCATCGCCATCGCAGGAAGTGAGATAGACGGTCCCGCCTATGTGGATGCGCTGGTAGGAACGCCTCTGTCGGCCATTCCGCAGGTGAACGCTTTGGACGGCATGGAGTCGGTACGTCTCATCAACGGCAACCCGCTGACAGGTGTACAGACAACGGCTGCCGGCTATGTGGGTGGTCACACCTCCGAGATTACCGCTATCCCTGAAGGCAACCATGCTGACGAGATGCTGGGCTGGATTCTTCCACGCTTCAGTCAGTTCTCCGTCAGCCGCAGCTATTTCTCCTGGCTTTGTGGCAAGAAGGAATATGCGCTGGATGCACGTGTGAAGGGTGGCGAGCGCCACATGATCATGAGCGGCGAATACGACCGCGTGTTGCCGATGGACATCTATGGCGAATACCTTATCAAGGCTATCATCGCAGGTGATATTGACAAACAGGAGCAATTGGGTATCTACGAGGTTAGTCCCGAGGACTTCGCCTTGGCAGAGTTTGTCGATTCATCGAAGCTTGAACTTCAGAAAATCGTTAGAGAGGGTCTCGACATCCTCAGAAAGGAGAATGCGTAATGTCACTAAGAAAGTATATTGACCAGATTAAGCCGAACTTCGAGAAGGGCGGGAAGCTGCATGCCTTCCAGAGCGTTTTCGACGGCTTTGAGACATTCCTCTACGTGCCGAACACGACGGCAAAGAGCGGAACTCACATCCATGATGCCATCGACTCCAAGCGTATCATGTCTATCGTGGTGATTGCCCTGATGCCCGCCATGCTGTTCGGTATGTATAATGTCGGTTATCAGAACTATCTGGCTGCGGGAACCTTGGCAAGTGCCAGTTTCTGCGAGGTGTTCCTTTATGGTGCGCTCGCCGTGCTTCCGAAGATTCTGGTGAGCTATATCGTCGGTCTTGGCATCGAGTTTGCATGGGCACAATGGAAAGGTGAGGAAATCCAGGAGGGCTTCCTTGTATCGGGAATCCTCATTCCGCTGATTATTCCCGTCGGCTGTCCGCTGTGGATGCTGGCTATCGCTGTTGCCTTCGCCGTCATCATCGGTAAGGAGATTTTTGGCGGAACGGGTATGAACATCTTCAATCCCGCCCTGCTTTGTCGTGCCTTCCTTTTCTTTGCCTATCCGACGAAGATGAGCGGCGACACCGTCTGGGTTTCCACAGACTCCATCTTCGGACTGGGCAACACTCTTCCTGACGGCTACACGGCTGCTACTCCGCTCGGACAAGTGGGGCAGGGGACAGAGGTGACGGCCTCGCTGAACGACATGATTCTCGGTTTCATCCCGGGTTCCATCGGCGAGACTTCCGTCGTTGCCATTGCCCTGGGTGCTATTCTGTTGCTTTGGACGGGTATCGCTTCCTGGAAGACGATGCTGAGTGTCTTTGTGGGCGGCGCCCTGATGGCATGCTGCTTCGAGAGCCTTGGCTCTACTCCCATCCATTGGTATGAGCACCTTGTGCTGGGTGGCTTTGCCTTTGGTGCCGTATTCATGGCTACCGACCCGGTTACTTCCTGTCGTACCGAGTGTGGTAAGTGGATTTATGGCTTGATTATTGGTGTGATGGCTGTGATTATCCGTGTCATGAACCCGGGTTACCCCGAAGGCATGATGCTTGCCATTCTCCTGATGAACATGTTTGCTCCTACTATCGACCACTTTGTTGTGGAGCGTAATATCTCAAAACGAATGAAGAGAGGAGGTTCCAAATGAAACTGAATACTAACAGCAATTCGTACATTATTATATATAGTGCGATACTCGTCGTCCTCGTTGCCTTCCTGTTGGCTTTCATCTTCAAGGCTCTCAAGCCGATGCAGGATGCCAACGTGGCACTCGATGTTAAGAAACAGATCCTGTACTCGCTCAACATCCGCAATCTGGATGGAGCCGAGGCCGAGGCAAAGTATGCCGAGGTGGTGAAAAGCGAGGAAGAACAGGATGGACAGAAGACCTATGCTTGCCAGATTGATGGTAAGGATATTTATGTTGTCAGCTTGAAGGGTATGGGCCTTTGGGGTGGTATCAGCGGTTATCTTGCTATCGATCCAGAGGGCAAGGTATATGGTGCTTACTTCAACCACGAAGGTGAGACCGCTGGTCTGGGTGCTGAAATCAAGGATTCTCAGGCTTGGCAGGAGAAGTTCATCGGCAAGCAGATCTGGGATGAGAGCGGCAACGTAGTACTCTCAGTAGTTAAGAAGGTTGAGGATCCCGCTACTCAGGTTGACTGTGTAACTGGTGCAACCCTTACTTCGAATGGTGTTGACGCCATGCTGAAGGATGGTCTGAGTCTGCAGAATAAAAAGTAAATAGTCAAATTGTATAATTACTATGGCATTATTCAGTAAACAAAATAAGGAGGTTTTTACAAACCCATTAAACGTTGACCACCCGATTCTCATCCAGGTATTGGGTATCTGTTCGGCACTCGCCGTAACATCGCAGTTGAAGCCCGCCATTGTGATGGGTCTGGCTGTAACTGTGATTACCGCCTTTGCCAATGTCATCATCTCCCTCATTCGCAACACCATCCCCAACCGCATTCGCATTGTCGTACAGCTGGTTGTCGTGGCTGCCCTTGTGACTATCGTCTCGCAGATTCTGAAGGCTTTCGCCTATGATGTGAGCGTTCAGCTGTCGGTCTATGTGGGACTGATCATCACCAACTGTATTCTCATGGGACGTCTTGAGGCCTTTGCCATGCAGAACAAGCCCTGGCCCTCGTTCCTCGACGGCGTAGGCAACGGTCTGGGCTATGCGATGATACTGGTTATCGTGGGTGCCTTCCGCGAGTTCTTCGGTCGTGGCTCCCTGCTGGGGTTCCAGATAATTCCTGAGAGCGTTTACGATTTCGGTTATGTCAACAACGGTATGATGACCATGCCCGCTATGGCACTGATTCTGGTCGGTGTCGTCATTTGGGTTCATCGTGCCTACTTTTATAAGGAGAAATGAATATGGAACACATCATTAGTTTATTCTTCCGGTCGATATTTGTCGATAACATGATTTTCGCGTTCTTCCTCGGCATGTGTTCCTACCTTGCCGTGTCGAAGACGGTGAAGACATCCATGGGGCTGGGATTGGCAGTTACCTTCGTGCTGCTGGTTACCGTTCCCGTGGACTATCTGTTGCAAACCAAGGTGCTTGGTCCCGACTGTCTCGTAGAGGGCGTTGACCTGAGCTACCTCTCGTTCATTCTCTTCATTGCCGTTATTGCCGGAATGGTGCAACTGGTGGAGATGACGGTAGAGAAGTATTCCCCCTCGCTTTATGCTGCGCTGGGAATCTTCTTGCCGCTGATTGCCGTGAACTGTGCCATCATGGGTGCGTCGCTCTTCATGCAGCAGCGCATCCTGCTTGACCCCGCCAACACGCAGGCCATCACCAGCGTCTGGGATGCTATGGTCTATGCCGTCGGTTCGGGTATCGGCTGGACCCTGGCTATCGTCTCTCTGGGTGCTATCCGTGAGAAGATGCAGTATAGCGATGTGCCAAAGCCCCTGCAGGGACTGGGAATTACGTTCATTACCGTGGGACTCATGGCAATGGCTATGATGTGCTTCAGCGGTCTAAGCATATAAATTGTAAAATAGTAAAATAGTCAAATAGTAAATTGTCAAATGGTACAGTTTATAGCATATAGCATAGGAGTATTTCTATCTCTGATACTCCTGTTGGTCATCATCCTGCTGGTCGCCAAGAAGTACCTTTCGCCCAGCGGAAACGTGAACATCGAAATCAATGGCGACCGCACCATCAATGTGCCGCAGGGCAACAACCTCATGGCAACGCTCAACGAGAACGGCATCTTTCTGCCCTCCGCCTGTGGTGGAAAGGCCTCCTGCGGACAATGTAAGGTGCAGGTCCTCGAGGGAGGTGGTGAGATTCTCGACTCCGAGAAGCCCCACTTCACCCGCAAGGAAATCAAGAACCATTGGCGTCTCGGCTGCCAATGCAAGGTGAAGGGCGACCTGAAGATCCATGTCGATGAGTCCATCCTCGGTGTCAAGGAATACGAGTGTACTGTCATCTCCAACAAGAACGTGGCAACCTTCATCAAGGAGTTCAAGGTGCAGCTCCCCGCAGGAGCCCACATGGACTTCCTGCCCGGTTCCTATGCGCAGATCAAGATTCCGGCATTCGATTGCATCGACTACGACAAGGATTTCGACAAGACCCTCATTGGCGACGAGTACCTGCCCGCATGGGAGAAGTTCGGACTCTTCCCGTTGAAGTGCAAGAATCCTGAGCCCACCATCCGCGCCTACTCTATGGCCAACTATCCTGCCGAGGGCGATGTCTTCATGCTTACCGTACGCATCGCCACCCCGCCGTTCAAGGCCGACCGTAGCGGGTTCATGGATGTGAACCCGGGTATTGCTTCCAGCTACATCTTCTCGCTGAAGCCTGGCGACAAGGTTATCATGAGCGGACCCTTCGGTGACTTCCACCCTCACTTCGACTCCAAGAAGGAGATGATCTGGGTGGGCGGTGGTGCCGGTATGGCTCCTCTGCGCGCGCAGATCATGCACATGACGAAGACCCTCCACACTACCGACCGCGAAATGCACTATTTCTATGGTGCACGCGCCCTCAACGAGGTGTTCTATCTCGAGGACTTCCTTGGGCTGGAGAAGGAATATCCCAACTTCCACTTCCACCTCGCCCTCGACCGTCCCGATCCCGCTGCCGATGCCGCTGGCGTGAAGTACACCCCGGGATTCGTTCATCAGGTCATGCTCAACACCTACCTGAAGGACCACGAGGCACCCGAGGACGTAGAGTACTACATGTGTGGTCCTGGTCCCATGTCCAACGCCGTCGTGCAGATGCTCGACTCCCTCGGCGTAGAACCCGCCTCCATCATGTACGACAACTTCGGAGGATAAAGGGCTATGGAATACATGTCACAGGAGGGCTATGACAAGCTCGTTGCCGAGCTCCGCCAACTGGAGCTCGTCGAGCTGCCCCGTGTGCGTGAAGCCATTGCCGAGGCTCGCGACAAAGGTGACCTCAGCGAGAACTTCGAGTATCATGCCGCCAAGCGCGAGCAGTCGCGCCTGCTGGGAAGGATTCGTTTCAAGCAACGCGTGCTGGAGAATGCCCGCGTGATGGACACGTCGAGGGTCAACCCCGATGTTGTACAACTGCTCAGCAGGGTCCAGCTAACCCATGTGGAGAATGCCCGCACGATGAGCTGCATGCTTGTCAGCCCTCATGAAGCCGACATCCGGCAACAGAAGATTTCCGTCAAGTCGCCTATTGGACAGGCGTTACTGGGCAAGAGGGTGGGCGACGTTGTCCACGTCCAGGTACCGGCAGGGATCATGCATCTTCGCATCGAGGGCATCCAGCTCTAACCCCCCATTACACTCATCCCCCTCTCTTCTTCCTTTTCCTCCACGCATGGGGGAAATCAGAAGGAGAGAGGGGGATTTCCTTTGCTCAGATTTTACACATTATTAATAAAGAAAAGCGACGCACCCAATCGGATGCGCCGCTTTACTATAGATGGTTCTTCGCGATCTTACTCGCTCCAGTCCTCTTTGGTCTTGCGGACGTAGCTCTGGTAGCGGAGCTTGGCCATACGCTCGGCCTCGCTGAAGAGCTGGTCGGCCTCTGCGGGATAGGCTTTCTGGACGGAGAGGTAGCGCACCTCGCCGAGCAGGAAGTCGCGGAACTTCTCCCATTGTGGCTCCTTGGAGTCGAGCGAGAACGGGTTCTTTCCCTCCTCAGCCAGAGCGGGATTGTAGCGCCACAGATGCCAGTAGCCGCACTCCACAGCCTTGGCTTCCTCTGCCTGGCTCTTGCCCATGCCGCCCTTGGCCTTCAGACCGTGGTTGATACAGGGGGCGTAGGCGATGACGAGCGACGGGCCGGGATAGGCCTCTGCCTCGCGGATGGCTTTCAGACATTGGGCGTTGTCGGCACCCATAGCCACCTGGGCAACATAGACGTAGCCGTAGGAGGTGGCAATCATGCCGAGATCCTTCTTGCGGATACGCTTGCCCTGGGCAGCGAACTGTGCGATGGCACCAAGCGGAGTTGCCTTAGAGGACTGACCGCCCGTGTTGGAGTAAACCTCGGTGTCGAGCACGAGGAGGTTGACATCCTCACCGCTGGCAATGACGTGGTCGAGACCGCCGTAGCCGATGTCATAGGAGGCACCGTCGCCACCGATAATCCATTGGCTGCGCTTGATGAGGTAGTGGTCGAGGGTCTGCAGCTCTTGGCAGCACGTACACCCTGCCTTTGCTCCGGCAGCAATAGCTTCCTTCAGCTTC
Source organism: uncultured Prevotellaceae bacterium (assembly GCA_902800185.1). Lineage (GTDB taxonomy): Bacteria > Bacteroidota > Bacteroidia > Bacteroidales > Bacteroidaceae > Prevotella. Next base: position 12,055 of record CADCDK010000011.1, read on the forward strand.
GGGGCAATCTCCTTGGTCTTGTCGGCATCGTCTTTGTTGGCAATCCACTCTGCAGCGAGGGTCTTGAACTCCTCGGGAGCCCCCTCGGAAGCCTGCTGGAGCAGCATGACGACACGCTCCTTCATCTTCTTGTTGCCGAGCACCATACCCATACCGAACTCGCAGAAGTCCTCAAACAGAGAGTTGTCGAAGGCAGGACCCTGCCCCTTCTCGTTGGTGGTATAAGGAGTAGAAGGAATAGATGCGGAGTAGATGGAAGAACAGCCCGTGGCGTTGGCAATCATCTCGCGGTCGCCGAAGAGCTGGCTGATGAGCTTCACATAAGGAGTCTCACCACAACCGGAGCAGGCACCTGAGAACTCAAACAGAGGCTGTGCGAACTGGGAGTTCTTCACGTTGGCCTTCACGTCAACAAGAGCCTGCTTGGAAGGAACCTTCACGAGCTTGTCCCAATCGGCAGCCATCTTCTTCATGTCGGCGGCATCAGGATTGAACGGAACCATCGTGAGGGCCTTACCGAGCTTCGGATGTCCGGGACATACGTCGGCACAGTTGCCGCAGCCGAGACAGTCAAGCACGCTGGGCTCGATGACGAAGTGCATGCCCTTCATGGCAGCAGGAGCCTTCATCTCAAGGGTCTCCAGACCATCGAACTGAGCCAACTCGTCGTCGGTGAGGACAAACGGACGAATGGCAGCATGAGGACATACGAAGGCACACTTGTTACATTGGATACAGTTCTCCTTGTTCCAAGCGGGAACGAAGGCTTCGACACCGCGCTTCTCGAAGGCTGCGGTACCATTCTGCCAAGAACCGTCAACGGTGTTGTGCTTGACAAAGTCGGAAACCTTCAGCAGGTCACCGGCCTGAGCGTTGATGGGACGAACCAGCTCCTTCACGAATGCGGGAGCATTGTCGGCTTTCGGGGCTTCGTCGGTCAGGTTTGCCCATGCAGGATCAACTGCCAGCTGCTTGTATTCTCCGCCACGATCCACGGCTGCATAGTTCATGTTGACTACGTCTTCACCCTTCTTACCATAGGATTTCACGATGAACTTCTTCATCTGTTCTACGGCGAGCTCTACGGGAATGACACCCGTAATGCGGAAGAATGCGCTCTGGAGGATGGTGTTGGTACGGTTGCCAAGTCCAATCTCCTGGGCAATCTTCGTGGCGTTGATGTAGTAAACGGTGATGTTATTCTGGGCGAATAGACGCTTCACTTTGTTGGGGATGAAGTTCACGAGTTCTTCACCCTCGAAGATGGTGTTCAACAAGAACGTTCCGTTCTTTTGCAAACCACGGGTCACATCATACATGTGGAGGTAGGCCTGAACGTGGCACGCAACGAAGTTAGGTGTGGTCACCAGATAGGTGGAGCGGATAGGCGTGTCGCCAAAACGCAGATGGGAACAGGTAAAGCCGCCGGACTTCTTTGAGTCGTAAGAGAAGTAGGCTTGACAATACTTGTCGGTAGAGTCACCAATAATCTTCACGGAATTCTTGTTGGCTCCTACGGTACCATCAGCACCCAGACCGTAGAACTTGGCCTGGAACATGCCAGCTCCTCCCAATGCCATCTCTTCAACCTCGGGCAGAGAGGTGAAGGTCACATCATCGACGATACCAACGGTAAAGTGGTTCTTCGGCTCGGGCAGGGCGAGGTTGTTGAAGACGGAGATAATCTTAGCGGGAGTAGTGTCGGAAGAACCCAAGCCGTAGCGTCCGCCAACGATAAGCGGTTTGTTCTCAACATCGTAGAAGGCACTCTTCACATCGAGATACAGAGGCTCGCCCTCTGCGCCAGGCTCCTTTGTGCGATCAAGCACGGCGATTCGCTTGGCTGTCTTGGGAACGGCTGCCAGCAAGTGCTTCACGCTGAACGGACGATAGAGGTGAACAGCTACCATACCAACCTTCTCGCCATTTGCCACGAGGTAGTCGATGGCCTCGCGAGCAGCCTCGGTAGCCGAACCCATCAGGATGATGACACGCTCGGCATCCTCTGCTCCATAGTAGTCAAAGAGGTGGTATTCACGACCGGTAATCTCGCTGACTTTCTGCATGTAGTACTCTACAACCTCGGGAACCTTGTCGTAGGCGGCGTTGCAAGCCTCGCGATGCGTAAAGAATGTCTCGGGATTCTCAGCGGTACCACGGGTCATCGGACGCTCGGGAGAGAGTGCACGATCGCGGAAGCGCTTGATGTCGGCAGGGTCAACGAGCTTGGCAATCTCCTCTTGCTCCATCACCTCGATCTTGTGATACTCGTGAGAGGTGCGGAAACCGTCGAAGAAATTCACGAAGGGAATCTCTGTCTTCAACGTGGCAAGGTGGGGAACTGCCGTCAAGTCCATAACTTCCTGTACGGAACCCGAGCAGAACATGGCAAAACCTGTCTGGCGGCAAGCCATCACGTCTTGATGGTCACCGAAGATACACAGGGAGTGGCTGGCAAGTGTGCGGGCCGAAACGTCAAAGACGCAGGGGAGCATCTCACCGGCAATCTTGTACATGTTGGGAATCATCAGGAGCAGACCCTGAGAAGCCGTGAACGTTGTCGTCAGCGCACCAGCTTGTAGCGAACCGTGCAGGGCACCGGCAGCACCGCCCTCAGACTGCATTTCCTGAACTGAGACGTTCTGCCCCCAAAGGTTCTTACGACCACGGGCAGCCCACTCGTCAACGTGCTCCGCCATTGGCGAAGACGGAGTGATGGGGTAGATAGCAGCTACCTCCGAGAACATGTAGCTCACGTGAGCCGCAGCCTCGTTACCATCACAGGTGATAAACTTCTTTTCTTTAGCCATTTTTGTTTAGTTGAATAAAAAAATATGATCTTTATTTCGTTATATCGTTATTTCGTTTTTGTTACATCTTTCATTATCCATCTTAATACAGGAATCCCAGCAGCCAGAGCGGTATCAGGTTGTCCTTCCCCACCTCCGTGTTGTAGCGGGCATAGATGGTGTCGGGCGCATACCTTATTCTATGGTGGGCATCAGCATCGCAGATGCGGAACTTCTTGTTGCCGTCCACCATGTAGCAGGAGTCTTTCGTTGCTTGGTTTACCGTATGATCCTTCCACAGCGAGTTCACGAAGAACGTTTCCATCGCATCCTGACGTTCTACCGTGTTCGGATAGATGGCATACATCAGGTTGGAGTTGTGCATCATCACCTTCGACGGCTTCTTGGGGAAGTCCTCACCAACGGGATAGATGATGTTGATGAGTCGGGCATCGGCCAGATACTTGATATAGTTCATGACCGTAGCGCGGCTCGTCTCTATGTCGATGGCATGCTGGCTGATATTGGGTGCCTTGGGACCGTCCACCGCCAACCGATAGAATAACTTCTTGATTTTCGTGAGGTACTTCAGCTCAATCTGCTTGATGAGCAGGATATCCACCTCGGTCATCATGTTCATGGTCTTGAGCAGGTTCTCAGAGAAGTTACGCTGTTCCAAGAAGAAAGGGTAGAACCCGTGGTGGATATAGTCTTGAAAGAATTTCTGCGGACTTGCCTTGGGAAGTATCTCCTTGATGATGTGCTCATGGTTGTTGAGAATCTCATCGAGGGAATAGGCACGGAAATGATTGTCGGTTTTCAGGTTGATGAACTCGCGGAACGAGAAGCCACGCAGGTTGTAGCTTTTTACGATACCGTTCAGCTCGGGATTCTCCTCTTTCAGTCGCATCACGCTAGAGCCTGTAAAGACGATTCTCAACTGTGGATAGAGATCATAGCATCGCCGCAGCTCCCGACTCCAGTCGGGTTGCTTGAACACTTGGTCAATCAGCAACACCCGACCTCCATGCCTCACAAAGTCGCCGGCAAAGTCAGCAATACCCCGCTCCTGGAAGTAGAAGTTGTTCATGTTGACATAGAGACATTGCCGATCTTGTGTGTCGAAGTTCTCTTTAGCATACTGCAGAAGGAAGGTGGTCTTTCCCACGCCTCGAGTACCCTTGATACCTATCAGGCGGTCGCTCCAGTCAATCTCGTCCATCAAGCCACGACGGACGGGAGCATTGACGTGCTCTACCAAATAAGTGTGTGTGCGAAAGAATGCTTCCATGACCTAAATTTAAATACAGATGCAAAGATACTATTATTTTCCTAATTTGCAAAGCTGAGTTTGCAAAATCTTTCCTTTTTATTTTTTTTTATCTTTCACCCCTGTCAAATTCGTAAATTTTGAGTACTTTTGTGGCAGGAAAGTTGAATTATAAGGAATCCCGACGAAATGAAACTACACGTTTTCAACCCCGAACACGACATAGCATTGGCGATGAACCTTGTGCCCTTTACACCGCCCCATGCTGCACGCGAGCTGCGTGCCGATCTTGGATTCATTCCCGCTTTGTGGGCTTCGGAAGGCGATCTTGTGTTGGTGGAGGATGCCGAGGCTGCGCTGGAGGCGGTGAGACATCTCCGCCCGTATGTCGCTGACGTGCTTTTCATGACATGGAAGAACTTGCGGACATTTGTCGCAGGATGTCCCGATATGACGGTTGATGTGTGGGGATGGGACAAAGCTGTTGTATGTCAGTTGAAAAGGGCTGGAGTGAATGCGTCACTTCTGCCTAATGAAGTCCAGTTGTCAGAACTCCGCAAACTCAGTAGCCGTGAGTGGCCTTCTGTGCATTTGCTTCCTGTGTTGAAGGATCTGGGTGAGAGGTTCGTGGGAGAAGCGTGGTATGTGAAATCACTTGCCGAACTGGAGGCGTATGTATGTAGGCTCGCCCAAGCGGTTCTCAAGGCTCCTTGGAGCTGTAGCGGTCGGGGTGTACGATATGTTACCAAGCCCGAAGACTGGAACCGCAACCGCACATGGGCACAAAATATCATCGACAGACAAGGGGGAATCATGATAGAGCCTCTCTATGACAAGGTAATAGATTTCGGATTGGAGTTCGATACCGATGTGAAAGGTCGTATCTGCTATCAGGGACTCTCGCTTTTCAAGACCATCAACGGAGCTTACACGGGTAGCGTGATTGCTACGGAGGCAGAGAAGCAAAAGCTCCTCTCACGCTACGTAGAATGGAAGGAGATGGAGGAGCTTATCACGTTGATTACAAAATTGTTGCAGGAAAACGTTCAAGAAGTATATCAAGGTCCTTTGGGCTTGGATATGATGATGGTTTCAATAGGCGGAAAGCTGTGTGTCCATCCATGTGTGGAGATGAATCTGCGTCGTACGATGGGGCATGTGGCATTGGCTTTAAATGCCAAGGACGACGAGCCGCAACGACTCTTGCAGATTACCTATACCGACAAGTATAGGCTTCGGGTGATGAATACCAACGAGAATGTCATCAACAACTCCATTTACCGATAGTCGTTACTCATATTCGCTCAGTTCCAACCATCGCATGCTCTTCTCGTCGAGTTCTTCCTTTAAAATGGGGAGTCGCTTGCTCATTTCCGTAATTTTTTCGACAGAGATGGTACTGCCGCAAAGAGCGTCCTCTATCTTTTTCTGTTCTTTTTCTAAAGCGGCAATGTCCTTCTCCAGCTGCTCAAACTCACGTTTTTCCTTGTAGGAGAGACGGCGGCGCGTGTCGTTGTGATAGTTTTTCGATGGTTGTGCCACCGTTTGCTTTTCTTCCTTCTTCTCGCTCTTCTTGCTCTCCTCCCATTGGCGATACTGCGTATAGTTGCCAGGGAAGTCCTGAATAAGGCCATTTCCCTTGAACACAAGCAAGTGATCAACAATCTTGTCGGTAAAGTAGCGGTCGTGACTGACCACGATGACGCATCCAGGGAAGTCCTGCAGATATTCCTCCAGCACTTGCAGGGTTTGGATGTCGAGGTCGTTGGTCGGCTCGTCGAGCACGAGGAAGTTCGGATTGCGCATCAGAACGGTGCAGAGATACAGCTTGCGCTTCTCCCCACCGCTCAACTTATAGACATAGTTGTGCTGTTGTTCGGGCGTGAACATGAAGTATTGCAGGAACTGCGAGGCCGTCATGTGTCGCCCGCGTCCTAAGTCGATGTACTCGGCAATATCCTTGATGATGTCTATGACCTTCTGGTCTTCCCGAAACTTCAGTCCTTCCTGGGCAAAATAGCCGAAGCGCACAGTCTCGCCGATGTCAAAGCGTCCACCATCGGGTTTCACATCGCCCAAGAGAAGCTTGATGAACGTTGACTTACCCGTTCCGTTGCTCCCCACGATGCCCATCTTCTCGAAGCGGGCAAAATTGTAGTAGAAGTCTTTCAGGATGATTCTCTCAGGCAGCTTGTCGGTGGCGGGAAAAGACTTCGAGACATACTGGCACTCGAATATCTTGCTGCCGATATAGACGTTGGAGGCTTTTAGTCGCAGCTGACGTTCCTCAATTCGTTGCTTGGCAACCTTCTCCAGTTCGTAGAAACTCTCTTCGCGATATCTGGCTTTGTGCCCTCTTGCCTGTGGCATGCGTCGCATCCATTCCAGTTCTGTCCGGTAAAGATTGTTGGCTCTTGCCACTTCTGCCCGCAGGTTGTCCATGCGTTCCTGCCGTTTCTCCAGATAATAGGCATAGTTTCCGCGATAGGTATAGATTTTCTGGTTGTCGAGTTCGAGGATCAAGTTGCAGACACGGTCAAGGAAGAAACGGTCGTGAGTGACCATCAACAGCGTCTTGTTGCCTCGGCTCAGGAAACCTTCCAGCCATTCTATCATCTCCAAGTCTAGGTGGTTGGTCGGCTCGTCGAGGATGAGGAACTCCGGCTCGGTTATCAGCACGTTTGCCAAAGCCACGCGTTTCTGTTGTCCTCCGCTCAACTGTCCCATCGGCTGGTTCAGGTCTTCAATCTTCAATTGGGTAAGAATCTGCTTGGCTTTCAGAACCTTCTCGGGGTCTCCCTCGTGGTTGAAGCAAGCCTCTAAGACCGATTCCTGAGGGTCGAAGTGTGGAGACTGCTCCAGATAGCCGGTCTTCAGGTCGTTCTTGTAGATGATGTTACCCGTCTCATAGCCCTCCTTGCCAGTCAGAATGGAAAGGAGAGTGGACTTTCCCGTTCCGTTCTGTGCGATGAGTCCCACCCGTTGCCCTTCGGAAATGGAGAAAGAGATGTCGCTGAATAAGACCTGGGCACCAAATGATTTGGTCAGGTTCTGAACGTCAATATACGGAACCGCCATTACTCCTTATTTAATTCCTTGGTGATTTGTTCAATATAATCCAGTACTTCTTCCCTGCCTGTCTTCTTCTCCGCGCTGGTGATGAAGTAGGGGGGAAGTTCCTCCCAACGATCTTTGAGCGACTCCATCCATTTCTCGGCGGCGCTTTTCATTTTGCTGGGTGCTAACTTATCGGCCTTTGTGAAGACAATGGCAAAAGGAATGCTGCTCTCGCCCAACCAGTCGATGAATTCACGGTCGATGGGTTGTGGGTCATGCCGAATGTCAACCAGCACGAAGACGTTGACCAGTTGTTCACGTTGCAGGATGTAGCCACGAATCATGTTGTCGAGTTTCTGTCGCTCTGTCTTTGAACGCTTGGCAAAGCCATATCCTGGCAGGTCAACCAAATACCATTCGTTGTTGATGATAAAGTGGTTGATGAGCAGAGTCTTTCCGGGTGTTGCTGAAGTCTTGGCAAGTCCCTTGTGATTGCAAAGCATATTGATGAGACTTGACTTTCCCACGTTGGAACGTCCGATGAAAGCGTATTCAGGCTTGATGTCTTTCGGGCACATGCTGACAACGGGTGCCGATATGACAAACTCTGATTTCTTGATTTCCATACAAATGATACTTTTTTATTGGTGCAAAGGTACGGAAAAATGAGTGAAATGCAAAATTAATTTATCTCAAAGCATCGTTGACAGATTTTTTATTTACCTTTGTAGCATCAACAACGTACTTTATACTATAAACGATGAAATTGATAGGTTGGGGCTTTATAGGTTGTGGTGAGGTTACGGAGAAGAAATCCGGGCCGGCATTCAACGAAGTGGAGGGCTCGCATATAGAGGCGGTGATGAGCCGTAGCAAGGAGAAAGCTCGTTCCTATGCGGAACGACACGGCGTGAAGAAGTGGTACACGGATGCTCAGGAACTGATTGAGGATCCTGATGTCAACGCCATCTATATTGCCACGCCGCCCAGTTCACATGCGACGTTTGCCATTATGGCGATGCGGGCTGGTAAGCCTGTATATGTGGAAAAGCCGCTTGCTGCCAGCTACGAGGACTGTGCACGTATCAATCGGGTGAGCGAACAGACGGGAGTGCCTTGCTATGTGGCGTATTATCGTCGCTATCTGCCTTACTTTCAGAAAGTCAAGCAGATTATTAATAGTGGGGTGATTGGCAATGTGACGAATGTGCAGATTCGCTTTTCTGTGCCACCGCGTGACCTTGACTACAACAAAGAGAACCTTCCCTGGAGACTTCAACCCGACATTGCGGGCGGAGGCTATTTCTATGACTTGGGTGCCCATCAGCTTGACCTCATCCAGGACTTTTTTGGAATCATCGTCAAGGCACATGGATATGCTACCAACCGGGCACATCTCTATGATGCAGAGGACAGCATTAGCATCTGTTTCCGTTTCGAGAACGGTTTGGTGGGAAGTGGCTCATGGTGCTTTGTGGGTCATGAGAGTGCGACGGAAGACTGCATAGAAGTGGTGGGCGAGAAGGGTATGGTGTCGTTCTCTGTCTTCAACTACAATCCGATACAGTTGGTCACAAGTGAGGGAGCAACCACCATCACGGTGCCCAATCCGCCGTATGTGCAATTGCCGTTGATAAAATCCGTTACGGAAGCATTACAGGGAATCGGACTTTGCGACTGTACCAGCGTGAGTGCTACGCCGGTGAACTGGGTGATGGATCGTGTGCTGGGAAAGATATAATGTGGATGATGGAGTGAGGAATGAGAAGTGTTCTGTTCGTTATATGGATGCTGTTAGTTTTGCAGGTTCATGCGGAGGGAGACTCCCTGCGTGTTGAACCCCAAGGTCGTGGCGGCAATTTATGGGAGCGCTTCTATGAGGTGGTGAAAAAGTTTAGTCAGATAGACACCAACTATATCGAACCGCAGCACTACAATTATACTGTGATGATGCAGGGCACCTATTCTTACGAGCGATATACCATTAGTGGCAAAAGCGGAGAAGAGCTGGTGTTGTCACCCGATCCAACGGTCAAGGTTGGGCCTTATTTTGGTTGGCGTTGGATATTCTTAGGATATACGCTGGACATCTCGCATATGGGAGACGGTAAGAAGCGCCAGGATTTTAATGTCAGTTTCTACAGCAATCAGATTGGGGTCGATTTGTTTTATCGGAAGACAGGTGTAGAATACAAAATCAAGAGTCTTAATATGGGTGGTGACATTGGCGACTCCCATATCCACAATGTACCCTTCGATGGCTTCCACTCCAGTATCAAAGGTTTTAATCTTTACTATATTTTCAATCATCGAAAGTTCTCCTATCCAGCGGCATTCAGCCAAAGCACCTGTCAGAAGCGGAGTTGTGGTTCGTTGTTGGCAGGAATCGGATATACCAATCACACGCTGGAACTGGATATGGAGAAACTGCATGATGTCGTGAAAGAACGGGTGGGTGAAGAAGTCGCGGAGGCTATGGGCGAGAACCTCGAGTCGATGCATGTGGAGTACACGGACGTGTCAGCCTCCGTGGGCTATGCCTATAACTGGGTATTCGCCCGCAACTGTCTGTTTGCGGCATCTTTATCTGCGGCTTTGGGATATAAGCGCACAAAGGGAGAAGCCAATGATGACCATCTCTCGTTGAGCAATTTCTCCTTTAGCAATTTTAATTTGGATGGTATTGGGCGCTTCGGACTCGTCTGGAACAACACCCGATGGTATGCGGGTGCCAATGCCGTCTTCCATTCTTACAACTACGAAAGGAGTCAGTTTTCCACCAATTCGATGTTCGGCAACGTGAATGTTTATTTCGGTTTCAATTTCGGACGACGCTGATAATTCTGATGCCCTCCTGTGATGGGTGTTTCTGCATGTAGGTGTAGAGTGTCATCGGCTCTTCCACCACTTTCTTTCTGATTTGTGAGGCGTTGAGCAGATGGAGCCCGTCCTTGTGCCAAACGGCAATCCCGATGTGCGAGGTGTCGAGTCCTTGCTTCTTGGTTGTGATGGCGATGATGTCTCCGTCTTGAATGGTATTCCGGAAGAGACGGGTGTTTTTTATGCTTTCCTTGGGAATATAGCGGAACCTCTGTCCGCTCAGCTTCTGCTCCATTTGGCGAATCTTTTCCACCCACGACGGGTTCTTCACCAGCATGGGATATTGGCTCACGTGCTGACTCATATAGTCGGTGCGAAGCGTCTGCACCTTCGTGAACGGCGGGTTGGGCGTCTGTCGTTCCTGGACGAAGCCCATGTGGGTGTTATCGGCAATCCACTCGGAAAAATAGTGGAGTCGGGTAGGGTAGCCTACTTGTCCGTTCCTGTATCTGATCTGCCGTAGATAGTCGCAGTAGTCCCTGAAAGTGCTCTTCTTGTTTTGTTGACAGAGCGTCAGCGCCAGGACTGTTTCCACATACGTCGTGCAGTCCAGCTCCCGCAGGTTCACCACAATCTGCTCCTGTTCGTTTTTCTCGAGTGTTTTTCCCACATAGGGGACACCACGTAATTGGCGGGCAAAGTGAATCATCCAGTTGGTGCTACCCGTCAACTTTTGGGCATCCGATAGCAGTTGCATGACCTTGATGCTGTCGGTCTGCTCATATTGAATGGTCTGTGCGTGTACTGCCGCACCGAATGCCAGCAATATCAGTATCGCTTTTGTCTTCTTCCAAATTCTATCGTTGAACATTCTTTAAATATATTACTTATTACTTATTACTTCTTCCCTCTTCCTTCTTCCCTCTTCCTTCTTCCCTCTTCCTTCTTCCTTCTTACAGCCTCTCCACCTGCTTCACCCCCTTGACGGTACGTAGCTTCTTGATGAGGGCTTCCAGTTTCGATGTGTCCTCAAGCATGACGACCAGATTGCCGCTGAAGAGTCCATCGTGGCTGTCGATATTGATGGAGCGCATCATGATCTTCTCCTCCTTGGAGATGATGCTGGTGATATTGTTCACGATGCCGATGTCGTCGTTACCGATGATACGTAGTGTGATGCTGTATTGCGATGCACCTTTTCCGCTCCAGCGTGCCTTGACGATGCGATAGCCGAAACGACGGCGTAGCTCGGGAGCATTGGGGCAGTCGATTCGGTGAACCTTGATGCCTCCGTTGATCGTCACGAAGCCGAAGACAGGATCCCCGTAAATGGGGCGACAGCACGGGGCGAGTGAGAAATCAATACCTTTCAGGTTGCGGTCGATGACGAGCACATCATCGTTGCCCTTGGTCATCTCTTCCGTGGGGTGTTCGTAATTGAACTCCTCTGCGCTACGAATGGGAGCGGGGGCGTTGAGATTCAGGTCGAAGTCGCGTACCTCGATATATTTCTCAATCACGTCGTTGGGATCAAGTTTCTCGTCGGCAATCTGTTTGTAGAAGTCCGATGCAACCTTAAATCCCATCTTCTTCATGGTGTGCGCCATTGTGCTTTCCACCAGCTCAATCTTCTTGTTCCTGAACTTGCGTTCCAGCATCTCCTTGGCATAGATGCCGTCCTTCTGTCGGGCTTCCTTCAGCGCGAGTCGCAGCTTTGATTTGGCTCGGGAGGTTTTCACGATATTCAACCAGTCCTGTTTGGGCTTCTGGTTGCTCTGCGTCATAATCTCTACCGTGTCGCCTGAGTGCAACTGTTCCCGGATGGGTACCACCTTGCCGTTGACACGTCCGCCGATACAAGTGTTGCCCACACCCGAGTGGATATGGTAGGCAAAATCGAGGATGGTAGCTCCTTTGGGGAATTTCAGCAGGTCGCCTTTCGGGGTGAAGACAAACACCTCGTCTTCATAGAGGTCGAGCTTGAACTGATCCATTACCTGCAAGTCGTCGCCCACCTCCAATGCCGAGCGGATATTGCTGAGCCATTCGTCGAGTCCCGTCTCTCCTTTTACGCCTTTGTAGCGCCAGTGGGCAGCCAGTCCGCGCTCGGCAATCTCATCCATTCGCTCTGTGCGAATCTGCACCTCCACCCATTTGTTCTCGGGACCGAGCACGGTGATGTGCAAGCTCTCGTACCCATTCGACTTCGGTACGGAAAGCCAGTCGCGCAACCGCTTGGGGTTGGGTTGGTACATATCGGTAACGATCGAGAACGCCTGCCAGCATTGCATCTTCTCCTTCTCTATGGGGGAGTCGATGATGATGCGGATGGCAAACAGGTCGTAGATGCCCTCGAAGCCACATTGCTGTTTCTTCATCTTCTGCCAGATGGAGTGGATGGACTTCGTGCGCCCCTTCATGTGGAAATGTAGTCCCGATTCCTCCAGCCGCTGCCGCACGGGTGAGATGAAGCGCTCTATGTAGGCATCGCGGCTTTTCTTGGTGGCGTTCAGCTTCTCCTTGATCATGTAATAGACATCGTGTTCCAGATATTTCAGGCTCAGGTCTTCCAGTTCGCTCTTCAGCTTGTATAGTCCCAGCTTGTGGGCCAGGGGAGCATAGAGGTATGCCGCCTCCTCGCTTACTCGCCTTTGAGCCTCCACCTCCGTTGTGTCCTTGATTTGGCGCATGAGGTTCACGCGGTCGGCAATCATGATGAGGATGACACGCATGTCCTCGGCAAACGAGAGCAACAGATTACGGAAGTTCTCGCTCTCTACGACGGGACTTTTCTTGTAGAGCTGCTGAATGCGCTGCAGTCCGTTGATGATGGTTGCCACAGTTTCCCCAAAGCATTTCTTCACCCATTCCGTGTACTCCGGTTCGTTGGTAGAAGTGGCGTCAAGCAGGATGGCGAGAATGCCGTCCCTGCGCAGTCCGATCTCCTCTACCGCGATGAGTGCTGTCTGCATCGCGCTCAGTACGGGATTCAATCCGAATACGTCCCGGTGCAGCTGTCCGTTCTCGAAGGTGTTACGGAAATTCTCGATGATCTTTTTCTCATCATCGGAATGCAAAGTGTCACCGACAGCATCCTTCAGTTGTTTGAAGATACGTATCGTTTCCCGTCTTTCTATATCGGTAAAAAAGAAGTTCCCGTCCATCGTTTAGCATTTAAATTCCTGTAGAAGCATGATTCAACATCAGTGCATTCGTTCTGTATTCTGTGGCAAAGGTAATAAAAAGTTGATAGTTGAGAGTGGATAGTTGAGATTTTTTTCGTAATTTTGTAGCAGAAATACCATCCATATGTTACATCATCTTATTTTGTAAAGGATATGCTGAACCCAAATGATTACAAACAGATTGCCCAACGTGGCATCAGCGAGGAGCAGGTGAGCCACCAGCTCCATCAGTTTGAGACAGGTTTCCCGTTCTTGCGCTTAGAGGCTGCCGCTGCTGTCGGCAACGGCATCATGGCTCCCGGGGAAGAGGAGAAGTCCCATTTCATTGATGTCTGGAACCAGTACAAGGCCGACGGACACCAGATCGTGAAGTTCGTACCCGCCAGCGGTGCCGCCAGCCGTATGTTCAAGGACATGTTCGCTTTTGTGGATGCCCCCTACGATGTTCCTACGACCGCATTCGAGAAAGAGTATTTCGAGCACATCAAGCAATTTGCCTTCCGTGAGGAACTCTGCAAGAAGTGTCGTGAGAATGAAGGGAAGAACATGAAGACCTTGCTGGCGGAAGGCAACTACAAGGCCATTGCCCGCAACATGCTCAGCAAGGAAGGCTTGAACTACGGACAGTTGCCCAAAGGCTTGCTGCTGTTCCACAACTACGAGGACGGGCCCCGCACCCCCATGGAGGAGCACCTCGTTGAAGCCGCCCTCTATGCCAGCTCCAACGGAGAGGCTCGTGTCCACTTCACTGTCAGTCATGACCATCTGGAGCTGTTCCGGCAGAAAGTCGCGGAGAAGTCCGACTATTACGCCCGGAAGTTCGGTGTGAAGTTCAACATCAGCTTCTCGGAGCAGAAACCCAGTACGGACACCATTGCCGTCCATCCCGACAACACCCCCTTCCGCAACGACGACGGCTCGTTGCTGTTCCGTCCCGGAGGCCATGGTGCGCTCATTCAGAACCTGAACGACATCGATGCCGACATCGTCTTTGTGAAGAACATCGACAACGTGGTTCCCGACCGTCTGAAGGAAGACACCGTCACCTACAAGCAGTTGTTAGCAGGCATCCTTGTGGAACTCCAGAGGAAAGCCTTTGCCTACCTCAGACTTCTTGACACAGGTTCCTACACCCACGCGCAGTTGGAAGAAATCATCCGCTTTGTCCAGCGTGACCTCTGCTGTCGCAAGGCCGACATCAAGGAGCTGGAGGATGCCGAGCTCGTCATCTATCTGCGCCAGAAGCTGAATCGCCCCATGCGTGTCTGTGGTGTTGTGAAGAATGTCGGCGAGCCGGGTGGGGGCCCGTTCCTCACCTACAACCCGGATGGCACCGTGAGCCTGCAAATCCTGGAGTCGTCGCAGATTGACAAGTCGAATGCGGAATACGTGAGGATGTTCACCGAGGGAACCCACTTCAATCCCGTGGATCTTGTTTGCGCCATCAAGGACTATCAAGGCAAACCCTTCAACCTCCCTGATTTCGTCGATGCCTCTACGGGCTTCATTTCGTCGAAGAGCAAGAACGGAAAGGAGCTGCGGGCGCTGGAGCTGCCCGGACTTTGGAACGGGGCCATGAGCGACTGGAGCACCGTTTTCGTCGAGGTTCCTCTCTCCACGTTCAATCCCGTGAAGACCGTGAACGACCTTTTGCGTGAGCAGCACCAGTAAAGCATGAAGAGCGGCAGAGAGAGCCGAGGGGGGGGAGAGCGCCCCAAACGCCCCGCAAATGACGAATGACATTTTCAACAGGAAAGAGGGAGCTGGCACCTTGCTTTTGTGCTAACCCCCTCTTCATGTTTTTACAGCCCAAGGTTTCCTCCTCTCTTTGGAGTCAAAGGAAGGGTGTGAGAAGGTGGGCAAACCATCCGCGGAACTTCTGGCCGCGTGTGCGGAACCGGTTCCAGGACGCGGGGGTCAGCCGGAAGCAGTCTTTCTTGTCTTGCTCAAACATGTTGCATAGTTCCTGGGTGGTGCACGGGTCTATGATGACGGCATTCTCCTCGTAGTCCCAGCTCAGGCTGCGGGCATTGAGGTTGGCGCTCCCCACGGTGCAGAACCGCCCATCGACCATGATGACTTTGGTGTGGTGGAAGCCGGGCTCGTACATCCATACTTCCACGCCGTGTTTCATCAGCTGGTGAACGTTGTAGAACATGCAGTCAGGAGTCAGGGGGATGTCGCTATGGGTGGAGACCATGATTTCCACTTTCACGCCTCTCTTGACGGCATTTCTCAAAGCCTTCTTCAGCTTGCGGTTCAGAGTTAGGTAGGGATTCACCAGCTTGATGCTGTCTTGTGCAAGGTTGATGGCGTTGGTGTAGAACGTGCGGATGATCTTGTTGGACGTGCGCGGCTCGCGGTTGATGATGCCCACCATCTTCCTGCCCGCTGTGGCGGTGGTGTCGGGCTTCAATCCTGCGAAGTAGTGGGGGGTGTCACCGGCACGGTAGTACTTGCCGCCGCGCAGGTGTTCGTGGGTGGTTTGATACCAGATGTGCGAGAAGATGCTCTGTAGGGTGTTGACTTCCTCCCCCTCGATGCGGCAATGCATGTCGCGCCACGAGCCCACCGCCTCGGTTCCCTTGATGTAGTAGTCGGCCACGTTCATACCGCCCGTGTAGGCAATCTTTCCGTCGATGACCACGATCTTGCGATGGTCGCGGGCAAAGACATGGTTCACCCACGGGAAACGGAGTGGGTCGAAGGGGTGTATCTGGATGCCCCGTGAGCGCAGGTCCTTCAAGTGGTGTTTCTTCAACGGCTGGTTGTTGGAGGCATTTCCGAAGGCGTCGTAGAGGGCGCGCACCTCCACGCCCTGCTTCACTTTCTCGGCGAGAAGGTCGAACAGCAGGCTGGCGATGGAGTCGTTGCGAAAGTTGAAGTACTCCAAATGGACGCTGCTGCGTGCCTGACGGATGGCGTGGAACAGGTCGTCGAACTTCTCCTGTCCGCTCATGAGCAGCGTCACGGAGTTGTCGTGTGAGAAGCTCACACCCTCTTGGCGGAGCCTCTCTACGAGAAGTGAATCGGAGGTCTGGGCACTTACAGGTGAAAAATAAAGAAGTAAAAAAGTGAAGGAAAAAAGAATCTTTTCCCCATGTCTTTTCACTATGCTCATCTTGTTCTACCTTTAATCTTTCTTATTCTTCTGCCTGGATTCAGATCATGCATGAATAGTGGTCAACGACACCCAACAAGTGTTTCTGGTTGTCAACAACCAAGACGGTATGAATCTTATGTCGTTGCATGATGCGCTGAATCTCCGTAATCTTGGTTGTGGGCAGCACCGTCTTCGGTTCTGGGGTCATGATGTCCTTCACGGTATGGTCGAAAAACTGTGCCTGCCATTTCTCCATGGCGCGACGAATGTCGCCATCGGTAATCAGTCCGATGACTTTTCCCGTGTCGTCGAGGGTGACACCCAGTCCCAGCTTGCCTTTGCTCACATGGATGATGGCTTCGCCGAGATGCATCTTCTCGGGGATAACGGGCATGTCTTCTGAGCGCATCACGTCGGCTGCCGTGGTGAGGAGTCGTTTCCCCAACTCGCCTCCGGGATGGAAACTGGCAAAGTCGCCAGGCTTGAAATGACGTTCCTGCATCAGGGCAATGGCGAGAGCGTCGCCCACAGCCAGCGCCGCCGTTGTACTGCTTGTCGGTGCCAGGTTCAAGGGGCATGCCTCGCGCTCTACCCACACTTTGATGTGGGCATTGCTGTATTTGGCAAGCAGGGAGTTGGGATTGCCTGTCATACCGATGATGGGCACTTTCATGTGAAGCACCATCGGAATGAAGCGCAACAACTCATCCGTCTGTCCGGAGTTGCTCAGGGCAAGGACCACATCCTCTGGTGTCATCACGCCCAGATCTCCGTGATACACATCGAGTGGATTGATATAGAAAGCGGGAGTGCCCGTTGATGCAAGTGTGGCGGCGATCTTCGCGCCGATATGTCCGCTCTTGCCTACGCCTGTCACGATGATCTTGCCGTGACAATGGAGCATCATTTCTACCGCCTTGTCGAAGTTTTCGTCTAACTGAGGGATGATATCTAAAACAGCCTTTGCCTCGTCTTGCAGGCATTGAATGGCATACGCTCTGACGTTTTTCATTGAATAATTTGCTTAATAAGTCCTTCTAATTTACAGAGTTCCAACATATTGGGTCCGTCGCTAAGTCCTTGGTTGGGGGTGGGGTGTACCTCGAAGAAGTAGCCCGATGCTCCAAAAGCCTTGGCTGCCAATGCCATCGAGGGAACGAAGCGGCGGTCGCCCGAAGTCTTGCCGCCTCCAGCACCGGGACGTTGTACGCTATGGGTGCAGTCCATGATGACATGCGGCGTAATCTCCAGCATATCGGGGATATTTCGGAAGTCCACCACAAGGTTGTTGTAGCCGAATGAGTTTCCGCGCTCGGTGAGCCATACGTCCTTGGCGCCAGCCTCGCGAGCTTTTTCCACAGGATAACGCATATCCTGTCCGCTCAGGAACTGGGCTTTCTTGATATTGACAATCCTGCCCGTCTTGGCAGCTGCCACAAGCAGGTCGGTCTGGCGGCATAGGAAAGCGGGAATCTGCAACACGTCACAAACTTCTCCTGCCGCTTCTGCCTGGTAGCTTTCATGAATATCGGTAAGCACATGGAGACCGAACTTTGCCTTGACGTCGGCAAGCATCCGTAGTCCTTTCTCCAATCCTGGACCCCGGAACGAGTGTATGCTTGTACGGTTGGCCTTGTCAAACGAGGACTTGAAGATAATTTCCGTTCCAAGCCGTTTGTTGATGTCAACAATCTCCTTTGCGACAATGTCAAGCAGTTCCTGCGACTCAATCACACAAGGACCTGCGATGATAATGGGTTTCATATTATATAATAAGGTATATGGACTTTTGTTTGCTGATGATTAATTTGCTACAAAGATACTTAAAAGTAGTTGAAACAACAAGGAATTAACAAAAGTTTACATTCATAGCAAAAAACTTACTAAAACATTTGCGTTTTTCAGAAGAATGCCGTACCTTTGCATCCGATTTCAAAAAGTAATGTAAAAAGATTGCTTATTTTAGTTTAACAAACACATTTAAAAGAAAGGAAAAGTATTATGAAAAAGATTCTTATGACTTTGGTTGTTGCTGCTATGGCAGTAAGCGCTAATGCCCAGCTTTATGTTGGTGGTGGTGTAGGCTACGGTTCAGAGAAGCTGGATGTAGATGGCGCTGAGAGTGTTGCTTCTTGGAAGATTATTCCTGAGGTTGGCTATAACTTTACTGACGATATGGCAGTAGGTATTGCCTTCGGTTGGGAAGGATCTAACAAGGGTGGTCAGAAGAGCTTCGAGATCAACCCCTACTTCCGTTACACTTTCTTCAACCAGGGTATGGTAAGCCTGTTTGCTGATGCAACTGTTGGTTACAAGCACTACTACAGCAATCCTACGGCTAAAATCAACGGTGTTTCAACGCATGTTGAGGAGTACAACATATTTGGTGCTGGTTTGAAGCCTGGTGTTGCTTTCAACGTAACTGAGAAGTTCAGCGTTGTTGCTCATGTTGGTTTCCTCGGATGGCAGCAGGACAAGTGGAAGTTGAATGGTGCAACCACCAAGAAGAACGCTTATGGCTTCGACCTCGATGGTAACAACCTCACCCTGAGCCTCTACTACAAGTTCTAATCAACTGTAGAAGAAATTTTTGCTAACAAACAAAGCTCGGAACTCCCAACAAGGGATTCCGAGCTTTTCTTATGCTGAAAGGTGGAATCGAATGAGCCCTTCTATGGGGCTTTTGATAACTGTTCCAAGCGAGAATCCCTCGGCCTTGGCAGCTTCCTGCAGTTGTTCCAGGTAGTGCCATCCGATACTGCCAACCACACCCACGGGCAGGTCTTTGCGTTGATAAGGCAAGAGGTTGCGCCGGAAGAAAAGGCGGAAGTTCTCGATGATGAGCCGACGTAGCTCCAGGTTGTCCAGATGTGTCCCTATATAAAGAGAGGTGGAAGCGAGGAACCGGTTGGGCATGGGTTCACGATAGACTTTTTGGATGATGTCTGCCAAAGTCAGTCCTGTGGTTGAAAGATAGTCGTCGCGCATGGCCGCAGGCAGTTCTCCCTTGAAAATGGCGTTGAGGAATCGTTTGCCTAACGATGCGCCACCCCCTTCGTCACCAAGGATGAAACCCAGTGCCGGGGTGTTCTGCACAATTTTCTCACCGTCGTACAGACACGAGTTAGCACCCGTGCCCAGTATGCAGGCAATTCCCTCATTTCGTCCACAGACGGCACGGGCTGCTGCCAGAAGGTCGGAGGAGAACGTGAATTGTGGGGTGGGGAGCATAGGGTGCGAAGTGTGGAATGCGTTGGTAAAAGCCGTCAGCATCTTGGGAATCTGTTCCCCTCTCACACCAGCACCATAGAAGTGAAGTGTGACGGATGATGGGCGATTGTCGATGTTGGGAAGTAGTTCCTCGAACAGGATTCTTTCGATTTCTTCCTGTGTCATGAGAACTGGGTTCATGCCTTGTGTATGGATATAAGTGACGGTAGAATCCGTATCAATCAAAGCCCAATCAGTTTTGGTGCTTCCGCTGTCAGCTATGATGGTCAGCATATTTCAGAATAGATAAATGTGACGTTATGATAGATTTATTTTCGCAAAATTACGAAAAAACTCTCATCTCTCACCTCTCATCTCTCAACTTTTTTGTACTTTTGCGGCAAATTCGTACCATCTATATGAAAAGAAGCCTGATATTATGTCTTGTGTTGATGCTGTTCGCTTTGCAGTCGCATGCTGTATTGAAGGAGCAGAACATTGACAAAACCCTATCCATTCTCCGTACGGAACTAACCGACTATTACCAGAATCTGGAACGGCAGAGCGGGTTCATGAAGGAACAGCAAGAGCAGGTGAGGAATAATCTGTTTAGTGCGTTGAATCGTTCTAATCAGAATTCCCTGATGCTCTATTCGCAGAAGTCGGATTATATCTTCGATCTCACCTATGCCTGCCATGAGGCAACGATGCAATATTATGAGTTCCAGAAAAGCGTATTGCCCTTCCGTAAGTTCATCGAGAAGACCACTTCGGAGATAGCACGCTATGACAGCCTGATCAACAACCTGAGCTCGATGCAGACGCTTACCCTCTCTGAGCGGGCACAGATTGATCGCAACGTCTGCTTGACATTGGCGGTGAACATCCGTCGCACGTTGCGGGACAACCGCGACCAGTTGAACGACTATGTGCGTATCTACGAGACGACGGAGAAACAGCTGAAGAACCTGAACGACTACGCCAACAAGCGCTATTCAGATATACAGTCGAATATTTTCAGCAACGGCGGCGACAACTACCTGGCTTTGCTTTCCAACCTGGGTGTCAACTTGCGTGAGACGACGGAGGCGGTCAACAACAAGTACCTGCGCTATCGAAAAGTCAGGTCTGACTGGGATGTGAGTGCCATTCTCTATCTCTTTGGCTCACTCTTTGCCTACGGTCTTTTCTCGTTGCTCATCAACTATCTGGTCATCAAGGTGCTGATGCCGCGTCGTTTCAGAACGGAGAAATTCATGGCCAAGCGCACCTGTATCATCATGGCAGCATCGGTGGTGTTGCTTGCTTTCATTCTCGGCATCATCCATACCACCACCGAACAGAACTTCCTCATCATGGCCAGCAATCTGCTGGTGGAATATACCTGGCTGTTGGGTGTGATTCTCATCTCGTTGCTGTTGCGCCTGGACGGTACGCAGATCAAGAGTGCCTTCCGCATCTATGCCCCGTTGATTGTCGTCGGCTTCCTGGTCATTTCGTTCCGGATTGTGTTGATTCCGAACCATCTGGTCAATCTCATCTTGCCGCCCATCCTGCTGGTTTGTGCGATTTGGCAATGGCTGGTCATCAAGCTTTATAACCACAACATTCCCCGTAGCGATGTTTTCTACACCTACATTTCGCTGGTTGTATTCATCGCCTCCGTCGTCAGCTCATGGCTCGGCTATACGCTTCTGAGTGTGCAGCTGCTCATCTGGTGGGTGATGCAGCTGACCTGTGTGCTGACCATCACTTGTGTTGTGGGATGGCTGGATGCCTACGCCAAGCGCAAGCACTACGACATGCTACCGATTACCAAGACGTGGCACTTCCGTTTCTTGAATGATGTTGTCCTGCGCACGTTGAGCGTGCTCTCCGTACTCATCTCCATCTATTGGGCATCCAAAGTGTTTAACCTGAGTGACACGACTTGGATGATCTTCAACAGGAACTTCATCGAGTCACCCAACTTCAAGGCAAGCATCTTCAACATCGCGCAGGTCATCAATCTCTATTTCATCTTTGCCTACGCCAACAGGACAGTCAAGGAACTGCTCCAGATGTATTTCGAGCAGAAAGATCCTACGTCGGCAGCCTCCAAGATTGTGATGACACGCAACGTCGTTCAGATTCTCATCTGGGGTATCTGGCTACTGATCACCCTTGCCATCCTGCATGTTTCCAACACTTGGATTGTTGTCATCTCCGGAGGTCTTTCCACAGGTATCGGTTTTGCATCGAAGGATATTCTGGAAAACATCTACTATGGCATCTCGCTGATGGCAGGACGTGTGAAAGTAGGCGATTACATCGTCTGCGATGGAACGCGCGGAAAGGTGTCATCCATCAGCTATACCTCGACGTTGGTAGAAGCTACTGACGGCTCCGTTATTGCCTTCACCAATAGTCAGCTCTTCACGAAGAATTATAAGAATATGACCAAGAACCACGGCTACGAGCTTGACGTGCTCGACGTTGGAGTTGCCTATGGAACCGATATCAAACGTTGCAAGGAGCTGCTGGTTGATGCCATCAAGAAACTGAATATTACCGATCCCGAAAAACCGCCACGCGTTGTGCTGAAGGAATTTGGTGACTCGAGTGTGAACCTGAAGATTCTTGTATGGGTGAATGTCCTCACGCAGTACAACGATGACGGTATCATCCTAGAATGCGTTTACAACACCCTGAACGAGAACCACATCGAGATTCCGTTCCCACAACGCGACGTGCATATGATTAACAGTAAAGACGTGCAAATGGTTAACTGCTAAAAACATGCACGGTTAATAGTTAAAGACGTGCATGTGGTTAATACAAAAAAAAAGAGAGCCTCGAAAGCTCTCTTTTTTCATTTGGTTTCAACCTCTTCTTTCATGTCGATGAACTGCCGCTCTGTGTCATAGAACTCATATTGCAGCATGGCCATCTTCTGAGAAGGAATGATGTGCACACCCAGTCCATACTTCATTTGCCAGCGACGTTTCAACGAGAATATTCCCTGATTGATGTAGGCCGCCACGTAGGGGTGGACATGCAGGTAGAATCTTCGGATACCAATCTTGTTGACAAGGTTGTCAATCTTGCTCTCTAACTGGTCGGTAAAGAGTAGGCTTGACTTGATAGTCCCTTTACCGAAACAGGAGGGACAGGTTTCTTCCACATTGACATCCATAGCCGGACGCACACGCTGTCGGGTGATTTGCATCAGCCCAAACTTGCTCAGCGGCAGGATGTTGTGTCGGGCACGGTCGGTTTGCATGTTGTTGCACATGCGTTCATAAAGCAACTGCCTGTCCTCGGCAAGGTTCATGTCGATGAAGTCGATGACGATGATTCCGCCAATGTCGCGCAATCTCAGCTGTCGTGCGATTTCATCTGCCGCACCGAGGTTGGTTTCCAGGGCATTTTGCTCCTGACCGTTTTCTTTCTTTGTTCGCGTCCCGCTGTTCACGTCAATCACGTGCATTGCCTCTGTGTGTTCAATGTAGAGGTAGGCTCCGTGCTTGTAATTCACAATTTTGCCGAACCCAGACTTGATTTGTTTGGTGACGTCAAAGACATCGAAGATGGGCAGCTTTCCACTATACAGCTTGACAATGTTTGCCTTCTCCGGTGCGATGAGAGAGATGTATTCTTTCACCTCATGGAAAACATCCTCGTCGTTGACGTGTACACTCTCGTAGGTAGGATTGAACAGGTCGCGCAGCAGAGCCACAGTCCGTCCTGTTTCCTCAAATACCAGTTGTGGGCGTTGTTGTGTTTTTTGGATCTTGACCAATGTGTCCTCCCATCGTTTGGTCAAGATTTTCAGTTCGGCATCCAGTTCAGCCACTCGTTTCCCTTCGGCTACGGTTCTTACGATGACCCCGCAGTTCTTGGGTTTGATGCTGTGGATGAGTTGTTTCAGTCGGGCGCGTTCTTCGCCGCTTTTGATTTTAGAAGAAACAGAAACTTTATCATTAAACGGCATCAGCACGAGGTAACGTCCGGCGAAAGACAGTTCGCAAGTAAGTCTTGGCCCCTTTGTGGAGATGGGTTCTTTAACGATTTGAACCAGGACTTCTTGCCCGACTTTCAGCGTTGTCTGTACGCTTCCGTCTTTCTTGAGGTCGGGCAGCCTTGATGCCTTTGCGAAGGGATAAAGCTTTTTTCTGTCGCTCTGTACCTGCTTGAGGTACTTCTCATAAGAGCTGAATTGATTTCCTAAGTCAAGATAATGCAGAAAGGCATCGCGCTCAAATCCGACATCTACGAAGCAGGCATTGAGCCCCGGCATCAGTTTTTTTACCTTTGCCATGTAGATGTTCCCAACGGAGAAAGATGCCGAGCGAGGCTCATTCTGGTATTCCACCAGTTTTTTGTCCTCAAGCAGGGCAATCGAAATCTCCTTTTGTTGGACGTCAATTACAAGTTCGCTTGTCATTTCTGTTTTAACTTGTCTCGAACAGACGCTTATTTGCTCTTATGTCTGTTCTTACGTAATCTCTTTTTACGCTTGTGCGTAGCCATCTTGTGGCCCTTTTTCTTTTTACCGTTTGGCATAGTTGTTAAAAATTTAATTGTTTATATTTTGATTGTACTCTTGTTGACAGCAGGTGTTTATGCCTTGTCCATTTTGGCGATGAAGGCCTTGGAAGGCTTGAAGCTCGGGATGTCGTGTGCAGCAATCTGGATGGTCGTATTCTTCTGGATATTGCGACCTGTCTTTGCGGCACGATGCTTGATGTTGAAACTTCCAAAGCCTCTCAAATAAACGTTCTCCCTGTTTTCTGCAAGGCTTTTTTTGATGATTTCCATAAAGCCTTCTACAACAACGCCAACATCGGCTCTTTGTAAGCCCGTGGCGGCAGACAATTCGTTGATGATTTCTGCTTTAGTCATCTTGTAACTCTCTTGTTCTTAATAATACTTGTAAATTTGGAGTGCAAAGATACAAGTTTTTCGTGTGATATGAAAATTTTTTTTGTTATTTTGGCATTATCCCCTCATTTTTCTGCTTAATTTCGTTGCTTTTGGGTGTAAATCTCTGAAAATTAACGGATATTGCACCTATTTTTATATATATGAGGGGACTCCTGCGGCGCTTGTCTGTCGGGGTGCGCCTTGGGCATCCTTCATGGCAGGTATTGCATGATGAAGCTTTCGGCAACGGGCAGGAAGCGGTCGTGTCCCCGGGCGTTCAGGTGTGCATGGTCTCGTCGCCCACTTTGAAAGTAGATGTCTCGGAAACTGTCGTCGCGTGCGAAGATATTGCTCTTCCGGTAGGCGTCGAAGACGGGAATGCCCCATTGTCCGCAGACATCGATAGTGGCATCGACCACCTGCAGGAAGTGCGGGTCGTCGTGGCTCCACGGGGTGAACCACAGGATGCGGGCTTCGGGATAGCGTCTGATGAGTCCTTGGCACACCTCTCCGAGCCGTTGCCGGTAAGTGTCTATGCCAATCGTGTCGAGCAGCGCGGCATCGTTGTGCCCTGCGATAATGACAATGAGGTCGAGCGAGTCGGTCATCTCATGATAGCGCTTCCAGAGGGCTGGGCCGAAGTTCTTGCGGTCGATGGCGACACATCCCCCGTTCCGTCCGTAGTTCAGGTACTCAAAGCCGTGCTGATGGGCGAACTTGTAGTGCCATGTGTTCTCAACCGGCTCACGGTGGTTGCGGACATAGCTGTCGCCGATAACTGCCATCCGCACGCGGGCAGCAGGTTCTTGTGCAACTACGGAAACGAGGGTAAGGAGCAACCCCAGCGATGTAATAAGTATCCTCTTCATGTTTTTGAGATGTTTTCGTTGTTTGTCGGTTGCAAAGATAGTAAAAAGTTGAGAGATGAGAGGGGAGGGATGAGAGTTTTTTCGTAATTTTGCGGTCGGAAAACAAAAATAGGAAAACAAGCCATGATTTCAATAGAAGGACTGAAAGTGGAGTTCGAAGTGAAGCCCCTGTTCAGCGGGGCCAGCTTCGTGGTGAACGACCGTGACCGCATAGCCCTGGTGGGCAAGAACGGAGCGGGCAAGTCAACGCTTTTGAAGATTATCTCTGGTCAGCAGACACCCACGGCGGGAACGGTGGCCATTCCCAATGAGACAACCATCGGCTATCTGCCGCAGGTGATGACACTAGCAGACGATACTACCGTGTTGGAGGAGACGCGCAAGGCCTTCGATGGAAGAACCCGGATGAAGGAGCGCCTTGACCGCATGGAGTGCGAGATGGGGGAACGCACGGATTATGAGAGTGCCGACTACATGGCGCTTGTGGAGCTATATACCGCAGAGCATGAGCGCTTCCAGATGTTAGGAGGCGAGGGCTACGAGGCAGAGATGGAGCGCACCCTTGTCGGACTGGGCTTTACACGCGAGGACTTCCATCGTCCAACGAGTGAGTTCTCAGGCGGCTGGCGCATGCGTATCGAGCTGGCAAAGATCCTGCTCCGCCGTCCCGATGTGTTGCTGCTCGACGAGCCTACCAACCATCTCGACATAGAGTCTATACAATGGCTGGAGCAGTTCCTGGCACAGAGCGCCTCGGCGGTGATGCTGGTTTCCCATGATCGCGCCTTCATCAATCATGTCACCAACCGCACGCTGGAGATTTCCTGCGGGCAGATCATCGACTACCGGGTGAAGTACGACGAGTACGTGGTGCTGCGCAAGGAACGCCGCGAACAGCAGTTGCGTGCCTACGAGAACCAGCAGAAGGAGATTACCGAGATGCGTGCGTTTATCGACCGCTTCCGCTATCAGGCGACAAAGGCGGTGCAGGTGCAGCAGAAAATCAAGCAGCTGGAGAAAATCGTTCCTATCGAGGTGGATGAGGTGGACAACTCCGCCCTGCACCTGAAGTTCCCTCCCTGTCTGCGTTCCGGCGACTATCCGGTCATCTGCGACGAGGTGGGCAAGGCCTATGGAGCCCATCAGGTGCTCTCGGGTGTGAACCTCACCATCAAGCGAGGTGAGAAGGTCGCCTTTGTGGGTAAGAACGGCGAGGGTAAGTCCACGCTGGTGAAATGTCTGATGGGTGAGATTCCCTTTGATGGTATGCTGAAGGTGGGACACAACGTGCAGATAGGCTACTTCGCCCAGAACCAGGTACAGCTCCTCGAAGAGAGCCTGACTGTTTTCCAGACCATCGACCAGGTTGCGAAGGGGGAAATACGCCTGCGCATCAACGACATCTTAGGAGCCTTCATGTTCGGTGGCGAGGAGTCGGAGAAGAAAGTCAAGGTGCTCTCGGGGGGGGAGCGCAGTCGGTTGGCGATGATCCGTCTGCTCCTGGAGCCTGTTAACCTGCTGATTCTCGACGAGCCGACCAACCATCTCGACATGGCATCGAAGGACGTGCTCAAGGAGGCCATCCGCGCCTTCGACGGCACCGCCATCATCGTGAGCCACGATCGCGAGTTCCTCGACGGACTTGTCAGCAAGGTCTATGAGTTCAAAGGCGGACGGGTGAGGGAACACCTGGGTGGCATCTACGACTGGCTGAGTGACAACGAGTCCGCCCCGTCTCCGTCTCTTTCTTCTTCTCCTTCCCAGCCTTCGACCCCAGCCCCCAAAGCAGGAGCCGAAAGCTACGCCCTCCGCAAGGAACAGCAGAAGAAGCTGAAGCGTGTGGAGCGGGCGGTGAAGGAATGCGAGGAGAAGATCGCCAAGATGGAAGCCCGCGTCAAGGAGATGGATGCCTTGCTCTCACGTCCCGAGCATGCCACAGACATGAAACTCATCGAGGAATACTCGCAGACCATGAAGGCACTCGATGCCGAAAACGACCGCTGGATGCAACTGTCGGAAGAACTGGAAACCGCCTCCGCAGGATTGTAAAATCAAATAATCAGAGTAGTCGGAATATTCAGAATGTCCTAACTGAATAGATGACTCTGCTCTTACTTATTCAGTTATTCACTTATTCACTTTGGACATTTAGATTTTTCAAATCCGAATGGGATGGAGGAGATGGGGGACGGATGATAGGACAGGGTAGGGAGGTAATTGATTTAAAATTACAACTTATATTATATATATATATATAATATAAAATTTCTGTTTCAAGTTTTTCCAGAATACAGATGTCCAAAGTGAATAAGTTATAACTTGCATAACTT
The DNA here is from genome assembly GCA_902800185.1 of uncultured Prevotellaceae bacterium. GTDB lineage: Bacteria > Bacteroidota > Bacteroidia > Bacteroidales > Bacteroidaceae > Prevotella. The sequence continues at coordinate 39,593 of CADCDK010000011.1, forward strand.
GCCTATCCATTGTCTTTTCCTAAGAACGTGGACTTCCGACGGATATTCATATGTTTCGAATGCCTAAGAGCGGTGCTTTCAGGAGCTCAGAAGCATGATTTGAGGAGCTCAAAAGAATGATTTGAGGAGGTCGTTATACAGCTCTCTTGTTCGTTTTATCGTTCTGTCGTTATTTCGTTATGACGTTCTATCGTGATTTCGTTTTATCGATATTTCGTTCTTTCGAAAAATTGTGAAATCGTGAAATGGTAAAATCGTGAAATTGTTCAAATAATTTGGTATTTTGCTCACTTATGCCTATCTTTGCAGCATTGATAATGAAAATCATTTAACAAACTCATAAAAATAAAGTCTAAAACAATGGCTAAGATTGTAACATTAGGCGAGATTATGCTGCGCCTGTCCCCTGAGGGAAACGACCGTTTCATTCAGAGTGAGTCTTTCCGCATCATCCCTGGTGGTGGTGAGGCAAATGTTGCCGTGAGCATGGCTAACTATGGTCATGAGGCATACTTCGTATCCAAACTTCCTAAGCATGAAATCGGTCAGATTGCCGTGAACGCTTTGCGTCGCTATGGCGTTGACACCCGCTTCGTGGCACGCGGCGGTGACAGGGTAGGGCTCTATTATGCTGAGACCGGAGCCTCTATGCGTCCCTCGAAGGTGATCTATGACCGCGCCCATAGTTCCATAGCCGAGGCAGATGCTTCGGATTTCGACTTCGATGCCATCATGGAGGGTGCCCAATGGTTCCATTGGAGTGGCATCACACCCGCCATTTCTGACAAGGCTGCCGAGTTGACACGCCTTGCCTGTGAAGCTGCCAAGCGACATGGTGTGACGGTGAGCGTGGATCTGAACTTCCGCAAGAAGCTTTGGACATCGGAGAAGGCCATCAGCATCATGCGTCCGCTGATGAAGTATGTCGATGTGTGCATCGGCAACGAGGAGGACGCGGAACTCTGTCTGGGCTTCAAGCCTGACGCTGACGTAGAGGGTGGAGTGACCGATGCATCGGGATACGAGAATATTTTCCGTCAGATGAAGGAGGAGTTCAGATTCAAATATGTGGTTAGCACGCTGCGCGAATCATTCTCTGCCACACACAACGGATGGAAGGCTCTCATCTACGACGGAAAGGAGTTCTACCAGTCGAAGCGTTACGACATCAATCCCATCATCGACCGCGTGGGTGGTGGTGACTCGTTCTCGGGCGGTCTGATTCACGGTCTGCTGACGAAGGCCACACAGGGCGAGGCTCTGGAGTTTGCTGTTGCGGCATCGGCATTGAAGCACACGGTGAACGGTGACTTCAACCTTGTGACTATTGACGAGGTGGAGGCGCTGGCTGGCGGTAGTGCCAATGGACGTGTGCAAAGATAGTGTGATTGGACTATTGGACAATTTCACGATTGGACGATTTAAACAAAGATAAGAATGAGCAAGTTTGATAAACTGGCTGTGATGAAGAAGATTGGCGATACAGGAATGGTGCCCGTCTTCTATCACAAGGACCTTGAGACGTGCAAGAACGTTGTCAAGGCATGCTATGAGGGTGGTGTACGCGCCTTCGAGTTCACGAATCGCGGCGACTTCGCCCACGAGATCTTCGGTGAGCTGGTGAAGTGGGCTGACAAGGAATGCCCCGAGCTGGCACTTGGAATCGGGTCTGTGGTGGATGCTCCTACTGCCGCCCTGTATATTCAACTGGGTGCCAACTTCGTTGTGGGGCCTCTGTTCAATCCGGAGATTGCGCCCGTGTGCAACCGCCGCCTTGTGCCTTATTGCCCCGGCTGCATGACTGTGAGCGAGATAGGCAAGGCACAGGAATTGGGTTGCGACCTGACGAAGGTGTTCCCCGGCGACGTGGTCGGTCCAAACATGGTGAAGGGCTTGAAGGCTCCCATGCCCTGGTCGAAGATCATGGTGACGGGTGGCGTGGCTCCCGAGGAGGAGAATCTGAAGTCGTGGTTCAAGGCCGGTGTCTATTGTGTGGGCATGGGCTCGAAACTCTTCCCCAAAGACAAGGTGGCTGCCGGCGACTGGCAGTATGTGACCGACAAATGCCGCGAGGCTCTTGGCTATGTTGCCAAGGCGCGCGCATAGATATGTTCTTTACAAATGCTCAGCATGGCTTTTGTCCATGTTGGGCATTTTGTGTCTTTCAGCTTGTTCGTCCTCAGAGGTTAGCGAGCAGACCGACAAGCTGAACGACATATCTTATTCTTTCCATTACCGTAACTTAGACTCCACCCGCATTTACGCCGAGCGAGCCCTTGAAATGGCGGGACGTTACCGGGACGGACGGGCAGAGGCGTTGAACAACCTGGCCTTTGTCCATATTGTACGGATGGACTTCCAGCGAGCCTATGAGCTGCTCGACAGTATTGACACGGACAACCAAGTGGAACTGCTCATCGCCGACGTACAGCGCATGCGTCTGTGTCAAAGGCAGTCGAGCAACAAGGACTTCTATACCCATCGGGAGCGTGCCTTGCGGCGGCTTAACAGGATTGCCGAAGAACGGCAGCGCCTGAACGCTCATCAGCTTCGTCGGCTGGCTTATGCCCAATCGGAGTTCGAGATCGTTGCTTCCACCTATTTCTATTATATAGGACTGGAAGACCTTGCACAAGAAGCCATCAGCCGCATCAATCCGAACGGCGATATTGAGCAGGACACGGCGCAGTTGCTGAACTACTACTATAACATCGGGTCGGGAGGCATCGTCGTGCGTCCTACGCTTCATGAAATCGACCAGGTTGAATTCGATTACCTGATGCGCTGCTATCAGCTGGCAATCCAACAGGACTATCCTTTCTTTGCCGCACAGGCGATGCAGTCGATGAGTGAGCATTTGAACCAGCCTGAGCGACGTGATGAGCTGATGGGCTATAACCTTCCAGCTTTGAGATACATCAACGTGGACGGAATGCCCGACTCCCTGTTGGCGGGAAATCTTGCACAGCGGGCGCTGGACATCTTCTCAGAGTATGGTGATGTCTATCAAACTGCGGGTGCCTACCGTACGCTGGCGGAATGTTTCTGGGAAATCAAGGACTATGCCTCGGCAGAGATTTGTCTTCTGAATGCGTTGAATAAAGATACAGTCATCAACCGTGCACCCGACTTGGTTGCTTCCATCCGCGAACAGCTTTGTCTTGTCTATTCGGCTGTTGACAACAAGCAGCAGAGTGATATCAATCGCAACATCTACCTCGACATGCAGGAACAGACACGCCAAGACCGTCAGCTGGAGGCTCGGGCTGCTCAGCTCAGCGCATCGTCTCAACAGCTGAACCTGATGATTGGCGCCGTTATCGTCATGATTGTTCTTGTCGTGGTTCTGCTCTTTGTCTTCGACTTCCTGCGTCGCAGGAGCGACCGCCGTTTCTCTATCGACTCGTTGTCAGCTCCGTTGAAGGAGTGGAAAAGTAGGGAGGAACGACGCGTGAATGATGTCAGGGAGCGCTATGAGGAGCTTCAGGAGCAGACGGCACTTGCACAACATCATATTCTTGACAATCGAAAGCGTAACCTCGAACAGCGTGCCAAGCTGTCGGTTGTCAATAGTGTTATGCCGTTGATTGACCGCATCCTGCATGAAGTCAGACAACTTCTTACGTTCAAGGATCCTTCAGACGTGAGAAAGGAACGCTACACCTATATTGAGGAACTGACGGACGAGATTAACGAATATAATGATGTGCTGACCCGCTGGATTCAGATGCGACAAGGAGAAGTGAGCCTTCGGATCGAAAGCTTCCCGCTACAGGATCTTTTCCATACGTTGAGCCGCGGACGAATGAGCTTCCAGCTGAAAGGAGTAGAACTGCAGGTCAGGGAAACCAAGGATGTTGTCAAGGCAGACAAGACGCTGACGCTCTTCATGCTGAACACGATGGCGGATAATGCCCGTAAGTTCACACCGGCAGGCGGGCGGGTGAGTATCTTCTCTGAAGCTCATGACGACTATGTGGAAATCTCGGTCGAAGACACGGGAGCTGGTATGTCGGAGGAACAACTGGCACATCTCTTTGACCATCAACCCGTGCGTGACCAGTTCTCGGCTCTGACAACAGCGCAGTCGCATGGCTTCGGGCTCATGAACTGCAAAGGCATCATCGAGAAATATCGCAAGATCAGTCAGATATTCCGGGTGTGTACGTTGTCGGCAACAAGCGAGCCTGGGCGGGGTACTCGTCTGAGCTTCCGCTTGCCCAAGGGCGTAAGTCGTGCGTTGATGCTGTTGTCCTTTTTCCTGATGGGGACAACCGTCGCCTCAAGCGCTTCGTTGCGCCAGGCACGGGCCTATGCCGACAGTACCTATTACTGCAACATCAACGGACACTATGAGCAGACCTTGGCGTATGCTGACAGCTGCCTGAGAATCCTGGAGTCCGACTCCCTTTTACTGCGTACTGATTCGCTGGCTTACTATCGTATTGTGCTCGACGTCCGCAACGAGAGTGCCGTTGCTGCGCTGGCCTTGCATCAATGGAGTACGTACAGGCATAACAACAGGCTATATACGCAACTGTTCCGTCAGTTGTCTTATGACACGACACTCGAAGACCATTGCCGCATTATGCAACGTTCTGAGACCAACAAGACGGTGGCTGTGGTGATGCTCGTGCTGTTGCTGTTGCTGATTTTCCCCGCCTATTACATGCTGTACTACCGCCATCGCCTCTACTACAGATATAGTATCGAAAGGGTACACAGCATCAACGAAATCCTGCTCTCCGACATCCCTGCCAGCGAGAAGCTGACACAAATCCAATCGTTATGGAACTTCTCAGTAGGCGAGCGTTTCCCCATGCTCAACAAAGTGGTGGAACAGATTTGCGAGGAACTGAAAAGAGGAAACGACGAACACCTGCAACAGCAGACAGACCTCGAACTGGCGGAGGATGAGCTGAAGCGCAAACAGTACGAGAACGACAAGCTCTATGTCAGCAATAATGTGCTCGACAACTGTCTTTCGACCCTGAAGCACGAGACGATGTATTATCCTTCCCGGATTCGCCAAATGATAGATGGTACTGATTCCGCCGTCCAGTTGGAGACGCTGTCCGAAATCGTCGTCTATTATAAGGAACTCTATGCCACACTCAGCGCACAAGCTTACCGGCAGGTGGAAGGTGCCCTCACGATTGACGGAGAGATGATGCGCTATCTGTTTGATTTGTTGCAGCGGCTGAACGAAGGGGAGAAGCCTGTCGTCAGCTCTGAGGATCAGGACGGCAAGTATGTCGTGCTTCGAGCGCAGATGAACCGTCTGAAGTTGACGGAAGAGGAATGTTCCCATCTCTTCACACCGCTCACGAAGAACGTCCAGTTCCTGCTTTGCAGGCAAATCATCAGGGAACTCGGAGAACAGACAAATGCGCGAGGCTGTGGCATCCGAGCCGCTGTCTCAAGTCTCACAAACACCTCACATCTTGAAATAGAAATCATTATAACCCAAAATATATGGAAAAGTTTAAAGTAATCATTGTGGAAGACGTGCCCCTCGAGCTGAAAGGTACAGAAGGAATCTTCCGCAACGAGATTCCCGAAGCCGAGATCATCGGGACTGCAGATACCGAACAAGCTTATTGGAGGCTGATTAAAAACAACCTTCCTGACCTTGTCCTGCTCGACTTGGGGCTGGGCGGCTCAACAACGGTTGGCGTGGAAATCTGCAGACATACAAAGGAGGCCTATCCTCAGGTGAAGGTTCTCATCTTTACAGGTGAGATTCTGAACGAAAAGCTTTGGGTGGATGTGCTTGACGCAGGTTGCGACGGCATCATTCTCAAAAGTGGCGAATTGCTGACCCGAGGCGATGTATTTAGTGTCATGACGGGGAAAAAGATGGTGTTCAACCAGCCGATTCTCGAAAAGATTGTAGAGAGATTCAAAAGGAGTGTGGGCAGTCAGCTCATGCGTCAGGAGGCCGTCATCGATTATGAGATAGACGAATATGACGAGCGTTTCCTCCGCCACCTGGCATTGGGCTACACCAAGGAGCAGATTACCAATCTGCGTGGTATGCCTTTTGGCGTGAAGAGTCTCGAGAAACGACAGAACGAATTGATTCAGAAGCTCTTTCCCTATGGCAACGGACACATGGGTGTTAATGCGACGCGCCTTGTGGTGCGTGCCTGCGAACTTGGCATCCTTGATGTGGAGAACCTGCGGCCGGACGAGGAGTGAGGAAAGTGATATGAAGTATATTTCCTATACAGCGCTGGGGCTTGCCATCCTGCAATTGCTGACGATATTGGTATCGTGGCTCATCACGGCAGCTATGCCTGACGCCATGATGCGTTCTCTGTTAAGCAGCGAGGGCATCAGGTGGTTCTTCGGAAGCTTTACCGACAACATGCTTTCACCATTGATGCTGTGGATGATTCTCGTAGCCCTGTCGGTATCGGTGTTTCGTGCCAGCGGCTTGTCGCTGCGGGTGCAGACCTATCGCCAGCGGTTTGCGCTACGGCTTGTTTTGGGGGAACTGTTGGTCATTCTCTCTGTGTGGGCTCTGCTCACGATGATTCCCCACGCCATTCTTTTGAGTGCTTCGGGAAGACTGTTCCCAAGTAGTGCCTCTGACAGCCTGATTCCTGTTCTTTGTGCTATGCTGTTCATCATCTCTGCGACCTATGGATTGGCTTCCGGTTCGTTCCGCTCCGTCCATGATGTGACACGAAGCCTTTCCGCGGGATCTCCTTTGCTCCTTCCGCTGTTGCTGGTGTATATCCTGACCAAGCAGCTGATAGCCTCCATTGTCTTTGTCTGGGGTTTGTCAGGTGAAACTTTTCTACCTTAACACTTGTGAATATATAAAATCTTTCGTAAATTTGCATCCATACAATCAATCAAACTTACACGGAAAATGAAAAGAATAGCAATCCTATGTGTGGCAGCCTTACTGAGTGCAGGAAGTGTGTTTGCCGCACGTTTTGAGTTGAAGGACATTACTGGCGGACGCTTTGCCGCCAAGCGTATTGGTGGAATGATACCTATGGAGGGTACAGACCAGTATGCACGTATCAGCGACGATTACACGAAAATTGTTCAATATTCTTTCAAGACAGGTAAAGAGACGGGTGTGCTTTTTGATGCAGCCAACACGCTGGGTGAGCATATTGACCGCATTGACGGATATGTGATGTCGCCCGATGGGACGCGCATGCTCATCCAGACGAAGACAGAATATGTTTACCGTCGCTCGTACAAGGCGGTGTTCTATATATACACCATCAAGAGCCGTCGCCTGGAACGCCTTTCCGACGGTGGTCCGCAGCAGGTTCCTACATGGAGTCCCGACGGCACACAGGTTGCCTTCGTCCGCGACAACAATATCTTCCTTGTGAAGTTGCTTTACGATAACGCCGAAAGCCAAGTGACCAAGGACGGCAAGTTCAACGAGGTCATCAACGGTATTCCTGACTGGGTCTATGAAGAAGAGTTCGAGTATAATCGTGCCCTTTGCTTCAGCGCAGATGGTACACAGATTTGCTGGGTTCGTTTCGATGAGTCGGGGGTCAAGAAGTATGCCCTTCAGATGTTCCGTGGGGCGAAGCCGGAGTTTGATGCTTATGCCCTCTATCCTGGAGAATACAGCTACAAATATCCGAAAGCAGGCGAAGACAACTCGAAGGTTTCTGTTTGGTCATACGACATCAAAAGCCACCAGACGCGCCAGCTTCAGGTTCCCCTTGACGCGGAAGGCTATATCCCACGAATTGTTCCCACTACCGACCCGACGAAGATTCTTGTCTATACGATGAACCGCCACCAGGACATCCTGAACATCTATACCGTTAATCCCCTATCGACATTGGCAGAATTGCTCGTCAAGGAAACCGACAAGAAATATGTGAACGAGGAGGTTCTTGCCAATATTATCATCGGCAAGGAACACCTGTTGCTACCAAGTGAGCGTGACGGCTACATGCACCTCTATATCTACAACATGAACGGAACACTCGAGCAGAAGATTGGCGATGGGAACTATGATATTACGAGTGTTTACGGATACGACGAGAAGACAGGTGATGTGTATTATCAGGCTGCTGCCTTGAATGCCCACGACCGCCAGATTTACGTCACCCACAAAAACGGAAAGACCGAGCGTCTGTCTGATCAGGAGGGATGGAATGTGGCTATGTTCTCGGGTGATTACAAATACTTCGTCAATACATGGAGTGATGCCAATACGCCCTTTGTCTATACCATCAGAGATAATAAGGGAAAGGTGCTCTCCACTCCGCAGGACAATGCCGAACTGAAAGAAAAGCTTGCCGGATATCCTGTAACACGAAAGGAGTTCTTCACGTTCAAGACTTCTGAGGGTGTGGAACTCGATGGATGGATGGTAAAGCCTGCCGATTTCAAGGAGTCGAAGAAATACCCTGTTATCATGTTCCAATACAGCGGTCCTGGAAGCCAGCAGGTAGTCAACTCGTGGAATGTCGGTTCGATGGGGCAGGGCGCCATGTTCGACCATTATCTTGCACAGGAAGGGTTCATTGTTGTCTGCGTCGATGGACGTGGTACGGGTGCCCGTGGTGCCGATTTCGAGAAGTGCACGTACCAGATGTTGGGCAATCTGGAAGCAAAGGATCAGGTGGAGACAGCCTTGTGGCTGGGACGCCAGTCATTTGTTGACAAAGACCGCATCGGTCTTTGGGGATGGAGCTATGGAGGCTTCTGCACGCTGATGAGCATGAGTGAGGGACGTGGTGTCTTCAAGGCAGGTGTTGCGGTGGCTCCGCCCACATGTTATCGGTATTATGACTCCGTCTATACCGAGCGTTATATGCGTACACCAAAGGAGAACCCCACAGGCTATAACGATAACCCTATCTCGCGTGCCAGTCAGCTACACGGAGCCTTGCTTCTCTGTCACGGACTTGCTGATGACAACGTTCATCCGCAGAACACCTATGAATACACAGAGGCACTCGTGCAAGCAGACAAAGACTTCAAGATGAATGTTTACACCAACCGTAACCACAGCATTTACGGAGGCAACACGCGCAATCATCTGCTGCGACAGATTACGGAGTTCTTTAAGGATAAAATGGGGATTTAAGAATTGGCAATTCATAGATAATATAGAAACTGGTTGAGATATGAGAGCGTTCTTTTTGACGATTGTTCTTGGGGTCTTGTTGATGCCCATGCAGGCAGCAAAGACCGTGACGATTACTGTCACCAACGAAGAGAAAGTACAAAGGCAAGAGCTGATAGAGATTGACTTCAAAGCCATCTCTGAACAGCTTGGCTTAGGTGAGGACGACGGTTTCGTCGTGAAGAATGCCTTCGGGCAACAAGTGGATTATCAGCTCACCTACGATGGGCACTTGCTTATTGACGTTGCTGTACGACCTGGCGGGAAGGCCCAGTACACCGTGTCGAAAGGCATTCCCACACAGATGAAGCAATGGGTGTTTGGTAAGATGTATCCTACACGCAAGGACGATATCGCCTGGGAGAACGACCGAGGTGCCTATCGTGTTTATGGACCTGCCCTCCAACGCACAGGTGAACGTTCCTTTGGGGTTGATGTGTGGACAAAGAACACTCCCGAGATTGTTGTTGAAGACCGCTACACAGCCGACTATGACGGAAATATCCTGAAAAGTATCTATAGCCGTAAGAAGCAGGGTGACAAGTGGCGCGAGGAAGATCTCCGCACCTCTTTCCACCTTGACCACGGAAATGGACTCGACTGCTACTCCGTAGGTCCGACACTCGGCTGCGGAACGCCTGCCCTCATGGTTAACGACCAGCTCCTGATGCCCTGGTGTTACAAAGACTACGAGATTCTTGATAACGGACCTCTGCGCTTTACTGTGGAACTCGCTTACCATCCTGCTGTTGTCGGTACAGATTCGGCCGTTGTCGAGCATCGCATCATCAGTCTTGATAAAGGTTCTAATTTCAACAAAGTCGTTGTTTGGTACGATGGACTTTCCAAGCCCTGTGACTTCGCCACAGGTGTGGTCGTTCACTCTGCCGACAAAGAGAGCTACGTCTTGGGTAAGAACTTTGTGCAATATGCTGATCCCACCGACACGCCAGACAAGCACAACTTCCAAATCTACGTTGCCACACTTTTTCCCGAGGGTGCTGCCACACGTTTTCTGCCTCTGGCGAAGCCCCAGAATGGTATTGAAGGGCATGCCCTTGGTGTTGTGAAGAAGCTTACTGCCGGCAAGAAGTACACTTACTATTTCGGTTCCGCTTGGTCAAAGCACGATGTACGTACCCAGAATGAGTGGCAAGTTCGCATCAACGATTTCATGAATGCTCTTGCTACTCCTCTGAAAGTAGAAGTCGAACAATAAGGAAAACAGAGTTATCTGGCTTTCAACAGTACAACGTTCTCCACATGAGGTGTGTGGGGGAACATGTCCACGGGTTGAATCGTGATGATGTCATATTGCTGTGTGAGCTGTTCGAGGTCTCGTGCTTGGGTTGCGGGATTACAGCTGACATAGACAACACGACGGGGGTGAGCTCCTAAAATGGTTTTCACCACATCTGGATGCATGCCTGCACGGGGTGGGTCGGTAATGATCACATCAGGACGTCCATGCTGTTGGATAAAGTCTTCAGTCAGTATGTCTTTCATGTCGCCCGCATAGAAAAGCGTGTTGTCAATATCATTAAGCTTGGAATTGACCTTAGCATCCTCAATAGCTTCAGGAACATACTCGATGCCTACAACCTGTCGGGCTCCGCCCGCTACGAAGTTGGCAATGGTTCCCGTACCCGTGTAGAGGTCATAGACAAGCGGTTTCTCGTCACTTTTCGATTCGCCAACGTTACAGAAAGCAAACTCGCGTACAATAGAATAAAGATGGTATGCTTGCTCCGTGTTGGTCTGATAGAAGCTCTTCGCCCCAACCTTGAAGCGTAGCTGTTCCATACTTTCAATAATATGGTCGTTACCGCTGAATACATGAATGGGAAGATCTCCGAATGTGTCGTTGCATTTGCAGTTATTTACCCATAGTAAAGAACTGATTTCCTTAAATTTATCAGAGATATGCTTTAGTAGTGCTTCTACCTTCTCTCCGTCTTCTGTTGCATGCAAGTTCTCGTCCTCCAATTTCACTTGTATGATGACCATCCACTCGCCCGTGTTAGAGTTGCGAATGATAACATCGCGCAAGACACCCGTCTGTTCCCTTAAATCAAAGAAAGGAATACCCAAGGCGATAGCCTTGTCACGTACTTCGTTGCGTATTTTGTTCTGAAGATGATCCATCAGACAGCATTCCTCGATGGGTAGAATCTTGTCGAAGGCTCCTGTGATATGGAAACCGATGGCAGGCTTGTTCTTCAAACTTTGGATATTGTCCTCTGTCTCCTGGTATCTTCCTCTATCTTCTTCTATCTCCTCTTTGGTCAGATAACGCTTGTTGGCGGCTCCGAAGTCGAGCTTGTTGCGATACTCACGCGTCTTGACGCTACCAAGAATGTGGCGGAACTCCATTTCGAGAGTTTGCTGCCCCTCCTTGTTTGAGCAAAGCTGCTCACCGGGTAGAGGTATGTTAAGATGCCCGATGCGAGAAAGCTGGTCATATACCTGCTTCTCTTTGAACTTCAGTTGCTCGGCGTAGGGGAGATTCTGCCATTTGCAACCGCCGCAAACACCAAAATGCTGGCACATAGGCTTCTCCCTGACTTCGCTGTACTGGTGGAATCGTATTACTTCGGCTTCAGCATAGCTGTGTTTCCTGCGTCTGATTTGAAGGTCCACGACATCCCCAGGTACACACCACGGAACGAACACCACAAGTTGACTCTCAGGGGTTCCGTCGTGAGCAGGTATAGTGAGTCTGACAAGAGACTTTCCTTCAGCGGCAATATCGGTGATGGTTATATTTTCAAAGATAGGTAATGGCTTCCTTTTGCGTGTCATATATAATGTATTTATAACGTTTCGGCTGCAAAGTTAGTGATTTTTTCGTGATTGTAATGTACACTTTGCAAATAATCATTAAAACATTTGGAGAATTGCACAAAAAAGAGTATCTTTGCGCAATATTTGAAAACAAACAATTATTTATAAATTTGATACCAAACCAACTATGAGTCAAAAAAGAGTTTATACCTTTGGTAATGGTAAAGCTGAAGGTAATGCAAAAATGCGTGAGGAACTTGGCGGCAAGGGTGCCAACCTTGCTGAGATGAACCACATTGGTGTACCTGTTCCTCCTGGTTTCACTATCACAACAGACTGCTGTAACGAGTATTACGAGGTTGGTCAGGAGAAGATCATGGAACTCCTGAACGACGATGTTATGGCAGCCGTGAAGCACATCGAGGACTTGATGAATTGCAAGTTTGGCGATGCAGAGAATCCCCTGTTGGTTTCTGTACGTTCTGGTGCCCGCGCTTCTATGCCTGGTATGATGGACACCATCCTGAACCTTGGCTTGAACGACGAGGTTGCAGAGGGTATGGCACAGAAGACCCAGAATCCTCACTTTGTTTACGACAGCTATCGTCGCTTTGTACAGATGTACGGAGACGTTGTGTTGGAAATGAAGCCCGTCAACAAGGAAGACATCGATCCGTTTGAGGAAATCATTGAGAAGGTGAAGGCTGAACGTGGCGTGAAACTGGACAAGGACCTCTCTGTCGATGAACTCAAGAAGCTTGTGAAGCTTTTCAAGACCGCCATCAAGGAGCGTACAGGCAAGGACTTCCCCAACGATCCTATCGAGCAACTTTGGGGTGCCATTTGTGCTGTGTTCCGTTCTTGGATGAACGAGCGCGCTATCCTCTATCGTAAGATGGAAGGTATTCCCGACGAGTGGGGTACAGCTGTTAGCGTTATGGCAATGGTGTTTGGTAACATGGGCGACAGCTCCGCAACGGGTGTATGCTTCAGTCGCGATGCTGCCAATGGTGAGAACGTCTTCAACGGTGAGTATCTTGTCAACGCACAGGGTGAGGATGTGGTTGCCGGTATTCGCACACCTCAGCAGATTACCAAGCTCGGTTCACAGCGTTGGGCAGAGCGTGCAGGCATCTCCGAGGAAGAGCGTATCGCTAAGTATCCCTCAATGGAAGAGGCTATGCCTGAGATCTATGCTCAGTTGAACGGTATTCAGGAGAAGCTCGAGGAGCACTATCGTGATATGCAGGACATGGAGTTCACTGTACAGGAAGGCAAGCTCTGGTTCCTCCAGACACGTAATGGTAAGCGCACAGGTGCTGCTATGGTGAAGATTGCCATCGATTTGCTCCATGAGGGAAAAATCGACGAGAAGACAGCCATCATGCGTTGTGAGCCCAACAAACTCGATGAATTGCTTCATCCTATCTTTGACAAGGTCGCTCTCGGCAAAGCCAAAGTTATCGCACAGGGTCTGCCCGCATCTCCTGGTGCAGCCTGCGGTCAAATTGTTTTCCATGCTGATGATGCTCAAGCCTGGCATGAGGATGGTCACAAAGTTGTGCTTGTGCGCATCGAGACCTCTCCTGAGGACCTCGCTGGTATGTCAGCTGCCGAAGGTATCCTGACCGCACGTGGCGGTATGACCTCTCACGCTGCTGTTGTAGCTCGTGGTATGGGTAAGTGCTGCGTTAGTGGTGTAGGTGCTTTGAACGTAGATTATAAGACCAAGACTGTTGAGATTGACGGTGTTGTCTATAAGGAAGGCGATTATATTTCTCTGAACGGAACAACAGGTCAGGTTTATGCAGGTGAGGTTCCCACTAAAGCCGCTGAGCTTTCAGGTGATTTCAAGGAGCTTATGGATCTCTGCGACAAGTACACCAAGTTGCAAGTTCGCACCAATGCCGATACTCCGCACGATGCACAAGTAGCTCGTCAGTTCGGAGCCAAGGGTATTGGTTTGACCAGAACAGAGCACATGTTCTTCGAGGACAAGAAGATTGTGGCTATGCGTGAGATGATTCTGGCTGACAGCGTTGCTGGACGTGAGAAAGCTCTTGCAAAACTGTTGCCTTATCAGAAGGCTGACTTCAAGGGTATCCTTGAGGCTATGGACGGTCTGCCTGTTAACATCCGTCTGCTTGATCCGCCTCTCCATGAGTTCGTTCCCCATGATATTCCCGGTCAGCAGGTAATGGCTGATGAGATGGGTGTGAGCCTGGAGACAATCCAGCGTCGTGTAGCTTCTCTCGCAGAAAACAATCCAATGCTGGGTCATCGTGGTTGCCGCTTGGGTATTACCTTCCCCGAGATTACCGCTATGCAGACAAAGGCCATCCTTTCTGCCGCCTGTGAACTGAAGCAGGAGGGTAAGAACCCGATGCCGGAAATCATGGTTCCGCTGATTGGAACACTCTACGAGCTGAAACAGCAGAAGGAGGTTATCCAGTATGCTGCTAAGGAAATCTTCCAGGAGTATGGTATCGAGGTTGAGTTTGAGATTGGTACGATGATTGAGATTCCGCGTGCAGCCCTGACTGCTGATCGCATTGCAGAGGAAGCCCAGTACTTCTCATTCGGTACAAACGACTTGACGCAAATGACCTTTGGTTACAGCCGCGACGATATCGCATCGTTCCTGCCTGTATATCTCGATAAGAAGATCCTGAAGGTTGACCCATTCCAGGTGCTCGACCAGAAGGGCGTAGGCCGTCTCATCAAGTATGCTGTGAAGGAAGGTCGTGAGGTTCGTCCAGAGCTTCGTTGCGGTATCTGCGGTGAGCATGGCGGTGAGCCCTCAAGTGTGAAGTTCTGCGCCAAGATTGGCATGAACTACGCTTCCTGCTCTCCCTTCCGTGTGCCTATCGCACGCCTTGCCGCCGCCCAGGCAGCCGTTGAGGAATAAAATCTTCAATATCAATATCAATAACTGAAAGGCTCCATCTCCTGTCTATCTTCTATATAACAATAGGAGAAGTAGGAGATGGAGAACTTTTTTAAGATGAACAAATATAACGTGAAAAAGAAACTCTTTGTTGTTAGTGCAATATGCTTTGTTGTCTGTATGGCGGTGTTGCCTCAGAAAGCACAAGCACAGTCCATTCTGCAATTTTGGAAGGCAATGCCTGATTCCATTTTGCCATATCTTGACTCCAACAAGCGAGCAGAACTGATGGACTATGCAAACATGGGAGTACGAGCCGAGGTGAAGAACCTTCTTAACGAAAAAGTCACACTCGACACATTGACAAGTGATTTTACGAAAATAACCTTGAGTGAAGGACATACCATGCAAATCAAACGATTACCCGTTGAGAATGAGGATTCGGTATTCTGCGTTGTAAGAACTTTCGGAACGGATAATCCAGAAAGCACCATCAATATATATCATGCAGACTGGAGCAAAAGAAGTAAAATTGAGTTTGATCCTCAACAGATAACAGAACAAATAGTGAGTAAGGAAAATATCAATCAGGAGAAGATGAATCTTGATAAATATGTACCTGTAATTGCTGCCTATTTGGATGCTCATTCAGATGAAATGACATTAAAGGTTTCCTATCTACTTTTATCGAAAGAAGAGAAACAATTGCTGAAAGACAAAGAAATGCAATTAAATGTTAAGTGGAATGGGAAAATATTTAATTAATGTTAGAAAGTAGAAGAAAAAGACCTGAAATATTCCAAAAAGTGGAAAAATCATATATCTTTGCAAATGTGTTTTTCATGGTATTAGATTATTAAGGTTAATTGAAGATTGATTGTCGTGAGACAGTCAATCCTTTTCTATCAATCCTAAGCCGATAACAGTTCTTGTTGTTGCTTAGGATTGATTCTTTTAAAAAAGGTATAAAAAAAGCTAATCGATTTTGCTATATGCGTAGTATTCTTTACCTTTGTAGAATAAATAATAAGACTACAAAAGTGAAAAAGATATTCTATATAATTTTTGCGCTAATTCCCTTATGCAGTCCTGCACAGAAAATCTCATTAGGCTCATGTATTACTTCTGACAAAGGGCAGTATAAAGGTGAAATGCTTGCAGGAAAGCCGCACGGAAAGGGGAGCACCATTTATGATAGCGGAAATATATATGATGGTGAATACATCAAGGGACGCAAACAAGGATACGGCATCTTTACGACTGCGGATGGAGAAAAATACGATGGAGAGTGGATGTTGGATCAGAAGCATGGGCGCGGTACTCTCTATTTTTTGAATAACAACAAATATGTTGGTCTTTGGTTTCGTGACATGCAGCAAGGTCATGGTATCATGTACTATTATAATGGTGATGTCTATGATGGCGACTGGCATATGAACAAACGCCAGGGATACGGGAAATATACATTCGCTCACGGTGCTTACTATACTGGACAATGGAAAGACGACAAGAAGCATGGAAAAGGCTTCTATAACTGGGGGAATGGAGAAACATACGATGGTATGTGGGAAAACAATGTTCGTACAGGAAAAGGCACGAGCATGTATGCATCCGGCGACCAGTATATCGGAGAATGGAAGAACGATGTCCAGAACGGAAAAGGAATCTATAAGTTTGCTAACGGAGACATCTATGAAGGCGACTATGTAGAAGGAGAGCGTACTGGAACGGGAATCGTCAAATATGCAAATGGAGACCGTTATTCTGGACGATTCCTGAAAGGCGATAAAGACGGGAACGGCACCTTTACATGGAGCAATGGAGATGTCTATGTCGGGAATTGGAAGAAGGATGTTTGGAATGGCAGAGGCAAATTGACGAAAAAATCAGGAGACGTTGTAGAAGGTACGTTCAAGAATGGAAAACTCGAGGGTGACATCATTATACGTTATGCTGACGGAAGTCGATTCCGTGGTGTTTACAAGGCTGACAAACGAAACGGTACCGCGATAGAGCTTGATGCTGAAGGCATCCGTTTTGAAGGAAGCTACAAGGATGACCAACGTGACGGAAACTTTGTAGAGAAAGACCGTAATGGCCAGATCATCAAAAGAGGTCATTACGAGAATGGACGCAGATACGAAGATAAGTAACACTTTAAACAAAATAACATGATTATTGACACATTGGATAATCTTGAGAAATATGTTTCTCTGAATCCTAAACTAAAAACAGTAGTTGACTTTATTCAGTCAACCCAACTTGACAGTCTTGAAAATGGCAAGCACACGATACAGGGTGACGATGTGTTTGTCAACGTGCAAACATTGAAAGGAAAGAAGCGTGAAGAGGCTCCTGTTGAGTATCATCGTCAGATGGTAGATGTTCAGATTCCACTCAGCGGTAATGAAACCTATGGCATCATTCCGGTGCAGGACCTCCCCAAGGCAGATTTCGACGAAAAGAACGACTGCGCCCTCATTCATGACATTCCCTGCATGAGTTATGTGACTGCACGTCCTGGTATGTTTGTTATTTTCTTCCCGCAGGACGGTCATGCGCCAGGCATCACCGATGCAGATGAAATCCACAAAATGATTTTTAAAGTAAGAGCATAAACGATTAGCTATGGAAACTAAAAAGAAAACTACAACGGCAAGAGCAAAGAAACCTGCAAAGCCGCAACACATCGGACTCGTCAAGAACGACGGTTATCTGGAACCCTATGAGGATGCCATCAAGGGAAGACATGATCATGCCGTGTGGAAGTTGAATCAACTGACACGTAACGGAAAGAAAACGCTTTCTGACTTCGCCAACGGACACGAGTATTTTGGACTTCACAAAGCTGCACGCGGATGGGTGTTCCGTGAGTGGGCGCCCAATGCTACGGAGATTTATCTGATTGGTGATTTCAACAACTGGCAAGAAGACGAGAAATACAAAGCAAAGCGCATTGAGGGAACTGGCAACTGGGAGCTGAAGCTTCCCGAGAAAGCCATGAAACACGGTGACCTCTACAAGATGCGCGTTCATTGGAACGGGGGAGAAGGTGAGCGCATTCCCGCATGGACACGTCGTGTAGTCCAGGACGATACGACTAAAATCTTCTCCGCTCAGGTTTGGAACCCCAAAGAACAATACCAATGGAAGAAAAAGAAATTCAAAGCCAACACCACACCGTTGCTTATCTATGAGTGCCATATCGGAATGGGACAGGATGCCGAGAAAGTGGGAACATACACGGAATTTCGTGACAATGTGCTACCGCGTATCATCAAAGATGGCTACAATTGCATCCAGATTATGGCTATTCAGGAGCATCCCTACTATGGAAGTTTCGGCTATCATGTGAGTTCGTTCTTTGCTGCTTCCAGTCGCTTTGGTACTCCCGAGGAACTCAAATCACTCATCGACACCGCTCATCAGAATGGCATAGCTGTTATCATGGACATTGTTCATTCGCATGCTGTGAAAAACGAGGTGGAGGGTCTTGGCAACCTTGCAGGAGATCCCAACCAGTTCTTCTATCCTGGTGAGCGTCATGAGCATCCCGCCTGGGATTCTCTCTGCTTTGACTATGGCAAGGACGATGTCGTTCACTTCCTGCTCTCCAACTGTAAGTATTGGATGGAAGAATTCCATTTCGACGGTTTCCGTTTTGATGGTGTGACCTCGATGCTCTATTATAGTCATGGACTTGGTGAAGCATTCTGCAACTATGGAGACTATTTCAATGGTCATCAGGACGATAATGCCATCTGCTACCTCACACTTGCCAATAAGCTTATCCACGAGGTTAATCCCAATGCCATCACCATTGCCGAGGAAGTCAGCGGCATGCCTGGTCTTGCTGCTAAGTTCGAGGACGGAGGCTATGGCTTCGACTATCGTATGGCCATGAACATTCCTGACTATTGGATTAAGACCATCAAGGAGCTGAGTGATGAGAACTGGAAACCGAGTTCCATCTTCTGGGAAGTTCGTAACCGCCGACCCGACGAGAAGACCATCTCTTATTGTGAAAGTCATGACCAGGCACTTGTGGGCGATAAGACCATCATCTTCCGCCTGATTGATGCCGACATGTATTGGCACTTCAAGATTGGCGACGAGAACGAGATGGCACGCCGAGGAATTGCCCTCCATAAAATGATCCGTCTCGTTACGCTTGGTGCCATCAATGGCGGCTATCTGAACTTCATGGGTAACGAGTTCGGTCATCCCGAGTGGATCGACTTCCCACGCGAGGGTAATGGATGGAGTCACAAGTATGCCCGTCGCCAATGGAACCTCGTTGACAATCCCGATTTGTGTTACCACTATCTTGGTGATTTCGACCGCAAGATGCTGGAAGTTGTCAAGAGCCAGAAGAATTTCAACCGCACACCGGTTCAGGAGATTTGGCATAACGACGGCGACCAGGTGTTGGCATTCATGCGTGGCGATCTGGTGTTCGTATTTAATTTCTCACCGACTCGCTCGTTCACCGACTATGGTTTCCTGGTTCCCACAGGTTCCTACGATGTAGTTCTCAATACCGATGCCATTGAGTTCGGAGGTAATGGTTTCGCCGATGACAGTATGACTCACTTCACCAACTATGATCCGCTCTATGTTGATGATCATAAAGAATGGTTGAAGCTATATCTGCCAGCTCGTTCTGCAGTAGTCCTCAAGAAAAATTAATGGACAAGTCATACTAAAAAAGTGAACCCCGGAAGTTTTTCTGACTTCCGGGGTTCATCTCATTCTTGACATACTCTCTTATTGAATTAATAGGCGAAGAGTGGGTAGTCTTTCATCTTTTCGTTCACTTTCTTTCTGACGTTAGCGATGACAGTCTCATTCTCAGGATCATTGAGCACCTCTTCTATCAGTTCTGCGATGAAGACCATCAGGTCTTCCTTTGCGCCACGAGTGGTGATGGCTGGAGTTCCCAAGCGGATTCCACTTGTCTGGAAAGCTGAACGGCTATCGAATGGAACCATATTCTTATTGACTGTAATGTCTGCAGCTACAAGGGCATTCTCTGCAACCTTGCCTGTCAGTTCCGGATATTTCGAGCGCAAATCCACAAGCATGGAGTGATTGTCGGTGCCTCCACTAACAATGGTGAAACCACGCTTGATCAGTTCGTCTGCCAGAACCTTTGCATTCTTTTGCACTTGCTTAGCCCACTCCTTGAATTCGGGAGTCAGAGCCTCACCAAAGGCAACTGCCTTTGCAGCGATGACGTGCTCCAGCGGCCCTCCTTGCTGACCGGGGAATACGGCAGAGTTAAGCAGTTGGCTCATCATCTTCACAGCACCCTTTGGAGTCTTCAGTCCCCAAGGATTCTCGAAGTCCTTACCCATGAGGATAATACCGCCACGAGGACCACGCAAGGTCTTATGAGTCGTAGAGGTGACGATGTGTGCATATTTGACCGGATTCTCGAGAAGGCCAGCCGCAATAAGACCTGCGGGGTGAGCCATATCAATCATCAACAAAGCGCCCACCTTATCGGCAATCTCACGCATGCGTTTGTAGTCCCACTCACGGCTGTAAGCCGAACCGCCACCAATGATGAGTTTTGGTTTGTGTTCAAGAGCAAGCCGTTCCATCTCATCGTAATCCACACGTCCAGTCTTCTCGTCCAGGTTATAACCTACGGGTTTGTAAAGGATACCGCTTGTATTGACAAGTGAACCATGTGAGAGGTGTCCGCCATGAGCGAGGTTCAGTCCCATGAAGGTATCGCCAGGCTTTAAGACGGCAAGCAGTACGGCAGCATTAGCCTGCGCACCAGAGTGGGGTTGTACGTTGGCATATTCAGCTCCAAAAAGCTCACATACACGATCAATGGCCAGCTGTTCAACCTTGTCCACCACCTGACAGCCACCATAGTAACGCTTACCGGGATAGCCCTCTGCATATTTGTTCGTCAGATAGCTTCCCATCGCTTCCATCACCTGATTGCTTACAAAGTTCTCTGAGGCAATCAACTCTATGCCGCGTAACTGGCGTTGGTGTTCTTGCTCAATCAAATCAAAAATCACATTGTCTCTTTCCATAGTTGTTTTTATGTTAATTTTTAAATGTTCAATTCTTAGCACAATTCCACTTTGTTCATATCCTGCTCCTTGTCGCAGTAGTGGCATTTACAGATACCGTTTTCTTTGTCAACGACCCTGAAAACAGTTGTCATCGGTTCGTTGTTGGTGATACAGACAGGATTGTTACATTTCACGATTCCTCTCAGTTCATCGGGAGTCTCAACCGTCTTCTTTTCCACGACTTCATAGTCCTTGATAATGTTCAGGACAGCTTTGGGTGCCACGACGGAAAGACGGGAAATCTCCTCGTCTGTAAAGTACTTGTCCGACACTTTGATAATTCCCTTTTTCCCCACTTTCTCTGAGTCGTAGTTGTTACCTATTGTCACGGGAGAGGTAAGTCCGAAGAGGCCTAACAAGTTGGCCACATAATACGTCTTTGCCGCGGGTATATGGTCGATAACCGTTCCGTTTTCAATGGCTGTTACCAGCATTTCTTTCTTGTTCATGTTCATACTTCAGTATGGTTAGGGTAGGGGTTAATGACAGTAGTGTCTTTTTGGATATCATCGAGTCCGATTCCCAAGACATAGCAGAAAAGGGCTTCGCGGGCATAGAGTCCGTTTTGGGCCTGTTGAATATAATAGGCATGAGTATTCTCATCGACATCATACGCGATTTCATTGACACGTGGGAGAGGGTGTAGGATTCTCATATTCTCCTTCACATGACTCAGCATGTCATTCTTCAGGATATAGACGTTCTTCACCCGTTCATACTCCATCAAGTCCGAGAAGCGTTCTTTTTGTACGCGTGTCATGTAGATGATGTCTGCATCGGCGATAACCTTCTCGTTGAATGCCGTATGTTCCTGGAACTTGATACCGTTCTCTTTACAATAGAGCTTATACTCGACAGGCATAGCCAGCTCCTTGGGAGCTACGAAATGGAACGTGGGGTTAAAGTGCCGCATCGCCATGATAAGAGAATGAACCGTGCGACCATATTTCAAATCTCCCACAAGATAGATGTTCAGATTCTCAAGCGTACCTTGAGTCTTGTAGATGGAATAGAGGTCGAGCATAGTCTGTGAAGGATGTTGGTGAGCTCCGTCCCCCGCATTAATAATAGGTACGGGAGCGACTTCACATGCATATTGCGCAGCTCCCTCAATAAAATGTCTCATGACAATGACATCCGCATAGTTGCTCACCATCAGCAAGGTGTCTTTCAGCGTCTCACCCTTGCTGACACTCGATGCCTTTGCGTCAGTAAAGCCGATAACACGTGCTCCGAGCCTATTGGCTGCCGTTTCAAAGCTCAGTCGCGTCCTTGTAGAAGGCTCAAAGAAGAGAGTTGCCACCACGCGCCCTTTCAGAAGTTCTCTGTTTGGGTGTTTTTCAAACTCCTGAGCCATCTCCAAAAGGTACATGATACGCTCTTTGGAGAGGTCAGCAATCGTCACAAAGTCATGTCTTTTCATATCCTTCAACAGTCATTGTTCCAAAATCGGGCACTAAGGTACGAATAATTTTTGTAATACATAATCCCCCAATCATAATTTTTTTGTATTTTTGCAGCGATAAAGTAAAAAGTTTCGCAATATGAGAAGAAGATTCATACATATCCTATGGGGAGCACTCTTTACAATGGTCCTTCTTGTAACGCTTGCTTTCGTTGCCATATGGAATGGTTATCTCGGCTATATGCCTCCTATCGAGGATCTACAGAACCCCATCAACCGCTTTGCCACCCAGATATACTCCGCTGATGGCAAGGTGATAGGAACATGGAATATCAACAGGGAAAATCGTGTATGTGTAGATTACGACAAGCTTTCTCCTCATCTCGTGGAGGCGTTGATTGCCACAGAGGATGAACGCTTCTACGACCACTCGGGAATAGACTTCATAGCCCTCGGCCGCGCCATCGTGAAAAGGGGACTGCTCGGACAGACCAGCGCCGGAGGAGGCTCTACCATTACCCAACAGTTGGCCAAGCAGTTATATTCGGAAATTGCCCATAGCACGCTTGAAAGACTTCTGCAGAAGCCCATCGAGTGGGTCATTGCTGTCAAGCTGGAACGCAACTACACCAAAGAAGAGATTATCGCTCTATATCTGAACTATTTCGACTTCCTACACAATGCGGTAGGTATCAAGACGGCCGCCAATACCTATTTCGGGAAAGAACCGCGCGAGCTCACGCTTACAGAATCCGCAACACTTATCGGCCTGTGCAAGAACCCTTCGCTCTTCAACCCTGTACGCTACCCGGAGCGTTCTCTCCAACGTCGCAACGTCGTGCTCTCCCAGATGGAAAAGGCTGGCTACATCACGTCTGAAGACTATCGGAAATATTGCGAAGAACCTCTTGCCCTCAATTTCCATCCGGCAGACCACAAGGAGGGAACAGCACCCTATCTGCGTGAGTTCCTTCGTCAATACCTGATGGCCAATCGCCCCGACCGTGCAGACTATCCTTCGTGGAATCAAAACCAGTTTGTGTATGATTCCATCGCCTGGGAAACAGATCCCCTATATGGTTGGTGCAACAAGAATCTAAAGAAAGACGGCTCAAACTATAACATCTATACCGACGGACTAAAGGTCTATACCACCATAGACTCACGCATGCAACGCTATGCGGAAGAAGCTGTCCATCAGCATGTTGCCCGCTACCTGCAACCCATGTTTAGCCGAGCCACGAAGAGCAAACCGAATGCACCGTATTCCAATGCTCTCACTCCCAAGCAGGTTCAGGACATTCTGGCGCGAGCCATGAGACAGAGCGACCGCTATCGGTATATGAAGGAAAGTGGTGCGACCGAGGATGAGATTGAGCGTGCCTTCCACAAACGTGTGCCCATGACGGTGTTCTCATATCATGGAGATATTGACACACTCCTTTCTCCGCTCGATTCCATTCGCTACTATAAGTCGTTCCTGCGGTCGGGTTTTGTCAGCATTGAACCCCAGACGGGGCAGGTAAAGGCCTATGTGGGCGGTCTCAATTATACGCATTTCATGTATGATATGGCCTCTGCCGGACATCGTCAGGTAGGTTCTACCATTAAGCCCTATCTCTATGCTTTAGCGATGGAGAATGGCTATACACCATGTGATGTGGCGCCCAACGAACAGCGAACCTATATGGTTGCCGGTCAGCCCTGGACACCCCGCAACGGTAGCAAGGCCCGCTATGGAGAGATGGTCACATTGAAGTGGGGATTGGCACAGTCCAACAACTGGATTTCCGCCTATCTGATGAGCCACCTCAATCCTCAGCAACTTGTCACCATGCTTCATTCCTTTGGCATCAACAACCCTGACATCCATCCGTCGATGGCCTTGTGTCTCGGTCCCTGTGATGTCTCTGTACTGGAAATGGTCAGCGCCTATACTACATTCCCGAATCATGGTATTAGGACAGCCCCCCTGTTCGTAACAAAGATCGAAGACAACGAAGGCAACGTCATTGCCCGCTTCCAGCCCCGCATGAACGAGGTCATCAGCGCCGAGAGTGCCAATAACATGATCGTCTTGCTGAGAGGAGTCGTCGATTCAGGAACCGCCCACCGTCTGCGCCACACTTACAACATCGAGGGTGAGATAGGCGGTAAGACCGGTACCACCAACCGCAACTCTGATGCCTGGTTTATCGGCTTCACTCCCCAGCTCGTCTCAGGCTGTTGGGTAGGTGGTGACGACCGCGACATACACTTCGACAACATGTCGATTGCACAAGGTGCATCCGCAGCCCTTCCCGTGTGGGCTTATTACATGAAGAAAGTCTATGCCGACAAGTCGTTGTCATACTCTCCATCGGTTCCCTTTGACCTTCCCCCGGGCTTTAACCCATGTGCCAACACCCTGTATAGCGGTGACAATGAAGACGATGATGGTTCCGAAGACGAATTTGGCATCGACGACGTGTTCGAATAAGAAAACAGGTATGATTTGCCTTGCATCGCTACAAAGGTAATCATACCTGTTTTTTATTTTGTCTGTTATCCTACGGTAGTTCCTACTTGATTTCCTTCAGGATGGCAAGCAGGTGATCCCAAACCATTTGGACAGTAGGAATGAGCAGTCGCTCGTCAGGCGAGTGAACGCCGCGCAGGGTAGGACCGAAGCTCACCATGTCGAGGTTGGGATATTTTTCCGAGAAGAGTCCGCATTCCAGACCGGCATGAATGCCCAGCACCTTCGGTTCCTTATTGAACAGCTTCCTGTAAGTCTCAACGGCGATGGCGGTAAGCTTGCTGTTGGGATTCATCTTCCAGGCGGGATAGCCTTCTCCCTGCACAACCTCTGCACCGGCAAGCTGGAAGACAGCCTTGATGGTGGCAGCCTGGTTGTCGAGCGCACTCATGACATTAGAACGCTGTGATGCGACAATCTTCACCTCGTTCTCACGGGTCTCAATACTTGCCACGTTGTTGGAAGTCTCCACCAGCCAGGCCAGCTCTTCATCCTGACACATGGCAAACACCCCGTTGTCAACAGCCTGCAAAGCCTGTATCAGTTTCGTGCTAACCTCGAGAGGAAGCACCTTGCCGCCGTCCGTGCTTTCCATACCGAACTGCATGCCCTTCTCCGTCACATGATATTCTTCTTCCACCTGTGACGCAAAGATGTTCCAGTCGGCACGTACATCCTCTTTCTTTTCCGTAGGGATACCAAACACGGCCACACCATCGCGGGGGATGGCGTTGTGCAACTTGCCGGCATTGTAGCTGACGAGGCGTAGCCCATAGCGTTCCTGTGTCTGATAGAGGAAACGGGCTATTGTTTTCAAGGCGTTGGCACGCTTCTTATTGATGTCGTCTCCGGAGTGTCCGCCAACCAGTCCTTTCAGCGAGACCTTCAGGAAGAACAATCCGCTGGGTGCATCCTCGCGCTCAAAACGGAACGTTGCCGTTGTATTGCGACCGCCTGCACAGGAAACGAAGATCTGTCCTTCGTCCTCGGAGTCAAGATTGATGAGCATGTCGCCCGTCATAAAACCGGCTTTCATGCCTTCGGCACCAGTCAGACCGGTCTCCTCGTCGCGAGTGAAGACACATTCCAGGGGGCCGTGCTCAATGTCGTCGGAGTCAAGGATGGCAAGCTCAATGGCACAGCCGATGCCGTCATCGGCACCAAGCGTGGTTCCCTTAGCGGTGAGCCATTCGCCGTCGATGCAGGTCTGGATGGCATCCTTCTCGAAATCGAAGTCAATATCCACCAGCTTTTCGCAGACCATATCCATGTGACTCTGAAGGATAACGGTGGGGCGGTTTTCCATTCCTGTTGTGGCGGGCTTGCGAATCAGCACGTTGCCCGTTTCGTCCACTTGGGTTTCCAGTCCACGGGCTTTTCCGAACTCCTTCAAATACTCAATCATCTGTTCCTCATGCTTCGAGGGACGTGGAATCTCATTGATTCTTGCAAACTGCTCGAACACACGAGCGGGTTTCAATTCGTTTTTATTCATTTAAATATGTTATTTTATGATGTAATTTTTCTTTGTTTACAAGCTTTTGACTATCTTTGCATCCGCAAAATTAATAAAAATGATAGAAACTCTGCTCATCAGCGTGTTAATAATTGCTATTGGTATGGCATTATTGTGTGTGAAGCTGCTTTTCAAGAAGAACGGCCGTTTCTCGTCACAGCATATTCACGACTCGCAGGCGATGAAAGACCGCGGCATCCATTGTGTGATGGATCAGGATCGAGAGGCCCGCGAGAGGGGAGGAGCGTTCTGACAGGGGCAGGCGGCGCTTGCGACAGTCAGGTTATCAAGTACTGAAATAAAAACTCAAACAATAATTCAAGAAATGAACAAGAAAAATCTTTTCCGCGTTTTGGCAGTAGCAGCTTTCGCTACTGTATCTATGACTTCATGTGACAAATCGGCTCCGAAGGTGGACGAGAAGCCTGCTTCCGCTGCAGAGTCTGCTTCCGCAGAACTGAAGATCGCCTTTGTAGAGGTGGACAGCATCATGTCTCAGTATCAGTTCTGCAAGGACTTCACGCAGATTCTCCAGAAGAAGGGACAGAATATCCAGAATACGCTGGCAAGCAAACAGCAGCAGTTGGAGACGGCAGCCGCCAACTTCCAGCAGAAACTTCAGCAGAACGCCTACACTCGTGAGCAGGCCGAGGGTATTCAGGCCAGTCTTCAGAAGCAGAGCAATGACCTGCAGGCCCTGAACCAGCGCCTGAGCACGGAGTTCCAGAACGAGACCGAGAAATACAACTCCGCTCTGCGTGACTCCATCCAGCACTATCTGGCTGCCTACAACAAGTCGAAGAAGTTCAGTATGATTCTCAGCAAGGCTGGCGACAATATCCTCTATGCTGATAAGGCCTATGACATCACCAACGAGGTGATTGCCGGACTGAACAAGGCATACAAGCCCGCCAAGTCGGATGACAAGAAGGAAGAGTCCGCTGCTAAGAAAAAATGAACCGTCGGCAACGATATCAATACATACTCGGGTATTTTCAGGAGAAGATGCCTGTAGTCACTACGGAGCTGGAATTCGGAAACGTGTTCCAGCTCCTTTGTGCAACGCTCCTGAGTGCACAATGCACAGACAAACGCATCAACCAGGTGACCCCCGCGCTGTTCAAGGCCTATCCAACAGCAAGGGAAATGGCGAAGGCCGAGGTGGAGGACGTTCTGGAATACGTCAAGAGTGTTTCCTATCCCAACTCCAAGTCGAAACATTTAGTGGAAATGGCTCGCATGCTCGTCAGCGACTTCGGTGGCGAGGTTCCCGACAGACCGGAAGACCTGGTGAAGTTGCCCGGGGTAGGGCGCAAGACGGCCAACGTGATTCAGGCTGTTTGGTTCGGACGTTCCGCTATGGCGGTTGACACGCATGTGTTCCGTGTCAGCCATCGAATGGGACTTGTTCCGAAAACAGCTAATACGCCGCGCAAGGTGGAGGAGGCACTCATGAGGAATATTCCGGCAGAAGACGTTCCCAACGCCCACCACTGGCTTCTCCTGCATGGACGCTACGTCTGCACCAGCCGATCTCCACATTGCGACAAGTGCCCGTTCTCCGAGATATGCCCGAAAGAGTTATGAGGTAATAGGTAATAAGGAAGAGGTATGAAAAGCAAAAGGATATTGACGTTTCTGAAAGACATTGCTGCCAATAACAACCGACCTTGGTTTGCAGAACACAAGGATGAGTTCACGGCATGCAGGGAGGACTTTGAGGATGGGGTTACAAAACTCATCCACCGCCTTGCTGCCTTTGATCCCGAGATTGCCCATCTACAGGTGAAGGATTGTGTCTATCGTTTCTATCGTGACACACGTTTCTCAGAAGACAAATCACCCTATAAGCGTCATTTCGGCGCATACATTTGCGCCAAGGGAAAGAAGTCGCTGCGTGGGGGCTACTATATTCATGTTGAGCCGGGCAACTGTCTCCTGGCAACGGGCAGCTACTGGCTTCCCACTCATATCCTGACTTCCTGCCGAAATGAAATAATGGCAAATATCGACGAATGGAGGCGTATTGTCGAGAACCCTTCGTTTGTCAAACTGTTCGGCAAGCCCAACGAAGGTGCGTGGGAACAAACGGAGAAGGGATTCGGCTTGGAGTCGCTGAAGTCATGTCCCTCGGGCTTCCCCCGCGACTATGAGTTCATCCACTATCTCCGTATGAAGGACTATTGCTGTTGGCGACGCATGGGCGAAGACTTCTTCGAAGGTGATGACTGGCTGCAAGAGGCCGTGAAGGTTTTCAAGGTTGCCAAGCCCATGATGGACTTCATGAACTCGGTGATTGATGACTACGAATAATAACCCATAAAAACAATTCAGACATGAAAAAGATTCTTGTATCAATGATGATGCTGATGGCGATGACCGCCGCACATGCACAGGTAGCAAACGACGAGTTTACAAAAGAAATCAACCGAACCATCGAACTCTCTAACACCGCAAAGAATTTTAGAGAGACGATGACCCAGCAAATGCATACTTTGGTTGACCAAGGCCACTTTCAGGCAGACAACCTTGATGCGATGATAAGGGAGATAGAAGCATATGCACTACCCCTTTTGGAGAATAAACTGATTGACATATACAGGGAACACTTCACGCTCGAAGAGATCAAGCAGATAAACGCTTATCTCTCATCGCCTGTAGGACGGAAGGCAACGAGTCTGGTGCCTAAGTTAGCTGCAGAGGGAATGAAGGTTATGCAGAACCCCGAGGCACAGCAAAAACTTCAGGAAATTCTGCTGCGATACGTGAAAAAGTAAACGCCTGAACAGCTAATCAGGTGGCTCATGCTATTGCGCAAAAGGTACTGGCGAGGCTGATGAAAGGCAAGGGCCTCGTAGGGAAAGAGTGAGAAAATCTTACAGTCTTACAGTCTTACAATTAAAAAAAGAAGGTCTGTACATCTTTATAATATTATATAACTTATTGATATATAGATAGTTATATATGGAAACAAATATTCATTTAAAAAGCTGATAATCAATAAGATACATTATCTTAAAAGGTAAAGAATCCGAGATTCGAAACCTCGGAAAGGACAAATAATGTATCAAATTCCTGCTTAAATAGGTCTAAAAACACAGGATTAAACCCTCGTTTTGATATTTTTTCCTGTATTTGGCGCACATATCGGCGTTGTAGAAATTCGGTGTTTTGACCTCAAACGGGGGGATTTATGCAACATCATGGCCTGTTATGTACCTGATTCGCGTGTTTTGAATGTTCAAAAACAATGCTTTCAGGAACTAAAAAGCATGATTTGAGGAGTTTAGAAGAATGCTTTGAGACGATTGTTAGCCTCCTTTTCGTTCTGTCGTTATATCGTTATTTCGTCCAATTGTGAAATCGTCCAATCGTTCAATTGTCCAATTGAGTGCGTCTCCGCACGATTTTGTCCTCAAGTCCCCGTATCATCTGTTGAATCTGAGCGTTACGCGCAGAGGTGCTGTTGCCCCCGAATTGGGTGTAATAGCTCTGGGCGGACTTGAAGCTCTCATAAGCGCTGTCTATGTCGTGCAGGAACAGGTGACAGAATCCCAGCCGGTAGAAAGAGTCTCCTTTCTCGTTGTCATGACAGAGCAGAAGGTGCTGCTCGAACTTAGGAAGGGCCTCCTCGTATTGCTGGAGGGCGAAGTGGCTCTCTGCGGATACATAGTAATAGAGTGCGCGCTCGTGGGGGGAGAATGCCTCCAGCCGGGGAAGCACGCTGTCAATGAGCTCGACGGCCCTCTCATAGTCCCACTCGTAGTAGTAGCACACGCCCATGTAGGCCGTGAAGCGGGGATTGAGCCGGTAGCGGCTTTCCAGCTGCTGGAACAGGGTAAGCGCCTCCCTGTACTTGCCCCCTTGGAAATAGTCGATGGCGCGTCCCAACACCTCACTATCCCTTGGCTGTTCCTGTGCCCCAGCATTCAGAGGCAACAACAGTAGCAAGGCTATGGCGAATGGTACTATGCAAAGTGACACGCTTCTCTTCATACAGCAGTTTCCTCTCTCTTGTTTTTCAACGTGTGTAGAAGTCGATGAGCCGTGTGATGGCGCGGCGGCAGACGGGACAGAACTCGGGATTCTCGTTGGTGCGCATGCGGCAGTCGCTACAGGGGCGATAGACTCCCTTCATGCTGTAGCCTGCACCCTCGTACAAGCCTATCTGAGGAGTGTCGCCTGCTTCCATCAGGTCTTTCCACTTGGCATCGAAGTCCACTTTCGTCGTGATGTTGGGCTCCCAAGGCTCCACGTCGTGAGGATACATGGGGATGTCCTCGTAGGGGTAGGCGTATTCGTCGGCCAGGCCTGCAAAGCTGTGTCCAAACTCATGAACGACAACGGGACGGAATTTCTCATGGTGGGCCATAGAGAGGTTGTAGGAGTTGAGGATGCCTCCTCCGCCGTAGGTATCGGTATTGACCAGCACGATGATGTGTTCATAGGGGATTCCCGCCAGCCAGTCATGCAGTTTCTGCAGGTGCAGGGTGGTCAGGTAGCGGTCGCTATAGAAGGTGTCGAAGTGGGAACCCAAGGCGGTGTTCTTCCATATCCCTTTGCGCGGGGTGCTGGTGCCACTATCGACCGAGGGGGATTTCACGGCAACGACCTGGAAGCGGTCTTTCAACGACTTGAAAGGCTCGTGGGCGAAGAGAGCTTCGCAGGCCACATCGACATCGTTCATGAACACGGGCATCTCGCTCTCCTGATAGCCCTCCGCAACAAAGGCGATGTGTATGCAGCGTGTCGTGTCCGAAGGCTGCAGGACGATGTCGTAGGGGGTGACATGATGTTCGCCGATATGACGGATGAGGATGTCTGTGGGGACTACCGTGTGTGTCAGGGAACAGGTAGGTTCGCGCCGGTTGTTCATCAGGGTGACGGTGATGTCGGCCGTGTCGATGGGCATCGGGGTGAGGAAGACATTCTCAAAGGACTGGGGGGTGCCGGCCAGTTCAGGATAGCTCAGCCACTCCTGGAAGAGCGTTGAGAAAGAGTTACGGTAGATGACTTTCTGTGAGCGATGGTCTCGCACGGTAATCTGTCCGTAGCCCTCCACCGGCAGCTCGGCAAGCCGTTGGCGCTTGCCGTACCAGCGCGGGCTGACATTCAGCTGGCCGACGGCAATCTGCTGGCTGTCCTTGTTGCCGCTGAAGATATAGTCGATACGCAGCGTCTGATCGGTGAAATAGGTCTCGAAGTCTTGTGCCCCTGCCATTTGCCAACCGGCGACGAGGCAGAGCAACAGGGTCTTGAATCTGTGGTTCATATATGCTCTTGGGTTTGTTACGTTGTTTCTATTTTGCTTGTTTCCATAAGTTCCCGGATATAGGGCCGATGCCAGTCCTTGAGATGAAGTCGCTCCTGATTGTAAAGCAGTAGGTCGAGGTCGAGCTTCACGACGCATTGCTTCCGCAGCAGCCGACTATCGCCATGCAGACGCTCGGTTGCCTTCAGCAGGGACTGTAGCTGTTCCAACGGAAGGGCGGTCGTTCCCCATGCCAGACAGTTCAGGAACTGCGACGAATCCATACCAATGGGCTCTGTCCAGATGGCATCCGTGAAGCGGATGTCTGGAATCTGCCTCATCAGTTCTTCCCTTGCCTCCTGGATGTGGCGTTGCTGGTCGGTGTTGGAACCAATGGCTATGATAAT
Source organism: uncultured Prevotellaceae bacterium (assembly GCA_902800185.1). Classification (GTDB taxonomy): domain Bacteria; phylum Bacteroidota; class Bacteroidia; order Bacteroidales; family Bacteroidaceae; genus Prevotella. The sequence continues at coordinate 71,583 of CADCDK010000011.1, forward strand.
ATTCGAGTTCTTTGTCATCTCATTGCAAAATTACGAAATAATTGTCAATGAGCAATGAGCAATGAGAAAATATTTTGTACCTTTGCACCATGAAGAAACTGATATGTATGGCCGTCTTTCTCGTTTTTACGGTTGTGACGGCCGATGCTCAAGGCGCCAAATGGAACCAACGTTACCAGGACTACGTTGATGAATACAAGGATATTGCCATTCGCGAAATGTTAAAATACAACATCCCGGCAAGCATAACGCTGGCGCAGGGACTGCTGGAGAGCGGTGCGGGGCAGAGTGAGCTGACACGCAAGGGCAACAATCATTTCGGAATCAAATGTCACGGGTGGACGGGGCGCACGACGTATCATGACGATGATGCCCGCCAAGAGTGCTTCCGCGCCTACAACAACGCGTTGGAGAGCTACGAGGACCATAGTAAGTTTCTGGCAAGTTCACAGCGCTACAAGAGCCTTTTCCAGTTGTCGAGAACCGACTATAAGGGTTGGGCTCACGGGCTGAAGGCCTGTGGCTATGCCACCAATCCGCAATATGCCTACCGTCTGATTGATATTATAGAATTGTATAAGCTCCATCAGTATGACAAGGCGACGCATGCCAATAAGTTCATCGCTGGACATGCCGGTGCCCATTCCGTTGGTGCGGCAGAGCTGCATCCTATACATATCAATAACAGGAACTACTATCTGCAAGCGCGTAGAGGAGAAACCTTCAAGATGATCGGGAAGGAGGTGGGTATCTCCGGACGTCGGCTTGCCCGCTATAATGAACGCCCGTACAAGGAACCGCTGGAAGAGGGTGATATCGTCTATTTGAAGAAGAAGCGGACGAGTGCCGATAAATCCTTCAAACGTCAGCCTCATATTGTCAAGGCCGGCGAGAGCATGTACACCATCTCACAAAAGTATGGAGTTCGTCTGAAGAGCCTCTACCGCATGAACAGAATGGAGCCCGACCACCAACTGCGGGTCGGTGAGCAGATTCGAGTCAGGTAATAATAGGAATAGGCGGCAGACCTCTTCCCCTGTCCACTACCATTGTCGGAGTGCCGACAAGAGTTCATTGTTTTCGCTCTTGTTACCGATGGTGATGCGCAGGCAGTCGTTGCAGAGGCTGATGCGTGAGCGGTTTCTGACGATGATGCCGCGCTCCACAAGATAGTCGTAGATGGCCTGGGCATCCTTCATCTTGGCGAGGAAGAAGTTGGCATCGGTGGGATAGACCTTTTGACAAGAGGGCAGAAGCTTGAAGGCATCCATCAGTCGGCTGCGCTCCTGCAGGAGAATACGAACCCACTCTTCAACTTCATAAGGGTCATTCAGAATCTCAAGGGCCCTTTGCTGCGTCAGCAAGTTCACGTTGTAAGGATATTTCACCTTGTTAAAGATCTCGATAATGGCTGTGTCGGCAAATGCCATTCCCAGTCGGATGGCAGCACACCCCCACGCCTTACTCATGGTGTTCAGGATAATCAGGTTGGGGTAGGTACCGATTTGGTGTCTGAGAGGTTCCTCGGCAGCAAAGTCACTGTAGGCCTCGTCAACAATGACAATACCCTGAAACGATTCCAGCACGCGGAGGATTTCCTTTCGACTGAGACTGTTTCCCGTTGGATTGTTGGGGGTACATATCCAGATGAGCTTGGTATTGTTGTCGCAAGCCGCCAGAAGCTTGCCGGCATTCATCTGGAAATGCTCGTCCAAAAGCACAGGCCTGTATTCCACGTCGTTGATGTCAGCGCACACCTTGTACATGCCGTAGGTGGGTTCGATAGCAACTACGTTGTCGATTCCCGGTCGGCAGAAGCAGCGGTAGGCAAGGTCGATGGCTTCATCGCTGCCATTTCCGAGGAATATCTTCTCTGGCGCAACTCCTTTGAGGGAGGCAATCTTCTCCTTCACTTCCACCTGCAACGGGTCGGGATAGCGGTTGTAGGGCTTGTTGTATGGGTTCTCGTTGGCATCGAGGAACACATGTGCCTCATGCCCGCTATATTCATTTCTTGCCGAGCTGTAGGGCGCAAGCCGCAGGATGTTCGGACGTACTAATTCTTCTAATCGTTTCATGATTCAAGTTCTTTCATTCTGATGCTCATGGCGTTGCGATGTGCGTCTAACTGCTCGTTCTCTGCCATCAGTTCCACAGCACGCCCAATGGAACGGACGCCTTCTCTCGTAAGGTGTTGGAACGTGATTTTACGATGATAGCTGTCGAGGTTCACCCCGTTGTAGGCTGTCGCGTAGCCGTGGGTAGGTAGCGTATGGTTGGTGCCGCTGGCATAGTCGCCCGCACTCTCACACGCATATTTCCCGAGGAACACGCTACCGGCATTGATAACCGATTGCTCCAACTGCTCATAGTCCTCAGTGGCGATAATCAGGTGCTCCGGCGCATAGGCGTTGCTCAATCGCATGGCTTCCGACGTGTCGTGTACCAACACTAACTGACTGTTCTCCAACGTCTTGGCAGCAATCTCCTTGCGGGGAAGCAGTTCCAGCTGACGCTGAATCTCCTCCTGCACCTCTGCTAATTTCTTCTCCGATGTGGAAATCAGCAACACCTGCGAGTCGATGCCGTGTTCTGCCTGACTGAGCAGGTCGGCGGCAACAAAGCCTGCATGACTCTTGTCATCGGCAATCACGCACACCTCCGACGGACCTGCCGGCATGTCGATGGCCACATCGTGCAGGCTGACCTGCTGCTTGGCTGCCATCACATACTGGTTGCCGGGGCCGAATATCTTGTAAACCTTGGGAACGGATTCCGTGCCGTATGCCATCGCACCGATAGCCTGCACACCACCAGCCTTAAAGATCTTGCTCACGCCTGCAATGCGGGCAGAGACGAGGATGGCAGGGTGAACCTTTCCCTCGCGGTTGGGAGGCGTACAGAGAACAATCTCCCTGCATCCGGCAATCTTGGCGGGAGTGGCAAGCATGAGAACGGTGGAGAAGAGTGGGGCAGTACCGCCCGGAATGTAGAGGCCAACCTTCTCAATGGGCACGCTACGCTGCCAACAGGTAACCCCTTTGGCTGTCTCAATCCGCTTGCCCTCAAAGCGTTGTGCAGAATGGAACTTGCTGATGTTGTCGTGAGCCAGTTCCAACGCTGCCTTCAGCTCAGAAGAGACCTGCGCTTCCGCTTCCTCCATTTCCTCGGCGGAAACGGCGAGTGTCTTCAGGACAACGTGGTCGAACTTCTCCTCGTATTTCTTGACGGCTTGGTCGCCGTGAAGCTTGATGTCCGACAAAACAGCCGAGACAGTATCGTTCAATTGCGAGACATCAAGCACAGGACGCTTGACAATCTCCGGATACTGACTTTCCTGAGGATATTTGATAATTTGCATTTTCGAATCTTTTCTTTTTACCTTTTCAAAGGATCATTTTCTCAATCGGTGTAACCAGGATTCCCTGTGCGCCCATCTCCTTGAGCTTCCCGATGATGTCCCAGAAACGTTTCTGGTCGAGCACGGTGTGAACAGAGCACCAGTCCTCGTCAGCCAACGGGATAATGGTAGGGCTCTTCAATCCAGGCAACACGCTGATAATCTCCTTCAGCTTGGCCTTGGGCGCATTCATCCGTACATATTTCTTGTCCTCAGCCTGTTTCACCGCCTCAATACGGAAAAGCATTTCGTTGAGAATTTGGTGCTTCTCCTCGTCAAGGTTCCAGTTGCCGATGAGCAGGGCCTCGCTCTGCATGACAACCTCCACCTCGACAAGATTGTTACTCACCAGCGTAGAGCCTGAGCTGACAATGTCGAAGATACCATCGGCAAGACCGATGCCCGGGCTGATTTCAACGCTACCCGTTATTTCGTGTATCTCGGCGTTGATGCCGTTCTTGCTCAGGTACTTGCGCAGGATATTGGGATAGGATGTCGCAATCTTCTTCCTGTTGAACCATTGCAGCCCATTGTACTTCTGTGCCTTGGGGATGGCAAGCGACAGACGGCATTTGCTGAATCCCAGACGCTGGATGATCTGTGCGTCCTCACCTTTTTCAACAAACTCGTTCTCGCCTACGATACCAATATCAGCAACCCCGCTGGCAACGCTTTGGGGAATGTCGTCGTCGCGGAGGTAAAGAACTTCCAGCGGAAAGTTGGACGACTTCACCAGCAAAGTACGTTTGTTGGAACTTATCTTGATGTCGGCTTCGGCCAGCAGACGCATCGTGTCATCGAAGAGACGGCCTTTGGATTGTACGGCAATTCGTAGCATAATTAACTGATTTATTGAAAATGATGATGCAAAAATACTGAATTCTATTCTATTTCGCAAGAAAAGTTGTACTTTTGTGGCGAATTATCTCAAAGAGCATTGCTATTATTCAAATTTTATGCAGCGAACTTTGTTCCTTTTATGTCTGTTATGTCTGATTGTCGGATGCGAGAAAAAGCGTCAGACGGAAACCACTCCGTGGGGTACTTCCATTGACAGCGAGACAGGGTTGCCAGTGGAGTCGGAGGATACGACCGCACTATCGTTGACGGACATCCAGACCAACGGCGAAATGATCCTGCTTACAACAAGCGGCCCTGAAACCTACTATGACTATCGGGGACGTGGCATGGGAACCCAGTACCTGCTCTGTGAGAAACTTGCCCAGAAATTAGGGGTTTCGCTTCGTGTAGAGATATGTAAGGATTCGGCAGAGATGATGCTGCGCCTGCACAACGGAGAAGGCGACATAGCAGCGTTTGTGCTCAAGGATCAAGGGGCGGGGAGCAAGGAACGAGAGGGGAGAGACGAGACTTTTGCAGCACTCAACTGGCGACTGAAAGACGGGGAAAGCGAGTTGGCAGACTCTATTGTCAGCTGGTATCGTCCGGAACTCTTGGCACAGGTGCGTCAGGAAGCTGCTTTCGCCTTGTCATCGAAGAGCGTGACCCGTCGAGTCTATGCTCCCATGCTCAATCGGGCAGGGGGCATCATCTCTCATTATGACCATCTGTTCATGAAATATTCACCCGTTGCCCGTTGGGATTGGCGCCTGTTAGCAGCACTCTGTTATCAGGAATCCACTTTCGACCCACGTGCCCATTCGTGGGCAGGTGCCTGTGGGTTGATGCAGATTATGCCTTCCACAGCAGCTCACTTAGGATTGCCAATGAGTCGAATCTACGACCCAGAATCCAACATCGCAGCATCGGCGCGCTATATTCATGAGCTGAACGGGAAGTTTAGTGATGTGCGCAACGCCAGCGAGCGTTACAACTTCGTGCTGGCCAGCTATAACGGAGGATTCTTTCATATACGCGACGCGATGGCGTTGGCACGTAAGTATGGCAAGAATCCCTATCGGTGGGCAGATGTTTCGGAATTTGTATTAAAGCTTGCCTCTCCTCAATTCTATAACGACCCTGTCGTGAAGAACGGTTACATGCGTGGTTCTGAGACTGTAGATTATGTCTCACGCATCCGTAGCCGCTGGGCACAATATCGGGGTGTGGCACATGCAGCCCCGTCGTCTGGTGGCTCCGGCATTCCTCAGAAGGCAACGAAAAAGAATCGTTTTCAGATTCAGTAAAAATTCTTATCCCTCCCTTTGTCTGACCGCTTCGAAAAGCAGGATGGCAGCGCTCACAGAGACGTTGAGCGAGTCGAGCTGTCCGAGCATGGGGATGCGGATGTGTGCGTCGGCAGCCTGTCGCCATTGGGTGGTGAGTCCTGTCGATTCGGTACCCATCACAATGGCAGTGGGGCGCTTCATGTCGATGTCGTAATAGAGCGATGAGTCTTGCAGCTGGGCGGTGAGTATGGCAATGTTTCTTTCTTTGAGAAACTGTATGCATTGCTCACTTGTGCATGCCACGCAGGGCACGGTGAAGATGGCTCCTATCGACGAGCGTATGAGGTTGGGGTTGTAGAGGTCGGTGAGCGGATCGCAAACAATCACGGCATCAGCCCCGGCAGCATCGGCACTTCTGAGTATAGCACCTAAGTTGCCGGGCTTTTCAACGCTCTCCACCACCACAATCAGTGGTTTCTCTTTCAGCTTCAGGCTGTTGAGGTTGTGCTGCTTCATGCGCACAAGGGCTACAACTCCTTCTGTGGAACCTCTGTAGGCAATCTTGCCATACACCTGGGGTGTTACCTCATAGAGGTTTGGTGCGGGCGGTGGGGGAAGGGTTTCCAACTCCGTACAATGGAAGATGGTGTCTACCTCGTAACCCAAATTGATGCAGTGCGACAGCTCGCGCTGCCCCTCCACCACAAACAGTTGTTCTTGACGGCGCAACGCCGACTTTTGTTGCAGGTTGAGCAGATGCTTCACCTTGGGGTTCTTCATGCTGGTGATGATGTCTGTCATATATTTATTTCAGCTTTCCTATGATTTTAATTTGTTTGCGACGAGCCATTTCGTTGGGGTTTGTGCCCGGTTCACCTTCGGGCACCGGCATGTTGTGGCTTTTGTAGAAGGCTTGCCAGTAAGGGGTAATCTGTCCGCTCTCGTCGTGAAACGACATGGCAATGGGCGTGAACAGCCGTTTGCCCTCGCGGTCGACAAACGACAGCTGTACAAGCTCCGAGCAATAAATCTCTTCGTTGGTGGGAAGGTATAGCCGGTCGTAACGCCTACCCAAATAGCTGCGTGCGTTGGTGAGCGTGGCGGTTATATCGGTTTGTCTGAGCCACTTCTTCTTCAGTCGGGCATGCAGGTAACATCCCTGTTCGTTTCGTAATGAATCGATGTGCGTGACCACCACACCGCGCCCCACCGCCTCAATCACGCTATCGCCGTTGAGCACCATGGCCACATGGTCTATCATGCCCTCCGTAACCGATGTGATGGCATTGGCTTGTGGCGAAAGGTGGAAAAGCAGGTCGCCGGCTACGAGCTTCCGGCTTGAGCACCCCACAAGGGTTAATGCACAAGTGAAGTGTAGAAGGAGTTTCCTCATCTGATGAGTATTTTTTTTCCGTTCACGATTCCAATGCCTTTGTTCCCACTTTGCGAAACTGTTCTTTTGCGGCCGAGAAGGTCGAAACAGCCCCCGCTGCTGTTCAACACCGTTGTTCCGTAACGGGTGTTGCTGATGCTGTTCACCTCTCCTGCAGCAGGCCAGAAGATTACTTCGCCCAGCGAGGCATCGTCGTGTTTGTGTGTAATCACCCCTTCGATATAGTCGCTGGTTTGCTGCGGCACATTCCAAGTGTTGCCCTGCGCATACACCGTGATGGTAGAGTTGTTGTAGAGGTCGTAGAGAACACCTCCGTTGCCATTGTCTTTGAAGATGTTGCCGCCCGGGTTGTATGCTTCATCGTCTGTAGGTACCTCTGTTCTACCTAAGTTCACATCCTTGCATCCGATGATTGTCACTCCCCACAGGCTGCCCTCAATGGTGTTGCCGGTGAGCCGGGCGCAGGTTTTGGCGTATGGGTCATAAAGGCTCACACCGCTTCCCCCATTCATGGGGTTTGTTTCGTAGCGGTTGTTGAGCAGTTGGTTGTTGAAAATAACAATGTTGACAGGTCCCACCGTGCCAATGCCATATCGGTTGTCAGCGATGGTGCATCCCTCTATGCGAATGTCGGTATCTGTGGTGGCGGTGAAGTTAGAGATGCCTATGCCTCCCACCAGATTGTTGAGCGGATTGCCCGTGACGGTGCAGTTGGTGATGGCAATGGAAGGCGATGCCGAGAGGTTTATCTGCGGCACGTTTTGGTTCTGTGCCGAGTTCTGGTAGAGTGTGCAGCTATCACAAGCGATGAGTGCACTTGCCGTGACCGAACTGCCGATGGCAGCCCGCTGGCAAGCTTCGAACCTACAGCTGTTCACTTTTGCCTGAGTGGTGCCAAGCACAAAGTATAGCGCAGCGGCAGCCGAGCCGTTGTGATTGAAGAAGTTGCAGTGGCTGATTTCGAGCAGAGTTGTTTCAGAAACCCTCAGACCCACTTGTCGGAACGTGATGTTGCAGAATTTCACTGCACCGGTAGGGGCATTCAGGAACACCCCTTTCGGAGTTCCCCCTTGATAGGTGGCGTTGAACACGGTTTCCACATCGGCTTCGAACGAAGCTTCGCCCTCGATGGTGAGTTCGGTGCCGGAGGCAAACTCCACGATGCTGGCATCTTCGTCGAGCACAAAGCGGTCGCCCCGTGCGATGGTCACCGACTGAGTGAGCCGGTAGCAGGTGTTCTGTTCTTCGCGCGGCCCGTCACACTCTTCACTCTCCACGCCGCTCTCGGCAATGGTGGTAAGCTTCTGCAGGGTGTAGGTGTTGCCATTGCCCGGTGTAACAAATTGCGCCCAGGCGCACCACTGCGCGAGGGAAGTTATCAGCAGAAAACAAAATCTTTTCATAGTGTTATATTAATTAATGTGTGTGTTATTGGTAAATCTTGGCCACCACCTGCCCACGAAGCACGTCAAGCGCATTCTGTGCCAGAGCCCCCATTTCGTCTTCGCCCGGGTAGCAATAGGTGGGTGCAAGGAAGTCGATGCGCTTGCGCAACCTTTGCACCACATATTCCGAGCGAGCCATGCCCCCTGTGAGCAGAATGGCATCAATCTTTCCGCAGAGCACGGCACTCTCGGCAGCGATATGTTTGGCCACATGGTAGATCATGGCATCCACCACCAGTTGTGCATGCTTGTCGCCGTTGGCAATGCGCTGTTCCAGCTCTTTCATGTTGTTGGTACCTAAATGGGCCGTGAGTCCCGCCTTTCCAGCAATGCGCTTGAGCAGTTGCTGTTCGGTATATTCACCGCTGAAACAAAGCCGAATGAGGTCGGCCGCCGGCAGCGAGCCAGCCCGTTCGGGCGAGAAAGGCCCTTCGCCGTCGAGGGCATTGTTGGCATCAACTGCCCGTCCGTGTTCGTGTGCTGCAATGGAAATGCCTCCCCCCATGTGGCAAACAATCAGGTTCAGGTCGTCGTATCGTCGGCCTATTTCGTTGGCAAACCTGCGTGCGATGGCGCGCTGGTTCAGCGCGTGCCAGATGCAGATGCGTGGCATTTGGGGTGACCCGCTGATGCGGGCATAGTCGTTCAGCTCGTCCACCACTCCCGGGTCGGCAATGAAGCTTCGGCAACCGGGTATGTCGCGTGCTATCTCATGGGCAATGATGCAGCCAAGGTCGCAGGCATGCTTGTGTATGGCTTGGCGCACGTCGTCGAGCATTTGCTGGTTTATCTCATACACACCACCCTCGAGCGGTTTGGCCAAACCACCCCTGCCAATAACGGCCTTAAACTCAAAGGGAATGCCCATGTGGTGCAGTTCGTTCACCACAATCTGTTTGCGAAACTCAAACTGGTCGGTCACTTCGTCGAAGCGGCTCAGTTCGTCGGCAGTGTGTGCAATGCTGCGCAGCAGAATGGGTTTAGCATAGTCATAGACGGCTATCTTGGTGGAAGTTGAACCCGGGTTGATGACAAGGATTAGCATACTTAATTGAAAATTGAAAATTTGAAATTGATAACTACCTCTAACCTCTTCCTTCTTACCTATTACATTCCTTCCCCGTCAGCGCAGCCAGCGCAAGGCTATAGAACTTGCAGAGCTTACTGTCGCTACGTGAGGGTAGCACCACGGGAGCCATTGCTCCTTGTAGCATGCCTGCCGTTTCCACCCCCAGGAAGAGGGTGATGGACTTGTAGAATACGTTGGCGGCCTCTATGTCTGGAAATACCAGCGCATCCGCCATCCCTCCGATGGGAGAGTTGATGCCCTTGATGCGCATGCTCTCAGGGCTTACCGATGTCTTCAAGTCGAGGGGACCGTCGATGATGCAGGGACCGAACACGCCCTCTTTGCCCATGCGTACAATATCCTTATAACCAGGAGTGAAAGGGAATGATTTCTCATTGACCTTCTCCGTGCAATGGATGAGTGAAACTCGGGGCTCGCGGATGCCAAATGCGTGGCACACGCCTGTGATGTAACGCACCTGCTCGATGCGTTGTTCTTGTGAAGGGTAGGGGATGACGGCAGAGTCGGTGAAGAACAGTAGGCGTTCCAACTCGGGCAACCGGGCTGCGGTAACGTGGGTAAGTACCCGACCGCGCGGTAATATTCCCGTTTCCTTATTCAGCACCACATGCAGCAGGTTGTCGGTATTGATCATTCCTTTCATTAGAATGTCGGCCTCGCCTGCCCTGACCATTGCCACAGCCCGACGAGCAGCCTCCTCGCGATCATCGGCATCCACATACGCTATATGGTCGGCAAAGTGAGAAAGCCGCTCGTTCTGCTCTACCTGATGGCGGCAGCCCACGAACACTACATCGACAAATCCAACGTCGAGTGCCCGCTCCAACGAAACCTGAGAGTATGGATCCTCTGCCCATACCACAGCCACGCGCTTTCGTTCACGCCGTTGGGCAAGGTGAATAACCATATCTTCAAAACTTCGGATGATTTCCATACTATTATCTTTAGTTTCTTCTATTTTGCCCCAAAGTTAATGTTTTTTTGCGATAAAACCATCACTTTCCTCTCGCTTTTTGCATGAAAGTTTGATTTGTGAGGTTACAGACCTGTTGCCAACAGCATCATTGATAAGGGATGTGAAAACGAGAACGATGCAACGTCTATGTCAGAACAGGCAAATGTCTATCTCGGAAGCGACAAACGACAAGCTCATTTCATTGGAACGAGGAGCACAGAACAGACAATCGAACCGTATATGAATGCCAAACAGCCGCTGATGTGCAATTTTTGTTAACGTCTGTAAAAACGGACATTTTTTGTTGTTCAGTATGATTCCTATATAGATAAAAATGAGTATCTTTGTACGTTTTTGTGTGAAGACGCAATTTGATGGATAATAAAACAAAGCTGGCAGCAAGGAAAATTCTAACCGAATATCTGGAGTCAAACAAGCTTCGAAAGACTCCGGAACGCTATGCTATTCTGAATGCCACATACAGTATCGGTGGACATTTCACACTCGAGGAGCTGAACGCTTTCTTGGAAAAGGAGAATTTCAGAGTGAGTCGTGCAACATTGTATAATACCCTGAAGCTTTTCATCAAATTACGTCTTGCCGTGATTCACAGGCTTTTAGGAGGAACTTACTATGAGGCTGGGTACACCAACGAGAACCATTGCCATCAGATTTGTACCATTTGCGGCAAAGTTACGGAAGTGCAGATTCCACAGGTCATCAGCGCTTTGGAGAATGCCAAATTGCGAAGATTCCAACAAGAAGGGTTTGTACTCTATATCTATGGCACCTGTAGCACTTGTCGGGCAAAGACAACTCGAATGAAGAAAAAAAACAATAATAACAATACGTGACATATAATGAACAACACGACAAAGGTTGATGTCCTGCTGGGATTGCAGTGGGGTGATGAGGGAAAAGGAAAAGTGGTTGATGTGCTTACTCCGCAGTATGACGTAGTAGCCCGCTTCCAAGGTGGCCCCAATGCCGGGCACACGCTCGAGTTTGAGGGACAGAAGTATGTTCTGAGAAGTATTCCTTCTGGAATATTTCAAGGAGGGAAAGTGAATATCATCGGAAATGGCGTGGTACTTGCTCCAGATCTGTTTATGGCAGAAGCCAAGGAACTGGAAAAGAGCGGACATGACTTGCGTTCCCGTTTACACATCTCCAAGAAAGCCCACCTGATTATGCCCACCCATCGTGTGCTTGATGCTGCCATTGAAGCTTCGAAAGGAAAGAACAAGGTCGGAACAACTGGAAAAGGCATCGGCCCGACATACACCGATAAGATCAGTCGTAACGGACTGAGGGTAGGGGACATTCTGGAGAATTTCGAGGAGAAGTATGCTGCTCACAAGGCACGTCACATGGAGATGCTTCGTGCGCTGAACTATACGGACTTTGACATTACGGAGACGGAGAAAACTTGGATGGAGGGCATCGAATATATGAAGCAGTTTGCCATCGTTGACAGCGAACATGAGGTGAACAATTTGCTTCGTGAAGGAAAGAGCGTGCTTTGCGAGGGAGCACAGGGAACGATGCTCGATGTTGACTTCGGTAGTTATCCGTTTGTGACTTCTTCTAACACCATCTGCGCTGGTGCCTGCACTGGATTAGGCATCGGACCGAATAGGATAGGGCATGTGTATGGTATTATGAAGGCCTACTGTACTCGTGTTGGGGCAGGACCTTTCCCAACGGAGCTCTTTGATGAAACTGGAAAGAGAATCCGTGACTTGGGACACGAATACGGTGCTGTGACCGGACGTGAGCGCCGTTGCGGTTGGATTGACCTTGTTGCCCTGAAATATTCCATCATGGTGAATGGAGTCACGGAACTAATCATGATGAAAAGTGATGTGCTTGATGGCTTTGATACCATCAAGGCGTGCGTCGCCTACAGGCAGAATGGTCAACGTATAGATTATTTCCCTTATAATATCGAGAAAGATATAGAACCCGTCTATGAGGAACTTCCTGGTTGGAAGACAGACATGACGAAGATGACATCTGAGGATGATTTCCCCGCTGCATTCAGCAATTATGTCAAGTTCCTTGAGGAGCAGTTGGAGACTCCCATCGTCATTATCTCCATCGGACCGGACAGAGAACAGACGATTGTAAGAGGTAATAGGTAATAGGTAATAAGTTATAGTTTAAGAAATGAATAAACCATCAATACCCAAAGGTACTCGCGACTTCTCTCCGATAGAGATGGCGAAGAGAAATTATATATTCGATACCATCAAGGAGGTGTATGCCCTGTATGGTTTCCAGCAGATTGAAACACCTGCAATGGAAACGCTTCAAACTCTGATGGGCAAGTATGGAGAGGAGGGCGACAAGTTGCTGTTTAAGATTCTCAACTCCGGTGATTTTATGAACAAGGTCTCTGAAGAGGAACTTGCCGAGCGAAATCCCTTGCACTTGGCTGCACGCCTGTGTGAGAAAGGATTGAGATACGACCTTACCGTTCCTTTTGCCCGCTTTGTTGTGATGCACAGGGAGGAAATCCAACTGCCTTTCAAGCGCTATCAGATTCAACCTGTATGGCGTGCGGATCGTCCGCAGAAGGGAAGATACCGCGAGTTCTACCAATGTGATGCTGATGTTGTTGGAAGTGACTCTCTTTTAAACGAAGTGGAACTCATGCAGATTGTTGATACCGTGTTCACACGTTTTGGCATCAGGGTACAGATTAAAATTAACAACAGGAAAATCCTTTCTGGTATCGCCGAAGTAATAGGTGAAGCCGACAAGATTGTCGATATTACCGTAGCAATTGACAAGCTCGACAAGATTGGCATTGATAATGTTAATGCCGAGTTGCGTGAAGCCGGCATATCAGAGGACGCTATACAGAAATTGCAGCCCATCATCTCGTTGTCAGGTAGTAACGAGGAAAAGCTCCAGACGATAGCGGAGGTGCTTGCAGGTTCGGAAATCGGTTTGAAGGGTGTTGAAGAAACTCGCTTCATCCTGAACACCTTAAATAAGACAGAGTTAAAGAATGAGATCCAATTAGACCTGACTCTTGCACGTGGCCTGAATTATTATACGGGTGCCATCTTTGAGGTGAAGGCTCTTGATGTGCAGATTGGCAGTATTACTGGCGGTGGCCGCTATGATAATTTGACGGGTATCTTTGGAATGCCTGGTTTGAGTGGAGTAGGAATCAGCTTCGGTGCGGATAGGATCTATGATGTTCTGAACGCCCTGGAACTCTATCCAAAGGATGCTGTCAACACAACCCAGTTGCTGTTTATTAATTTTGGTGATACAGAAACTGCCTATTGCTTGCCTTATGTGGCAAAAGCGAGAGAGGCTGGTATTCGTACTGAGATGTTCCCAGACAGTTCCAAGATGAAGAAGCAAATGAGCTATGCCAACGCAAAGGGTATTCCTTTTGTTGCGATGGCTGGGGAAAACGAGATGAACGAAGGCAAGTTGATGCTCAAGAATATGGAAACAGGTGAACAGCAACTTGTTACGATAGATGAATTAGTACTTAAAATAAAGGGATAGCTTTCAAGGCTATCCCTTCTTTCATTTATTTACTGTTATTAATAGGTTACAACTGATACTGTGATACTGTTTTCTATTTGAAATATCTCTTCAGCAAACCAGCGAATCCAGCCCCGTGACGAGCTTCGTCCTTTGCCATCTCGTGAACGGTGTCATGGATTGCGTCAAGACCAGCAGCCTTTGCATTCTTGGCAATACGGAATTTGTCTTCACAGGCACCAGCTTCTGCAGCAGCTCGCTTCTCCAGATTTGTCTTGGTATCCCATACGCATTCACCCAGCAACTCAGCAAACTTGCTTGCATGTTCTGCTTCCTCAAAAGCATAGCGCTTGAAAGCCTCGGCAATCTCGGGATAGCCTTCACGGTCAGCTTGACGGCTCATGGCCAGATACATACCAACTTCTCCACATTCACCATTGTAATGATTTCTTAGGTCGTCGATCATTTCCTCATCAGCCCCGGGCAATTTCCCGTCACCAATCTTGTGTACGGTGGCGTAGGTTGTTTCGCCTTCGTCCTTTAATTCTGTGAACTTGCTGGCAGGAGCTTTACAGATTGGGCACTTTTCAGGAGCTTCGGTTCCTTCATAGATGTAACCACACACGGCACAAATAAATTTCTTCTTCATAATGCACTCTTGTTATTTAGGTTAATAATTTATGATTGTTTTGGCAAAGATAGACAAATAAATTGGATGCCACAAACGATTTTACAAAAAGGTTAGCATCTCTCATGTTATTTATTCTTTTTTTAACTAAAAGGAGAGTCCCAATTGTATCTATTTATCATAACGTTGATTATACTTAAACAGCATGAAAGAAATTGTGAAGCTCCTCATAGATCCTTTGAACGGGAAGTCCCATTACGTTGAAGTAGCTTCCTTTGAGCACTCCGATATATCCAATCCATTCCTGAATGCCGTATGCTCCAGCTTTGTCGAAGGGTTTATACTTATTTATATAATAGTCAATTTCAGAATCGCTGAGTTCTTTGAACGTCACTTCTGAGATGACACTAAAATGCCGTTGTTGATTGATGGATCTGATACACACGCCCGTAATGACCCGATGTGATTTCCCGCTGATGGTTTTGAGCATATTCTTGGCTTCAGAAGCATCATGTGGTTTGCCCAAGATTTCATGACCGACGACAACCGTCGTATCTGCGGTAATAATCATCTCATCAGGTGCAGGCTTGTAAGCTGCCGACTTGGCGATAGCGATAAACTCAGAGACCTTCTCAACGGGCAAATTAGCAGGATACGATTCGTCAATGCCGTCCATCACCTTTATTTCAAAGGGAATGTCCAACCCTGCTAAAAGTTCTTGTCTTCTTGGTGAGTTACTGGCAAGAATTATTTTCATGTTACCAACCGAATGCTTTTGCGTCAGACAACCATTTTCCTTGTGCTTTCAACACTTGTTCTATGACATCCCTGCCACATCCATAGCCACCCTCCTTGTCACTTATATAGATGCTGATGTCCTTGATTTCTGCACAGGCATCCGTAGGACAGCACGGACATCCCACGCGTCGCATAATCTCATAGTCGGGAATATCATCTCCCATATAAATAATCTCCTCATCGGTCAGGGAATATTTCTCGATGAAATCTTCGTATGTCATGATTTTAACGGAACATTTCAGATAGATATCCTGCACGCCCAGATACGCGTAGCGGGCTCTGATTTCCTCGTTTCTCCCACCTGTCATGATGGCTATGCGCAACCCCATTTTCTGTGCCAGCTGAATGGCATACCCATCCTTGATATTCAGCGTTCTGACGGGCTGTCCATCCTTGTCCATGGAGATGGTCGATGCCGAGAGTACGCCATCAACATCGAAAATGATTGCCTTGATTTTCTTGAGGTCGTAGTTTATCATCATACTCACATTCAGAAATTACTCAAAGGAACCGATATGTACCTGTTCCCACTTCAACTTCTCTTCATTCTGAGGCTTCCGCGCCTCTGCCTTGTGTCCAATTCCAATCACGCAAAGCACAGACAGTTCCTCGGGCAGGTTCAGGACTCCCCTGATCACCTCGTCGGCACTGATCCCGTCGCTCAGTCCCCTACCCCTCATCTGTGCCCAGCAGCTTCCCAGTCCAAGCTCCTCAGCCTGATACTGCATGGATATGGCAGCGATGGCACCGTCTTCAATCCAACAGTCGTTTTCCGCGGGATTGCCCAGAACAACGATGGCGAGCGGGGCATCACGCAGGAACTGCGCACCAAGATCCTTCGCATCGGAAAGCTTTTCCAGTTGCAGCGGATCGTCAACGACGACAAACTGCCACGCCCGCTGATTCTTGGACGTTGGCGACATGAGTGCGGCGCGCAAAATCAGCCGCAAGTCCTCGCTGCTGATCTCTTCTTTCGTAAACCTGCGGTGACTACGCCTGTTTTGTATCAAATCCTTAAATGAAGCCATAGTAATATAAAAACATATTCTGGATATTATCGTTTGCAAAAATACAAAAAAAAGACCGTCAGACAAAAAAACGACGTAAATTTCTCTGCATGTCAATTAATTTGCGTACATTTGCATCTTGAAAGCAGAGTCTCGCTTCTGTCGCTGGTGTCCCTTGGACACGAGAGGAAAGTCCGGGCAGCACAGGGCACTTCACTTCCGAAAACAGAAGCTGTCGGCAACGGCAGGTAACGGTAGAAGAAAAGAACCGCTCGTTCTTCCTTTTTAGGGGAAACGTGCAAGGGTGAGAAGGTGGTGTAAGAGACCACCAGCCGATGGGTGATCATCGGGCTGTACCATCTGGAGGCTGCAAGTTCGCGTAAACCGTCGTCTGAGGGCTGCCCGCCCGAGCATGTCACGATGGAGGGTAGAACGCTCAAGCCGCAGGGTGACCTACGGATTAGATAAATGACAGATGCTCCCCCGCGGGGGAGAACAGAACCCGGCTTACAGGGGCTCTGCTTTCTTATTTTGTCGATTCAGTTTTCGCATGTTAAGAAGATATAGGAAGATAAGATATGAGCAAAAGCATACAGCGTCTATCCCAGTTCCTGTCAGTTGACATTTGGCGAATCACCCCCTTGGAGGTTTCGCCCGTGAAATATTTCATGGTCAGCATCATCAAGAAAGTGATGCTTGCCGTGAAATTCTTCATTAACAAGGGTGTTATGGCCACCGCATCGGCTCTCACCTACTCCTCCCTGCTTGCCCTTGTTCCCATTGTGGCAGTCCTCTTTGCGATTGCTCGTGGCTTTGGGTTCTCCAAGTATATTGAGGAATGGTTCCTCGATGCCCTGTCAAGCCAGCCTCAGGCAGCCGAAGTCATCGTGGGGTTTGTCAATTCCTATTTGGTTCATACGCACCGGGGCGTATTCCTCGGAGTCGGGTTGCTGTTCATGCTATGGACGGTGCTCATGCTGATTCACAACATTGAGCAGGCCTTCAATGACATCTGGCAAGTCAAGCAGCAACGCTCCATCCTGCGCACCATCACGGACTACCTGTCCATGTTCTTCCTGGCACCCATCATCATCGTCATACAGTCAGGACTCTCTATCTTCCTGGCGACCATTGCCGAGCAGACGGACTCGTTCATGCTACTGGGTCCCATGGTTCGCCTGCTCCTCGAGTCCATGCCCTACGTCCTGACGTCAACCACCTTCATTGTGCTCTACATCTTTATGCCCAACACGAAAGTACACCTCCGTAGTGTCATCGTGCCGGGCATTCTTGCCGGTATCGCCATGCAGGGATTACAGTTCATCTACATTAATAGCCAGATATTCCTTTCCAGCTACAACGCCATCTACGGTTCCTTTGCCGCCCTGCCCCTGTTCATGCTCTGGGTGCAGCTCTCATGGACCATCTGCCTGTTTGGTGCGGAGCTCAGCTATACCAACCAAAATCTGGAGGAGTTTGCCTTTCTTGCCAAGACGGAAGACCTCAGCCATCGCTACCGCCTGCTGCTCAGTCTTATCCTGCTCAGTCGCATCTGCAAGAGGTTCCTGGAGGGGAAGCGCCCCTACACCGCCCTGCAGCTCAAGCTGGAGACCTCCATTCCCATCCGCATCACCAACGACCTGCTCTATGATCTGGTACAGGTGAACCTGCTGACAGAGTCTTCCGCCTCCGGCAAGGATGAGGAGCCTCTATTCCAGCCCGCCGTAGCACTCGAGAAAATAACCGTCGGCACCGTTGTTGACCGTCTGGAAGCTACGGGGCACTGGGCGCTCGACATTGACCTTCACCAACTGATGGGTCATCCCCGCTGGGACGCTGTCGTGCAGAGCCGCAAGCAGTTCCTGCAGTCGCTACGCCATATTCCCGTGTCGGAACTATAGGAAAAAACGAGTAGCAGGACAAAGTTCAGAGTTCCCATAATTTGATTCCTGCTTTTATTTGGTTTGATGAAAATGAAATAATACTCTTTTGGAACGAATTCCATTGCAGATTTACGTCCAAAAACAGGAAGGGGAATTTTTCTGACCATAAATTCTTTCATATAATGGACGTTAACTAAAAAATACTATACAAATGACTTATGGCTGCAGAGAGCCCGTCGTTTGCCTGCTCTGTGGCGGACGTTTCGGTGGAACGTGACCGACGGAAGAGGTTTCCGGGAAGCTCGTTTGCCTGCACCGTCACAGGTGCCAGATGAGGTTCAGGGAATGGAAGGACGAGAACGGAAAAATCATTACAGCAACGAAATTCTTATCAAGGACCTCGTTTAAGGAGAAAACAATGAAAAAAATGTGAAATCATATTCGGGGCGTTTTGCCCGATTCACCCTTCGGGGGCTCCCTGCTCACTGTAACAACTGGGAGGTACCTAGCAGAGTCGAACTGCTCTACACGGTTTTGCAGACCGTTACCTAACCGATCGGCCAAGGTACCTTGTTTGTGTTTTTGCGGTTGCAAAGGTAACACAAATTCCTGGAACTTCCAAATTTTCAGTCGTCTTTTTTAGTACTCGCCCCAACTCTTGATGTCGATATCCTCTGGCTTGAGGGTGCAGAAGGCGTGGATGAACGCGCTGGCCAGTCGGCTGTTGGTGATGAGGGGGACATTGAGGTCGATAGCTGCGCGGCGAATTTTGTAGCCATTGGTGAGCTCGCGCGGAGTGAGGTCTTTCGGGATGTTCACCACCATGTCAATCTTGTGCTCGTGTAGAAGCGTGAGAGCCTGTGGAGCCTGTCCCTCGTCAGAGGGCCAGAAGACGCGCGTGTTGGCGATGCCGTTCTCGGAAAGGTAGCGGGAGGTTCCTCCTGTGGCATAGAGCTGGTATCCATGCTCAACGAGCATGCGCGCGGCATCGAGCATCTCGGCTTTTTGCTTGGCGCCACCAGTGGAGAGGAGGATGGTCTTCTGGGGAATGCGGTGACCTACGCTAAGCATGGATTTCAGGAGGGCCTGGTTGGAGTCGTCGCCCAAACAGCCCACCTCGCCAGTGGATGCCATATCTACGCCGAGCACGGGGTCGGCTTTTTGCAGGCGGTTGAAAGAGAACTGGCTGGCTTTGATGCCGACATAGTCGAGGTCGAAGAGGTTTTTCGACGGGCGTTCAACGGGGATGCCGAGCATGACGCGGGTGGCAAGGTCGATGAGATTAAGCTTGAGCACCTTGGAGACGAAGGGGAACGAGCGACTTGCGCGGAGATTGCATTCAATGACGAGAATGTCGTTCTCGCGCGCCATGTACTGGATGTTGAAGGGACCGTTGATGTGGAGTGCGGCGGCAATCTGCTTGCTGATGCGCTTGATACGGCGCACGGTCTCAACATAGAGTTTCTGTGGGGGGAACTGAATGGTGGCGTCTCCGGAGTGGACACCAGCAAACTCTATATGCTCGGAGATGGCATAGGCAAGAATCTCGCCATCTTTGGCAACGGCATCCATCTCGATTTCCTTGGCGTGCTCGATGAACCGACTGACGACCACGGGATGGTCTTCGGAAACGTTGGCCGCGAGCTTGAGGAAGCGTTCCAGCTCGTCCATGTTTGAACAGACGTTCATGGCGGCACCGCTGAGCACATAGCTGGGGCGCACGAGCACGGGGAATCCCACGCGGTCGATGAAGCGATGGATGTCGGCCATGGAGGTCAGGGCACTCCATTCGGGCTGGTTGATGCCATGACGGGTCAGCATGGAAGAGAACTTGGCACGATCCTCAGCGTTGTCGATGTCCTTTGCCTTGGTGCCAAGGATGGGCACATGCTGCTCATCGAGGCGCATGGCGAGGTTGTTGGGTATCTGTCCGCCGGTGGAGACGATGACGCCATAGGGCTGTTCCAGTTCGACGATGTCCATAACGCGCTCGAAGGTGAGTTCGTCAAAGTAGAGCCTGTCACACATGTCATAGTCGGTGGAGACGGTCTCGGGGTTGTAGTTGATCATGACTGAGCGGTAGCCTTGCTGACGGATGGTGTTCAACGCCTGCACGCCGCACCAGTCGAACTCTACGGACGAACCGATGCGATAGGCGCCGGAGCCGAGCACGATGACAGACTGCTGCTGGACGGGTGCGCTTTGGAGGAACGGGATGTCGTGGGTGTTGCCGGCATAGGTCACGTAAAGGTAGTTGGTTTGTGCCGGATACTCGGCAGCAAGTGTGTCAATCTGCTTGACAACGGGTAAGATGCCCATGGATTTGCGCAGGCTACGAACAAGGAGCATGGCGCGATGCATGTTGCCAACCTCTTGTTCGAGGCCGACGGCACGGGCTATCTGGAAGTCGGTGAAGCCATAGACCTTGGCCGTGCGCATGAGTTCTGGGGCAAGGTTGTTGATGCTGCGGAGGGCTTTCAGCTGCTCGTCGATGTCGATGATATGCTTGAGTTTCTCCAGGAACCAGCAGTCGATCTTCGTCAGGTCGTGGATTTGCTGCACCGAGTAGCCACGGTGCATGGCCTTTGAGATGACGAAGACGCGCTTGTCGGTTGGCTCACGCAGGGCTGCATCAATGTCGTCAATCTCGAGCTCCTTGTTCTCGACGAAGCCATGCATGCCCTGCCCTATCATGCGGAGTCCTTTCTGAATGGCCTCCTCAAAGGTACGACCTATGGCCATGACCTCGCCCACGGACTTCATAGAAGACCCCAGCTCCTTGTCAACGCCACGGAACTTGGAGAGGTCCCATCGGGGAATCTTGCAGACTACATAGTCGAGGGCTGGCTCGAAGAAGGCGCTGGTGGTCTTGGTCACGGAGTTTTTCAGCTCAAAGAGGCCATATCCCATGCCCAACTTGGCTGCGACGAATGCCAGGGGGTAGCCCGTGGCCTTGCTGGCAAGTGCCGACGAACGAGAAAGTCGGGCGTTAACTTCAATGACTCGGTAGTCTTCCGATTGTGGGTCGAAGGCATACTGCACGTTGCATTCGCCAACGATGCCTATGTGACGGATAATCTTGATGGCAAGGGCACGAAGCTTATGGTATTCAGAATTAGTGAGGGTCTGAGAGGGAGCTATGACAATGCTCTCGCCGGTATGGATGCCGAGAGGGTCGAAGTTCTCCATGTTGCAAACGGTGATGCAGTTGTCGTAACGGTCGCGAACCACCTCGTATTCTATTTCCTTCCAACCCTTGAGTGATTTCTCGACAAGCACCTGCGGCGAGAAGGAAAAGGCCTTCTCTGCCAAGCGGTTAAGCTCCTCTTCGTTGTCGCAGAAACCGGAACCAAGTCCACCCAGGGCATAGGCAGCACGCAGGATGACGGGATAGCCGAGCTGGGATGCAGCCTGTCGCGCCTGTTCGATGTTCTCGCAAGCCTCGCTCTTGATGGTTTTCACATGAATCTCATCAAGCTTACGCACAAAGAGCTCTCGGTCTTCGGTATCAATGATGGCTTGAACGGGTGTTCCCAAGACGCGGACGCCATACTTGTCAAGTACGCCGCTTTTGTAGAGCTCGACACCACAATTGAGTGCGGTCTGCCCGCCAAATGCGAGGAGAATGCCGTCAGGACGTTCCTTCTCAATGACGCGCTCGACGAAGTAGGGCTGCACAGGCAAGAAGTATATCTGGTCGGCAACGCCCTCAGAGGTTTGTACCGTCGCAATGTTGGGATTGATGAGTATCGTCTCCACTCCCTCCTCGCGAAGCGCCTTCAAAGCCTGAGAACCACTATAGTCGAATTCACCTGCCTCACCTATCTTTAATGCTCCAGAACCGAGCAGCAACACTTTCTTGATATCGGAATCTTTCATAATGCTCAATGAATAATTGTATTGGGGTTGGAAAGTTTATTTATAGCAATTTCTCAATAAAACGATCAAACATGAACTCGGTATCGACAGGCCCCGAGCATGCCTCTGGATGGAACTGGGAGGTAAACCAGGGGTTGACGACATGGGTGATGCCCTCGTTGGAGCCGTCGTTCATGTTGACGAAGAGTTCGCGCCAGTCTTTTCCAAGACATGTGGCATCAACCGCATACCCATGGTTCTGACTGGTGATGTAGCAACGGTTCGTTCCGACCTCGCGTACCGGCTGATTGTGGGAACGGTGTCCGTACTTCAGCTTATAGATCCTTGCACCTGCTGCCTTGGCAAGTAACTGGTTGCCCATGCAGATGCCACAGATAGGCTTGGTGTTCATGGACATCTGCTTGCGAATAATCGTAACGGCATCTTCACACATGTCGGGGTCGCCAGGACCATTGCCGAGGAACAGACCATCGAACTCCATACCCGTATAGTCATAGTTCCATGGAACACGAATGACCTCTACCCCACGATTGACAAGGCAACGGATGATATTGGCTTTTACACCGCAATCTACTAAGACGACTTTCTTTCCTGCTCCCTCATTGTAACGAATCACCTCCTTACACGAAACCCTATCGACGAAATTCACTCCCTCGTAGGCTGCCTCCGGAATGTTATCGGGCTCATCGTCGAAGAGAATCTTTCCCATCATCACACCATGCTCACGCAACAGTTTGGTAAGACTGCGTGTGTCGATGCCTGTAATGCCTGGCACCTGCTCGCGCTTCAGCCAATCGGAAAGACTCTCACAGGCATTCCAATGGGAATGGGACGTACTATAGTCAGCAACGATGATGGCCGAGGCATAGATCTTGTCGCTTTCCATGAACAGAGGAAGCTTCCCCCTCTCGTCATAGGTAAAGGGCGGCACACCATAGTTGCCGACAAGTGGATACGTCAGCACCATGAGCTGACCAGCGTAAGAAGGATCGGTCAGACTCTCGGGATAACCCATCATTGCCGTATTAAACACCACCTCGCCCGCTACTGGTTGGTCGTAGCCAAAAGATTCGCCGTGGAACTTGGATCCATCGCTAAGGACTAACGTTACTTTCTTCATATATGATGATTAGAATTTCTGTTCAAACTGATAATACTTCTCTACATAGTTGATATACGCCTGATTGCACAGCTTTATTCCGCCGGGCGTAGGATAGTCGCCCGTAAAGTACCAGTCGCCAAGGTGCTCAGGACAGGCCTCGTGAAGTCCCTCTATAGACTGGAACACCAATTCCACGGGAGTCTCAAGTCCCTCGGGGCGCAACATTTCAACAATCTTGGCATTGATGGTCTCAACGCTGAATATCTTGTAGATGTCCTTCACGCAGTTGCGCATCTCCTCCTTGGGTTTCTCCATCTCTTCCTTACAATTATAATAGGTGTCAAGAATGAGTTGGTGCATGTTGCGCTCCTTCAGGAGCTCTATCGTGGCACGGAAGACACAGAACTCTTCCAGGCGCGCCATGTCAATGCCATAATAGTCGGGATAGCGAATCTGAGGCGCACTTGAGACAATGACAATCTTCTTGGGATGCAGACGGTCAAGAATGCGCAGGATACTCTCCTTCAACGTGGTTCCCCTCACAATGGAGTCATCAATGACAACGACATTGTCAACGTATGGCTGAAGACTTTCATAAGTGATATCATAGACATGCGAGGCAAGGTCGTTACGGGAATTGCCTTCGGTAATGAACGTACGCAATTTGATGTCCTTCCAAGCCACCTTCTCCGAGCGGACGTACTCATTAAGAATTGATTCCAACTCCTGACGGGTCGGGATGTGTCCTAACGATTCTATTCGAGAAATCTTTTGCTCGTTAATATAATGTTTGAAACCATCAAGCAATCCATAGAATGCAACCTCTGCCGTATTGGGGACATAGGAGAATACGGTATGCTGGGTATCGTAATCCACGGCTTTCAGGACGGGCGTTGTCAGCTGTTCTCCCAATTTCTTGCGTTCCAGGTAAATGTCCCTATCGTTTCCACGACTAAAATAGATGCGCTCAAAGGAACATTTCTTGGGATTTGCATCCGGAGTGATAACGGGGTCGATGGAACATACGCCATTGCGTTTGACCAACAAAGCCATACCCGGATTAAGTTCCTTGATATCATTGCACTCAAGACCGAAAGTCGTTTGAAGAACAGGACGCTCACTGGCAAGGGCCACAATTTCATCATCCATATAATAATACGCAGGACGGATGCCCCAAGGGTCACGCATAGAGAACATCTCACCACTACCTGTCATGCCACAGACAACATAACCGCCGTCGAAATCAGGCATGGTGGTCTTAAGGACATTGCTCATCAGAACATGATCCTCGATATACTGGGTGATATCTGTATTCTGAAGTCCAAGTCGTTTGGCTTCGGCGAAGTTACGCTCAACTTCACGATCAAGCCTGTGTCCCATCAGCTCCAACATGATGTAGCTATCGCTATAGATGCGCGGACATTGTCCCTGTAAAGTCAATTTGTTGAAGACCTCATCAATATTAGTCATATTGAAGTTGCCGCACATACACAGATTCTTTGCCTGCCAGTTGTTCCTCCTTAGGAACGGATGCACATAGGAAAGACCGCTCTTGCCAGTTGTTGAATAGCGCAGATGACCCATATAAAGTTCTCCTGCAAAAGGAAGGTGGGCTTTCGCAAAAGCTGGATCATATAAATCTGAAGTCTGAATGTCCTTGTATTTTTGTTGGACAGACGAGAAAATCTCAGTTATTGCATCCTTACCTTCCGCCCGCTCACGAAACATGTATTCGTTTCCTGGTTGTGCGCCAAGCTTTACACAAGCCACCCCCGCACCTTCCTGTCCACGATTGTGCTGCTTCTCCATCATCAGATAGAGTTTATTCAGTCCGTACATCCACGTGCCGTACTTCTGTTGATAATACTCCAATGGCTTCAGTAACCTGATTAAAGCCACACCACATTCATGTTTGAGCGGTTCCATCTCTGTTCTTTTATTCTACGGTAACTGACTTGGCAAGGTTTCTGGGTTGATCTACGTTCTTACCCTTACAAACAGCGACATGATAAGCCAACATCTGCAGGGGAATTGTAGCAATGAGAGGTTCAAGGTACTCGATGACATCGGGAAGTTCTAGCACCTCATCGGCAATGCGGCTAATAGTCTCATCGCCCTTGCTCACAAGGGCAATAACCTTACCTTTTCGTGCCTTGATCTCCTGAATGTTACTGAGCACCTTTTCATACATACCGTTATGCGTGGCAATAACGACGACAGGCATATCAGAATCAATCAAAGCAATGGGGCCGTGCTTCATTTCGGCAGCAGGATAGCCTTCGGCATGAATGTAACTGATTTCCTTCAGTTTCAGGGCTCCTTCCAATGCGACGGGATAACTGAATCCACGTCCCAAATACAGGAAGTTCCGTGCATAGGTGAATATTCGACTAAGGTCAGCAATTCTATCATTGAGTTTCAAAACCTCTTCCATCTTGTGAGGTATCTCGCTGAGTTCTTTGACAATGGTGAGATACTCCTCCTCAGAAAGAGTGTTCTTTTCCCGGGCAAGGGCAAGGGCAAGCATTGTCAAGACGGTCACCTGACCAGTAAATGCTTTTGTAGAAGCCACACCAATCTCCGGCCCCACGTGGATATAGCTACCTGTATCGGTGGCTCTCGGGATGCTTGAACCAATGGCATTACAAATACCATAGATGAAAGCACCATTCTCCTTTGCCAACTCAACGGCTGCCAAAGTATCAGCTGTTTCTCCACTTTGTGAGATAGCAATGACAACATCATCTTTTCCGACAACAGGATTCCTATAACGGAATTCCGATGCATACTCAACTTCAACAGGAATACGACAGAGCGTTTCTATCATCTGTTTGCCGATAAGACCAGCATGCCATGAGGTTCCACAGGCAACAATGATAATACGTTTGGCATTCAACAACTGTTCTTTATAATCGATAACTGCCGATAAAGTTACATTTGTTGCCTCGGTGTTGATACGTCCACGCATACAAGTGGTGATGCATTCCGGCTGCTCGAAAATCTCTTTGAGCATAAAATGCGGGAAGCCCCCCTTCTCAATTTGTCCAAGGTTCATATCTACCGTCTTGACAACAAGTCGTTGCTGATCGTTATAGATATTGACGACTTTCAATTCCTCGCCCAAACGCATCACGGCAATATTACCGTCTTCAAGATAAACGACCTTGTCTGTATATTCGACGATGGGGGTGGCATCTGAACCCAAAAAGAACTCATTTTCACCAATTCCGACCACCAATGGACTTTGCTTACGGGCAGCAATAATCTGATCAGGAACGCGCTTGTCAACGATGGCAATGGCATATGCACCAATAACTTGATGCAAGGCAACTTGAACAGCTGTAAGTAAGTCAAGAGATTTCTTCACCATGATATATTCCACCAACTGGACAAGAACTTCGGTGTCTGTCTCTGAGCGAAATTCCACTCCCCTATTTCTCAGGTTGTTCTTCAAATCGGCGTAGTTTTCAATAATACCATTATGAATGATAGCCAGATTCTTCGATTCCGAATAATGCGGGTGGGCATTCACCGAAGAAGGCTCTCCATGAGTAGCCCATCTCGTGTGGGCGATTCCCACGCCACCAGTCACATTTTTATCTGAACAATACTCTTCAAGAATAGCAACCTTTCCTTTGGTCTTATAAACATTTAATCCTCCATCATCGTTAATCAGCGCAACTCCTGCACTATCATATCCCCTATATTCCAATCTTTTTAATCCTTTTATCAAAATAGGATATGCTTCTCTTTTTCCTAAATATCCAACAATTCCACACATAAAACAATACCTATTAAAAATTGAATAAATATCAAAACTTTACATATACGAAAGATGAAGAATGATAACGAGCCATAGTCCATTATTCATTCTTCATCTTTCATTATACATATTTTATTTAGTCTCTTAAAATATTAACCAGTAGTGAAGCTACCGATGTTACGATTCCAATAAATGAGAACCAGATTGTCGTTGACGAACCAATACTTGAGTTCTTTGCTTTCACCGTATTTGGCTCAACGTATATAATATCATTCTGTTGCACATAATAATAAGGTGAATTGAATATATTAGCATCCGTCAGGTCTATACGATGTGAAGATTTTTCTCCAGTTTCATCCTCGCGAATCAAAAGAATATTCTTACGCTTACCATAGATGGACAAGTCGCCGGAAGCTGCAAGTGCCTCAATCACACTCATCTTCTCTGTTGTGACTGGTAAAACCATCGCTCTACCCACTTCACCAATAATCGTGACACGGAAACTTGACATAATCACTGTTACAATTGGCTCATTTTCTTTATCAAAGTAAGGACGAATCTTTTCCAAAATCAAATCCTCGCATTCACGTTTGGTTAAGCCCATTACGTGTATTTTGCCAATGATAGGAAAACGGATGTCACCATTGTTATCTACCAAATAAGGCATCAGACGTCCATAACTGCTAGACGACGAACCGGAAGCCGAATTTGGGTTCAGCGTAGTGTTCACCACCATATTGAACGGGCGTACAACTTCTTGGTCTTGACCGCTGACCGTAATGGTCAATTCATCTTTTGGCATGATACGAGCATCATAAAGTCCTTTTGATGCAGCCAAACTAATGGAATCAATATTTTGGAAATAGGCAATTTCCTTACTCCCAGAACAACTTCCCATCATCAGTACCATTGCCAAAGCAATGAAAGGAATCAATAATTTTTTCATACAGTATGTTTCTATTTCTTTATTTTCCCTGCAAAATTACGATATTTTTTTAGACTGGCAAAAAAAAACTAATAGAATTTGAAATAATTACGTGCGTTGTTATAGGAGATGTCTTCCACCATCCGTGATAGCGTCTCCATATCATTAGGCAACAAACCACGTTCAACATCATTGCCAAGAATGTTACAGAGTAGGCGACGGAAATACTCATGACGTGGATAACTCAGGAAAGAGCGACTGTCAGTAAGCATTCCTACAAAACGGCTCAAAAGACCGAGAACAGAAAGGGCATCCATCTGACGTTTCATTCCATCGAGCTGATCATTGAACCACCAACCAGATCCGAATTGAATTTTTCCCGGACATGTTCCATCTTGGAAGTTTCCAAGCATGGTTGCAATCATTTCATTGGCACAAGGATTAAGCGTGTATAATATGGTACGTGTAAGCTTATGTTCCATATTCAGTTTGTTCAGGAAATGACTCATCGCCCGGGCGGTGTTGAATTCGCCAATGGAGTCAAAGCCCGTGTCAGGTCCCAGCTGCTTATACATCAAGGTGTTGTTGTCACGAATGGCACCATAGTGATACTGCTGCGTCCAGTCGGAATCGCAGTCCATCTCCGCCATCCTTGTTAAGAAACAGTTCTTGTACTGTCGGATTTCCAGATTTGACAAACATTGTCCATGCATCGCCTTCTCAAAGATGATTTCTATTTGCGAGTCTGTGTAAGGCTCATCATAAAATTCTTCGATACCGTGGTCGGAAAGACGACATCCATTCTCATGGAAGAAGTCGTGTCGTTTTTTCAATGCGTCCATCATATCTGAGAACTTTATAATGGTCATGTCAGCCACTTCACCCAACTTGTTAACATAGTCTGCAAACTCTGGTTTCTCGATATTCATCGCCTTGTCAGGACGCCAGGCAGGAATCATTTTGATTTCAAAGCCATCCTCGCGTGTCTGCTTGTGATATCGCAGGTCGTCAACGGGATCATCTGTCGTACAGACACACTCCACGTGATAATGCCGCATGAAGCCACGAGCCGTAAATTCCGGCTGTTGTAGTTTTTCGTTGCACTCGTCAAAGATTTCTCTCGCCGTCTTCGGACTCAGCTGCTTGGTAATGCCAAAGGCTGTCTTCAACTCCAAATGGGTCCAATGATACAGCGGATTGCGGAATGTATAAGGCACCGTTTCTGCCCATTTCTCAAACTTTTCCCAATCGGTTGTATCCTTGCCCGTACAATATCGCTCGTCAACACCATTGGTTCGCATGGCACGCCATTTGTAATGATCTCCCCCAAGCCATAATTCGGTGATGCTCTTGAATTGGTGGTCGTTGGCAACCATCTCTGGATTCAAATGACAATGATAGTCGATAATCGGCATTTTTGCCGCATGATTATGGTACAATTCCTGCGCTGTAGCAGTTTCCAGCAGGAAGTTCTCATCCATGAAATTTTTCATTTCCAATAGTTTTTAAGTATTCTTCTTTGTAATAATATGGTGCAAATGTATGAAGAAAAACCGAGATGACCAAATAAATGATAAAAAATGTGAAATAAGGAGCAAGTGTCAAACGCTATTTTTGCCGACAGCAAATTAATCGTTACATTTGCAATAGATTTTATCACCATCACATGAAAAATAAGGGAAATCAAATGGTGCGTTCCGATAAAGTGTTACTTATATACACAGGCGGGACTATCGGTATGGGGAAAAATCCCCAGACCAAAGCCCTTGTACCTCTTGACTTCAGTCAGTTTGTTAGCAAACTACCCGAATTGGAACAGGTGGAAACTGGTATTGACGTGTACCAATTTGCAAGTCCCATCGATTCGAGTAACATGATGCCGGATAACTGGGCGAATTTGGTGAGAATTATTGTGGAAAACTACGACCACTACGATGGATTTGTCATTCTGCACGGAACAGACACGATGGCCTATACCGCTTCTGCCCTTTCCTTCATGTTAGAGAATCTGACAAAGCCTGTCATTCTCACAGGTAGCCAGCTGCCCATTGGACAGTTGCGTACCGACGGCAAAGAGAATCTTGTTACAAGCATAGAACTTGCAGCACAACACCATGACGACGGAACGGCTACCATACCCGAAGTTTGCATCTATTTCAATGGTAGTCTTCTGCGGGGCAATCGTTCTACCAAACAAAATGCCGAAGGTTTTACGGCATTTGCTTCGTTCAACTACCCTCACCTTTGCGATGCAGGAGTGAACTTCACTTTCCACGACCACCATATCCTGCAACCCGACTTCACGCGTCCTATGATTCCGCACTACGAGATGGACTCCAACATCGTGGTGTTCTCTCTGTTTCCGGGCATTCAGGAACAGATTGTCCGCCATGTATTGGCAGCACCCGAATTGAAAAGCATTGTGATGCGCTCCTTCGGAAGTGGTAATGCCCCGCAACAATCATGGCTGCTGAATTTACTCAAGGATGCAAGCGACCGTGGAGTTACTATTGTTAATATCAGCCAATGTGTATCGGGATGTGTGGAAATGTCCCTCTATGGAACTGGCTATCAATTGATGGATGCTGGAGTCATTAGCGGATATGACAGTACTGTTGAGGCTGCTGCAACCAAACTGATGTATTTACAGGCAAGATACAAGAACCCTGTAGAAGTTCGTAGGATGATGAATAAAAACCTTTGTGGAGAAATTACAATTGCATAAAGAAACATTTTTATTGGAAGAGATACAATACTGATAACCAATCTTTTATAAATAACACATTAAACTAAAAGAAAAATGAAAGAGTTAAAAGGAACAAAGACAGAGAAAAACCTGCAAGAGGCTTTTGCGGGCGAGAGTCAGGCACGTAACAAGTACAGCTACTGGGCATCAAAGGCTAAGAAAGACGGCTATCAACAGATTGCTGCCATCTTCGAGGAGACTGCTGCCAACGAGAAAGAGCATGCCAAGATGTGGTTCAAGCTACTCGAGGGTGGTTCTATCAAGAGTACAGTTGAGAACTTAAAAGCTGCTGCTGAAGGAGAGAACTTTGAATGGACAGACATGTATGATCGCATGGCGAGAGAAGCCGATGAAGAGGGATTCACAGAGATTGCCGAGCAATTCCGTGGTGTAGCAGCTATCGAAAAGGCACATGAAGAGCGCTACCGTAAGCTCCTTGCCAACATCGAGCAGAAGATTGTCTTCTCCCGTGAGGGTGATGCCATTTGGCAATGCCGCAACTGTGGCCATATCGTTATTGGCAAAGAGGCTCCAGAGATCTGCCCCGTCTGCGCTCATCCGCAAGCATATTTCGAGTTGAAGGCGGAGAATTATTAATAGGCTGAGAATTATTAATAAGCTGAGAATAATTAATCAGTTGACTTATCATGGTACAAAAAAAGCGGGTGGCTCAAGCCATCCGCTTTTACTTTCATCTTTGTTTCAGAGATATTCAATGATTATGCCTCTGCGGGAGCAGCCTCCTCAGCGGGAGCCTCTTCTGTTGCTGCAGCTTCGGCAGCGGCAGCAGCGGCAGCAGCCTTCTTGTCTGCAACCTTCTTGGCAATAGCCTCATTAACTTTCTTCTCTTCTTCCAGACTCTTGGCAGCAGCATCTTTCTTTGCCTTTGCCTCTGTTGCGCGCACGGCTTCAACAGCCTTCGTCTTATCCTGCTTCCAAGCATCGAACTTGGTCTGTGCCGTAGCCTCGTCGAAAGCACCCTTCTTCACACCTACACGAAGATGCTTCATCAGGTAAACGCCCTCACGGCTAAGGATGTTACGTACAGTATCCGTAGGCTGTGCACCTACTTCTACCCAATACAATGCACGCTCGAAATTCAATTCTACTGTTGCGGGGTTGGTGTTAGGATTGTACATACCCAGCTTCTCAATGAATCGACCATCACGTGGTGCTCGTGCATCAGCGGCTACAATGCGATATACTGCATAACCTTTGCGACCGCCGCGCTGCAATCTAATTTTTGTTGCCATTGTTTGATAATAATTATGTTTAGAAATGAATTTAAATGCTACCATCTCGTGATAGCGGCTGCAAAGGTACAAAATATTTTGGAATCAGACATGCACATGCTTCTTTTATTTTATAAACATGGCATTTTTAGCTATTATTTAATCTTTGTTAACTAAAGAAAAGCCCCCGGCTAATGCCGAGGGACTGTTTTCTTGAGAAATAAAGACTTTGTTTTTACTTACATGATACCGTCTTCACGGAGTTTCTCCTGCCACTTCCAGGCAGAAGCAAGGACATCTTCAACAGGTGTGTCAGCTTTCCATCCGAGCACCTTGTTGGCTTTGTCCACGTTGCCCCATACTTTCTCGATATCGCCTTCGCGACGGGGTGCATACGCCCAATTAACTTTCACACCGGTAGCCTTCTCGAATTTCTGGACAACCTCCAAAGTCGAGAGACCAGTACCTGTTCCGATGTTGAAGATTTCTAACGGATCTGTATCCTGGTCAAGCACACGGGTCATAGCCTTCACATGAGCTTTAGCAAGGTCAACAACATAGATATAGTCGCGTATGCAGGTTCCATCGGGAGTATCATAGTCATTGCCGAAGATCTTCAGCTCTTTGCGCACGCCGATGGCGGTCTGTGTAACGAAGGGAATCAGATTCATGGGCACGCCATTGGGAAGCTCACCGATGTAGGCTGTGGGATGTGCACCGATGGGGTTGAAGTAGCGCAGAACGACACTCTTAATCTTGGCCCCTGAGTGAATATAGTCGGCAATAATCTCCTCATTAATCTGTTTGGTGTTGCCATAGGGCGAAAGTGCCTTCTGGATGGGGGCTTCCTCTGTTACAGGCAGGTTCTCCTTCGTGGGCTGACCATAAACGGTGCAGCTTGAAGAGAAGATAATTCCCTTCACATCGTACTTGGGCATCAGCTCCAACAGATTGATGAGGGAAACGAGGTTGTTGCGATAGTAAAGAAGCGGTTTCTCCACACTCTCACCCACAGCCTTTGATGCGGCAAAGTGAATGATACCTGCAATTTCGGGATACTTCTTGAAGACTGCCTCGGTTGCGTCAAAATCACGCAGGTCAACCTTCTCAAATGCAGGACGAATACCCGTAATCTTCTCTATTCCGTCAAGAACCTCAATCTTTGAATTGGAGAGATTGTCAACGATTACCACGTTGTAGCCAGCTTGCTGCAACTCAACTGTTGTGTGCGAACCGATAAAACCAGTTCCACCTGTCACCAAAATAGTCTGTTTCATATTCAATAGGTTTGTTTAAGATGATATTTCAATTTAAAATTACGAGTTCCTGCACTCACAGGCAAAATTACTCATTTTTATTTGAACTACGAAAAATATAACGAAAAAAAGAGAAAAAAGACATTTTTATTTGGCTTTTTCCACAAATTAGACTAAATTTGCACCTAAGAACATCAACGATTTAGTTTACCGACTGTATGAAAACATCCGAACTAACCACACAACAGATTCAGCGTGCCATCAACAAGATAGC
Source organism: uncultured Prevotellaceae bacterium (assembly GCA_902800185.1). GTDB lineage: Bacteria > Bacteroidota > Bacteroidia > Bacteroidales > Bacteroidaceae > Prevotella. The sequence continues at coordinate 104,998 of CADCDK010000011.1, forward strand.
GCAGAAGTTTCCGTCTGATACTGACACTTCCTTGATAACCGACATTCATCTGCGTGCCATTCAAGAAAGTGGAGAACTGCTTGCGTTTGATGATGACGACAACGAGATTAACCGTTGTGTGATAGAAGAATGGATTGACAACAAAGACGAGGATTTCTACCAGCAGATTACGTCACTTTTGCGTGCAGAACTGCGCAACATGCAGGAAGTCGTTGACAACTTTGGTATTCTAAAGCCTTACAGCATCGTATTGGAAAACGATGACAAGGAAACCATCGCCGAACTTTATCTTGCCGACGACGAAACCGTCATCATTGGCGGCGACCTGATGGAGGGGCTCGATCAGGAGCTCGATTCCTTCCTGAATGACTTGTTGAAGTAAGAGGGACGGTTCCCTCCTACTCTATTTCCCTTAGCCAGATATTGCTTGAAGCGTCGCTGGGCATACGCCAGTCGCCACGCGGAGACAAGCTTACCGACCCCACCTTCGGGCCGTCGGGCAGACATGACCGTTTGAACTGCTGTGCAAAGAAACGGCGCAAGAACGTCTTCAGCCAGTGGCGAAGGGTATCATCGTCATACTTGCTGACACCCCGCTCATAGACATCCTCTGTCTGGAAAGCCTGCTGTGCAAGCATCATGATCTTGGATGGTGAGAAACCATAGCGCAGGAAGTAGTAGATGAAGAAGTCGTGGAGCTCGTAGGGGCCTACCAAATCTTCCGTTTTCTGTTGTATCTCTCCTTTTTCATTAGCAGGAATCAGCTCTGGACTGATCGGCGTGTCGATCACATCCAACAGGATGTTCTTGACGGCAAGGTTTCTGACTCCATCCGTATATTTACTCGCAATATAGCGCACAAGATGGCGGATGAGCGTCTTGGGAACGCCGGCATTCACACCATACATTGACATGTGGTCTCCATTATAAGTAGCCCAGCCGAGGGCAAGCTCTGACAGGTCTCCCGTGCCAACCACAAAGCCTCCCGTCTGATTGCTCACATCCATTAATATCTGTGTGCGCTCGCGGGCCTGCGAATTCTCATAGGTAATATCGTGGTTCTCCACGTCGTGCCCGATGTCCTCAAAATGCTGCAACACACTCTTGGCGATGGAAATCTCACGGATGGATACGCCCAGTCCCTTCATCAGCGAAATGGCGTTCTGATAGGTGCGGTCGGTTGTTCCGAAGCCAGGCATTGTCACGCCAATAATACCACGACGCTCCAGTCCTAACCTGTCGAAAGCCCCCACACAAACAAGCAACGCCAATGTGGAGTCGAGACCTCCGCTGATGCCAATCACCACATTCTTACTACCGGTATGCATCAGTCGTTTTGCCAAGCCCATCTGTTGGATGTTGAAGATCTCTTCGCACTTAGTGGCGAGTTCATCCTGACGCGGGACAAACGGCAGCGGGTCAATACTTCTTTCGAGCTTAAAGTCGCGAGGCTCGATAGATCGACAGTTGATGATGGGAAACTGTCCTTGCTCCTTCCCACTCATCAGGTGGGTGGAAAGCACGGCTTTCAGGTCGCGTTGTGCATTTACGTAGGTGGAATTTCCCCGCCGTTCCGAGCGCAGCATCTCCACGTCAATCTGAGTGGTAATCATCTGAGAGCTCATCGAGAAGCGTTCACCCGAGGCTATCAGCCTGCCATTCTCATAAATAAGTGCGTTGCCGCCATACACCACGTCCTGCGTGCTTTCTCCGAAACCGCTACTGGCATATATGTAACCGGTAATTGTGCGCGCACTCTGCTGGGCAAGCAAAGAACGTAAGTAGTTGTGCTTACCTATCAGCTCGTCGCTTGCCGAGAGGTTGAAAATCATGTCTGCACCCGCAATTGCAAGATTGTTGCTTGGCGGCACAGGAGCCCAGACATCCTCACAAATCTCCACGCCGAAGACGGCACCGTCACAAGTGCGGAAGAGCTGGGGAGCGGGAGTCACGGTCAGCGCATTACCGGCAAAACGTATTTGTGTGGGGCGCAAGTCCTGGGACGAGGCAAACCAGCGCTTCTCATAGAACTCGCTGTAGTTGGGCAGGTAGGTCTTGGGTACAATGCCGAGGAGTTGTCCTTTCTGGATGACAACCGCACAATTGAGCAGCAAGTCACCGACAACGACAGGGAGTCCGACGATGGAAATGATGTCAAGCTGACGGGTGAAGTCAAGCAGCTGGATAACGCTTTGCTCGGCGATATCTATCAACAGATTCTGCCGGAAAAGATCCTGGCACGTATAGCCCGTGATAGACAGCTCCGGGAATACGATAATCTCAACCCCTTTTCCTTCCGCCTGTGCGATAAGCGTTTCTATTTGGTTCAGATTGTATTGGCAGTCTCCGACTTTAACTGTTGGAACCGCTGCTGCGACTTTGATAAATCCATGCTTCATAATCGTACTACTCCTTCTCCTTATTTTATTTAATAGTTACCTGTGTCGCTCCATATCCATATTCTTGGAACGAAGCGTCCTGGTAGGTATATTGCTTATATCGGTAATTCAGATCGTTGATCAAGGCATGCCGCAACACGCCCTCTCCCTTTCCGTGAATGAAGATGAGCCGTTGTCCTCGCTTGTTCTTGTATTCAGCCAATTTCCGGCGAAACACTTCAAGCTGGTAAGACAGGATGTCGGAGGCGGACATACCCTCGGTTGTGTCTAATAATTCGTCGGCATGAAGGTCAACAACCACAACGTCTTCGTCGCCTTTGCGCTTTTGTGGCTCACGCTTGACGTTCTCTTGCCGACTCGACTCCTTCCCTGCTCCTCCTGCAAGACGTTTCTTCAGTTCCTTGGGGTCGATGACCAAGGGACGGGCAACGACATCGTTCTCAACAACAGAATAGAGCAATGCCGGCTGTTCAAAGAAGTCGTTCTCCTTAAACGTGTGCAGCTTGAAGAACTTGATGGGGTCTATACGCAGTTGCACGTCAATGGCTGGCTTCAGCACGAAGGGCTTGTCTTTTTTGTAGGCAAGCAGTTGCACCTCCACCCGACCCAGGGCGTTCAGTTCCTCTCGCCCTACATCCGCTAAGAACTCCTTGGTGTTCGGTTCAATCTCACCCTGGTATTGAAGCGTCCAACTGTTACCTTCGGCCAAGAAGATGGCATATTGCAGGAAGTAGTTGCTGTCGTTGACCAGATAACATTCAAACTGGCATTGCGAGATGTTCTTCGCATCCAGCGGCACGTATGCCAAATATGCGGAAAGCCGGTTGCCACCCTTGCGTTCCTCGACAGGAGCGCGGAAGGTCACCTTCGAATAATCCGGCTCTTCCTCCACGTCATTTTCCACAGGTTCCGCCTTTTCGTTCAGCATCGACTTGACCGAGCGCACCTGAGCATTCTCGTTGGATTGTGAGGCGGCCTTTGCCAAGATCATGCGTCCTGTGTCATAGTCTTCTTCACCTACGACAACAACATCCGTCTGTGCCATCGGTATCTCGAAACCGTCCTCGTCCTCCACGACAACGATTCCACCTTTCTGGAAGCCGACAACGCGTCCCCCACCCTTTTCACTAAGAAACCTTACCTGATCACCTATTTTCATTTATCAATATACCCTAAATTGTGTTACAAAGGTACGAATAATTTGCCATTCATCATTCCCAATTAATATTTTTTTTTACTTTTGCAGATAAATATGTCAATCACACCTATCTATATCTTCATCATGAGAAAAATATTTTGTTTGTTGTTGATTGCATGCAACATAAATGTAGCTATGGCACAAGAACGTACAGTAACGTTGAGATTCGTTGAAACGAGTGATGTTCACGGATGCTTTTTCCCCTATGATTTCATCACCCGCAATCCCAAGCAAGGAACGATGGCGCGGGTCAGTTCCTATGTGAAGACTTTGCGCAGTCAGTATGGTGACAATGTCATCTTGCTCGACAATGGCGACATCTTGCAGGGTCAGCCTACCTGCTATTATTACAACTTTGTTGATACCGCCGAGACGAATATTGCGGCACAGGTTCTGAACTACCTGCGTTATGACGCGGCGACAATAGGGAATCACGACATCGAGACGGGCCATGCTGTCTATGACAAATGGAAGACGGAGTTGGAATGCCCCATGCTGGGTGCCAATGTGATGGACACAAAGACCGGCAACTGCTATCTACAGCCCTACCTCATCCTGCAGCGGGAGGGAGTGAAGATTGCCGTTATCGGCATGCTGACCCCCGCCATTCCCAATTGGTTGACGGAAGACCTGTGGAGCGGATTGCATTTCAACGAGATGGTTTCCTCTGCACGTCAATGCATGGAGTATGTCCAGGAACATGAGAAGCCCGATGTGGTCATCGGCTTGTTCCATAGCGGAAAGGACGGAGGCATCATCACCGATGAATACGAGGAGGACGCCTCGTTAAAAGTTGCATACGAAGTTCCCGGCTTCGATGTCATCTTTTTCGGACACGACCATACCCGTCACAACAGCGTCATCAAGAATCGAATAGGCAAAGACGTGCTGTGCCTGGACCCTTCCAACAACGCCCTGTATGTTGCTGATGCGACAGTAGAACTAACCCTCGAAAAGGGCAAGGTTGTGGGACGTCAAGTGGCGGGGCAGTTGGTTGACATCCGACAGGAAGAAATCGACACCAACTACATGAATCACTTTGCAAGTCAGATTGACAAAATCAACACGTTTGTCAACAAAGAGATCGGTACTTTCTCCGAAACCATTCACACCCGCGACTGCTTCTTCGGCTCTTCCGCCTTCAACGATTTCATATTGAACCTGCAGCTTCAAATCACGGGGGCTGACATCGCCTTCAACGCCCCGCTTTCCTTTGATGCCACCATCAACAAAGGGCCTGTCTGCGTGGGCGACATGTTTAATTTATATAAGTACGAGAACCAGCTTTATGTCATGCGGATGACGGGCGAGGAGATCAGGAAGCATCTGGAGATGAGCTACGATCTGTGGGTCAACACCATGAAGTCACCCGATGACCACCTGTTGCTACTCAGCGAAAAGACCCTCGGCGACCAGCAGCGTTTGGGGTTCAAGAATTTCTCGTTCAACTTCGATTCTGCTGCCGGTATTGACTACGAAGTGGATGTGACAAAGCCCGATGGCGAGAAAGTGCGCATCCTGCGCATGTCAAATGGCACCCCCTTTGATGAACGCCAATGGTATCGTGTAGCCGTGAATAGCTATCGGGGCAACGGCGGCGGAGAATTGCTGACACGGGGTGCCGGCATCCCCCATGATTCCCTGTCGAGTCGCATCGAATGGAGAAGTGAGCGCGACCAACGCTACTACCTGATGCAAGAGATTGAAAAGGCAAAGGTTGTCAGACCGCAGGCCAACAACAACTGGCGGTTTGTGCCTGAAGCTTGGACAAAGCCCGCTGCCGAGAGAGACCGTAAATTACTATATAAGGAATAAGGAGACATGAAGCATTGGTATATATTCTGCAAGACAGAACTACTCATTGAACAAACCCCCGAAGGCAACTACAGGGTACCCGAGGGAGAAGAACCGCCCATCCATCTCGAGCCCTGGGAATCCGTCAGAAGAATCTATCCCGACGACGAAGATGGAGCATCGGTACACGCCGTCCTGGTGAACACACCTCCCCGACTGCCCAGCGAGAAGTTCGAGATGTGCGGACTTCGGAAAAGCTATTACAAGCTCTCCCAACAGCAATACCTGAAAGCCGGCAAGTGCCAGGAGATTCTGTACTGGGACTTCAACACCAAGTTTTGTGGCGTCTGCGGAGCTCCCATGAAGATGCACACAGCCATCTCCAAACGATGCACCCAATGCGGAAAAGAAGTTTGGCCGCAGCTGGCTACAGCTGTTATCGTTCTTGTCCATCGTGAAGACAAAGTCCTTTTGGTGCATGCCCGTAATTTCAAAAGCGATTTCTACGGACTCGTGGCAGGCTTCGTGGAAACAGGCGAGACGCTGGAAGAAGCGGTAGAACGGGAGGTGATGGAGGAAACGGGCATCAGCATCACCAACATCCGCTATTTCGGATCACAGCCCTGGCCCTATCCGTGCGGGCTTATGGTAGGTTTTCATGCCGACTATGTTCAAGGAGATATTCATCTACAGCAAAGCGAGCTCTCACGCGGAGGATGGTTCGACAGGGAACACCTCCCGCAGATTCCCGAAAAACTGAGCATTGCCCGCATGCTGATAGATGACTGGCTCTAACCGACAATTTCACAATTTCACGATTTCACAATTTCACAATTGGGCGATAGAACGAAATAACGATATAACGAAATCACTTCATCACGAAATAACGCCAGAACGATATAACGAAATAACGAAAGAACGAAATAACGAAATCACGAAAGAAGAGAGAGAGGGGGGCGCGCCCCCCTCTCCGTCCTCATTCCTTCTCCACGTCGTTCTTCACGGCCTCGGTGAACTGGATGCCCTCGAGCATCTTCTTGATGAACTTGTTCTCCACCTTCTTCACCTCCGGCTGGAACAGCACGTGGGCACCCACGATGTTCTTCTGCGGCGTGAACGTCTTCGGCGTGCTGGCAGGCTTCGTGGCGATACCCGCCTTGAAGCGGCCGATGCCGTTGAGAACCACGATGCGGCCCGTCTGGATGGCGTCCGACATCACCTCGCTCAGCTCCGCAAGCACGGCAAGCACGTCCGAGCGCTTCACCGACGCGTTGCGCTGAATGAGCTGTGCCAGCTCGTCCGTTTCCATCTCTGCCCCGTGGACGGCACGCGCATACCACTTGCCGAACTCCTTCGCCTCCTGGCGCTTCTCCTGGCGCAATACATAATTAAGTGTACCCATAGACTCTGAAATTTTGAAATTTGATGAAACAATCTTTTTACCTTAACTCTCTGCTGTGATGAGGAAACCGAAGCTGTGTAACGACCTCCTCGAAGCAGGCTTTTGAGCTCCTGAAAGCGCTGCTCTTGGACATCCGAAACACCCGCCTCGCCTGCGCAGAAGTGTTCCCTCAACCACACTACAAAGATACGAAAAATTCCTTGAACCACCAAATATTATCAGATTTATTTTCAAGAAATTATTCACCTCATACGCTCCCCGTTTTCAGCCCCACGTAGTAGTCGCTGAAGTCCTTGCATCCCGGGGGCAGCTGGTGGCGCACAAGGTTGGGCAGCATCTCCTTGAGCTGTAGAAAGAGTCGCTCGCCGGGCACGTCGCAGTCGGGGTACATGTGGAATTCGGTTGAGAGTTCAGAGTTGAGAGTTGAGAGCAGTTCGACGTCCTTCCGCTTGAGCAGCGTGGCCGACGGGATCGCTATCGTCTTGTGGCCTGCCGAGAGCATCGCCCAGCAGTCCGAACAACCCTCGGTGATGTAGAGCTTCTCGCCCGCCTTCAGACGGTTCAGCACAGGCAGGTTGTAGATGCCGCACTCCGACCCCTGCGGGAAGCGGAAGCGTGGTACCCCCTTCAACTCCTTCAACCCTTGCACCTCCTTAAACTCCTCAGCCCCCTTAAACCCTTTAACCCCTTGCCCCTCCTTAAACCCTTCACTCTCTTCCAGCCTCCTGTTCTGCACCCCTATGAGCCGTCCCTCCTGACTGTAGTAGGGAATCTGTAGCCAGGGGATGCCCTGCCTGTCGCGCCACGAGGACAGCCGGCACCAGCGCACCACCCGCTCATCCAGCCGCCGCTCCCCAAAGAGGAACCTCCGTGCCTCGTCGCTGAGCCAAGGGTGCTCGAAGAACCGCTCATAGCGGCTGGCGGAGAATGAAGGAGTAATCGGAGGATTCAGAGTGTTCGGAGGATTCTGATTATTCTGATTATTCTGATTATTCCGATTATTCTGATTACTCTGATTACTCTGATTGTTCTGATGACTCCGATTGCTCTGAGAACCTCCCAACCACCGGCACGCCTCCTTGAAGTCCACGTGCAGGTAGCGCATCACCAAATCGATAGGGCCTATTGACTGGTTCATACACACGAAGCACCGGCAAGTGTTCCTGCTCACCCGATACGACAGGCTCGGGTGTCTGTCCTCATGAAACGGGCACAGGCTCTTGTGCCTCACGACCCGCAGTCCCAGTCGCTCCGCGACCCCCTCTATGGGGAGGTCGCGAAGCCTTTGAAGTTCGAACTTATCAAGCATCATGTTCATTCGTTAATTTTGAATTTTAACTCCCTTCAGGTACGCTTCCGTCTTGCTGTACAGTCCCGTCTGGTTCGAGTACGTGATGAAGCCACGATTTTTCCACACGTTGAGTTGATGGCGGGTACCCTCTTTGCTCTTATCAAGACTCTGGCGCAAGGTCTCTAATTGTGCTTCGCTGAAAGAATCTTCAAGACTGTCGAGCATATTCTTGGGCCCACCCCTCTGCATCTCGTCCATCCGGGTATCGCAACCCTTTATCAAATCCGAAAACACCCTTACCTTCGACCATAAATCATAATAGCAGAACCAGATCATGAAATCGCCAATGGAGCGAGTGTATGTCTGATTGTTCAGAATCCACAGCGTGGCGGCCTTTTTCCAAGCCGCAAAAATACTGCGATGTGAGAGCTCAAAAAGAAAATCATCGTCTGCAAGGTTGGCGAGGTCTGCCATTTCCTCTGCCAACTGGTCTGCAATCTTGTTGAGCGGCTTCACTACAAAACGCCCCTTGCAGTTGTCCAGACGCAGAAGGTAATTATCCAGTTTCATAAGGAACTCATCATCGTATTGTCCCTGGCGCGGAATCCTGCCCTTACGCTCGCCGCGAGCCTTGTAAGCAAAAGGAATGCGTCCGAAGAATCCATTCGTCATATCTCGTTTATAGAACAAACGTGCGGCCTCCGGTGTTGAGCTGAATGTGATGTTGACGCGGAGCAAGGGGTTGCCCGTCACGCCATCGGCTGTGGCACGTAAAGCTCCCGCACGAGTTCGATCATAAATATTGCGGATAGTTTGGCTAACTTGTCGATGACCGCCACACATCTTGTCGGCCATCTCTACTTCAGGTAAATTCAGATACTGCGTGCGGCCTCCTTGTTGCTCCAGGGCAAGAGCATTCTGAAGGAAAGCCGGGGCCGTCAGATCAGAGGGCGGAAACCAGAAACTCACGGCAGGACGCTCTGGTTTTTCTTTGTTGGCCCCACGGGTCTTCACCTGTCGAATCCAGTCGGTCAACTTCTTGTACTCCATATCATCGTGGTCTCGGAACGGTCGCATGATGGCCTCAATAAGAAGCGTCAACTGTGCCTTACCAATACCCGAAGGGCCTACCAAATGCCCCATTTGTCCACAAAGTTCATAATATTGGTTGTCCGAATACATCAGCTCCACGGCCGATAAGTGGCTGGCCAATGCAGGAATACACATCGGAACAAGCGGTTCACGCATGTTTTGTGAGACCTGAGAGAGGAGTAATTTCACTATTTCTGTACCTTTTCCCGGTTTGGGCATCGCCGGAGCGGTGTGGTTAAAAATGTTGTAACTCATTGTCTTCTAATAATTTAAGTTCATACTTGATAATGTGAGGGTTTCGAGTTGAATTGTGACTTTATTTGCAACTGAGACTGAGATTTGAGACTGTCTGTTGTTTCACTCTTTCCCTACGAGGCCCTCCAGCGCCCATAGCAGTTCGTTGGCCACGCCTGTGACAAAGCCATCGATGCTGAAGCCCTCTTTGATGTTCAGCGGTCGGAAATTGAGCCTGAGCGTTCCACTGTCCTTACGGGTGATGCTGAAGTATCGTCCGCGGAAGACGTAGGGGTTGCGTCTGTACTTTCTCTCCACGGCTTCCACGAAGATGAAGCGTTCCTCGAAGTTAAAGTCCTCGCACACCACGTCGCGGCGCAACGTGCCTACATAGTTCTTACCACTCTTGGCGCGCCTGTCTTGCTGGAGCAGCGTTTTCAAGTTTACGCACAATTCTGTGTTCCTGTGCCAACCTTGCTCCTTATTATTATATTTTTCCACAGGAGGGGTTGTAGTGGTTATTTTATTAGACATAACCGAAGTCCTTTCCGGGAATGCCTCGGTCTCACACGAGGGTCCCTCCCATCCAACCAGGAAAGTGAGACTGGCCTACGGTCCTACGCTTGACCCTTTTTCCCGTTGTATGGTGAGTGCAAAATTAGATAATTCTTTTTGAGCCCCCATGAAAAAAACTGACTTGCTAAAATGACGGAATCTGACTGATTTTCAGGTGTTTTTGCCCTTTTCGAACATGGAATTTGACCGACAAAAGCATCCATAAGATATATAGTTGCAGGAACTATTGACTGATATAAAACATGAAATGTCAAAAATGGGCCAACTTTTGACCAAACCAATATCTAAGTCGGTCAAAAGAAACAGGGCTGGCCCTTGTAAGAACCAACCCTGCCACGTATATTGGATTGAAAAAAGTCAAAAGTTCACGGCTCTTTTCATACTATTTTCTTGGTCAGAAGGATTAATCATGTATTTCTTGACCAAATTGTCCATCTTTTGATTAAATTCTTCCACCTCTTTTTGATTGATTTTATCCTTGAGAATCAGAGTCAGCCCTCTTTTTACCGCTCCCAATTTGACGGGTGTTAATTTTCCGCCACTTTTCTTGTGAAAATCGGTAAAGTATGTGAGCCAGTAATCTAACCCACGTGTCGGCTTCACATGAGACCAATTGTGGAGCAAGGCAAGGAACTTGCCACCTATGTGTTCTTTTTGTCCTTCTGGCTCCAGTTCGTCTATATGAGAGTAGGCCGTTCTGCATCGCATGACCTGTTCTTTGTTATCCCCCCACAGGGCACGTTCCTGATTGGTTATACCCTGCCTGCGTGCTGCCATCACCTCTTCGCTGATAATCCAGTCGTTATATTCGTTTTGGTCCAGAGTATGATATAGCATGGCGCTGATTTCCTCCAAACTCTTCTTCTCCTGCTTCCATTTTTCAACCTTCTCCATAAGGTCGTTTTCCATTTCTGCATTCATGTCAATAAAACGCTTGATGACGGAACGATTGTTCTCCAACACCTCCCGACGGCTATTCTGATGCTTTTCGTAGGCCGACTCAGGATGGTTCCTGATGTATGCAACCTCCTTGATGATATACAGGCACAAATCTATGCATTGGTTCAAATGGGTCTTATAGGAGATAATCTCGTTGTACAAGACGCGAACAGATTCCATGTGATACTCTAAGCCCCATAGCGCACTATTGTATGAACCATTACCAATTTTGGAATTGTCTATGACCCCGCGCTTCGACTTGGTGTTTTTACGAGAGCGCTTCTTTTCGCATAGTTTCTCAAGCATATGCAATCCTCTGCTGATGCCACATCGCATCTTGTTCATCAGCATGTTGCATGTACTGTAACGCTTGTTGTAGTTGGTGGCAAACTTTTCTATGAAGCCTTCTTTCTGGAGTCGTTTCAATCGACTATATTCCAGCTGCGTAAGACCATCACTCGTGCGTATGTAATTCGTGAATTCAATCACTTTTTCTTCGTTATTGATTCTCCCTGATTCCAATCCATCCGTAAAACGATCCACCTCGTTACTGCTGTAAACCTCCCTCAGTTTACAGAGTTCCTCTTCCGTCTTATCTATATGTCTATCGTATGCCATTATGTCTTACTGCTTCTATTTTCTCTCTGTCATCATTCTACCTAAGAAAGTGTCTGCAAATGATAGTCCTCTGTTCCAGGATTTTGCTCCGTGAGCGCGGCATCGCTTCCCCCCTTCTTTCATTTAGGTTTTCGGAGTATTCTGAGTATTCGGAATATTCGGATTATTCCGATTACTCTGATTACTCTGATTGCTCTGACTATTCCGGTAATTCACTCGTGCTTGGAACATCCGTTCTTTGATGCCGCCCTCGGTGACGAATCGCTCCTGCATGGTGATGAGCAGCTTGTGGAGCATATACATCGCCTGATGAATCAGCGTGATGCATAGGTTGACAATCTCCTCGTCGTTCATCTTCTGGACGGCGGTGGCATAGTCTTTCTTGATTTGCTCGCTCCGCGCATACTGACGCATCTTCTCATAACGGGGATGTAGGTTTCCCCCATTGTGGTAGTTGGCGCACACGCAGATAGTCCTCGTAATCATCGAGCAACTCCTCCAGGCTGGCTTTCGCCACATTGGTCAGCTTGATTTCTGTCTCACTCGACGTGGCGGCGGCCTGGTTCCCCTCAGCAATGTTCTGCTTTCCCGAGCGGGCGGCCTGCACCATTTGGTCGATGGTACGGTCTCCCTTTTTCAGATAGTGTTGGGTGAAGTAGAAGGTGATGTCATAAATCATCTCCGTGACCTGATACACCCTCAGATGGCGGTAATGACCATGCTGGGGAAGGAAGGTTTTGGGAGGGGTTGAGTTATTGGTAGTCATAGGGATTCGGAGTTTTCGGAGTTTTCAGAGTATTCGGAGTTTTCTGATTATTCTGATTTCAACTGCAAATATAAGCAATAATTCTGAGGGCAGCATTATTCGTGAACAAAAAAATTAGAAATTTCTTTTTTTGTTCCGTGTTCGACAGCGTGCAAGACCACGCTTTATTTCTTCCTGAAAGGTTGTGAAAATCTTTCAAACATGGACATCTACAAAAATTTATGCGTTTTTTGAATTTTGTGCCCCACATCCCGAAGACTTTGAACTTGTACGCGACTATGTCGTGGAGCTCACACGAAAGGATTCACCATAGAGAAAAGACCTTTCGGCTCCGAGGAGCGTGAGGTCTTTGTGTGGTGGTCTTTCTTGCTCGTCCCCCTACTCCTTCATTTGGCGGAGCAAGCTCTTCTGCCGTTCTGTCAGATGGGTTGGCAGGGTGACATTGTATGTGATGATGAGGTCGCCAAAGGAGCCGTCGCCGCGATCATATCCTTTTCCACGGATTCTGACCTTGGTGCCGGGTTGTGTCTCGGGCTTGACTTTCAGCTTGATTTTCGAGCCGTTACTCAACTGGATGATGACCTCACCTCCCAGCAAGGCGGTATAGAGGTCGATGGTGACGTTAGCGTTCATCTCGCCTGTAGAGGTGCGAGCTTGTCCGCGCGTACTACTTCTGCCGCCACCAAAGCCGCTGCCGAAGAGGTCTTGGAAGAAGGATGAGAATCCGCCTCCGCCAGAGAAGTTGGAGAAGTCAAAGCCCTCGAAAGCTGAGCCTCCGCCACCTCCCCAGTTGAATCCGCCTTCGCCAGTGCCGCCAAAGGCACCGGCCTCCTTCCAATGTTCTCCGTACTGGTCGTACTTCTTACGCTTCTCGGGGTCTCCGATCACATCGTAGGCCTCGTTCAACGCCTGGAACTTTGCCTTTGCCTTCGGGTCGTTGGGATGAAGGTCGGGGTGAAACTGCTTGGCACGCTTCTTGTAAGCCGCGCGCACGTCTTTCTGCGGAATGTTTTTGTCAACTCCCAGAATCTTGTAGTAATCGATGAATGCCATAGTATTCCCTCCTATTTAATTTTGTTCTATGAAGATGGCAACAAATTCTGTGCCAATCCATCAGGAGGAGAGCTAAATCTGATGGATGTCCACATAGCCATGCATGACGGCATAGATGGTCAAGGCGCTGACGCTCTTCATGCCCAGTTTCTCCACGATGTTCTTTCGATGGGTGATGACGGTGGTCAGTCCGATATTCAGCTGGTCGGCAATCTCCTTGTTGATATATCCCTGTGCGATGAGCGAAAGGACTTCAATCTCACGGTCGCTGAGCACCTTCTCGGAGAGAATCTTGGGCATGGGGGGGAGGTTGCGTCCGTGTGCATGGGCATGTTGTTCAAGCATCAGGATGGAGCGCACGAGCTGTTCCTCGGGCACGTTGATACAAAGGCTGTGGAAGCCTGTTGGATGGGTGGTGGGATCGGCGGAGGTTGTCAGGACGATGGTCTTCATGCGGTGGTCGGCAAAGAACTGCCTGTTCTCCAAGACGATGCTGACAGCAACAAAGTAGTGCGCATAGGCATCGGGGTTGCTGTTCTGCAAATCGTCGAATGTAGGAAACATATCCACCCGCATGATGGGCATGACATTCTGCAGAATCTGTTTCAATCCCAGCATCGCCAACGTGTTGGTGTCAACAATGGCTATCTTGGGGCGCGTGCCCTTGTGTGTATCGTTCTTTGTCTTCATTCAAATCTTTCGCCTAATCAGCATGCCCAGAACCTTGACGTGATGCTCTCGAAGCTCTCTCCCACCCGCTTGTAGAGTCGTTGGTTGGTAGTGGGCGACTTGAGTGCCCCGAGGTGAGCGATATAGGGGCCCACCTTGATGTAGTCGAAGTCGTTCCGGCACACGGAGGATGGTATGCGTATGCGTCCGCTATACCACGCCACCTTGTACTGGGGATAGTGCTGATGGATGTATTTTGCCAGGTAGTTGACGTAGGCTGGATCGGCATCTCCTCCCATGAAACAAATGCAGGTGATGTCGGTGCTGTAGTCTCTGACGAAGCTGTCGATGACATCCGTTGTGAGCTCCTCGCCAATGTCTTGCCACAGGTAGCGGCTATGGCAACCTGGGCAATGGCACGGGCAGTTGGAGATGTTGATGGAGAGCGTCACCTCGTCAGGTATTTCCTGAAAGACGACTCCCGTATTAACGTATTTCATCATCAGGCATGGGCATAATATCTGCGTGCAGCCTCTTCCTGTCGTGGGAGTGAGAAGTTGCTGACGCGCTTCAGGTATCCGATGATGCGAGTCATGTAGTCAACGTTCTTCGAGTGGCAATGGGGACACTCTTTGAGATAGCGCTTGTCGATGTGTCCGCAGTCGTTGCACAACGTGTTGGGGATGTTGAAGGTGAAGTAGTTGCATCCCTCCTTGGCTGCCACGCGGAGCAGCTCCCTGTACTGTGCCTTCGAGAGGTGTTCCTCGAGGTTCATGTGAAGGGCGGAGCCTCCCGTGAGGTGTTCGATATAGGGTGCGCCGTGCAGCTTGAACTTGTCGATGATGTTCAGCGAGTCGTCTTCAACCACGTAGAAGTAGCTGTTGTAGCAGTCGCGCGGCACGAAGTATCCGTCCTCACGATCCCACTTGGCATGCTTCACGCCAACGTTCTCGGCGGGTATCATCTCGCAGTTGAAGAGAACGTCCTTGCTACGATACTGCGTGTTGAGCTTCTCCACGATACCGAGTATTCCCTGTACGAACTTCAGGTATTCGGGGTTGTCGGTAATCTGCAGTCCCATGAACTCGGCAGCCTCTACCAATCCGTTGATACCGATGGTGAGGTATTGACGCCCGATGTTGATGTATCCGGCATCGAAGAGCGGGAGCATGCCGTTGCGCTGCAATTCCTTGAGGTTCTCGTTGTAGGCGAGCTGTACCTTGTGGCACAGGTCGATGATGTCGTGCAGATATTCCTTGTAGTCAATCTTGTGGTTGACGGCATACTGTATGCAACGGTTGAGGTTGACGGTAAGCACGCTCTTGGAGCCCGTCGATACACCTCCTGCACCGAGTGTATAGCTGAACCCGTTGTCCTGAATCTCGTTGCGCAGACGGCAGCATGAGCTCAGCGAGTCGGCGTTGTCACTCATGTAGGTGAAGAAGGAATGGCCTTCGGCATACATCTCGGCGGTGAAGTCGCCCCACTCCTTGTCCATGCAATCTCCGTCCTTGGTGAGCAACGCCATTGTTTCCACAGGGAAGGTGAGCACAGTCTTCGTGCGCTCGGCGTTGAACCATTTCATGAAGCGCTTCTGCAACCAGGAAAGACCTTCCCAGTCGGGACGACTTCCATCGGGGAAATAGAACTCGCCGAAGAGACTCTCGAAATAGTACTTGTCGTAGTAAGCCACGTTCCAGAACACGGCCTGGTAGTTGCGGGCACCCGTCGGCTGGTTGATAGAATAGACAATCTGCTCAAAGCAGTCGGTAATCATCTTGTCGATGGTGCGCTGCTTGGTGGAGAGATCGACAACCTTGTCAGCTTCCTTGTAATATTCTTTGCCATACTCCATACCGATGAAGTAGTTCAGATACATGAGGAACTCGGGGGTGGCACATGCACCCGAGAGCATGCTGGACACCATGAAGACCATGTTGACGAATCCGCCACAGAACGACTTCAGGTTGGTGGGAGCCGTAGAGTTGCCGCCGATAGAGGTCGTACCACCGATAAGCCACGGATACATGGTGATGGAGGCACAGTAGTTGGCAAGGCTCGTCTCGTCGTTCTTATAAATAAAGTGGTGGGTGAGCTTGTCGATGTACTCGTCAGCCAGCTCCTTGCCGTACATTTTCTTGATGCGGTCAACCAGCAGGCGGCGGTTCAAGCGGATGAAGCTCGACTTAGGCAGCTCGCCGATAAGCGTGGCAATGTTCTTGTGCTCCACATTGGCATTGGCATCATACTTCGAGCCGGTTGCCGCATTCGACGCATCAACATAGTCGGAAAGGAACTTCAGCCTCTCCAACGTCTCACGGTCTTCTGTATGCTGCTGGCGATAGAGCATGAACGACTTAGCCACCTGATAATAATTCTCGCGCATCAACGCCTCTTCCACCTGATTCTGAATATCCTCGACCTTGATATCGTCGTGGATGTCCAGATGGCTGAGTATTTTTGACAGCGAACCCAAGTCAACAGGCTCGTCAACTGACTGGAATGCCTTGATGATGGCATTCATGATTTTGTCCAGCGAAAAGCGGTCTTTCGTACCGTCTCGTTTGGTAATGGCGAAGTTCTTTATCTCCATTTTCTTTTCTCTTTTCGGAAACTTTTATCCTGACAATCTTCAAAAAGTTTCCCGTTTTGGATAATTATCTTTTGTTGTTTTTATAATAGATTTTCTCTTTTGGGAAATTCATTTCGACTGCAAAGGTAACAAAAATATCAAAATAGAAAACAATTGCCAAAGGATTTTTTTTGTGTTTTACAAAATTTAAGTTTTCGGAATCCTGGGAGTGGAATAGTGGTGTGACAACAAGAAATTTCCGAAGCTTTTGCCCCGGAAGAATCGTTGAAAGGTGGAAAGAAAGGAGATGTTATGACAACTCTTTCAGCACACTTGCAATTTTCTGCATCGTGGTAATACGGGTTGGTACAAGTGGCAGGCGCAGCTCATTCTCGATGAAGCCCATCTCGTGCAACAGGGCTTTCACGCCAGCAGGATTTCCATCGACGAAAAGCAAGCTGTAAAGTTCAGTAAAGCGATGGTGTATCTTGCGGGCGGGTTCGTATTCACCACGGAACTCATAGCGAATCATGCGCGAGAATTCCTTGGGAAGGGCATTACCAATCACGGAAATGACACCCGCAGCACCACTGGCAATCATGGGGAAGGTCAGCGCGTCGTCACCGCTGATGACATCGAAGTCCGCCGGTTTGTTCTTGATAATCTCATCGACTTGTTCCAAAGAACCACTTGCCTCCTTGATGGCAACAATGTTTTTGCAGTCGCGAGCAAGTCTGACTGTCGTCTCGGCTTTCATATTGATTCCCGTGCGCCCGGGTACATTATATAATACTACGGGGAGGGGACTTGCTTCGGCAATAGCTTTGAAATGACGATACAAACCTTCTTGAGAGGGCTTATTGTAATAAGGACAGACACTCAGCACACCATCCACCCCACTCCAGTCGGCAGTCTTCAGCTCCTCTACGACCGCAGCCGTGTTGTTGCCTCCACAACCCACCAGGATAGGCAGACGTCCCTGATTGAGTTCAATAACCAATTGCTTGATGCGTTGTTTCTCTTCTTGAGTCAGACAAGGAGTCTCGCCCGTCGTTGCCAGTATGCAAAAGAAGTCGGCACCATTCTGAATCTGGTACTCCACCAGGCGCTTCAACGAAGCGTAATCCACAGAATGATCAGCCTTGAAAGGTGTTATTAACGCGATGCCTAAACCCTTGAAGATATTGTTTGCCATACTATGTAAATACGTAATTACAAAATAACTGGTGCAAAGATAACCATTTTTCTTTGAATTTGCACTATACGAAAAGAAAAAAGTAACATTATGCAAACTATTTTGGAAAAAACATGTCTATTCATAAAAATTATTGTATCTTTGCAGGCACCGACCGAAAAGATTCAAACAATACAAAAATCAAATAACAAAAACTTTCAAAAAATGTCAACTGTAAAATTTTACAAGCAAGAGGAACAAGTGCCTCTTGAAATGCACAAAGTGCGTGTCGTGCAGAAGCTCCATCTTCTGCCAGTTGAAGAACGTCTTCAAGCTATCAAGGAAGCCGGAAACAACACTTTCCTTCTTCAGAACAAGGACATCTATCTTGATATGCTCACCGATTCAGGTGTGAACGGAATGACGGATCTTCAGACTGCCGCCATGATGCAAGCCGATGACTCCTATGCCGGTTCAGAAACCTTCAACAGGGTGAAGGCCGCTGTCAAAGAGGTGTTCGGAACAGACAACGTGCTGCCTGCACACCAGGGACGCGCCTGCGAAAATATCCTTGCTGAAGCATACGTTAAGCCGGGTATGGTGACCATCATGAACTTCCACTTCACCACCACCAAGGCCCACATCACACGACTTGGCGGAGAGGTGATAGAAGTGGTGAACAAGAAAGGCTTGATTCCTCAGACCGACGATCCTTTCAAAGGCGACTTCGACCTTGACGAACTTCGTGCTACCATCAAGAAATATGGCCCCGAGAAAGTAGCTTTCGTACGTATTGAAGCTGGTACAAACCTCATCGGTGGACAACCTGTTTCGCTGGAGAATATGCTTGCCGTTACGGACATCTGCCACGAATTTGGTGTACGCTCTGTTCTCGACGCATCTCTGCTGCAGGACAACGTCTATTTCATGAAGACTCGCGAACCTCAATGCAAGTTCATGGAACCGCGCGAAATCTACAGGCTGCTCGCTGCCAAGTGCGACATCGTTTACTTCTCGGCACGCAAGCTCGGATTCTCTCGCGGTGGTATCATCACCAGCGTCGATCCGAAGTTCACCAATGAGATGATGGAGTTTGTACCCCTTTACGAGGGATTCCTCACCTACGGAGGTATGGAGGTGCGCTCAATGGAAGCAATGGCGCAAGGACTCTATGAGAGCCTTGATATGGAATACATCAACCAGGGTCCTGAGTTCATCGAATACTTGGTGAAAGACCTGGATGCTTACGGTGTACCCGTGATTAAGCCTGCAGGTGGATTAGGCGCACACCTCAACTGCTCTGAGTTCGTTCCGAAGATGCCTCACAACCAATATCCTGCAGCCGCTGTAGGTGCCGCACTCTACATTGCCGGTGGTATCCGTGGTATGGAGCGTGGTACGGTATCGGAGCAACGCGAGCCCGATGGAAAAGAACGCTATGCTGAGTTGGAACTGCAACGTCTGGCTGTTCCTCGCCGTGTGTTCACTCTAAGTCAGATCAAGTATTGTGCCGACCGTGTGAAATGGGTATGGGACAACAGAAAGATCATCGGAGGTCTGAAGTGGGTGTATGAGCCCAAGGTACTTCGCTTCTTCTTCGGACGAATGAAGGAAATCGGACATTGGCAGGAAGATCTCACCGCCAAGTTCCGCGAGGACTTCGGAGATTCTCTGTAAAGTCAAAAAAAATGGTTTGGGGAGTTGCGATTATTCGCGACTCCCTATTTCTTTTAACAGCTTCCGATATAAAGGAACAGCATACCCAACAACACCAGTACCAAATCGAGGAACTTGGCTTTCAGGTTGCGCTCATGAAAAGCAACGGCTCCAAAAGCAAAGCTCACCAGAACGGAGCCGCGACGAATCATACTGACAATACTGATCATCGCTCCGGAGAAACTTAGTGAATAGAAATACATAAAGTCTGCGGCACTCAGAAAGATACTGATAAAGATGATGCCCCAGTCCCAACGAAAAGGTGTCGTATGTTTGCGAGAGGGATACCACAACAGCAACAGCATCAGTCCCATCAATACACATTGATAGAGGTTATACCAGCTTTGCACCATCATCCGATCCAAGCCGATACCGCCCTCCTCTACCGGCGCCATCAGGTATTTGTCGTAAAGACCGCTTACCGCACCAAGTACCGCCGACAACACGACGAAATAGATCCACTTGTCGTGCTTGAAATCGATGCCTTCTTTCTTTCCGCTACGACTCAACAGCAAGAACGACACGACGGCAAACAACACGCCAATCCATTGGTAGAGGTTCAAATGCTCGCCAAACACCAGTAAGGCACCTACCAGAACCATCACAGGACGCGTGGCGTTGATGGGGCCGACAATGGTCAGCGGAAGATGCTTGATGCCGAAATAGCCGAAAAGCCAGGAAGAAAGTACGATGAAGCTTTTCAGGACAATATACTTATGAAGCTCCCAGCCGCCCGAAGCAACATGAAAGATAGAATCGTCGGCAATAAGCGACCGTGAAGACAACACGATGAAAGGAAGAAAAATCAGCGATGAAAACAACGTGTTGAGAAACAGTACGGGAATCACCGCATTCCCATTCAACGACTTTTTTTTGAACGCATCATAGCAGCCCAGTAAAGCTGCGGAAAGAAATGCTAAGAGTAACCACATCGTGTTAATAGTCTATTTGTTCGAGGAAGAGCGCATGACCTGGCATGCTCTCTCCGGCAGAGGTTCGACGCTTATCGGCTATGACTTGCTCAAACTCCTGCAGAGTCATACGCCCCCTCCCCACTTCTATCAGCGTTCCGACAACGGCTCTCACCATGTTGCGCAGGAAACGGTTGGCTGTTATCTCAAAGTACCAATGATGAGGGCTCGTCTGATGCCAGCAGGCAGCCGTAACCTCACAAAGAGTCGTCTTCACGTCGGCTCCCGCCTTGCAGAAGGAAGCAAAGTCATCCTGTTTCAACAGGCAGGCTGCTGCGGCGTTCATGGCCTGGAAATCGAGCGGATAGTGCAATTCACAGGAATAGTTGCGGACGAAAGGGTCCTTGCAAGTATGGATATAATAATGATAGGTGCGCCACTTGGCACTAAAGCGGGCATGCATATCTGATTCCACAGGCACAACCTTCTCTACGGAGATGTCGGCGGGAAGAATCTTATTAAGCTTATACGCCAGTTTCCCACAATCCAAGGAAGCATCGCAGTCAAAATGAGCAACCATCATACGTGCATGAACCCCGGCATCGGTTCTACCTGCACCAACAACCTCCAAAGGAGTGCGTAGCAATAAAGAGAGCGATGTTTGCAGTTTTTCCTGAACAGAGATGCCGTTGGGCTGTATTTGCCAACCATGATAGTTGGCACCATCGTATGAGAAATAGATGAAATAACGCTGCATCGATTAGTGATTTGCCACTTTCTTAAAATACTGACGATGGAACTTCTCTTCAGCCTTTATAATCTTCAAGACCTTTGAAGCGGGCACAACCTTCATGAACTTATTGTGATACTCCCGTTGGAGCTCCTTCATCTCAATATCAAGGTCATCCTGCTTGCGGATAGTCTCTTCACAAGCCTTGTCATTGGAAATATCTGTGTGACGCAAACGCCGGATCTGGTCAAACAAGACTTTCTTTTTCTTGCGCATCTCTCGGTAAAGGGGGAAGAAAGCTGACGACTCCTGGGGGCACAGACAAGCCTCTGTAGCGACAAATTGCTCGAGCTCCCTGTCAAACTTGACAGGATCAAACTGTTTGTTGTTCTGTGCTGAAGCACTAAAAGCGAACAAGCCTGTCAGTAGTATGATTATTAAACTTTTCTTCATCTCTTATCCTCCATCTCATTAATAATCAGCTACATAAGCATAAAAGTCCTCGTTGTCCACCATCGTATAGTCGGCAACTTGATCGATGTATCCGTTGTTGTAACCAGACTTGTCATTCTGCACGAGAGTCTTTGTCTCTTGTACACCTACACCAGAATTGCGCAGGTACAAGCCCAAGCCTGAAACAAGCAATACGGCCCCAACAGCGGCAACGGCAATGGGACGCAAGCGGGAGAACCGGGCAATATCGATGCTCAGGATCTTCGCCTTCCGCTTGGGCTCATTTGCAGACAACTGCTCCATCAGCTGCGCATTGAACTGTTCAAAGTAACCTTCTGGTACCTTGAACGGTTGCTTGCGGCCGAATCGCTCAACTAAATACTTGTCTTCGCTGTCCATATATCTATTTCTTTTTGTTAATTTGACGTTCTTTTCTATACAAGGTTTAATCGTGTTGCTTAAAAAACTCTGTTATTTTCTTAACAGCCAGATGATAGCTGGCTTTAAGGGCTCCCTCGGAGGTGCTCAACAGCTTGCTAATCTCTGAATAAGGCATCTCATCGTAGTATCGAAGGTTAAAAACCGTACGTTGCACATCGGGCAGACCGGCAATGGCTTGCTGCAACTGGGCCTGCGTCTCATCGCCATCAAAATACTCATCTGCCATCAAACGACTGGCGGCGACAGGATTCTCATCGGCTGAGACTGCCGACATTCGGCGCTGCTTACGCAGAAAGTCGAGTGACTCGTTAACGGCGATGCGATATAACCATGTTGAAAGGCGGGACTTGTTTTGAAAGTCATCAAGATTAGCCCAAGCCTTCAGGAACACGTTTTGCAGCACATCGTTGGCATCATCGTGCGACAGTACCATACGGCGAATCTTCCAATACAGGGACTCGCTGTACTGGCTGACTATCTCCCCGAAAGCTTGTGTGCGCTGTTTGGGGTCAGACAATCTGCGGATGACTATCTCTTCTTCAAACGCCATTCCAGTCTGTCGTAAATCACCGAGTCATATCCGTAAACATCCCTGTAAAAACGCAGGGTACCCGTAGAATCGGGATATACTGTATAATAACTAATAAACAAAGGTACCTCTGGAGATACATTCACGCTATTCAGCAACTTTGACCGTTTCAGATTGGGGCTTTCCAAGTCTGTCGTCATAGAATAATACAAACGGGAAAGGAACTCTTCGTCCTTGTCTTTTAACAGGAACTTGGCAAGCTCGAAAGGCTCTTCCACACGCACGCAACCATGCGAGACACCCCGCTCATCACGGGAGAAGAAACCCGGCGTAGAGGTGTGATGAAGATAAACGGAGAAATCGTTGGGGAAACGGAAGATGATTCGTCCGAGCGCATTACCCCGACCGCCTTCTTGTGCCACCTTGTACTCTTTAGCCAACAGCATCTCGTGTGTCACCTCATCCACAGAAACACGCTCCCCCGTCTTGGTATTGTAGATATAATAGTTGTGACGATTAAAATAGTCGGCATCTCCTACATGATGCAACACATCCTTCTTGACTATACTACCAGGCATCACCCATTTGGGATTCAGTTGTATGAGATTGATCTTGCTGGTCAGCAACGGGGTCTTTGTTTTATTGGTTCCACACCCGACACGCATGGAAATGGTTTTGTTCTCATCAACAGCATACAAATAGAAATTGGGAATGTTCACGAGGACATAACGCTTGTAATCCTTCGGACGTTCCAACAGGTTCCATCTGCAACGTTCCATGTTGCATAACAAGGCCTTGCGCTCTTCCGCACTCGCTTCCGGAGTATTGAAACGTTTGAGAAGAGTATAGTAGAGAGAATCTGAGGGACGCGACTCGCGCAGGAAGTCAGAAAGGCTATCCTTTTGAATCCTGCGAATGGCACCGGTAAAGAACGCATTATCAGCATGTCGCATCGGAACACCATATAGCCGACGGAACCGCTTGCGGGTGGAATCACCTTCCGCAGGATCCAATCTATTCAACACATATTCGGGATTAACATAGCCGAAACGCTGTCCGGAAGTGTATCCGAGATAGGCGCGGGTAAGATTGTACTCCAAACGTGCCATCACCTGATTAACGGTGTGCTCCTCGCTAAAGTTCAAGGTCCTGACCCTATTCAGATCCCGTTCTATCTGATTCACTCTGAAGACATCAGCATCGAATCCCATCTCCTCAACGTGGCGAAGAACGGCAACAAGACTGTCTGCACGCTCGTCAATACCGATGCGGTTAATCCACAACAAGGGATTCTTTTCTGCATAATATGTCCGTGTAAATCCATTCGCACCCAACGCCCCGTTGTCAGTCTCAGCCAGAACAGACAGGTGGGAACGAACAGAAGAAGCATCAATCCGATACTCCTCGCGTTGCAAAGGAGCAATATCACTTAACTCCAAATTCTCATTCGGACTAACTGTCCTTTCGTGGCACGCCGATAACAACAACGACACGAAAAGAATCGAGAATGGGAAATAACGAATACTCAAAGGAGTGGAATTAATTATCGTACAGAAATCTTACGAACCGTCTTCCCAACTTTAACAATATAACAGCCTTTACTCAACCCGCTGAGCTCAATCTTCTTCTCAGGACCGTCCACCTTCACACTCATCACGCGCACTCCAGCAATATTATAAATATATAATGTCTGGCCATTTGCACCTAAGACGCGTAAGAATGACTCTGAAATAATGATGGAGACTCCTTGAATCTCATTATCAATAATTTCGATGGCTGCAGTCGTATTTGCAAATGATGATATGGGAGTACCCACCATCAGCATTGCGGCAAGAGATATTTTGAGTAACGTTCCAATCATATACGTATATTTTAAAAGCTTTCCGCAAAGATAATAAATAAACGAAAACATCGATGCGAAAACAGCTAATAATATTGCGCATTTATGATTATTTAACATCTATCACCATTCTTTCATCGGAGAGAATGGTATTGGGGAAGATTTCCTTTGCTTCATTCAACAGTATTGTCTCGTCTTCATAGCGGGCGCTATAATGTCCCAACATCAACTGGCCGACCCGCGCGTCGCGTGCTACACGAGCAGCGTCCTCGGCAGTACTATGATAATAGAGACGGGCTTTGTCAAGTCTTGACTTGTCGTATGTGCTCTCATGATACAGCAGGTTGACGCCCTCCACCATCTGATGCAGCTTCGGCATATAGCGTGTATCACTACAATAGGCATAGCTTCTGACCGGATCGGCTGGTGTCACCAATCGCTCATGCGGCACCTCGGTTCCTTCCTCGGTAGTCCACCCTGCCCCATTCTTGATGTTGGCAATCTGAGATTCAGGGATATGATAGAAGTCGATCATCTCCCGTCGGATATGCGGAAGGGTTGGTTTCTCCCGGAACAAATAGCCGCAACAAGGTACTCGATGATCCAGAGGAATCGTTTCTGCCGTCAGGCTCCTGTCTTCATAGACAATCTGTCGGGCGGCAGTATCAACGGGATGGAAAGTCACCTCGTAATCCAATCGCGGGCAGAACAAATCCAACTGAGCCTGGAACAATGCCTCATACTCTTTCGGCGCATAGACATGCAAGGGCATCCTACGATCCATCAGGCCAAACGTGCTAATCATCCCCATCAAACCCAGGCAATGGTCTCCATGAAGATGGGAAATAAAGACAGAGCCGATCTTGGTGAATGCGATGTGGGAACGACGCAAGAGCACCTGCGTTCCCTCAGCGCAGTCAACCATAAACATCTTACCACGCAACTCCACAATCTGCGAAGAAGCATTGTGTTTAATGGTTGGCAGGGCGCTACCACATCCCAATATATAGACTCTGAATGGTTCCATTATGACTGCCGCTTATAGGTGAATATTCCTTTGTCGTTTTCAAGGAACAGACTGTCAGCACCCAATTCCACCACAGAGAAAGTGTCTTTATTCAAGAGCAGGTAGCCGTTACAGATTTTCCAGGTGGTCCAAGGATACGCTTCTGCTTTTACATGCGAGCTGACAACTCCCCCTTCCATCATCTCAAAGTTCTTGTCAAGGCTTGTCCACTTTCCGACCAGGGTGGTCAGGTTGACGGCTCTGTCGGTTATCAATTCATCTCCCACACGATGTCCGACGACGGCAATCCTGTCGCCGGCAATCAATCCGCCGACGATTCCTACTGCGCCCATTTCCTCATCATCAACAAGGAATGTAAGCGTGTCATCCTCATCTGTCACGAGCTCCAAGGTGTGCATGGTTGATCCCTCACCACAAATTCCATAAATCGTCGTGTCGGGAAAAACAAATATTTCCTCCACAATCGTGTCAGAATCGGCAACCTCTTCCGTATTGGGTTTCACGTTTTTGCATCCCGTTGTCACAAACATGGCTATCACCATGAGTGCAATCATCAAGCAAGCCAGTTTCTTCATCACTATTCTGATTCCTCTTCTTTTGTCTTTTCCTGTTTCTTCGCTTCATTCCAGAGTGCATCCATTTCCTCTAACGTCATTTCCGTCAAGGGCTTACCTGCTTTAATGGAATGGTCTTCTATATAGTTGAAGCGTCTGATAAACTTCTGATTCGTCCGCTCTAAAGCATTATCTGGATTCAGCTTGTATAGACGTGCTGCGTTGATGATGCTGAACAAGAAATCGCCCAACTCTTCTGTGGAGCGTTCCTTATCGCCCTTTTCCAATTCGGCTCTCAGCTCATCCAACTCCTCATGCACCTTCGTCCATACATCTCCACGGTCTTCCCAGTCAAAGCCGACATTCCGGGCCTTGTCCTGAATACGATAGGCCTTTATCAGGCTCGGTAATGCCGAAGGAACACCAGAAAGTACACGTTTGTTCCCATCCTTCTCCTTCAGCTTGATCTGTTCCCAGTTCTGCAAGACCTCACCTACAGTCTTGGCATCTGCAAAATCCTTCGCGTCCCCGTCTTCTCCGTAAGGAAGCGGTTTGGGGTTCTTGGCACCCACCTGCGAGGGATGATAGACGTGAGGATGGCGGAAAATCAACTTATCTGCAGAGCGGTTGCAGACATCAGCCATATCGAACTGTCCCTTTTCGTCGCCGATCTTCGCATAGAAACAAATATGCAGCAACACGTCGCCCAACTCTTTGCAGATTTCAGCAACTTCGTTTTTGATCAAGGCGTCGCAGAGCTCGAAAGTCTCTTCTATCGTGTTGGGGCGCAGGCTTTCATTGGTCTGTTTTCTATCCCAGGGACATTTCTCCCTCAACGTGTCGAGCACATCCAGGTAACGCCCGAAGGCTTCCATTTTCTCTTCTCTTGTATGCATGGGTCTATACCACTTTATACCTGATACGGAAAGAATGTTTCTCTTGATCCCAGTTGGTTCCAAGCATCTCAAATCGGCCAATCTGACCAGTCGAGCGCACATGTTTGCCGATACAGGGACAGACATCAAAGTCACCGATACGAACCAAACGAATCGTCTCGCTTGCGTCTTCCGGCAAACGATCCAACGAGAGTCTTGCATCGGGAGAGTCAGGTTCTGAATTGAAGACCAGGCCTTCCAGCTCCACACGTGTCACGAACTCAAAGGTCACGGGCAAGTCTTCGGCAATGAGTTCATTCATTTGCCGCTCAATAGCCTGTTCCTCCTTGTGGTCGGGCTTATGGTCGATGATCCAGCTGATCTTACTCTTCTTACGCTCTATGTGGGCGTTGCGGGAGCGGTCGCAATCAAACATCCGCTGCATCACCTGATTCAGAAGGTGCTCTGCAGTATGCGCCGGCGGGAACTCCTCTTTGTTATGCTCGTTTAAGATAATGTCTTCCATCTCCTTCTGTCAGAATTTCATTTTATATACTCGACCACTCCACGGCTGCACGTCCATGTGTACTGGACTGTCTGCACGAAGCACAATCTTGAGTGTCTCCTTGCTTAGCAAGTCGGTCGCCGTGATCTCTGTTTCGGGTATGTCTAAAGCGTCAAAGGCGTGAGCGGGAAGGAACACGTCAATAGCTTTCTTCTCATCGGAGAAGTTGGCTACGATGAGCAACAGTTCCTTTCCTGCCTTGCGAAGAAACGAAAACTGCCGGTCGGCCAGATGTTGGTTCACGTACATCAAGTCAAAGGTATCACCTTCGCATACGGCCTTCTCCTTGTTGGCCATCAGCATGATTTGCTGATAGAGAGCCTGCAACTCCTTCTCTTCTTTGGTACGCTTGCGACGGTCGAAGTATCCACGGCGTAATGTATCCACACACCAATAGTCGAAAATTGTCGTGCGTCCGTCCACACCACTAAAGCCTTCCTTGTCCATGCCTCGCTCACCGTATTCCTGGCCCGCATAGAGCATGTAGGGATTCTTCTGCAAGAGAACGCTCACCAAGTGTCCGGGGATTCCCTTACGCGCATTGCCGGCAAAGAAGTCGGAGGCGACACGCTGCTCATCATGATTCTCAAGGAAATAGAGCATGTGCTGACGGATGTCGTCGGTGGCCTGCCATTGTGCCGTAATGTCTCCTGCGCGACGATGCCCGCAGATGACATCACGAATGCAATCGTACATGCCCACCTTGTCGTAAAGCCAATCGAACCCCGCACCAATGTAGTTGCGGTATTCGGCAGGGTTGTAAACCTCGCCGATGAACTTGATATCCGGATAGCGGAACTTTACCTTGTCGGTTGCCCAGAACCAGAAGGTGGCAGGTACCATCTCCGCCATATCACAGCGGAAGGCATCTACGCCCTTGGCTGCCCAGAAGAGCAGGATATCGGTCATCTTATTCCAAGTGTCGGGAATAGGATTGAAATGCTCCGACCGTCCGCCAGCATCGCAGTAGTCAATACCATAATTCAGCTTCACCGTCTCATACCAGTCGTTGCACGAAGGACAGGCCGAGAACTGGTCATTTCCTGTTGCGCGGGCAGGCTTCTCTTCATAGGGTTCGTTGACGATAGAATGGAAAAGCTGGAGCTCCCCTTTCGGTGTGGTATCCTCTATGGTTCGTCCGGCTCTCACCTCCTTCAAATCCAAAGGCTGTCCCCACAGATAGTAGAAGTTGTTCTGGATGGAGAAGTGCATGTTGGTATCGTCGCCCTCACCCAGATCCTTGACACCTTTAGGCTTGCAGATGCTCTTATACTCTCGTGCCACGTGATTGGGCACAAAATCCATGATGACCTTCAAGCCAGCCTGATGAGTACGCTCTATCAACGCCTCGAACTCCTGCATGCGCTTGTCCACATCCACCGCTAAGTCAGGGTCTATATCATAATAATCCGTGATGGCGTATGGAGAACCGGCCTTGCCTTTCACCACCTCTGCATGCTGACAGGGAATGCCCTGCATGCTATAGTCGGTTTGGGAGGCATGTCGGATGACACCCGTGTACCACACGTGTGTCACTCCCATGTTCTTGATGAGCTTCAGCGTTGCCGCATCAAAATCGTTCATCTTGCCCACTCCGTTCTCCTTCAGCGAACCGTTTTCCTTGCATGTGGTGTTTCGATTGCCGAAAAGACGGGTGAACACTTGATATACTATTGGCTTCACAATGATGTAGGATGAATTAGTAATTACTCAATTCCGTGAGCTGTCACATTGCGGTCAATCTTGGCAATCATGCCTTGAAGAGCCTTGCCGGGTCCACACTCGGTAAAGTCGGTAGCACCATCGGCTATCATGTTCTGCACGCTCTTTGTCCAACGCACGCTACTGGTCAGCTGTGCAATCAGGTTCTGCTTGATCTCGGCAGCATCCGTGTGAGGCTTTGCATCCACGTTCTGATAGACGGGGCACTTGGGTGTCTTGACCTCTGTCTTCTCGATGGCAGCCTGCAGCTTGTCCTTGGCGGGCTGCATCAAGGGAGAGTGGAACGCTCCGCTGACGGGAAGCGGCAGAGCACGCTTGGCACCGGCTTCCTTCATCTTCTCACAGGCAGTATTCACAGCATCAACATTACCCGAGATAACGAGCTGACCTGGGTTGTTATAGTTGGCCGGGATGACTACGTTCTCGGGAGTGCTCACCTCGGCACAAATCTCCTCTACCTTCTCATCGGGCAAACCGATGATGGCAGCCATCGTGCCCGGAGCCTGCTCACAAGCCTCTTGCATAGCGAGCGCACGGGCATGAACAAGGCGGAGACCGTCTTCAAAGCTCAAGGCACCAGCAGCAACCAATGCCGAGAACTCGCCCAGCGAATGGCCGGCAACCATCTCCGGCTTGAAGGCATCGCCCATGCAAAGTGCCGAGATAACGCTATGAAGGAACACAGCCGGTTGAGTAACCTTTGTCTGCTTCAGCTCCTCAGCGGTTCCGTCGAACATGATATCGGTAATCTTAAAGCCGAGAACCTCGTTGGCCTTGTCGAAAAGCTCTTTCGCCAAAGCGTTGTTCTCGTACAGGTCCTTACCCATTCCTACAAACTGTGCTCCCTGTCCGGGAAAAACAAATGCATTCATCTTTTCTCTTTTTATTTGGATTAAACTTATTCCTTTCTCCTTGTCAACCGTCATCATCACGCTACATGACGGTATCTCTGTGTGCAAAGGTACAAAAAAACAGGATAAGAAACGAATAATAGCATAAAAAAGTCCCAGTCAACTCCTCTTTGGAGCGACTGGGACGAGCATATAGATTTGCTTTACAGTACTAACTTGACCTTTGATTAAGCCTCTGCGGGAGCCTCCTCCTCAGCTACGACAGGAGCTTCAGCCTCTACAGCGGCTTCCTCTTCTACCTCAGCTTCAACGGCGGGAGCAACGGGCTTCTTCTCTTCTACAACAGGCTTGGCAAGTACCTCGGGGTTCTCAGCAACAACCTTCACGGGAACCTTCACCTCAACTTCCTTGTGGAAGTGTACGGTAGCTTCATAGTCACCCAGACGCTTGGCCTCACCCATAGTGATGATCTTACGCTCAACCTCGATGCCTTTGGCTGCAAGAGCCTCGGCAACCTGAGC
The DNA here is from genome assembly GCA_902800185.1 of uncultured Prevotellaceae bacterium. Taxonomy (GTDB): domain Bacteria; phylum Bacteroidota; class Bacteroidia; order Bacteroidales; family Bacteroidaceae; genus Prevotella. The sequence continues at coordinate 135,510 of CADCDK010000011.1, forward strand.
AGCACCTACAGAACCGTAGAGCTGACCGGTTACGGAAACCTTAGCTGCAATCTCCAGAGCAACGCCCTCGAAGACCTTAGCCTTCTCCTCGGCAGCAGCCTTTAGAGCTGCGAGTTTGCCGGCCTGCTGACGCAGATTCTCAGCGAGCACCTTGCGGGCAGAGGGAGAAGCGATGACAGCCTTTCCAAAGGGAATCAGATAATTACGACCGTAGCCGCTCTTCACGTTCACGATATCGTTCTTGTAACCCAAGCCGATAATATCTTCTTTCAGTATAATTTCCATTCTGTTTCCTCCTCTTTAATTATTTCATCAAATCGGTTACGTAGGGAAGCAGGGCAAGCTGGCGGGCACGCTTAACAGCAGTAGCCACGCGACGCTGATACTTCAGAGAGGTTCCGGTAATGCGGCGGGGAAGAATCTTACCCTGCTCATTGAGGAACTTCTTCAGGAACTCGGGATCCTTGTAGTCAATATACTTGATACCGCTCTTCTTGAAACGGCAGTACTTCTTCTTCTTCGTGTCGATAGAAGGAGCTGTAAGATAACGGATTTCAGACTGTTCTGCCATAATTTAAGCCTCCTCTTTATTAGCAAGCTTGTTGCGACGCTTCTCAGCATAGGCAGCAGCAAACTTGTCCAGTTTAACTGTGATAAAACGAATAACTCTCTCGTCACGGCGATAGCCAGTTTCGAGTTTGTCAACAACAGTTGGCTCAGCCTTGAACTCCAACAGGCAATAGAAACCTGTAGATTTCTTCTGAATAGCATAAGCCATCTTCTTCAATCCCCAGGCCTCTTCGTTCAAAATCTCTGCACCATTGTCAGTGAGAATCTTCTTGAATTTAGCGACCGTTTCCTTCATCTGTTCATCAGACAAAACGGGAGTCAAAATGAAAACGGTTTCGTATTGATTCATACTACTTGAAATGATTAAAAATAAATTATTAAAAACGTTTTTGACGGGGCTTTAACAACCCCGCATGCAATTTGCGGGTGCAAAGGTACAATTTTATAATGGATTAAGTACCCCACCCTATCTGTATTTTAAGAAAGATTAACAAGATAATAACGCTTTGGAATGACAAAACGTGCCGACTACCAGAAGCGAAGTCCTCATGTGTATGCTTTGAGGTACTAAGAACAATGTTATGAGGAGCTAAGAACAATGCTTTGAGGAGTCAAGAACTATGTTTTGAGAAACAAAGAAGCATGCTTTGAAAAGAAAGAAAAAAGCATCCAGCCGCCAAAAGGTGCAGTTGGATGCTTTTGTTGTTCTGATTCTGACGAATGATTACTCTTCCTCGGGTGTGATGAGCTTGTAGCCCTTGCCGTGGATGTTGATAATCTCTATCTGGTCATCGTCCTTCAGGTGCTTGCGCAGCTTGGTGATATAGACATCCATAGAGCGGGCGTTGAAGTAATTGTCGTCAATCCAGATGGTCTTCAGGGCGAAGTCGCGCTGGAGAATTTCATTGGCATGACTGCAAAGCAACGCGAGGAGTTCGTTCTCCTTGGTGGTGAGCTTGGTTTGCTTCTCGCCGATGGTCAACAGCTGCTTCTGTGTGTCGAAAGTGAACTTACCGACGCGGTACAGCGTAGATTCCTTGCTCTTCTTGCCACGCACGCGGCGCAGGATGGCCTCAATACGGAATACGAGTTCTTCCATCGAGAAGGGTTTGGTGATGTAGTCATCGGCACCCAGCTTGAAGCCTTCGAGGATGTCTTCCTTCAGCGTCTTGGCAGTCAGGAAGATGATGGGCATCTCAGCGTTAACCTGGCGAATCTCCTGTGCCAGCGTGAAGCCGTCTTTCTTGGGCATCATCACATCGAGCACACAGATGTCATACTTGGTCTTCAGGAAAGCCTTGTAACCGGCTTCACCATCGGGACACAGTTCTGTAGCATAGCCTTTGGCCTGCAGATACTCGCGAAGCAGCATTCCAAGGTTTTCATCGTCTTCGCACAACAAGATTTTCAGTTTCTCTTCCATAATCTTTTTGTTTTATAGGGTTATACTTTTTTTGATTGTTAATGAACGGATTGATAATTGAGCAAGGGGAGTTGCATCTATTCTTCCTTCAGTACGGGAAGCTTGATGGTGAACTTCGTTCCCTTTCCGTATTCGCTGTCCACCTTGATTTCTCCCTGATGGAGGTCAACGATTTTCTTCACGTAGGCGAGTCCCAGTCCGAATCCTTTCACATCGTGTACGTTTCCTGTATGTACGCGGTAGAACTTGTCGAACACCTTCTTGAGATTCTCCTTCTTGATGCCGATACCTGTGTCGCGGATGGAGAGATAGAGGTGCTGGTCATCGTTCCAGGTCTTCAGATAGATGTCTATCGGCTGGTCGGGCTTGCGATACTTCACGGCGTTGTCGAGCAGGTTGTTGATGACGTTCTGGAAATGCACCTCATCCACGTAGATGGCCGAGTCTATCGCCTCGATTTCGGTGTATATCTTGCCACCCGTATGCTCCACACGTAGCGTGAACGAATGTGCCACGTTCTCCACCATCTCATTCAGGTCGAGTTCCTTTTTCTTGAACACCGCCTTCTTGCGGTCGAACATCGACATCTGGAGAACCTTCTCCACAAGGAAACGCAGTCGCTTAGACTCGTCGTTGATGACTCCGCCAAGATGTCTCATCATGTGTTCGCTCTTTGTCACGCTGTCATCGTTGAGCATCTGGGCAGCCAGAGAAATGCTGGCAATAGGTGTCTTCAACTCGTGGGTCATGTTGTTGATGAAGTCGTTCTTGATCTCAGAGTAGCGTTTCTGCCGGAACACCAGGACAAGCGTGATGATAAACGTGATTAGCAGCACAAACGTAAAGATAACCGACGGAATCATGAAGCGTACCGATGAGAAGATGTAGGAGTTCATGTCAGGGAAATGAACGTTCACCACGCCCATCTTCGACTGTGGGTCGTTGCGGAAGAGCAACTGCGAATAGGTGTACTCCTCGCCCTCCTCCGCATAGTCGGGACAGCGGTAAACCTCACGCCCGTCCTGCGTCGTTACTGTGAAATGATAGGCGATATTGATGCCGTTGTTCATCAGCTCGGCCTTCAAGTCCTGATCGAGCATCTTGAAGTTGATGCGCTCCTTTAGAGGTTTTTCGGATGCTGAATAGAGAATGGTGTAAACGACTTCGTCGAGCAGGGCTTTCTGATAGACGTATCTGTTCTTGACAATCTCCTGCATCGACTTGTTGGCTTCGGAGAGGGCGTTCTTGTCGGTATGCAGAATCATCGCCTTGGGCATCTGGGACGGCTTGGTCTCGATGGTCTTCAGCTCGAAGGAAGAATAGATGGTTCCGTCTTTGCCGATGACCGAGTACTGATGGGACTTTTGGAACGTTCCGTCGTAGCTCCCCGACCGCGTGCCCACAGAATCCTGACGGAAGGCACGACGCTCTGTGGCGTTGACATCTTTCTCCAGATAGCGCAGGGTCTCGTTGAGCTCCAGGTTGCGGCTGGCTTGATAGAGAGCCCTGTTGACCGACTCATCGAACTGCTCCTTCTTCATCTCTGCCATCTCCTTGATATACTGGAGCTGCAGGGATAGCAAGGCAAGGAACGAGAGTCCCATGATGGTCGCTATAATCCAGATAGTTCTTTTCTTCATACTATTTCCTCAATATGCTTTGTTTCCAGATACTGTTGATCTGGATGATTCAATCACGATGCAAAGATAATGCATTTCTTAATTCATTAACACAAAAATGTTAAATATATTACGTTGTATAACATTTATTATTAATAACAAATTATTTTAGTTGCAAATATAAAACTAAATAAACCACAACGGAAGGCTTCAATCATCAAAAAGGGAATAAGTCAATTAAAGACTTTTATCATCAATAAAGGGAACACGTTAATGGAGGACTTCTATTATCAAAAAAAGAGGGAATGGAAGAAATCTTCTCCCACTCCCTCAGTTCTGTTATTGATACGACGTATTTTAGTCTTCTTCTTTGGCTTCTGCCTCGTGAGCAGCAATCAGCTGCTGCTGGATGTCGGCAGGAACAAGCTCGTAAGAAGCAAACTTCGTAGTGAAAGAAGCACGTCCACCCGTGAGCGAGCTCAATGCGATAGAATAGTTGGAGAGCTCCTTCAGAGGAATCTTGGCAGAGAGCTTCTGATAGCCAGCCTCGCTGTCCATACCCATGATGAGGGCGCGACGTCCCTGCAGGTCACTCATCACATCACCCATGTAGTCGCTGGGCACGAATACCTCCAAGTCGTAGATGGGCTCCAGAATCTTCGGGCCTGCCTCACGGAATGCGGCGGAGAAGGCCTGGCGTGCTGCCAGCATGAACGAAAGCTCGTTGGAATCTACTGGGTGCATCTTTCCGTCATAGACGATGACACGCACGTCGCGGGCATAAGAGCCTGTCAGCGGTCCCTGCTCCATGCGCTCCATGATACCCTTCAAGATAGCAGGCATGAAACGGGTATCGATAGCACCACCGACAACAGAGTTGATGAAGACGAGCTTTCCGCCCCACTCCAGGTCAATCTCTTCCTTACCCTTGAGGTTCATCTTGAACTCCTGACCGTTAATCTTGAATGATGTCGGGTCGGGCATACCCTCAGCATAAGGCTCAACAATGAGGTGTACTTCACCGAACTGACCGGCACCACCCGACTGCTTCTTATGACGATAGTCGGCACGAGCCATCTTCGTGATGGTCTCACGATAAGGAATCTTCGGCTCCTCAAATTCAACCTGAATCTTCTCGTTGTTCTCCAGACGCCACTTCAGGGTACGCAGGTGGAACTCACCCTGTCCGTGAATGATGGTCTGACGGAGTTCCTTCGACTGCTCCACAACCCATGTCGGGTCTTCCTGACGCATGCGGAGCACGGCTGCCATCAGCTTCTCCATTTCAGAGGAGTTAACGGGCTTGATGGCACGGGAATACTTGGAGTTGGGATATTTGATGAAGTCGAAACGGTTCTCGACATCCTTGGCGTTCAGGGTATTGCCGGTCTTCACGTCCTTCAGCTTCACGCTACAGCCAATATCACCTGCCTTCAGCTCGTCAACGGGAATACGGTTGGCACCAGCGCAGGCATAGATGGTACCGATGCGCTCCTTCGAGCCACGATCGGCGTTGGAGAGGTCATCACCAGACTTGACGCTTCCGCTCATCACCTTGAAGTAAGAAACCTCACCGATGTGGGGCTCGAGACCTGTCTTGAAGAAATAGATGCTGGTGGGAGCGGCTGAATCAGCTGCAATCTCCTCACCGCGGGTGTTGTGTACCTTCGGCATCTCGCTCACGAAAGGAACGACATTACCCAGGAACTCCATCAGTCGGCGCACACCCATATCCTTACCGGCGCAAACGCAGAACACGGGGAAGATGGAACGGGTGACAAGGCCCTTGCGGATACCCTCACGCATCTCGTCCTCGGTAAGAGTCTCTTCCTCGAAGAACTTCTCCATCAGCGAGTCGTCATTGGCAGCGGCAGCCTCTACCAGAGCGGCATGCAGTTCCTTTGCCTTGTCCATCTCTTCTGCGGGAATATCCTCGATGATGGGAGCACCACCCTCGGGCTTCCACGAGTACTTCTTCATCAGCAGTACATCGATAACGGCGTTGAAGCCTGCACCTGTGGCAATAGGATACTGAACGGGCACGCACTTGGGGCCGTAGATTTCCTGCATGTTGGATAGGATGACATCAAAATCGCAGTTGTCGCGGTCGAGCTGGTTAACGAGGAAGATAACAGGCTTCTGAAGCTTATCTGTATAACGGAAAGCATTCTGCGTTCCTACCTCGGGACCATACTGGCCATTGATGAGGATGACAGCCTGATCGGTCACGTTAAGCGCTGTGATGGCACCTCCTACGAAGTCATCGCTTCCCGGACAGTCGATGATGTTCAGCTTCTTGTTGTTCCACTCCACATGGAAAACCGTCGGGAACACAGAGTAGCCGTATTCCTGCTCTACGGGGAAGTAATCACTAACCGTATTCTTCTGCTCCACCGAACCGCGGCGCTTGATGATACCGGCTTCAAATAACATACTTTCGGCAAGAGTTGTCTTGCCGCTACCCGCACTGCCAATCAAGGCAATGTTTTTAATCTCGTTTGTCTGATAAACTCTCATAATAGTTTACAGTTTTTTAGTTATGAATTTTGGTTATTTGTAGTTTTCTTAAGTTTTGCGGGCTCTAAGTTAGTCAATTTCTTGCAAACAGCCATCAACTGTCACCAATAATTAAACTTTATTAGTACTTCTAACATCTGCTACGCTTGCAGATAACAGACAAAATTCGTATTTTTGCCATCGTAATGGCTGGTCTTTACATTCATATTCCATTCTGTGCAAGCCGATGCATCTACTGCGGCTTCTACTCCACTACACAGCTTTCGCAGCAAGACCGCTACGTGGACGCGCTGTGCAAGGAGATGGAATTGCGTCCCCTCAATGCAGCTTTCTCACCCCTCACCTCCATCTACCTCGGCGGCGGAACACCCTCGCAGCTCTCGTCCCACAATTTGGAACGCCTCTTTTTATATATAAATAAGGTGTATGGAATCAATAAGGTATATGGTGAGAACCTCGGAGATATTGAAATCACGATGGAATGCAACCCCGATGATGTCACGGAGGAGCTGGCCGCCCTACTCTCCCGTCTTCCTGTCAACCGCGTCTCTATGGGAGCGCAGACCTTTTCCGACAAACGGCTGCAACTCCTACGCCGCCGACATCATGCCCAACAGGTGGACGAGGCAGTTGAACGGTTACGGAAAGCCGGCATTGAAAACATCAGCATCGACCTTATGTTTGGCTTTCCCAACGAAACGTTATTGGAATGGGAACACGACTTGGAGCGGGCTTTGTCCCTGCAAGTGGAGCACATCTCTGCCTACAGTCTGATGTACGAAGAGGGAACCCAGCTCTGCCAGCTGAAAGACCAGGGACTACGTGCCTATACTCCCATCTCCGACGAGCTGTCAAGACAGATGTACGAGGTGTTGAAGGACAGGCTGGAGCAGGCAGGATATGAACACTATGAAATCAGCAACTTCGCACGAAGACGCACGGACGGAGGCTCCTGGCGAAGCCGCCACAACTCGTCCTACTGGCAGGGGATTCCCTACATAGGCATCGGTGCCGCCGCCCACTCCTACCAACTCAACACACGCTCCTGGAACGTAAGCGATCTCAATGCCTACATGCGTGCAATAGAGAGTGGGAAGCTTCCCTCGGAAGAAGAGGTGTTGGATGAAGACACCCGATATAATGACCTGATTACTACCGCCATGCGAACTCGCGAGGGAATCTGCATCGAACAGCTGTCGGACAAATACAGGACTTACCTGCTCCAAACAGCCAGCCGTTCCTTGCAGCATGGACTGCTCACCATCGAGAACGGTTATCTTCACCTGACACGCGAAGGACTATTTGTGAGCGACGACGTGATGAGTGACCTCATTTATCTTTGAAGTGCTAAAATAGCCAAAATATTTGCATATCCAGAAAAAAAGTAAGACCTTTGCAACAAATTCAAACCCAGGAACCAACATGATGAAGAAAACTACGCTTCTGTTTTTAATCGGACTTTTGTGTACCCTCTGTACCTATGCCCAATGGGAACAGAAGTCCAACCTGCCGACTATCTACATCGCCACTTTCGACGGTTACGGCATCTATAGCAAGACCGAGTATAAGTATTGCAAGCTTCATTACGTGGATGAGGAAGGGCACGTCACCTCCTATGACTCCGTGCTGATTCGCGGACGAGGGAACTCTACCTGGAACCTTTCCAAAAAGCCCTACAGGATCAAGTTCAACAACAAAGTGAAGTTTCTCGGCACGGGCTATGCGAAGACCAAGAAATGGACGTTGCTTGCCAATGCCGGCGACAAGACGATGATGCGCAACGCCCTCACCTCTGCTATGGGCGACTTCACCTCGCTGAAGTTCAACCCCGCTGCCAAGTTCGTTGACATGGTACTTAACGGCACCTACGTGGGAACCTATCAGATCAGCGACCAGGTTGATGTGCGCCCTCATCGGGTCAATGTCACCGAACAGCCCGTTCCGCCTGCCGCCACCGACGACATCACAGGAGGCTACCTGCTTGAGGTTGATGGATTCCGCGAAGGAAACTGCTTCAGTACATCACGATACGGAGCACCCGTACGCATACACTATCCTGACGACGAAGACATTGTCAGCGCACAGACCAACTACATCCGCAACTACGTCAACGAGTTCGATTTGGCGCTGTACTCAACAGACTTCGACAATCCCACGACAGGTTATCGGGCCTATGTGGATTCGGCCTCACTTGTCGATTGGTACATCTGTACCGAGGTGAGCGCGAATATTGACGGATTCTACAGCACCTATTTCTACAAAGAGCAGGCAGACCCCAAGCTCTATTGGGGCCCGCTGTGGGACTATGACATCGCCTACAACAACGACTATCGTGTCCGTAATGAACAAGGGCTCACCACTACCGCCTACTCGCTGATGGCAGATATAGCCTACAGCGGTTCCAAGGCATGGGTGAACCGCATGTGGGAAGATCCCTGGTTTCAGAAGCTCGTTTACAATCGCTACAAGGAACTGCTCGACAAAGGACTTGTTGACTATCTGCATCACAAGATTGACAGCTTTGCCAACGTCCTCAACCGCTCGCAGAAACTCAACTACGAGAAATGGGGCATCAGCACGCGGGCCTATCACGAGTTCGTCCTCTACTCGTCCTATGATCAGTATGTGGCAGACCTCAAGCAGTTCGTCACCGACCATTGTGCCTATCTTGAACAGGCCTTTGCCAACCGCAAGCCCGTCGAGCCGACACCTGCCTTCGTGCCAGACAATTACTACTACCACCTGATTAACGCCAAGACCTCCAAGGCAATTGCCACCTCAGGCGCAGGCGTGTATCAGCTGAGTGAGAATAAAAACGACGAGAGCGAAGACTGGGAAATCCGCAAGGTGGGCACTCATTTCCAGCTAATCAATCGCCAGACGGAAAAAGCACTCAACGACCCAACGGAAGGTGCTGTAGGACCCTCTACCAATGTCGGGACACAACTCAATACCGCCACACCCGACGATACCGACGAGCGACAGCTGTGGAACATCATCCCACAAGGCACGGCGGGGTTCTATAATCTGGAGAACGTCTATAGTCAGCACATCGCCAATCTCGAGGGCGGACGTAGCGACGACAACACAGCCATCCTGAGCTACACCAGCGACTCACGCAACGGCGAGAGCCAGAACCGACTTTGGTATATTGTCTCCAACGGCGAGCTTCCCGCTACGCCTACATCCATCAGGGAGGTTGAGCCCGAGGAATACGCATTGGCATACAACCCCCATTCGCAGGTTCTGCACTTCGGCTCCGAGACACCCGCGGCACTCACGTTCACCGCCCATGTGATTGCCATCAATGGTGTCCGAGTAGGCAGCTTCAAGGCAAACGAGGAGTTCTCGATGAGCGCGCTCCCCTCCGGCGTCTATGTAGTCACATGGACAGCAGGCGGGCAAACACGCAGCGTCAAATTCAAGAAATAGCTGAAACTCCTACAAGAGAGAGATTACACATTGACAGTTCCGCAATAAGGGCAACGACCTTTATTGCGGATTTTTCGTCCACAATGGCCACACAGGAAACGTGGATTGTAGTGGGAATCGTAATAACGCAAGCAGGCATAGACATACACGACCAGCAAGACATATCCGATATAATACAGCGTCGTTATACTGAACACGATGTACTCTACAGCACACACGCCACCAAGACCTGCCAGATACATGAGGGCATCACCCAGGGGGAGTTGCCGACGCACATCGTCTGCCGCGGCAAGCCCTACAATCAGCATCGCCCACACAGTCGAAAGGAAGACCCCAAGCAACAACGGCACGGAGAACGGGTTGAGCGTAGGATGATAGTAGAAATGGCGCCATACGTCGGGCGCAAACATCTGGATAGCAGCATACAGCGTGGCTGCAACAGCCACAATCAAGGCTAAGAGTGTCGGATAGAACGAATCGATGTCGTTCAGGAACACCAAGTGGGCATTTTGGCGCAGCAGATGGCGCATGGTATAGCCGAACACCAGCAGGATGATGATAATCAGGGAAATCAGGATGTGGGTGTCGGAGAAGAAAGAGATGAACTGCGAGATGGGATCATCGGGAACCACAGCCGGCAGCAGCTCCGACTCGTGAATCCACCCGAACTCTGAGTCAACCGTTGCCACCTGCACCCAAACAGAGTCGATGGAATCATTCGGGATGGTACGCACATCAGCCACCACCAGCGGTTCACCTCTCCTGACGGAGAATGAGTCTGTCATCAGTTCCGACATCTGTTCCTCCGGCTGCTGACGCAACAGGGGTACGGAGTCTGCCTTCACCACGAAGTTGTAGTTGACTGAGTAGTGATGGGTCGAGCTGAAGGTAAGCGTATCGCTCACCGGCAGGGAGTCGCTCCCCTGTTCCGGTAGTGCTTCCGAGCGCCTCGGACTGTCGCTGTAGCATGCCGTCAGCAACAGTACCGCTCCACATATCATCCATTTCAGTAATCCTTTGACCATCTCCTGATATATCTTCTTAGACTTAAGCTTTCAACTTCATTTCACACGCCTTGCAGTCGAACACCAATCCAAACTTCCTTCCATCGCCCAACCGCAACGAGAGCGGTTCACGCCACGTCGGGTGCTGTCCGCCGTGCTTCACACAGTAGCCTAATGAGAATTTGATGCAATGGCGGCAATGCATGAGTGTGGCCTCGCTGGGTTGCTGCAGTTCCAAAGCCGGAGCAACGGTCTCCAGCCCTTGTGCCCTGTAGAAGTCGGAGGCCTGGCGGTTCGCGATATTGTAGAGATGAGGTTCCGCATAGCGAGGCATTTCCGCATTCTTCACGCCCCTTTCCGCGTTTCTCATTCCGTACTCCTCGTTTTCCGTTCCTCTTTCCTCGCTTCCTGTTCGTCGTTCCACTCCCTTCGTTCCGCACTCCTCTATCGCCTGTCGTCTCAGCTGTGCCAACTGGGCTGCCGTCACGAAGACATCAAAGTCATCCGCCACTTCTACATGTGAACAGACAAACTGCGTGGTGCCTAACTTCGACAGCTCCTTGACAATAAAATCGTGCTGGGGCTTGCGGGGCTTCTCGCACTTCTCCATACAGAGTCGCACCTGCCGTCGGACATAGCCTGCATCCACCGTCAGCACAAGTTCGTATCCGCTGTCTTCATCCCACAGCTCACCTTTTTCCAGTCTCATCGTCACGGGAATCTTCCGTTCCGCGGTTTTCCCAGCCAGCAACTTGGAGAAGGCAACGTCGTTGTTGCGATAGAGCAACGTACCCACCCGCAGACCTTCCGGAATACTGAGCAGATACAGCCGGTTGCCAACAGCCTTGTTCACACGGAATCCTTGCAGCTCCACACCTCCAGCATTCTTGGCGAAGAAGCACAACCCGTCTCCGTTGCTGAACGCAGCCGTACTGGAGACAACGACAGAGGGATTCCTTGAAGCTTCAATCACCTTCACCTTCCCCACCTGTTCGCCAATCGCTTTCGGCGTGTCAAAGGAAACGATGGAAGGCTGCCGTCCCTGCAACACGCCGTTGGCATCACGATGTGCATGAAGGAAATAATTCGTATAGCCACGATGAAACGTCTTCTTCAGATCGGGCTCGAAATGATAGGTAACCTGCCCCATCGAAGCCCTTTGGTAATCGTTGGGACGGCGGCGCACCAGCTCGTCAAGGCGCTGGCTATAGGCGGCAACGACATTCTTCACATAGTCAACATCCTTCAGCCGTCCTTCAATCTTGAACGAAACCGCACCCGCATCCGCCAGTTCCTCCAGGTAGTCTATCTGACAGAGGTCTTTCAACGACAGCAGATGCCGTTGGTGGACAATCTCCCTACCGTCAGCATCTATCAGGTCGTACTTCATCCGGCACATCTGCGCACATGCTCCCCGATTGGCACTCCGACCCAGGCAGTACTGCGAGGCATAACAAAGACCGCTGTAGCTCACGCACAACGCTCCGTGGACGAATACTTCCAGTTCTATGTCGGGCACACGGCGGTGTATCTCCCGAATCTCTTCCAAGGACAACTCACGCGCCAACACAACCCGACGGAATCCCAACGAGCGGAGCCAAGCCACCTTCTCCGCAGTTCGGTTATCCGTCTGCGTCGAAGCATGGAGTACAAACCCCTCCTTAAACCCCTTAAACTCTTTAAACTCTTTAAACTCTTGAACCCCTTCCACAATCCCCATGTCCTGCACGAGGAAAGCATCCACACCCACCTGCTGCAAATCCTTCATCAGCTGGAGGGTGTCCTCGAGTTCCTGATCGTAGATGATGGTATTGGTCGTCACATAGACCTTGGCACCGAACTGATGGGCATAGCGACAAAGCTCGGCAATATCCTCCACCGAGTTCCCTGCCGCCGCACGTGCGCCATAGCGCTCAGCACCGATATACACGGCATCTGCGCCATGATCGATGGCAGCTATTCCGCAGGAAAGATTCTTGGCGGGAGCCAGCAGTTCAAGTGTTCGCATCGGGATTACTCAATTTCTTCGATGTTATAAGGCGTCTCCTGATAGACGTAATAGTTGATCCAGTTGGAGAAGAAGAGGTTGGCATGTGCGCGCCATTTCACCAAGGGAGGATTCGCGGGGTTGTCGTCGCGGTAATAGTTGACGGGCATCTCCACGTCGTCTCGCTTACCCACATCTCGCCGGTACTCCTTGTCAAGGGTGTCAGGCGCATACTCCAGGTGTCCCGTGATGAAGAACTCTCGTCCGCCCCGTGCCATCACCATCGACACACCGCTGTCCGCAGACTCTGCCAGCAACGTGAGTGCCGGGTTGGCGAGGATATCCTCACGCCGTATCTCGGTATGGCGGCTGTGGGGCATGTAGAACTCATCATCGAACCCACGGAAGATGGGCATCCGGGAAGTAAGGGGCGAAAGCTGCTGGGTGAAGATGCCGAACATCTTCTTGTCCAGCGGATACTTCGGCACGCCATAGTGGTAATAGAGTCCGGCCTGTGCCGCCCAGCAGATGTAGAGCGTGGACGTGACGTGATTCCGCGCCCAGTCGAAAATCTGCGAAATCTCCTCCCAGTACGCAACCTCCTCGAAGGGCATCTGCTCCACCGGTGCCCCCGTGATAATCATTCCGTCGAACTTCTCCTGTCGCAGGGTCTCGAAGTCCTTGTAGAACATCATCATGTGTTCAATGGGGGTGTTCTTGGGGGTGTGGCTTTTCAGCTTCATGAAACTGATGTCCATCTGCAAGGGCGTATTGGAAAGCAGGCGAATGAGGTCTGTCTCCGTTGTGATCTTCAGCGGCATGAGGTTCAGGATGACGATACGCAGCGGACGGATGTCCTGCGCATGGGCACGGGAGGCATCCATCACGAAGATATTCTCGTCTTTCAGCAGCTCAATGGCCGGTAGTCTGTCGGGAAGTCTTAATGGCATATTTTATAAGGGCTTCAAGGGTTGAAGGGTTTAAAAGTTTAAGACGTTTAAGAGTTTAAGAGTTCAAGGGAAGTTACCAAAGGTCGAGTCGCTCACTCTTAGGGATAAACATCTTGTCGCCCTCTTTGACATTGAAGGCCTCATACCACATGTCGATATGTGGCAGGGCACCGTTCACGCGCCACTCTCCCAGAGAATGCGGGTCGTTCTTGACACGCTGGCGTATTTCCTGCTCGGTGATGTTCTGTCCCCAGACACCGGCATAGGCAAGGAAGAAGCGCTGGTCGCCTGTGAAGCCGTCCTTCGCCTTCAGGGGCTTCTCCTTGGTGGCATTCTTGTAGGCATACCATGCTACCTGCAGTCCGCCGTGGTCGGCAAGGTTCTCGCCCAGCGTCAGGCGCCCATTGGCATTCAGGCCGGGCAGCACCTCGATGGCAGAGAAGAAGCGGTCGTACATGTCGGCACGCTCGTTGAAGCCCTTGGCATCTGCTTCCGTCCACCAGTCATTCATATATCCCTTGTCGTCATACTGTCTGCCGTTATCGTCGAAGCCATGTGTCATCTCATGCCCAATCACGACTCCGATGGCACCGTAGTTGAAAGCTTCGTCGGCTTTCGGGTCGAAGAAGGGATATTGCAGGATTCCCGCGGGGAAGCAGATCTCATTCGTTGTCGGGTTGTAGTAGGCGTTCACCGTCTGCGGAGTCATGTACCACTCTTCCGGGTCAACCGGCTTACCGGCCTTTTCCGCAATGTGGCGCTTGGCACTCCACGTCCGGCATGCCAGCACGTTCTCATAGAACGACTTCTCGGGGTCGATAATGAGTTCGCTATAGTCCTTCCATTTGTTGGGATAGCCTATCTTCACATGGAAGGCATCCAGCTTCTTATGGGCATTGGCCTTCGTCTCGTCACTCATCCATTTCTGTGCGTCAATCCGTTCGCCAAGGGCTATCTGCAGGTTCCTGACCAGCTGCTCCATCTGCCTTTTCGACGTCTCGGGGAAGAAGCGGTCGCAATACATCTTTCCGAGGGCCTCGCCCATCACGCCCTGCACGCGGTTGGTGGCACGCTTCCAAAGCGGATAGTCCTGCTTGCGTCCCGACATCGTGCGTCCAAAGAAGTCGAAGTTGGCCTCGCGAATCTCGTCGGTCAGCAGTCCGGCGGCACCCATCACCACGTCCCACTCCATGTAGGCACGGAGGTCATCGGCATTCAGCGCGTCATACAGCTTGTCGAGCCCCTCCATGAACTTCGGCTGTCCGACAACCATCTCCTGCACGTCGGCACTTTTGATACCCTCCGCATTCGTGATGCCTTCCAGGTCGATATGGGGATAGTTCTTCTTAAACTCCTCCAGCGTCATCTTGTTATAGTTGGCCTGCGGATCACGCAGCTCCGTGCGGCTCTTGGAAATCAGTGCCAGCGCCGTCTCGAAACGGAAGATGGCATCGCGTTTGGCAACGGCCTGAGCCTCTGTGAAACCGAAGAGCTGGAACATGCGCACGATATGCTGTTTGTAGGCCTCACGGATGGCAACCGTCGCCTCGTCGTTGTTCATATAGTAGTCACGCTGACCGAGTGTCAGTCCACCCTGGTTGACGTTCAGGATGTTCATCGTCACATTCTTCTCGTCTGCCCCGAAGCCGTAGCCATAGGGGATGCCAAAGCCCAGGGGCGCATACTTCTTCTGGATGGCTTCCAGCTCGGCCTTCGTCCGGGCAGCCTCCATCTCGTCAAGCAGGGGCTTCACAGGCGCAATCCCCTCACGCTCACGACGTGTGCTGTCCATGGCGAGCCGGTAGAAGTCGGCAAGCTTGCGCTCGGTAGTTCCCTGCTCGAAAGTCTTCTTTTGCAGTTCGTCCAGGATGGAGTTGATGCGTTTGTTGTTATCCTCCTGCAGCATGTCGAAACTGCCGAAGCGCGAATAGGCGGCAGGCAGGGGGTTCCGCTTCTGCCATCCACCCGTTGCAAACATATAGAAGTCCTCGGCGGGCTTCACACTCTTGTCAAGATTCTCCATCCTGAGCCCCGACTTGTTCTGGGCAACGCCAGCCACGGGCAATGCCAACATCAGGGCCATCGGAATCATTCTACTCATTTTCATACCTATATTTGTTATTAAAAATTTTGCAGCGCAAAATTACAAAAAATCGAGCGAAGTGCAAAAGGAAAGGGAACTTTTTTTACCAGCCCCCTCTCCGATTCACACCTTCTCCACGTCGTTCTTCACGGCCTCGGTGAACTGGATGCCCTCGAGCATCTTCTTGATGAAACAATCTTTTTACCTTAACTCTCTGCCGTGATGAGGAAACCGAAGCAGTGTAACGACCTCCTCGAAGCAGGCTTTTGAGCTCCTGAAAGCACCGCTATTGAACATTAGAAACACACAAATTTGGTACAAGATAGGCCATTTTGCTGCATGAATACCCCCGTTTGAGGTCAAAACACCGAATTTCTACGACGCCGATATGTGCGCCAAGTACAGGAAAAAACATCAAAACGAGGGTTTAACCCTGTGTTTTTAGGCCTTTTTGAGCAGGATTTTAATACATTCTGTACCTTTTCCGAGGTTAGACATCTCGGGTGCCTTGCTTTTTGAAATATCGTATCTCATTGTGTTTCAGCTTTTTAAATGAATATTTGTTGTTGCATTCTTACAGTCTTACAATCTTAC
>CADCDK010000012.1 GCA_902800185.1 uncultured Prevotellaceae bacterium
CCACGTTCTTGATGAAGCAGAGGCTTGGAATCTTCGGATTCGGAAAAGCCTCATTGGGGTTGGGTCTATTATTGATTTCCATAAATTCCGATTTATCTGCCTGCAAAGGTACGAAATTTCTACCGCTTTTTATCCATGACCTGTGTTAAACTGTCTTTTCACCCATCATTTCTTGACCGTACCTTTGCAAAAATAATCATAGTCATGGATATATCACAGCTTACATCTCTCATTACGGCATTCCGCGCTGAAACCAGGCAGGATGCTATCACACCTGAATCCCTCGGCTCATTGCTACAGAAGATAGCGAATGTGCTGGAAGGCGCAGCGGAATATACCACCGTTCAACAGTTGGAGGATTGGGAAGGGTCACTAACGGGAATCGGTACTGTAATTACTCGTATTGCACTCGGTAATGACGACCGCAATAACATCTACCTGAATATCGGAAGCGTGAATACGACAACGGGAATGGGACAGTCCACCATCTTCACGCTACGACAGGCAACCACAGAGCGTGCCGGAATAATGAGGGCACAGCAGGTAACGGACTTGAACAGTGTCCGTAACAAAATGCAGCACCTCGCCACGCTGAAGATGGAAGTGTCAGCTTCACCTACAGCGGTGCAGCTTGCACTAAGTGAAAGCAGCGGAGAGGTGTTCAGCAATCCTGCGGCTCTCTCTGTAGCATTGCCTATTGCTTCCTCCTCACACGCGGGCATCCTTTCAGCAGCGGATTACAAGAAACTGGGGAACAGCGCAAAGCCTTTCTACCACATTGAATGTGATTCCAGTAGAGGGGAGCTGATAGTGAAATATCCTTCTGAGGTGATTGCTGCAGGTTATATTCCGTATCTCTTGCGCTATTCCAGAAAGAAACCGCGCTATTGCAATGTGGAGGATAAAACGAGACGATGGTATGGCCCCACAATGAGGGGATGGCATCTTTTCTACGACGAAAAGAAAATCCAGGTGGGTTCGACTGGATGGGTGAAGTTCGGACATAACGTAGGGACAGACAAAAACCCGGTATGGGAATACTCGGAGGATAACCGCTGGCTGTTCGGGAACATCCGCAAAGTGATGAAAAATGGTATACTGAAAGGTTATAAGGTGGGCTTCGGAAGCAGGACACACTTGATAAAGTCCAACCACCGCTTCCGCTTCGGCATCGTGTTCGGGCCACCCCTGCCGACAGGGGCAAACCGCGCACTGGACTTTTCCAAGTGTGTGACGAACATCGCGGAGTTCTATGTAAACATGCATATCACTGACAGGCCTGAATATGATGGTGAGTATTTCGGCATCTCATACTCTATATAAAAAAAGTGTAGGCCGCCGGAGCCGCCATACACTGAAGGACGAAGTGAGCCGCACGAGGCCGCTCTACATTTCCACGATGTGAGCCGCCCACAAGGGGTGATCGCTCCGCATCTGGCACAAAGGTACGACGATAGTTCAAAATAGCAAAAGACACATGAAAAAGGTTTCTTCTTATTCGCATAATAACAGCTTGGAGATTTGCTTCTCCTCAGTGGAACAGATGCCGGAGGCGAAAGGCGCGGCACTGTTCATTACTGACAGTAGCAAGGTGTTCAAGGATGATATTGACATCAGTCCTATCACACTCACCGACGGCACACAGTACATGCCGTGGGGAGGTGATAACATGATGCCGTACCATATTCTTGACATGATAGAGAAGGACGAGACCTTATCTACATGTCAGATGTTTAACGCCGAAGTGTGCTACGGTGCCGGGCTGTCGTATAACTCTGCCAGTTGCACCGCAGCAATAAAGGAGGAAATAGAGGATTTCCTGCTGGCAAACTCGCTTCCGGCTTACTTCCTCGGAGTGTGCCAGGACTTTAAGCACTTCGGATGGTGTGTGTCAGTGATCATCCTTGACAACGAGGGGAAGCGGATCGTTTCACTGCACCGCAAGGAGGTATGCTACTGCCGTTTCTCTCCTGCGAAAGAGGACGGACGCATCGAATATGTGCTGTATGCCAACTGGAACAAGTCCATTGGCTCCATCAAAGAGGTGGAGAAGATTCATCTGCTGTCTATAGACAACCCCTGGGGCGACCTTCAGGAGCGTCTTCAGAAGAAGAACGCACCACGCAAGTATGCCGTGGTGTGCCGTGTGCCTACTCCTGATAGCACATATTATCCGATTCCATACTATGCGGCTCTCTTCAAGGGAAAGTGGTACAACATCAAGCAGCTTATCGGGATGGCAAAGGAAGCGAAACTGAAGAACTCGGCTCCGCTGAAGTATCACATCGAGGTATCACAGCGGTACTGGGAGGGTATCTTCAAACGTGAGCGTATTACTGACATCAAGAAGCAACAGGCACGGGTCGTGAAGGAGAAGCAGCTCATCATCGATTTCCTCACTGGGGCTGAGAACAGTGGAAAGGCCCTCTTCTCCACATTCTATGTCTCGCCCACTGGAGAGGAACAGCACGATGTTGTTATAAATCGGATTGACGAAGCTAAGGAGGGCGGCGACTGGAGCACCGACATTCAGGAGGCTGTGAACATGTTCTGCTTCACCATGCGCGTACACTCCAACCTCGTCGGCTCTGTGCCGGGCAAGTCGCAGTCTAACAACAGCGGCTCTGACAAGCGGGAGTTATATACCATTGCTCAGGCGCTTCAAAAGCCGTATCACGATTTGCTCTTTACCGTGCATCGCATCATCATGAAATTCAATAAGTGGAAGAATGCCTACCCCGAATGCCCATTCATTCAACTGACTACCCTGGACGAGAACAAGGACGCTAAGACGGTCACTGCGGATCCGCCTGAATAGTGTCCTGGTTCTCGCCGCTGTCCGCTACGCATTCTGCCCTCTTCCTTCACTGCATCTTCCATCGTTACACGTCTTCCATCTTACTTGTTTAACTTCTCCAGTTCCACGACAATCTTTTATTCACTTTTTCCTTCACAAAGGTAGCTCGGTGGCTCCATTCAAGGGTTTCCAGATATTTTTCTAAATAAAGATGGTTCCCTTCGGCGTCGGAGCTGCCACTTTTTTTGAATAATACCCGGACATCCTCCCTTGACAACAGAGCCTGTACCCTTACGCTCTTCATTGTTCGTAAAAAATAAATAAGATTTATGTTTCACCTTCAAAATTACAAGACAATGAAAGCAAATGTTCAGATTTCAGCAGTGAAGAAAGAGTTCAAGAATGGTCAGCAGGGCTGGCAGGTGTTTGTTGAGGGCATGGAGGGCAGGCTCCAGTGTAAGATGAATTTCACGAACACGCTAAAGGCAATACGTTACTGCTTCCTCCTTTCCAAGAAGTTGAATCTCCAAATCAATGACATCCAGCTTGCAGCCCTCTCGCTCGATTATCAGAAAGCGAAAGAGGGTGCCCAGCAAGCACAGGTCGCCGAGGAAGCTACAGAGGTAGCACAGGAGGTGGCAGCCGAAGCAGGTGCAGAACAGGGTGAGCCTTCCAATGAAATGTTGGAGGCCGCCCGCAAAGCCATGAGTTGTACACAGATGTACAAGTTTCGTGAACAACATCCAGATGCTGTAGTCATCCAGCGTCAGAGGCTCACATGTACGACATTCGGAGAGAGTGCTGAAGCATGTGCCGCTGCTCTCGATAATACCCCAGAGCATCTTTTCGATGGCACATTGCATTTCATCTTCGATATTGAGTTGCTTGACAAGTGCCTCCAAAAGCTTATTGCCGATGGCAAGCATGTAGCTCTTTATGACATTGACATTCAGAGCCCTGAAGAGCTTGCTGAATTTCAAGCAATGGTCGATGCTGAGATTGCTCGAAATAAGAAAGAAGCCGAGTCCGCTATTTTCAAGCAGTTCTGCGATTTGAAAAAGAAGCATCCCGAAGCACTCCTCTTGTTCCGTAGCGGTGATTTCTACAAATGCTACGAAGAGGATGCTATCAAAGCTGCGGAAATTCTCGCCATTGCAAGCATCAAAGAAAGTGCTGACAGTATCACAATGGCTGGATTTCCTCACCATGCTTTGGACACATACCTGCCAAAGCTTATCCGAGCTGGCATCCGAGTTGCCATCTGTGATGACATCACGGACTTTGTGAAGAAGCCCACAAAGAAGCCTACGGAGATAGTTACTCCGGCACAGCAGGAGTTGTTTGCCTAAGCGCAAACACTCCTTTTCCTGTTTTTTTTACTAACTCACGGTTATTTCCGTGAGTTTTTTGTGTTTCTTAGTCGTGGTTTCAAGGATTATTCGTACCTTTGCAGCGCATCAAGAGCAGGAGCTTTGCGGCTCACTCACCAACCGAGCATAGGATGCCACGGTGGTCAAGGCTGCGATTAAGCGAATACAATGGAAGCTTGCTTAAATTGTTGAGCGAAAGCAGACTCGCCAATGTAATTGGCAAGGTACGATGCGGAAGTCAAATAAATTATTCACTTCAAAATGATCCTATTATGGTACAAAATCCAGTTTACAGACAGTTCGCAGAACGCTTTGCTTCTGCATCCATCCAATCCTTAGTAGATTCCTTTAATAGTGAAGTCGGGAAATATGCCTGGCATTATTCACGTTCTCTTCACGACGCGGCTCTCATTGATGAATTTGTCCGGCGTGCAATAGACATATCAGCTATTCACGACGGAAAAACCACGTCATTCGCACATGCTGTCGTTTATGATGATGAGCAAAATAAATTGGTGATTGCTGACGGGAAGTAACCCGTCGGCTGCTCACCGTCCATCGTTAGCCTTATCCTGTCGTCTGCTCTTGACGGGGCAAGGCTTTCTTTCTGCATCCTCCTATAGGCACACTATGATTTGAAGCCGCACTGTCCTCCTATTCCTTGTCATTGAGCGCAAAGGCACTCACTTCCGCTACCAACCCTCTCGGCACGGACTTCCCAAAAGCGGATGCTCAGTTCGGCTCCTGTGCTGCCATTTCTACCGTGCCGCACTCACTATCCTTGCCCAGGGTGAACACAGGCGATTTCCGATGGGCTGTGCCTATCGTCATGCTACGGTGAGAAAGGAAAGCCATTGGCATCTGTCCGTCGGCTTGCCCCCTTATTTGCCAGCATTCTACCGCTCATTCCTGTCATTGCCTTTATCCTTTGTTTGTCTGATGTAAGCCCAGCGGTTCGGATAGTCATTGCTCCTTCTCTTCCTCGTACACCATTTTGCCGTTTTGTGTCCACGCCCGTATGGTAAGGGGTAAACATTCCCCGCCCTTATCGCTCATTCCCTTTACTCGGCTCCAACACTTTGCCACACCTCCATCACACTGTCAAGGGAACACTGGTTCCGTCTCGCGGTGCAGCATGGGCGTTCATACCTGTCTGCCGATTCTTCTGCCGTTGCCCTCGTGGGCTTTAGCCAACCCGTCATGCTCAATCTCTCTATGTCTGCGGATTCTATGCTCATGCGCTTTGGCTACACCTGCGCTTCTGCCTACCGCCCGTCTTGCGCCATTTGTTTATATTGTCATACCATAGGCTCGCCTCATTTTCCCTTTGCAAAGTTAGGGCAAGCGTCATGCTGCAAGGGCACACTGCATTTGCCTCGAAAAAGTTTCAAAGATTTTGGGGTACAGTTGCTCCTGGTCCAAATTCTCTGCGCCTTGCAGGTTGAAATTTTTTCGGGCTTCCCTTGCATTTACATTCCTTCTCCTTGCTTCCTGCCGTATTGCACGTGAAAATTAGAGGCTCCAAAGCCTACAGTATTAACAATTTAATAAACAAGTGTTATGGCTTACAAGACAAAAAAGGCGTACAGCAAGAAGGCTGGCGCAGGTGCTAACAGCGAAAGCGCACAAGAAAGAGCATTGAATCTCTTCGCAGACATGATGATTGAGAAGATTGAGTCTATCATGACAGATTGGCAAAAGCCTTGGTTCACGGAGGGCATACTCTCATGGCCGAAGAATCTTTCAGGCAGACATTACAATGGCATGAACAGCCTCATGCTTCTGATGCACTGCGAGAAGGAAGGCTACAAGTACCCGGTGTTCTGTACCTTTGACAGAGTGATGGGTCTGAATTACAACAATTCATCGGTGGGCAGAGTTCCTGCGGTGGATGCCGAGGGGAATAAGCGCCCGATGGTATCGGTTCGTAAGGGCGAGAAGAGTTTCCCTGTGTTCCTTACCTGCTTTACGGTCGTCGAGAAGGACACGAACAACAAGATTAAGTACGAGGAGTACAAACAGATGTCTGACAGCGAGAAGGAGCGTTACAATGTCTATCCGAGCACAGTGGTTTACAATGTCTTCAACATCGATCAGACAAACATGCAGGAGGCAAGGCCTGAGATTTACGAGCAAATCGTCCGTGAGAATGGCGGTCGGAAGCCTGAGCATACAGGGGAAATGTTCCATTTTGAGCCGATGGACAGGATGATGGCTGAAAATCGCTGGATTTGTCCTATCTCACTGAAGCACGGCGATAGAGCTTATTACAGCCAATCCAAGAAGGAAATCGTGCTTCCAGAGTTCACGCAGTTCAAGGATGGTGAGTCGTTCTACGGCACGGCATTTCACGAAATGGCTCACAGCACGGGAGCCGAGGAGCATCTGAATAGGCTGAAGCCTGCTGCTTTCGGAAGTCCTGAGTACGCCAAAGAGGAATTGGTGGCGGAATTGACAAGTGCGATGATTTGCCAATTCTACGGAATGGACAAATACATCAAGGAGGACAGTGCGGCTTACCTCAAATCATGGCTCGAAAGCCTGAAGGAGGATGCGCAGTTCATCAAGACAATCCTGCTCGATGTCAAGCGAGCATCGGCAATGATTACGAAAGCTATTGAGGAATGTTCCAGTCAGGCAGCGAAAGCTGCTTGATGGATTCCTCGATAGCGGCATAGCCTGGGGCTTCGGCTTCAGGCTATTTTTCGTGTCTTTCTGTACTGCCTGTAAAAGCGGTATTTTTGCATAACCAAAAATGATTGTCTATGAAGCTCATCACTACAAACGAACAGCTAAATGCCCTGCTACCGAACATCGTTGTGTCGGTGCAAGGGGAAGTGCCGCTAATTGACAAGATGGCTCCATTTCTCGGCGCATCCGAGAAATGGGTCTGCGATGTCTTCACGTCACAACCCGTGTTCGACACCATTTGTCAATATGCGGAGGACAATGACTTGCGTGGCGCAACCACGCAGCTCATCGTCTATGAAGCATTCCGTCGGGCATTACCTCACCTTGACGTGATCCTCACACCTAACGGGTTCGGGATTGTCAGCAA
Organism: uncultured Prevotellaceae bacterium; assembly: GCA_902800185.1. Taxonomy (GTDB): domain Bacteria; phylum Bacteroidota; class Bacteroidia; order Bacteroidales; family Bacteroidaceae; genus Prevotella. Next base: position 7,226 of record CADCDK010000012.1, read on the forward strand.
TACGAACATCGCACCGGCAAGCAAGGAGCGCATAACGCGACTCCTTGATACGCTGCTTGACAACCGGGACGCAGCTATCTTGCAAGTGCTTTCACTACTCCCTGCTGAGACGGACTGGCTCAGTACGGAGCAGGCTCAGTTCTTTGCTGACACTCTTTTCCCGAACATCGATGTGACAAATTCATTCCCCCGAAGCAACGGGGGAAAATGGGAACAGTACCTTGACCTGCGCCAGGCACTGATACCCATAGAGGAGCATATCGCTACGCAGTACATGTCGCAACCGCTCATGTCCTTACTGCGTGCTCAGGCGCAGTCAAGCCAGTTCAGTACGGATAAGCACCGACACATCTGCCGTGTCCTCAGAGCTGTGGAAGTGGACTGCTTAAAAGAAAGCAACCACTCCGCAGCCATGCATATGGTGCATCGGACACTAACACAGTTGGTGCAGCTTATCCGTTCTAATCCAGAGGATTTCCCTGAATGGCACAGTTCGGACACCGCACAATTATATAATCCACCCGTTTTCGAGAACAAAAAGGAAAGTCAGGGCTATTGGTTCTGAATTTATTTATAATTTTGTGGCAGAAAATCGTGCTGAGAAGCACTACACTCTAGAAAAGCGCGGACATTGGCACTTATTCGTTACGGCATTTGTCTTTGTAATTTCGCTAGGTTCTAGATTCTCCGAATAATAGCTAATGCTAAGAGCGAAATGCCGTGAGGTATCTCGCTTTTTTTTTTTGTCTTTTCCCGCCACTGACTGCTTCCTTACCTTTGCGGTATGAAAACAGTCATTGATTTATCTATCCCCAAAGGCTGGCACGAACTGCCAGATAAGGAATTGCGCTTCGTGTTCCGACTGCTGAACGGCAGCTACACACTCGCGCAGGTGAAAACAAGATGTCTCTTGCGATGGGCGCACATGAAAGTCGTGCGCCGGGAAGGTGGCGTGTTTATCATCAGGTACAGAAAGCAACTGTACCCGATTTCGGCACTGCAAATCACGGAGGCCATTTCAAACATGGAATGGCTCGGAGATTTCCCGCAGTACCCAGTCCGACTGTCACGGATCGGCTGGCACCGCCCAGTGCGTGCGGACTTCCAGAACGTCACCTTCGAGGATTTCCTTACTCTTGATAACTTGTATCAAGGCTATCTGCAGACACAAAACGACAGTCTGCTACAGGAGATGGCCCGCATCCTTTATAGATATCGCTTCATCCGGCTCTCTAAAGAAGAAGCATCGAGCATCTTCTATTGGTTCACCTCCCTGAAGCGGTACTTCGCCAATCTGTTCACACACTTCTTCGGCACCGCCAAAGAGGGCGAAGCCGCCATGCTCTCCTTTAAGCAACTGCAGGAGAACATGAACACGCAGATCCGCGCACTCACGGGAGGCGACATCACGAAGGAGCGTGAAGTCTTGCGCATGGACTGCTGGCGTGCGCTCACAGAACTGGATGCCAAGGCAAAGGATTATGAAGAGCTGAATAAGAACACTAAAAAGTGAAATCATGGATAAACAGTTTACACTCAAATTGCAGGAGTGGATGAATACTCCTGCCAGTGAAAGGGATTATGAGCAGGGCGCAACATTCTTGCTACAGCTCACAAACAACAAGATTCTGTATCGGAACATCAGCCGTGACCCAAAGCGTCACGCTGAGTTCATCGAGTTCAAAATCAAGAGGTATCTCCAGTACCGACTGCAAGACCTTACCCACGAAGAGGTACAGGCCATGCAGCAACAGGTGGACGGCATCGTTCAGGAACATGCCCTTGATAAGGAGGCTCCCTCACCACAAGGCGACGCGCCCGGTTCGGAAGCCCAGGAGTGGAGAGGTGGCAAACGTGCCGACCACGACACGCTGCCCCCGGAGATACAGGCTCTCTATGTAGAGAACGCCAGCATCAATCAGAAGATGCGTGAACTGCATCTTCAACTGAGAATGCTTTCGACAGCAAATAGTACCTGCCCTGATTCCGACCGCTATCCGTTCCTCAAAGAGATTATCGAACTGGATAAGCGGTATCATCAGAACTGGCAGGAGTATGATCGCTACGTCGCTGATGCGGACAAGACCGCAACGGCTCCAAGCGTTCAGGCAGAACAGTCGCTTGAAGAGTCTGCACGGCTGGAACAGAAGAATCTCCTGCGCCAGATTAACCTGGCTAAAGGTCGATACAAGAAGAATCCTTCGGACAAGACGAAGGACTCCATCCTCTCGCTGTACAAGCAGCTTACCGCTCCATCGGAAGCACTGACTGCCGAACTGCAACAGTTGGGCATCCTTACTAATCCATAAATTCCTGAATTATGAAACCAACAGTCAAAATTCAGTATTTCATCGCCGTAGCTGCATTTATAGCGGCTATCGGCTTTGGCATCGCAGGATTCATCGTACCACCTCCGGGAGAGGTGCACGATTCCGTGCTGTACCTCATCGCTCAGTTCTTGCTGCTCACTGCATCTATACTGGGTGTAGGTGCTATGTTCGCATCACAGAAGATTTCATTGCAGAAGAAAATGCAGCAGTTGCAAGGAAAGGAGGAGGAAGAAAATGAGGAGCATCAATGAAATCATCGTCCATTGCTCGGCCACTCCTGAAGGAAGAGATGTCACTGTCAAGGACATTGACAACTGGCATCGAGCACGGAAGTTCCGATGCATCGGCTATCACTATGTGATTTACCGGGATGGAAGCATACACACTGGCCGACCACTTGAAGAAGTGGGGGCGCATTGTGTAGGCCATAACAAACACTCCATCGGCATCTGCTACATCGGCGGCATGACTGCCGACATGAAGAAGGATAAGGACACGCGAACACCCGAACAGAAAAAGGCGCTCATCGCCTTACTGAAGGAGCTGAAAGCCAAATACCCCAATGCAACCATACATGGGCATCGGGAGTACGCTAATAAGGCATGTCCTTCGTTTGATGCCTTCAAGGAGTATCGCAATCTGGCAGTGACCATCCTGCTCGTCTTTGCAAGCTGCTTTCTTACTGCGTGTCGTACCACGCAGCGGACGCTCGAAGAAAAGGTAGATAGTACGATGCAGCAGGCTACGTCGTCTTCTACCACTTCTCTCGCTGTGGACAAGTTCTTGCAGAGCCTTGTCCTGAATATCGACAGCATCGTATTCACATCGCTGTCTGTGCCGCAGGTGCCACAAGCCGACGATAGCACAGGGCATATCGGTCGGACTTGTGACATCAGCGGCTCCAAGCCTTGTGCGGAAAGCAACCGCACAAGTAACACGCTACCGCGCATCCAACAAACACAAGTCGTAGTAAAGGGCTTGCGCCTACAGACACACACTGCCGACAGCAGTAGCGTTATCACGGTGACAGCCGACAGTAGTTCGCATCATTCCAGTTATCACTCGAATGTTAAAGCGAAAGTAAAGAAGCAGCCGTCAATACGGTTGCATCTTTCTCTCTTAGCCATTGCCGGAATAGTCATTGCGGCAATAGCCTGGTTCATCCGTAAAAGGCGTTTGTTCCCATAGCAACCCTACGCAGTTCCGCTACGACAACAGACAAGAGACAGTGCCGGAAGTAAGTGTTGGTTCTCTTCACGGCGAATAGGATATGAGTCCGCATCACATTCCAGATGGAAAGAGGTGCGGGCTTTTTCATATCCTGTCCGCTGTGGCTCACTGGCACACACACTTTCGGCAACATTGCATTCTGCTTCTTGTCTTCTTTGTCTGCGCTGCTCTTGCTACTGTTGCTGTGGGAACATGATGGGCAAGCCCAAGCCTGCCGCTGTGCCCTAACACCTCCCGCTGCTATGGATTGCATCTATACGCAGGGGGAGCCATTACCGCACATCGGGGCTTACACGCGCACACGCGAGGATTAAATAAGTACACGCGAGAGTGAAAATGTGGTAGTACAAGCCTATCACATTTCACACACGCATGACAGCATCTTACCGCGCATTGGGCGGTGGGTGTGGTGTGGCGGTGGGTGGCGATGGCTAAAAAGCCGTAACCCTTTGCCTTTTTCGGGTGGTGTCGGGGGCTTTTTGCTTATGGCGCAACCTCGAAGCCTTGCAGAAATGCCGTAACCTTTTGCCTTTCGTGAAATGGTGAGACCCTTGCACCTTTTCGGGCGGTGTGTCGTGGCTTGTCATCGTTGGCGAGTCCATGAAGCGGATTTTGAAGCGGTGAGACTGCCGAACCTCATTTTTTAAGAGACTGCCGCTACATATTCCGCTCGAAACTGACCCGAAGGCAAGGGCGCACGATGCAGGGCGGTCGGGGGGTGTGTACACAGAAACGAGGGGAAAATTCTTTTTCCCTCGACCCTTTTGTTTTGATACTCAACGCTTTGCGTCGCGGAGGGCTGGAAAAGTTCAAAATTTTCTTTAAGCCTTGATTTTCTTTGGCGGCTTTGCAGGTTTGAAACGGCAATTTTCCGATGGTTTGCCGTCTTTTCCAGCCCGTTTTTTCAGCGGTATTTTTGCAACGTAATTCTTACTTTCTGCAAAAATGAGCGATTTATCTTCTAAGGCAACCGTTGACCTGCTAATCAACGGACAACAAGCACAGCAGACACTGCAACAGTTGCGACAGAATGCGCTACAGTTGGAGTCTGCCATCGCTAAGGCAGCCGCAACGGGCAATAAGACCGACCTGAAGCGTCTGCGAAAGGAACTCACAGATACCAAGAGGCAAATCCGTGAGATTGAGTCGGCAACACAGCAGGTGGAGCATGTACTGCGCAACCTGGACCGCGCCACACCTCGTGAATTGAACAAGGCACTGCAAACGCTTAACCGACAGCTGGACTACATCGAGAGGGGAAGCGATGCATGGAACGCCCATGTGGAGAAAATCAAACGGGTAAAGGCTGAACTAAAGGAGGTAAACAACCAACTGCGCGACGGAGAAGGGTTCTGGGATCGCTTCAACCGCAAGATGAATGACTGGCAGACAACACTCATGGCTGGTGCCGCTGCCGTCACAGGTCTCATCATGGCCGGACGCTCTGCAGTAAGTGCCTACGCGGAAATGGACGCAGAAATGGCGAATGTCCGCAAATACACGGGCATGGATGCGGAACAGGTGACAGAACTGAATGAGGAGCTGAAGAAGATAGATACCCGCACGTCCCGTGAGGAACTGAATAAGCTGGCACAGGAAGCCGGAAGACTGGGAAAATCCTCACAGGAGGATGTGCTCGGCTTCGTGCGTGCTGCCAATCAAATCAATGTGGCACTGGATGAATTGGGAGAAGGGGCTACGCTGACACTATCGAAGCTGACAAACATCTTCGGGGATGAGGAACGGCTCGGAACGGAGAAGGCCCTGCTTTCCGTGGGTTCTGTCATCAATGAGCTTTCGCAGAACTGTACGGCATCGGCTCCATACCTCGCAAACTTCGCACAGCGCATGGCTGGTGTCGGCGCACAAGCAAGAATGACAATCCCTGAAATCATGGGATTGGCCGCTGTGCTTGACAGCCAAGGGCAGAAGGTGGAGATGTCTTCTACAGCTGTATCGAAGCTGATTATGGACATGTTCAAGCAACAGGACCAAATCATCAAGGCAACGGGGCTGAATGCCAAGAAGTTCAAAGAGACGGTGACCAAGGACACCAACGCCGGATTGATGATGCTGTTGGAGCAACTGCACTCGCTGGGTAACATCGATGTGCTGGCTCCAGTATTCAAGGACATGGGAGAGAACGGTGCCCGTGCAGCGCAGGTGATATCGGCACTGGCTGGCAATCTGGAGATGATACGCTGGGAACAGGAGGAAGCAGCAAAGGCTTTTGCAGAAGCTACGTCTGTCACCAAGGAGTACGACGTGCAGAACAATACAGTGCAAGCGGGTCTGGAGAAAGCCCGTAAGCGTGTGAATGAAATGGCAGTTGAGTTGGGTGAGAAACTGCAGCCTGTCATGCGGCATGTACTGAGCAGCACGACAATGATCCTAAAGCTTCTCTCTACGATGGTGGACTTCATCGTAAGGTATAAGGTGGAAATCATTTCGGCAGCAGCGGCCATCGGCATCTATAACGTGGCAGTGAACTTAGCCGTCATACGCACGAAAGCGGTGGCAGCGGCTACGGCTGTATGGCATGGTATCATCAAAGTGGGTAACATGCTGTTTCCCATCTATAACATTCTGGTACTGGCCACCTCGGTTGCATACAACAAAGTGGCTGGTAATGCGACCAGGGCAGCAGCAGCTACGCGCTTGCTGAATGCGGCTGTGAAGGCTAATCCGTTTGGATTGCTGGCTACGGCATTGATTGCAGCGGTGGCTGCTATAGCGGCATGGACGGCAAAGGTTCGTTCTGCCAAAGAGGAACAGGAAAGGCTGAAGCGTGAGGCAAAGCTGGCTGCTACCGAAATCAAGGAGGTGGAGGGAAAGATTGCGGAAGAGACATCGGCTGTCAAGCGACTGAAGGATGCCATCGACAGCGAGAACATAGGGAGTAAGCGCAGGAACGCGCTTATCCATGAGTTCAATAATCGCTTCGGCAGCTATCTCTCCAAACTGCTGACAGAGAAGGCAACTGCCCAGGATCTTGCCAACGCCTACAGGGAGGTGGTCAAGAACCTGCGTGCCAAGATGCTTCTGGAAGCAAAGGAGAAGGATATGAAAGAGAATGTCGGGGTACGCTATGGATGGGAGGCACAGAAATTGGCGGACTTCGACGCTGTGGCAAGAAACAGCGGCTCAGTGATGACAGGCGACTGGCTGAAAGCAGTGGTTGATGAACAGTTCCAGAAAGGGAACAGGAGCTACAAGTCGCTACAGTCTGCTGTATTCAAGAATGGATATGCTCCAATGATGATGCGTGACGGGTATGGGGGTGACAACTATGACCAGGAGGCAAACAGTCTGATGCAGGAAAAGATGGATGAATACATCCGGCAGTATATCAGTACCCGCTTTCATGAGCAGCGAGTAAACCGTAAATGGGAGCCTTATCAGAAGGACATTGACGCAGGTCTCGAAGCGGCCTTATCCATGGACGGCGGAACAGATTTCGGAGGCACAACTCCGACACCTGAGCCGTCTGGTGGAAATACTGGCACTGTGGACAAGTTTGCCAAGGAAAAGGAATGGAAGGCACGCGAGGAAGCAACAAACCGCATTGAATATGCCACTGGCGAAAAGGACTACCTCGAATATACGAAGCGGATGCTGGAGATAGAAGTGGAGTTCAACAAGAAGAAACTGGAGCATACTGACCTCTCGGCAGAGGAAAGGCTGGCCATTGAAGCGGCATACTACGAAGCAATCCAGAAACAGAAGGAGGATGCGGACAAGCAGACCATAGAGGATGTAGCGGCTGCATACAATGAGCAGGTAGCCCAAGAAAAGCAGCGGTACATCGATGGGCTGGTGTCCTACGAGGTGTATCAGGAGGCTTTGGAAGAGTTGGAGATTGAGCACCTGAACAAGATGGTCACTCTCTATGCCAAAGGCTCCAAAGAGCAGCTTCAGGCACAGCGGCAGTTGCAGGACAAACTGGTGCAGAACCAACGCAGACACCAAAAGGAAACGGAGGATGCGGAAAAGAAGCATCAGGAGGAGCTGGCCCGGATGAAGGAGAAATACTTCGGGGATAATCCTGCGGAGCGTAGGGCAAAGTATGATGCTGACCTGGCACTGCTGACAGAGGTGTATAACCGCGAAATACTCGCTGCTGCCAACAATGCCAAAGAGAAACTGCGCATCGAGAAGGCTTATCAGAAAGCACGTATCGCCCTGATGGAACAATATAACATCGAGGGAGCAGAGACGAACAAGAACTTCTTCGTGCAATGGAACGAGGATGTGATGGATTTCCTCGAATCGGACTTCGGACAGGCGGTGCAGGGAACGCTTGACACCTTGGTTTCAGGGATGAGCAGTATCTTCCAGCAACTGACTACCATCGTTCAGGCAGAATTGGAGATACAGACGGCAGGCATCGAAAAGAAGTACGACCGTGAGATCTCCCTTGCTGAAGGCAATAACTACAAGGTGAAGCGTCTCGAAAAGCAGAAGGAAAAGGAGATTGCCAAAGCCAAGAACGAGGCAAACAAGAAGATGTTTGCCATGCAGGTGATTCAGGCTGTGGCACAGACGGCCACGAATGCAATCAATGCGTATGGTTCGGCAGCGGCAATCCCCGTGGTGGGCTTCGTCATGGCTCCTATTGCAGCAGCAATGGCAGTGGCTGCAGGTATGCTTCAGATAGCAGCCATCAAGAAACAGCAACAGGCTTCGGAGGCACAAGGGTATGCGTCGGGTGGCTTCACTGGCATCGGTGGAAAGTACGAGGTGGCTGGCGTGGTTCACAAAGGGGAATGGGTGGCTTCGCAGGAGATGGTGAACAATCCTGCTACACGTCCTATCATCGAGGCTTTAGACCAGGCACAGCGGACAAATACCATAGGCCAGTTGTCGGCTGATGATGTGTCGCGCACGATTACGGCTCCCCGTGTCCTGGCAGACAATGCCATCAACAGCAGGAATGTACCGCAGCAGGTCATCGTACAGAATGACAACAGCGGACAGACATCGGAAGCACTGTCTGAGTATGCCCTGACCATGCGTCTGTTGAAGGACAGACTTGATGAGCCGTTCCTGACAGTGAACAGTGTCACTGGGGAAACAGGAATGAAACAGGCACAGGATGAATATGACAAACTGATTCGTAACAAAACACCTAAATCACGTCGAACATGATAATCCTTATCAATGGCAAGACGGCAGTGCTGAAGAAAGGCACGTCGTTTGACTTCATATCTGAGAACCGCTTCTTCACGGGAGCGGACAGCTATTCGCTTTCCATCACGTTTCCTATAAAAGGATGTGCGCGGAACATCGAAATCTTCGGGCATATCTACCGCAAGGACTTCGATTTCGCCACAGGGCTGCTGGCTTGTGAAATACACGACCGTAACTTTCACAAGTATGGCAGCGTGTCAATTGTAGAAGCATCTGATACAGAGGTAAAGACGCAGTTCCTCGAAGGTCGTTCTGCTACAAACTTCTATTCCTCACTGGATGACATCTATATCAATGAGATAAATATGCCATCGGTGTTTGAGTTTGCACACTGGTCCGCAAGCCATTACCTGCGCCCATACTTGGAACAGAAGCAGGACGAGGAGGATGGTGGTGAATACCTTGGCTTCGTATGCCCTCCTTGGGTAAACAATACGACCGGGAACATACAGAACAAGATGACAGCAAACGCTTCTTCGTGGTATTACACAGAGGGAGGACGGGATGATGACGCTGCCATAGTCGGTTTCCCTTTCTTCGTGGAAATAATACGTCAGGTGCTGACAAAGACCGGGTATGAGTGCGACCTATCTGCCATTGAGAACTCTCAGTGGGGAAATCTGATAGTGTGCCAGGCTTTCCCGATGGTGTGGCACATGCAGTACATGAATCAGATTCTGCCACATTGGACGGTGAGCGAGTTTCTGGAACAGGTGGAACTGTTCCTGAATGGCACGTTTGAGGTGGACGGGAAGGACAGTAAGATGACATTTACCTTCAATACAAACTATATCAACAACATCAACGTCGTAGCCATTACAAAAGTTGTTGAAAGCCATTCCGTTGAAATAGCGGAAGCGGATGATGTCAAGGATGACTACTTCGAGCAGAAGAACAAAGCATATCAGGACTGCGACCATCAGATGTGGAAGTTCTATTCTTGCGACTGGGTGAAGGGTAATCTGCCGTATTACACCTATGCGAGCATTCAGGCCATGAAGAATGCCCTGGACCAGTACCTTGACTGTGCAGGGGCATATACAACATGGGTGTATCGATACATGCACTATTGCAGACAAGAAGATACTTGGTTTGTGCTGAAGTGCGTGAGGACACAGAAAATAGGAAATGTGATACACCACTATATGCGTTATCAGCCTATCAACATGTTTGGGCCTCGCACGATAAACAGACGTGAGAATGCAGAGGTGGTGGAGCTGGGAATTGTCCCGGCTTGCATCGACCACACAGACAACACACGAGGGGATATGCTCTTCGTGGAGTGTGGTACGCTGGGCGACGACGAGGAAGATGCAGAGGACAAGGACGAGAACCAGACACAGGCGGTGAACACTATCGCCGTCGGAGAGAAAGAAAAGAAAGAGGAGTTCTTTGATAAGATATATGTAGCCTTCTGGGATGGCACTTATGGAAAGTTCCACCCTCAGATGCCACGCCCCTATGTAGATAGACATGAGATAAAGCCGGATAATACTTATACGAGAAACAACTGGTCCATGCGTTTAGCAGGAAGTGATACACCTTTCTCGAATAAGACAAAATACAGAGTGGATCAGCAGCGGAAGTTCACGTTCTCATTCCTCTCTGACACTATCCCCGATGTGCGCAGCATCTTCCTCATTCATGGCAAGAGATATATGGCAGAAAAAATAACTGCGACGTTCTCTGCAGAAACAGGAATGTCACAGTTATTGAAGATGGTGTGCTACAGATTGAGAGAGTAGTAACAAAAATGGAGGTTTTGGAAGAGAAACAGCCCCAAACAGCAATTTGGTAACAAAAAGGCGGTAACAAAAATCACGTAAAAAAAGAGCGTAACAGCCTGTACTGCAACGCCCTTTTCGGTTTTGTTACCACTTACTTGATTACCGAAGCAAGGTTAATGGAATGCCTTTCGATGGTGCTCTTCAATATCTTGGCATAAACTTGTGTGGTTTTGATATTGGTGTGTCCCATCATCTTGGCTACATCCTCAATGGGAATGTCGTATGAGAGTGCAAGAGTGGCAAAGCTGTGACGCGCTACATGCGTAGTCAGCGGTTTATGTATTTTACATTGCACCTCAATGACATGCAGATAGTCGTTGGCCTTCTGATTGCTGATGTGGGGCAGCTTGTAGTTGTACTTCTTCAGCACTTCCATTGCCGGAGGCAGTATAGGAGTGAAGAAACTGCAGCCCGTCTTCACACGCTTGCCATCAATGTAAGCCTGGCCGTTGATGGTTTCTGTCATGCTCTCATAGTCGAACTTCTGACTGTCAATGTAGGCAAGGCCTGTATAAGCACAGAACACGAAGAGGTCACGGACACGCCCTTCCTTTTCGCCCATCTTGCATCTACGGAGGGTGAGCAGTTCCTCCTCAGTGAGTGGACGGCGAACCTTATACTTGCCACGCTCAAACTTGCATAGAGGTGTCTCGTAAGGATCGATGGGGATGTAACCGAGCTGAGCGGCCAGTCTCGTGTACATCTTCAGTATCTTGTGATAGTTGTGGATGGTGGGAAGGGTACGGGCGCATTCAGTCCGCAGGAAATCATCAAAGGCTTTGACGTTGTTCGGGGTGATGTCTGCAAAGCTGTTAAGCCTACCGAAGCGTTTCATGGCATCCATGGTAACACGCTTGCGCTGCTGGGTGGCTGCTACGATGGTTTCCTTTGCAATCTGCTCAATCATGAAGTCGATGAAGCCAGTCTTGGAGGCTTTCTTCTTCAGGACTTCACGGTTTTCCTTCTTCTTCGTGTTATCAGTGCCAATGTGGAGGTCGATGTTCCCGATAGTCAGTTCCTCGCCATTCTTGATCATCGATTCCACTACATGTTTGTAGATGGCAATCTGTGTCCGTAGTTCTTCGCTGTGCTGAAATTCCTTCCATTCGAAAGGGTCACAGCTGCAGACCTTTACATACTTCCGAACTCCATTGCCCAGATAGATACGGATTTCTACTGTACCGCGTCCGGTTTTTGTTACTTCCTTCTTTCTGTCATAAACGACAGTAACAAGCTCTTTTTTCATTTTGCGCTCTCATTACGCGAATGAAACAGGCTTAGACAAACGGATAGGAGTAGGAGAAGCCTCAAATCCTCAGCGATTTAAGACATTGGGAACATTTGCGTTTCCGTTGTTCTCAGATTTTTGTTACCACTTTTGGGAGAACCCTCAAAAGTCTTGTTTTTGGTCGTTGGTAACAAAAAATGAGGTGAATTTGGTAACAAAAGCGGTAACAAATTGTCCAAACATGTCCATTTTCGCCTTCATGTCATCAGTCTGCGCACCCGCAGGTTAAACATGATTTTAACCGCTTGATGTGCTACACGCAATTGTTCGCGCTCTTGATTATCAACGACTTACGCAAAGTTTCATATAAAAAGAAAAAGAGCGTCGCATCGTTGTTGATGTAACGCTCTTGATCTCCTTGTTCAGTGTTTTGCGGTGCGTACGAGGCTCGAACTCGTGACCTCCTGCGTGACAGGCAGGCATTCTAACCAACTGAACTAACGCACCTTTCTGCTTTCGATGAACTATCCTTGTTGGCGGTGCGTACGAGGCTCGAACTCGTGACCTCCTGCGTGACAGGCAGGCATTCTAACCAACTGAACTAACGCACCAAAACAGGTTTGTTCTTCTTAGCGGATGCAAAGGTAGCTAATTCTATGGATAATCATGCATCCGATAGAAAGTTTTTCTTTTCGATTAACATTAATTAAGCAATATTCTACAACTGTTTCTGCATGAGCAGGGCATCGTGATACGCCTTTCCATCGAAGAGCCAATCCTTCAAACGTGCACTTTGGTCGTAGTGCAAGGAATGGAACAAGCGAATGGAAACTGCATTCGAAGCACCAATAACCGCATAAATCTGGTGAAGGTGAAGTACGGTGCGGGCATAGTCCTCAATCTTTCCTAATGTACGAACTCCATATCCCTGACGGCGATAGGCACCCATGATGACAATGCCTATTTCGGCACGCAGGTGCTGCGGGTCGAAATTCACGACATCGACAATACCTATCGTCTCATGATTTGTATTTTCAATCATCAGTCTCACCTGACGATCTCGATAGATATCGGAAGAAGAGTTGGCAATAAAGTCATGCAGGGCATAGCGGGAATAGGGAACGTTGGTGGCACTGACATTCCATAACTCTGTATCATTCTCTATACGATACAAAAGTTCCAAATCCTCAGGCTCCATAGCACGCAACCTCACATCTACCGGCTTCATTGCAATACCTCCTCTGCTGTTATCAATGTATGAGTGCGGGGATTAAAAGTTCCCATTTGAATGGTCGGGAGAGGATTTCTGGCAAATATACTGAGTATATGCTCGAAAGAGAACGAATCGATATCGTAAACGACATAAACAGCTATTGGACTGTTCTTCAGTTCCTCCAAGATGTCTAAGTCATGATGGCCATTGGGCATCGATTTCTCGTCACCAATATAGAACTTGGCATCCAGACCTGTGTTGCGCGTTAGCTTCCGACACATCTGCACGCATTTCTCACTACCTATGAACACATAGAGCGGATCGCGCTTACGCCTGCGGCTGACGAAACCAAGACTTTTTCGCATTTTCTCCATTTGCATTGTCACCAATGCAGCTGCTGCCTTGACATAAATAGCCAATCTGATAGGAATGCTCAGAAGAAGACTGAGATGCGAATAATGTTTACTGAAGAAAATGAGCATCGCATCGTAGAACACATGGACGTATCTGAATGAAGACTTTTGTGTGCTCTCGCCCTTATAATGGAGAATGCTAACTGGAAGATACCAGTTCTCATATCCTGCTTTCAAGATACGGTAAGACAAATCAATGTCTTCACCATACATAAAATAGTCCTCATCCAACAACCCGACTTCTTCCAGAACCGGTCGCCGAACCATCATAAACGCCCCACTGATCACCTCAATCTTAGCAGGCTCATCCCAAGGAAGATACCCCATGTAATACTGTCCAAAGCGACGGCTGTTGGGAAAGTGCTTACAAAGACCTGTCATTTTGTAGAGGGACACTATGGGTGAAGGCAGACCACGTCTTGACTCCATGGCATTTGTTCCGTCGGTTCGCAGCATTCTTGCGCCAAGAGCCCCTACCCGAGGATGCGTATCAAGGAAATTCAGGGCTTCTTCTATGACATGCTCACCGACAAAAGTATCTGGATTCAGTAAAAGAACATATTCGCTCTCGCTCTGACGGATAGCAATGTTATTTGCCCTTGCAAAGCCGAGATTGTGAATACTTCTGACAAAATTCACACGGCTGAAACGCTTGCGCAAAAACTCTACTGAGTTATCCTTGGAGTGGTTGTCAACAACGTATATCTCGGCATCAACATTCTCCAAGGCTCTATAAAGCGAGATTAGACATTGTTCTACATATCGCTTAACATTATAACTTACTATGACAATGACTAGTTTCCTCATTTCTCAGCGTCCTCCCATTCTCTTTTGCAACGTGCCATTGTTGGGAAAATAAAGAACAGACATAGAAATAAAATGATGGCCATATAGATGTATGCGGCATACATAAACAGGTAATAGAAAAGCACATTCAGAATCATAGGAAGGCAAAGCATGTAACACCGCAGTAGTCCCGCCATCAGAAAACCTTTCTCCTGTTTTTCTGCAATATACCTCTTGATGACCTTGAGCTTCATCAACCGCAAGGCAAAAGGAATCATGCCAAGCGTCAGCAGCTCCATACACGTAAGGATGCCGAAGTTCAGATTAGCATGCTCTGCCATGTACCAATTATCCGGCAACACCGAAGGCGCATATTCAAACAAAATAACAATCAGAATTGCCACTCCTACCAATGCGCACATTTGCACCAGCAATCGTTTCTGTACTTGTTCTATGCTCATTGTCATCAAAGAATCTCTTCTATATGAAAATCATGATACGAAATCTTTCCTATTCTCCAAAGGGAGTTCGATTCAAGATAGAGCGCCCTAAAGTCACCTCGTCCGTGTATTCCAGCTCATTTCCGACCGATATACCTCGGGCGATAACAGTCAGTTTGACATCAAAGCTACTCAATTTCCTGTACAGATAGAAGTTCGTGGTATCGCCCTCCATTGTAGAGCTAAGTGCAAGAATTACCTCTTCCACTCCTCCTTGCGCAACTCTGCTCACCAATGAATCTATCTCCAAGTCACTGGGACCAATGCCGTCCATCGGCGAGATAATTCCTCCCAGCACATGATAAAGTCCCTTGTATTGCTGCGTATTTTCGATGGCCATCACATCACGAATATTCTCTACGACACAGATGATTGTCTCATCACGGCGAGGATCTGCACAGATAGAGCAGGTGTCGGTATCACTGATATTATGACACACCCGACAGAATTTCACGTCATGGCGCAATCGCGTGATGGATTCTACCATCGCGTCAACCCTTTCTTCGGGTTGGCGCAACAAGAAAAGCATGTGGCGCAAGGCTGTCTTGCGCCCAATACCAGGGAGCTGTGAGAACTCGTCAACAGCTTTCTCAAGCAGCAAAGAGGGATAGGCTGTCTCCATGAACCTTCAGCAGACTCTTCAGCCTGCTTAATCTTTGAAGAGGTAAATGCCGATACCCAGCTTCAATCCTACTGTTGAATAGTCGCTGTGCTTTCTGAACGACTGGTCGTAATAGAGTGCTGGCTCTACCGTTACTGTGCGGTTGAGGAAGAAAGCATAACCCACTTCTACCCCTGGACGGAAATCATTGTAATCGTGATAAGCATGCACCCACTTGCATCCAGCTCCTAAGAATATACCGTTTTGCGTGATGTAGTAACGTCCGCCAACACCCAAAAGGAATTCGTCGGCGTTGGCACTGTTACCATAGTGCTGATACTGGCCCTGACCAAGCAGCATCAGATTGTCGGCAAAAAAGTAACCACCTTGTAACTGAACACCCAAGTCGGTATGGTTGGTTCCATTATAACTCAGGTTCAAGCCCGTCAGCGAACTACCAAGATATACCTTTCCTTTCTCAAACTGAGCACTTGCCGAAACTGTCATCATAAGCGCTGCTAAGGCAACAAAAATTTTCTTTACCATAAATCTTCTTTTTTATATTATACTTTGATTATTTTTCAATCTCTCAACAAACTTTCATACGCTCCTTTCGTGTTCATTCCTAAACCACCACACAAACCAGCAGATAGCCACCAGTAACACGGCAATACTACCAACATAGGCCACAGACGTGTCTAATGCAAACGCCTGCTTGGAAACCAAAAGGAATGTTGCACATACCACTGTCATGAAAAGTGCAGGAATAAACGTTATGAAATAGAATTTCTTTTCTCTGACAAGGTAAACCGTAATTGCCCAGAGTGTGAACACCGATAGTGTTTGGTTAAACCATCCGAACCAGCTCCATATTTTTTGAAATCCGTCTTTGTCTTCCATCTGCCATACAAGCAGGGCAATGGCAACGGCAAACATGGGAATGCAAACCATCAGACGGCGCTTGATGGAATGCTGTTCCATTTTCAGGAAGTCGGCGATAATCAGTCGGGCGCTGCGAAAAGCGGTGTCGCCACTGGTGATGGGTGCTGCCACCACACCGAGCAGTGCCAGAATGCCACCAACCACTCCGAGCCACTCGTTGCAGATGATGTTCACCACCGATGGAGCCGAGGTGTGACTACCTGTGGCAGCAGCGGCCTCAATAACTTCGTAGCCGGGGGCCGGACTTCCATAGAAGAAATACATGGCCACCGAAGCCCAGATGAGCGCCACAATGCCTTCGGTGATCATGGCACCATAGAAGATGGGGCGTGCCTGCTTCTCGTGTTTCACGCAGCGGGCCATCAGCGGGGTTTGCGTGGCATGGAAACCACTGATGGCACCACAGGCAATGGTGATGAAGAGGCAGGGGAAGATGGGGTCGATGAGTCCCAGCTTTTCGGCACCTAGGTTGCCCGTTGCTTCCCATATTTCGGGAATGGCAGGCATTTTAATGAGCATCATCACCATCAGGGCAACTGCCATGAAAATCAGCGAGAAAGCAAAGAGCGGATAAACTTTTCCAATAATCTTGTCGATGGGCATCATGGTAGCCACAATATAGTAGGCAAAGATGGTGATAATCCAGAAGAAGCTGGGGCCCAGATATTCGGCAATCCATTCGGGTGTCCAGATGTTGGTGAGAATTTCGGCCGGACTGTAAACAAACACCACTCCCACCATGATGAGCAGCAAAATGGAGAACACCAGCATGATGGTTCGGGCAGTGGTTCCCAGGTATTTTCCGATGATTTCAGGCAGGTTTGCACCTCCGTTGCGAATGCTGAGCATGCCGCTCATGTAGTCGTGAACGGCTCCTGCGAATATACATCCCAAAACAATCCAGAAATAAGCCACGGGACCAAACTTTGCACCCATAATGGCACCAAAGATTGGTCCTGTACCGGCAATGTTGAGGAATTGTATCATGAAAATCTTCCAGTTCGGCAACACCACATAATCAACTCCATCGGCCATACTTACCGCTGGCGTGGGACGATCATCCGGCCCTACTATGCGTTCAACAAACCTTCCATAAATAAAGTAACCCAATACAAGAGCCACTAATGAAATGACAAATGAAATCATCTGTTCTTAAGCTTTTACGTCCTCTGTTTGATAATAACATGCAAAAGTAAGCATTTTATTTGAAAAACAAAAAAATATTGACTACCTTTGTGCTTAAATTTCACAACAATGAGAAGAATCCTCGCAATATCCATTTTACTGGCCTTTGCAACAGCCATTTTCCCTCAATCTCCCAAATATGAAATGAGAGCCGTATGGCTCACTACCATAGGAGGCCTCGACTGGCCACATTCATACGCACAAAGCAGAACAGCAGCCAAGGCTCAGCAAGAAGAGCTGTGTCAACTCCTCGACCGATACAAGCAAGCTGGCATCAACACCGTGCTCTTGCAGACCCGTGTCAGGGGAACCGTTATCTATCCATCAGCATTCGAACCTTGGGATGGATGTCTGAGCGGAAATCCTGGTGTTTCACCAGGGTATGATGCCCTGCAATTTGCCATCGACCAGTGTCATCGCCGCGGCATGCAACTGCATGCGTGGGTAGTCACCATTCCTGTGGGAAAGTGGAGCTCTACAGGGTGTAGCCGCTTACGCAAACAATTTCCAAAAGCCATCACACATTTGGGACAAGACGGCTATATGAATCCCGAGCAGCCACAAACAGCAGATTATTTGGCTAAGCTTTGCGAAGAGATTGTTACCAAATACGATGTTGACGGCATACATCTGGATTACATCCGTTATCCCGAAGAGTGGCCACAAGTCCGCTCACGACGCGGTGGGAAGAATATTGTAAGCACATCGGCCGCTACAAGACGCAATCACATTACAAACATTGTCAGGCAAATACACCATCGGGTAAAAGCACTTAAGCCATGGATTATGTTGAGCTGTGCCCCCATTGGCAAGCGTGACGACCTGACCCGTTATAGTTCAAGAGGATGGAATGCCTATACGCGCGTTCACCAAGACGCGGTAGGATGGCTTGAAGAAGGACTCATGGATGCCCTCTTCCCTATGATGTATTTTCGTGGCAACCACTTCTATCCCTTCGCTGTGGATTGGGCACAGCATGCTCATGGGCGAATCATAGCTCCGGGACTTGGAATCTATCTCCTCGCACCATCAGAAGGCAACTGGGCACTCGACATCATCACCCAGGAAATGAACGTATTACGACAGCAGGGTTTGGGACATGCTTATTTTCGCGGACGATTCCTTACAGACAACACCAAAGGCATCTACGATTTTGTCACTAACACTTTCGATCACACCCCAGCCCTCATCCCACCAATGACATGGCTGAAAGCCGAGGTTCCCATGACACCAGCCAACCTGAACATTGAAAGGCTCACCAAACAAGATGGTACCCCCGCAGTCCGCCTTACCTGGAGAGCCGAACTGTCAGACAGTCTTTTCAACGTCTATAGCAGCCGCAACTGGCCTGTTAACACAGAAGATGCCCATAATTTGATTGCAACGCGATTGCAATCACCCTCTATCACTTTCGAAACAAGCACAGACGGACGATACTTCGCCATTACAACGCTTGACCGCTATGGTAACGAGAGTAAACCTTTGCAACAATCGCAACCTCCCCACTTGCAAAAAAACAAAAGCCAAACTGCCAGCATTCAGTCTCTTTCTGAAACTCTTCCCCTACTCCAATGCAAAGGCAAATACCTGTTTCTTCCAAGCAAGCCTTCTGCACTCGATGCCGACCATATCATTATCGAAACCCTGCAAGGTCGTATTGCAGTAACGAGACCTTACGGTAACGACGAAAAAATAAACATTTCGACACTTCCCCCTGGCAATTATATCGTAAAATCACTTAACCATCGTGGTATCACCCATCGATTAGGCTTCTTTCAGAAACGCTAATCATTATTTGTCATCACAAGGATCTTGAATGTGTTGCATACGCTCATCATGACCCTCCAGAGTCGTCCTTGGAGAGAAATATCATAAAAAAGCAAGAAAAAATTTGGAGGAATCGAAAAAAGAACGTACCTTTGCATCCGCTTATCGGAAAGGCTCCGTAGCTCAACTGAATAGAGCATCTGACTACGGATCAGAAGGTTGTGGGTTTGAATCCCGCCGGAGTCACCAACCGAGGACAAGCAATCAAAAAAAATGGAGTTTGGCTCCGTAGCTCAACTGAATAGAGCATCTGACTACGGATCAGAAGGTTGTGGGTTTGAATCCCGCCGGAGTCACCAAGAAAGAGGGAAGATTCTTCACGTATCTCCCCTCTTTCTTCTTTTATTCCTTGAATAAAGGCATGTCAGGGCACGCCTCATTTATGACTCAACCAATGACTGCTTATACCAGTCGAAGAGTTTCTGAACACCCTCTTCAATCTCGACCTTATGAGTCCAGCCAAGCGAATGGAGCTTGCTTACATCTATCAGTTTACGCATGGTTCCGTCAGGTTTAGAGGTATTGAAGGCAATCTCACCTTCAAAGCCGACAGCCTTGACAACCAGCTCGGACAAAGCGCGGATGGTTAGTTCCTTACCCGTTCCCACGTTGATGTGGCAATTGCGAATCTCGCCCAAAGAAGGAATAGCTCCTCCCCTGCCCTCACTGTTGTTGCGATCAACAGCACCATCAGCCTTGGCACCAAAGAAGACGGAAGAATATTTCTCGATACCAATGATGTCGCTGAAGTTCACATGAAGCAAAACATGAACGCTGGCATCTGCCATGTCCTCGCTCCACAGGAACTCACGGAGTGGAGAACCCGTTCCCCATAGCTCCACCTTATTATTATATATGCCATACTTGGCAAGCACATCAAGAATCTCTTGATTGGAATTGCTACCCGTAACTTCCTCAACAGGCCGTTTGTTCATATCTACCCTGATGGCATCCCAATTCTCGTCATGAATCAGCTTAGCCAAATAGACCTTGCGCATCATGGCGGGCATCACGTGGGAGTTCTCCAGATGGAAGTTGTCGTTAGGGCCATAGAGGTTCGTAGGCATCACGGCAATATAGTTCGTACCATATTGCAGGTTGTAACTCTCGCACATCTTCAATCCCGCAATCTTCGCAATGGCATACTCCTCATTGGTGTATTCCAAAGGCGATGTGAGCAATGCGTCCTCTTTCATGGGCTGCGGGGCATTCTTCGGATAGATACAGGTACTTCCTAAAAACAAGAGTTTTTTGACGCCATGCGCATACGACTCCCCAATAACATTGCACTGCATCTTCATGTTCTGCATGATGAAGTCGGCACGATAGAGCGAGTTCGCCATAATACCTCCGACAAAAGCGGCAGCCAAGACAACGGCATCAGGACGCTCCTCGTCAAAGAACTTTCTCACGGCTACCTGGTCGGTCAAGTCCAATTCACGATGAGTTCTGCCGACAAGATTGTTATAACCACGAGACTTCAGATTATTCCAAATGGCAGAGCCAACGAGTCCTCGGTGCCCTGCCACATAGATTTTACTATCTTTACTTAACATGTTACTATTCTGCTTCCTTAGCTTTCAAATACAACTTGCGTACGAACTTCATGTCGTGCTCTACCATGATCTTAACCAACTCCTCGAAGGTTGTCTTACGGGGATTCCATCCCAGCTTCTCCTTGGCCTTGGTCGGGTCGCCCAACAATTGGTCAACCTCTGCAGGACGGAAGTATTTGGGATCTACCTCAACAAGCACCTTGCCAGTAGCCTTGTCAATACCCTTTTCGTCAACGCCCTCACCCTTCCATTCGAGCTCAATGCCGACATGCTTGAAAGCCAATGTCGCAAACTCGCGTACGGTGTGGTACTCTCCCGTTGCGATAACGAAGTCATCGGGCTGCGGCTGCTGCAGAATGAGCCACATGCACTCAACATAGTCCTTGGCATAGCCCCAGTCACGCAGAGAGTTCAGATTGCCCAAATAGAGCTTGTCCTGCATGCCCTGTGCAATACGACTGGCAGCAAGCGTAATCTTGCGGGTTACGAAGTTTTCTCCACGGCGCTCACTCTCATGGTTAAAGAGAATACCGTTGCAGCAATACATATCATAGCTCTCACGATAGTTCTTCATAATCCAGAAGCCATAGAGCTTGGCCACCGAATACGGTGAACGAGGATAGAACGGAGTCGTCTCTTTCTGAGGAACCTCCTGAACCTTACCATAGAGTTCTGAAGTAGAAGCCTGATAGATACGGCACTCCTTCTCTATTCCTACGATGCGGACAGCCTCCAACAGGCGCAACACGCCCACAGCATCAGTATCAGCCGTGTACTCAGGAACATCGAATGAAACCTTCACGTGGCTCTGTGCCGCAAGGTTATATATTTCTGTGGGACGAACCTCTCCAATGATACGAATCAGTGAAGACGAGTCGGTCATGTCTGCCCAATGCAGATTAACCAAACGTTTCTGCTTCATGTCTCGTACCCATTCGTCGAGATAGAGATGTTCAATACGACCAGTATTGAACGATGAGCTACGGCGCAGCAAACCATGCACCTCGTACCCTTTCTCAATCAAAAACTCTGCCAAGTATGATCCGTCTTGGCCTGTGATACCTGTAATTAACGCAACTTTTCTTTCCATTTATTTCCTTTATTTCTTGTTTTTACATTTCATTTTACGGATTTTTCCGAAGCCCCTTTATCCTTCTCCGCTGAACTGTTTGATGCGCTGTTCTTCCGAGAGTTTACAGATGAGCAACGTGCCATCTTTCTCTGCAACGATATAGTCGTCAAGACCTTGTACAACCACTTTCTTTGCTTCAGTAGTGTGTACGATGCAGTTGTGCGACTCAATCATTGAGATATTTTCGCCGATACAGCTGTTTCCATAGAGGTCATGCTTGGTTTGTGTCAATAACGAGCCCCATGTTCCCAAATCACTCCAACCAAAATCTGCAGGACAAACGAAGATTTCCTCTGCTTTCTCCATGATAGCATAGTCAACGGAGATGTTCTCGCATTCGCCATAGCGCAAGTCAATCTCCTCTTGCTCCTTCTCCGTTCCATAAATGGGCAACATTCTTTCGAACATCTCATTTATGCCTGGCTCATAAACCCGGAAAGCATTGACGATAGTGCTGACGCTCCAAATAAAGATGCCTGCATTCCAGAAGTAGTTGTTCTGTTGAATATACTCCTGTGCAGTTTTCAAATCAGGCTTCTCACGGAACGAGTCAACGCAGAAGATTTCCTTATTACGGGGAGAGCTCATGCTCAAATCGGCTTGTATATAACCATATCCCGTTTCAGGACGAGTAGGTTTCATTCCAAGGGTTACAATAGCGTCCGTATCGCTTGTGAAATTGAGACATTGTGTAACGACGCGTCTGAATTCCTCCGTATTCGTCACAATATGGTCGCTTGGGGTCACCACAATATTTGCCTTGGGGTCTTTGGCTTTGATACGCCAGCTCACATAGGCAATGCAGGGAGCTGTGTTTCTACGGCAGGGTTCCAACAAGATATTCCCCACAGGAATCTCGGGAAGTTGTTCCTTGACGATGTCAAAGTATTTCTTATTTGTAACAATCCATACATTCTCGGGGGAGCAGACACCAGCAAAACGGTCGAATGTCAATTGCATCAGAGAACGTCCTACGCCCAACACATCTATAAACTGCTTAGGACGCTCCACTGTACTCATAGGCCAGAATCGGCTACCAACACCTCCGGCCATGATAACCAAGTGATTGTTAATCTGTGACATAATACAATATAGATTTAATATGAATGAGCAAAGATAGCAAAAAAAAATGATTCAACAAAATAAAAAAACAAATAATTACTCAAAGAGAAGTGGAAGCGACAAATCCTCCTCCGGAGCCAAAGATTCATTAGCATCGTGCGTCTCCGTAAACTGAAGTACCAGTTGCTGGGTTTCCCTCAGTTCAAAGTTCAGTCGATAAATACCTCTCGTGCTTGTTTTTTCTATGATGGAATTGGAATCCTTTGAGTTACGCAATAGGAACTGTGTAACATAATTATGGACATCGGCAAAGTCAATAGGAGTAAATAAAGTGTTATGGGCATTATACACATGCTTGGATATCTTCTGAACGGAGATTCCATGATGTCCTGCCTCAGCCAACACTTGATATATCTCTTTGTCGTATGTCATATTTTCGTGAACAAAAAAGAGAGCTGTAATCAACTTGCAGCTCTCTTCTTTTTATTTTGTAACAGCTATTAAGCCAATGCGATAGCGTCGTTCTCACCCTTGATCTTGCCCTCTTTGAGGAGCCAGCCAATTCCGAGGTAAGCCTCTTCAGTAGTAATCTTAGCTGCCTTTGCAATCTCTGCAACGGTCAGAGCCTTCTCAGCGGCTGCAAGAGCCTGATAAACATCACCTGCCTTGAAACCTACGTTCTCAGCGTTCACAGCTACGCCAGCCTTCTTAGGAGCTGCTTTCTTAGGAGCTGCTGCTTTCTTAGCTACCGGTGCCTTCTTCTCTGCTACCTCTTTTGTAGCAGCCTTCTTAGTTGTTGCTTTCTTTTCTGCCATAACTTTAGTAAAACTGTTTAATTAATGAAATTAGTTCATTAAATATTATCCTTTTTAAAAACTTGTGCAAAGGTATTCATTTTTGCACAGATAATTACTAAAGATGCATAGTTTTCAACACTCAGCGGCATTTTCTTGATTTAAGTCAAGACGTATCTGTAACTCTTCCAGTTGTTTGGGGTCAAGTTCAGAAGGAGCGTCGAGCATCACATCACGTCCACTATTGTTTTTCGGGAAGGCAATACAGTCACGAATTGAGTCAAGACCAGCCATGATAGCAACGAAGCGGTCGAGACCGAAGGCCAACCCTGCGTGAGGCGGTGCGCCGTATTTGAAGGCGTTGATTAGGAAACCGAACTGAGCCATTGCACGCTCGGGGGTAAAGCCCAAAATACGGAACATCTTTTCCTGCAACTTGCCGTCATGAATACGCAGCGAACCACCACCGACCTCAATACCATTGCAGACAAAGTCATAAGCCTTGGCACGAACCTGCTCGGGATGCTCATCCAAGAGAGGTATATCGTCGGGGTTAGGCATGGTAAACGGATGGTGAGTAGCCATCAGGCGCTGTTCTTCGTCACTCCACTCGAAGAGCGGGAAGTCAACAATCCACAGGCACTCGAACTTGTCCTTGGAACGAAGACCAAGACGATCACCCATCTCCAGTCGCAGCGTACAGAGTTGTGTGCGCGTCTTATTGGCCTTGTCGCCGCTGAGAATCAACACAAGGTCACCGTCCTTGGCTCCCATTTTCTCCTTCAGTTGAGCCCACACCTCCGGTGTATAGAACTTATCTATGGAAGACTTAACTGTTCCGTCGGTATTGTATTTCACATAGACCAGGCCCTTGGCTCCCACTTGCGGACGTTTGACAAAGTCTGTAAGCTGGTCGAGTTGCTTGCGCGTATAATCGGCACAACCAGGCACACAGATACCACCGATATACTCGGCTTGGTCGAATACGCTGAACGTACCCGTTCCCTTGAGAACATCCATCAGTTCAACGAACTCCATACCAAAGCGTACATCAGGTTTGTCGCTTCCAAAACGGCGCATGGCCTCATGCCACGTCATCTGCTGAAGTTTAGCGGGCAGTTCCACACCCAGCACCTCCTTGAAGAGATGGCGGGCCATGTCCTCAAACAGGTCGATGACATCGTCCTGCTCCACGAAAGACATCTCGCAGTCAATCTGCGTGAACTCTGGTTGGCGATCTGCACGCAAGTCCTCGTCACGGAAACACTTGGCTATCTGGAAGTAGCGGTCGAAGCCGCTCACCATCAGCAGCTGTTTCAGCGTCTGGGGACTCTGTGGAAGTGCGTAGAACTGACCGGGATTCATGCGAGAGGGAACAACAAAGTCGCGCGCACCTTCCGGAGTAGAGCCAATCAAGATAGGTGTCTCCACCTCGATGAACTGCTTGGAATCAAGGAAGTTGCGGATAAGAATCGTCATGCGGTGGCGAAGCTCCAAGTTCTTGCGCACAGCCGAGCGGCGCAGGTCCAAGTAACGATATTTCATGCGGATGTCATCGCCGCCGTCGGTATTGTCCTCTATCGTGAACGGAGGAGTCATACTCTCCGAAAGGATGTTCAGTTCGTCAACGAGAATCTCTATGTCTCCTGTCGGCATCTTGGCGTTCTTGCTTTCACGCTCGCTGACTTTTCCCTTAATCTGGATGCAGAACTCGCGTCCCAGCTTATTGGCACGCTCACAGAGTTCCTTGTCTGTAGCCTCGTTGAAGACCAGCTGAGTAATGCCATAGCGGTCGCGCAGATCGGCAAAAGTCATACCGCCCATCTTCCTTACTCGCTGTACCCATCCGGCAAGTGTAACGCCTTTGCCGGCATCGGAGAGACGCAACTCTCCACAAGTGTTTGTCCTATACATATTTCAATATCATTTTTAATTTCCATGCAAAAGTACAACATTTCGCCGAAAGATAAAAGTTTTATGAAAAAAATATCCATTTCTTTTCAGCATTCAATATTAAATTACTAAATTTGCAATCGTTGAACAATCATCAAACGCTAAGTCTATAATAATGAAATATATCGCTCTTCCGGAGGAACACGTAAGGCGTCTCAGCTTCTATCTTGCTATGGAAGAACACGTTGCCCGCACATTGAATGATGGCGACGACTGTTTTTTCATGTGGCAGGTAGAACCTTCCGTCATCTTCGGACGCAATCAGCTGATTGAGAGCGAGGTGAATCTTGACTATTGCAGGGCTCACCACATTGAGACTTTTCGGCGCAAGAGCGGGGGCGGATGTGTCTATGCCGACATGTCCAACGTGATGTTCTCTTATATCACCCGCAATGAGAACGTGCAGCTGACTTTCAACCAATATATCAACATGGTGGCGCTTGTGCTCTACAAGATGGGCATCGATGCCAAGACAAGCGGGCGCAACGATATTCTCATCGACGGACGCAAGGTTTCCGGTAATGCTTTTTATCATATCCCAGGGCATAGCATCGTACACGGAACCATGCTTTACGATACCGACATGAGAAACATGGTGGGGGCCATCACACCCTCTGACGACAAGCTTCTGAGCAAGGGTGTGAAGAGTGTGCGCCAGCATATCGCTCTGCTGAAAGACTACACAACGCTCTCCTTAGAGGAGTTCAAGGCATTTGTCCGCAAGCACCTGTGCTCGGAAGAGCTGACTCTCTCCCCTACCGACATTGACCGCATTGAGGAGATAGAGCAAGAATATCTCTCAGAGGACTTCATCTATGGCAACAATCCCCGCTATTCTCTCGTCCGCAAATGCCGCATAGAGGGTGTGGGAGACTTCGAGGTGAGGATGGAGATTAAGAACGGAATCATCAAAAAGGTCAACCTGCTGGGCGACTATTTCGTGACTGGCGACATTGACCGCCAGTTGCTCTCGCCCCTCATCGGCAAACAGCTCGACAGGCTGGAGCTTTCCATCGCCCTCCCCGACCGTCTTGATGACATCATCCTGAAGCTTCAGAAAGAAGACTTCATCAATATGATGACCGGCGAGGAACCTAACAGAAAAACAGCATAACCTAATCTATTGAATACAGAAATCTTTAAATTGAATAAAAATGAATGATAAAAAGACTTGTCTATACGACAAACATGTTGCTCTCGGAGCATTGATGTCGCCTTTCGGCGGATTCATCATGCCCATCCAGTATTCATCTATCATCGACGAGCACACAGCCGTGCGTACCGCCTGCGGCGTGTTCGATGTCAGCCACATGGGTGAAGTGCGTATCACAGGCAAGGATGCGGAGAAGTATGTGAACCACATCTTCACCAACGATGTCACCAATGCTCCCCTCGGACAGATATACTATGGCATGATGCTCTATCCCGACGGCGGAACCGTGGATGACCTCTTAGTGTATAAGATGGGAGTCGATGACTTCTTCCTGGTCATCAATGCCGCCAACATCGACAAGGACGTGGCATGGATGAAAGAACATACCGAGGGCTTTGATATCAAGCTCGACCACCAGTCCGACTATTATGGACAATTGGCCGTGCAAGGTCCGGAGGCCGAAGCCGTTGTAGAAGAGGTGCTGGGATTGGCTTGCAAAGAACTGAAGTTCTACACCGCCAAGACTCTCCCTGCAGCCAATGGCGAGACCATCATCGTCAGTCGTACTGGCTACACGGGTGAGGACGGTTTTGAAATTTACGGTTCCCACGATTTCATTCGTGCCAATTGGGACAAGCTCATCGAGAGTGGACGCTGCAAGCCCTGTGGTCTGGGATGTCGAGACACACTTCGCTTCGAGGTAGGACTGCCGCTCTACGGCGACGAGCTCTCAGCCGAGATTTCGCCCGTAATGGCAGGGCTTTCCATGTTCTGCAAGCTCGACAAGCCCGAATTCATAGGCAAGGAGGCTTTGGTACAGCAAAAGGCTGAGGGTGTCAGTAAGAAACTCGTTGGTATCGAGTTAAAGGACAAGGCGATTCCACGTCACGGATATGCAGTCGTTAAGGACGGGCAACCCATCGGCGAGGTGACAACGGGCTACCACTGCCTATCAGTCGATAAGAGTGTATGCATGGCATTGGTCAATGCCGACTATGCCAAACTGGGCACGGAGGTCGAGGTGCAGATTCGCAAGAAGACCTTCCCGGGTGTGGTTGTCAAGAAGAAGTTCTACGACAAACATTATAAGAAATAGAGAATAGAAGAACAAAGAAGAACAAAGATAAAAAAGTAAATAACATCACAAATTAATATTTATACAATTATGGCAAAGTTTGAAGAAGGACTCTATTATAGCGAGTCACACGAGTATGTAAGAGTGGAAGGCGATTTCGGGTTCATCGGTATCACCGACTATGCCCAGCACGCATTGGGCAACGTAGTATATGTTGACATGCCCGACGTTGACGACGAAGTGGAAGCCGGCGAGGAATTCGGCGCCGTGGAGAGCGTTAAGGCCGCCAGCGACCTGAACTCACCCGTCAGCGGAACTGTGGTCGAGGTGAACGAAGCCCTTGAGGACGAGCCCGAGCTGCTCAACCAGGATGCTTTCGCCAACTGGATCATCAAGGTACAACTCTCCGACAAGAGCGAGCTGGACAACCTGATGGATGCCAAGGCCTACGAGGAATTTTGCAACCAATAGAGCTTTGAGGGTGTCAAAGCTATGCTATGAGGACCTAAAAGCATAGCTTTGACAAGCTAAAAGCACCGCTTTTAGAACCTAAGAACAGTGCTTTGGCAAGAGCATCTATAAGAAGTTGATTTTCTGATAGTTACAAAACGCCTACAGACCATAAAACAATCATACTATGCAATATAAGTATTTCCCACAAACAGAGCAGGAAATTCAGGAGATGTTGCAGAAGATTGGCGTAGAGAAGATTGAAGACCTCTATGCCGACATCCCTGAAAGCATCCGTTTCAAGGGCGAGTACGACATCCCCGAAGCAAAGAGCGAGAGCGAGATTCGCGCATTCATGAGTGCTCTCGGACAACTCAACGACCAGCTCATCTGTTTCGCTGGAGCCGGTATCTACGACCACTATACGCCCGCAGTCATCCCGAGCATCATCCAGCGCTCGGAGTTTCTCACTTCCTATACGCCCTATCAGGCAGAGATTTCCCAAGGAACTCTGCACTACATTTTCGAGTTCCAGTCAATGATGGCTGAGCTCACAGGCATGGACATCTCCAATGCCTCCATGTACGATGGTGCCACAGCAACCGCCGAGGCGGTGCTCATGGCATACGCCGCGGCAAAGAAAGCGACCAGGGTGCTCGTCAGCGAAGCCCTCGACCCAAAGGTCAGACGCGTCATCGACACATATGCAAAATTCCAAGGCATCGAGATTGTCACAATCAAATCCGTCAACGGCATCACCGACCGCGACGAGATGCTACGGCTGCTCACCGAAGGTGGCGTGGCAGGCGTGGTTGTACAGTCACCGAACTACTATGGCATCGTGGAAGACTTCACAGGCTTTGCCGAAGCCATTCATGAGCAGAAAGCTCTCTTTATTATAAATAATGTGGTGGCAGACCTCGCCGTTCTGAAGACTCCCCGCGAGTGGGGAGCCGACATTGCCGTTGGAGACGGACAGAGCCTTGGCATTCCTATGACCTTCGGAGGTCCGGGGGTAGGCTACCTGTGCTGCACGGAGAAACTCATGCGCAAGATGCCTGGGCGCATTGTCGGCAAGACTGTCGATCAGAACGGACAGCGTGCCTTCGTACTGACACTACAGGCACGCGAGCAGCATATCCGCCGACAGAAAGCCACTTCCAACATCTGCTCCAATCAAAGTCTCATGGCTCTCTTCGTTACCATCTACCTCTCACTCATGGGCAAGGAAGGAATAAAGGAGGCGGCTGAGCTTTCCTATGCAGGAGCCCACCATCTCTGCGACCGACTTTTGGCAACAGGCAAGTTCACTCTGACCTACAACCAGCCATTCTTCAACGAGTTCTGCGTTGACTACGAGGGCGACCTTGACCCGCTGATACAACGCTGCATCGACTGTGGATACTTGCCTGGTGTGAAAGTGGGCGAACACACGCTCATGCTGGCAGTTACAGAGCAGCGCACTAAAGAGGAGATTGACGACCTCGTAGAAATCCTGTCAAAATAAATCCCATAAGACCTATATGTCCTACAGGACCCATAAGCCCCATACAACCCTATGAATAATAAACTATACGGAAACCTGATCTTCGAGCTTTCGCATGCCGGAAGAAGAGGATACTCTCTGCCCAAGAACCGCTTCGGCGAACACCAGACGGTGGAACTGCCAGCTGAACTGAGAAGAGAAACCGATGCCGCATTGCCTGAGTGCGACGAGATGACTGTCGTGCGTCATTATACCAACCATAGCCAAAACAACTTCGGCGTGAACAACGGCTTCTATCCGTTGGGGTCGTGTACCATGAAGTACAATCCTGTCATCAACGAAGAGATTGCCGCCATGACAGAGTTTACCACCCTGCACCCGATGCAACCCGCCGAGACTTGTCAAGGTGCGTTGGAAGTCTATTATCATGTGCAGCAGACGCTGGCACAGCTCACAGGACTCAGCGAGTTCACCCTGAACCCCTGCGCTGGTGCCCACGGTGAGCTGACCGGCCTCATGATTATCCGCTCCTATCACGACAGTAGGGGCGACAGCAAACGTACCAAGGTCATCATCCCCGACTCTGCCCACGGAACCAATCCTGCCTCAGCCGCCGTCTGCGGTCTCGACGTGATTGAGGTGAAGAGCCTCAGCAATGGCACCGTGAACGTGGAAGACCTGAAGGCCTTGATTGAGCAGCACGCCAACGAGATTGCCGGCATGATGATGACCAATCCCAACACACTCGGCCTTTTTGAACGAAACATCCCTGAGATAGCACAACTCATCCATCAGTGTGGCGGACTGATGTACTACGACGGAGCCAACCTGAACCCGATGCTCGGCGTATGCCGCCCGGGTGACATGGGCTTCGACGTGATGCACATCAATCTGCACAAGACTTTCTCTACGCCCCACGGCGGAGGAGGCCCTGGCAGCGGTCCCGTTGGTGTGCGCAAAGGACTGGAGGCGTTCCTCCCCACCCCACGCGTCGTGCTCGACGAGGACGAGTACATGCTACGTGTGGAAACCGACAACAAATCGTCACTGGGCAGCGTAGGCTGCTTCTTCGGCAACTTCGGTGTCATTCTGCGCGCATACGCCTACCTGCTCTCCCTCGGCAAGGAGAACATCAAATGGGTGGGTCCGTTGGCAACACTTAACGCCAACTATATCAAGGAGTCGCTCAAAGATGTCTATGAGCTACCCATCGGTGGTGTGTGCAAACACGAGTTCGTTTTCGATGGACTAAAAGACAAGTCAACGGGCGTGACAACGATGGACGTTGCCAAGCGTCTGCTCGACTACGGTTACCATGCGCCGACCATCTATTTCCCACTTCTCTTCCATGAGGCCATGATGATTGAGCCGACGGAGAACGAGTCGAAGGAAACCATTGACGGATTCATTGACGTGCTGAGAAAGATTGCCAAGGAAGCTGCCGAACAGCCCGATGTGGTGAAGTCGGCTCCCAACAACACTCCCATTCGGCGCGTGGACGACGTGCTCGCCGCCAAGCAACCTGTACTCACGTGGCGCGCAATGCAAGAGATATGAGCCTTTTCTGATTCTCCTCCCGAGGAGAAAGGGAAATCGGACAATAGTACAATCGTAAAATTGTAAACAATGAACTACGATCTGATTATCATAGGCAGCGGTCCGGGTGGATACAGGACTGCTGAATACGCAGCCCGACAGGGAATGCAGGTTCTCATCGTTGAAGCCGATCAAGCCGGCGGCACATGTCTGAATTGTGGTTGCATCCCAACGAAGGCCTTTTGCCATGATGCAGAACTGGCGGCACAGGGACTCCCACTCGACTTCGCGTCGGTTGTTGAACGCAAGAATGCCATCGTCGAACAGTTGCGCACGGGTGTCGAGACACTCATGCAATCGCCTGGCATCACGATGATCTATGGCAAGGCTTCATTCAAGGACACCTGCACCATCGAGGTCGCTACTCCCTCGTCCCCTACCACTCTCTATACTGCCCCTAACATCATCATTGCCACAGGTTCCCACGCCAAGATGCTTCCCATTGAGGGAATAAACCTTCCACACGTGATGACCTCAACCGAGTTGCTGAACATCAACCATGTACCAGCCCGTCTCTGCATCATTGGTGCAGGTGTCATTGGCATGGAATTCGCCTGCGTATTTGCCAGCTTCGGAAGCGAGGTGACGGTAGTGGAGTTCTTGAAAGAATGTCTGCCCACTATGGACAGCGACATTGCCAAGCGTCTGCGCAAGCAGATGGAGAAGCGAGGTGTGAAGTTCTACCTGCAAGCAGGTGTTAAAAGTATTACCGAGCAGGGAGTTACCTTTGAGCGCAAGGGAAAGGAAGAGACCGTCGAGGCTGATGCCGTGCTCGTTGCTACGGGCAGAGCCGCCAACGTTGAAGGACTCAACCTTGAAGCCGCAGGCATCGAGGTGAGCAGACAAGGCATCGTGGTTGATCCCGAAACCTTCCTCGCCCACTCCTCACTCAACACTCACATCTACGCCATCGGAGACGTCAACGGAAGGCAGATGCTCGCCCATGCGGCAACATTCCAAGGCTATCGTGCCGTCAACCATATCCTCGGCAAGACCGACGGCATCCGCTTCGGCATCATGCCGGCTGCCGTCTTCACCAATCCCGAGGCAGCAAGTGTGGGGCCCACGGAAGATCAGCTTAAAAATGAAGGCAAGGAGTTTAGCACACACAAGGGTTACTACAGGGCCAACGGAAAAGCGCTCACCATGAACGCAACAGAAGGATTGGTCAAGCTGCTCACCGATAACGAGGAACGCATCATCGGCTGCCACATCCTCGGTGCACATGCCGCCGATCTGGTACAGGAGATTGCCGCCCTCATGAATCGTGACGCAACACTCACCCAACTGCGAGAGACTATCCACATACACCCCACACTCAGTGAAATCCTGCAAGACCTTTGAGCGGCAACTTGACCGCTGTTTCAACAAGGCGCTCAGGGAATACCGGCTCATCGAAGACAACGACCGGGTGCTCGTGGCGCTGTCGGGTGGGAAAGACTCGCTGTTCCTCCTCGACCGTCTGGCTAAACGCCGAGAAGTCTTTCTGCCGAAGTTCGAGCTGGCTGCCGTTCATGTGCGCATGACCAACATCAGCTACGAGAGCAGCACCGACTACCTACAAACGTTCTGCGAAGAACGGGGCGTAAGACTGCACCTGCTCACCACCAGCTTCGATGCTTCGACAGACAAGCGCAAGGAACCCTGCTTCCTCTGTTCATGGAACAGGCGCAAGCAAATTTTCGAGTTGGCACAGCGGGAAGGCTTTAACAAGATTGCACTGGGGCACCACATGGATGACATCCTTCACACCACGCTCATGAACCTCTGCTTTCAAGGGCGTTTCGAGGGAATGCCTGTAAGTCTCAAGATGGAGAAGATGCCTATCACGCTCATCCGTCCCCTCTGCCTCTGTCACGAAGCACAGATACGCGCCTTTACCGAGGCAGCAGGCTATCAGAAGCAAAAGAAGCTTTGCCCCTACGAGACAGGAACACACAGGGCTGCCATTGCCCGTCTCTTCCAAGAGATGGAACAACTCAACCCTGAAGTACGCTACTCCATGTGGCATGCAATAGAAAGCCGGTAAAAGGAGTCTTCCCCCCTTCGGAAAAAAGAATATTGAAATAGTGAAATAGTGAAATCGTAAAATTAAATCGTACAATTGTGAAATTCAAAGAAAGAAAATACAAACTGTTGGCAACAGCCTGTCTTGTATTAATATTAGGTGTTGGCCTCAGCTACTTCCTCACGTCCATGAACAAGGAAGAAGGGACATTCTATTTGTATATAGACAATGACGACAACGTTGATTCCGTCCTGACCAAGCTGTCGGCACAGTGTTCAAGCTGTGCCATGAGTGGATTCTCCACCATCGTTAGACATAGTTCCTATGAAGAAAACATTCACACAGGACGCTATGCCATCAAGCCAGGAGAGTGTGCCATCACCGTTTACCGTCATCTGTCCAACGGCATGCAGTCACCCGTACACCTGACCATTCCCTCCGTGCGTACCATGGACCGATTGGCCGCCGAGCTCTCGAAACGGCTCATGCTCGACAGCGCACAGCTGCAACAGGCTTTCACCGATGAGACTCTCTGTCAACAATATGGCTATGACACGGCGACCATTGCCTGCATGTTCATCCCCAACACCTACGACATCTATTGGAATGTAAGCCTTGAGAAGCTCTTAGGACGCATGCAGACCGAGAGTAAAAAGTTTTGGAGCGGTGAGCGTGAGCAAAAAGCAAAGGCAGCAGACCTCACAGAAGAGGAAGTTATTACTTTGGCAAGCATCGTTGATGAGGAAACAGCCAACAATGCCGAGAAGCCCATGGTGGCAGGCATGTATATCAATCGCTTGAGGCTCCGCAATACCGAATATCCCAACGGCATGCCCCTACAAGCAGATCCCACCATCAAATTCGCCTGGAAACAGTTCGACCTGAAACGCATCTATAACAAATTGCTCACCATCGACAGTCCCTACAACACTTACAAAAACACAGGACTGCCCCCAGGCCCCATTCGCATTCCTACTATCGCCGGCATCGACGCCGTGCTCAACTATGCCCACCACGACTATCTCTACATGTGCGCCAAGGAAGACCTGAGCGGAACGCATAACTTTGCCGTCACCTATCAGGATCACCTGAAAAATGCGAAACGCTATACTGAGGCCTTGAACCAACGGGGCATCAAATAAATTCCTTCCGAATCACTTATTGAAAGACTCCGCCTTTGCTACAAAAAAATGAGCAAAGGCGGAGTCTATTTTTGTCCATAATAAAAAGCTGTTACTAAAACCTCAGTTAATGAGGAAAATTTTCTGCAGTCCCTGATAGGTACACTTCACCGTGGCACGACCTTCAACAATTGGGCTAACCTCAATCTGGACAGAAGAATCAGATGCTTTGGCTTGGATGGTAGAACCTTCCTTCACAGGCGCATAGACTTGGTAGCGAATAGCATCGGTCAGGCCATTGGCATTGGTACCACGGATAGGCTCAGACGGAATGATTGCCTGCTTTCCATCAACAGAGATGGTGACAACAGGAACAATGGGACGTTCACAGGGCGTATCAGATTTGGAGAAACCGATTCCATGAAGATCGAACAGACCAACCGGACGTTGCGGTCTTCTTGCTCCCCAACGTTGATTGCCCTCTTGTGGCTGCTGAACCTCTGGACCTTCCACAACAAGATAGATGGCATGTTTCCCAATGAGTTCCTCGACATCGGATACACGAACCTGATACCTCCCGACAGTCTGTGGAGCGTCAGCAGGAACATCTACAACAGCAATCTCACGACCATTCCACACATCATTAGTATAGGGTCCATCAAGCATAACATGGATGCGGAAAGCTCCCCGCCCACTAGGTGTAAGAAAGAGGTTGAGCATGGTTTCATCTCCTTTCTTTGTTCCCTCAAAAGCCTTGATGCCTTTTGTGTTGCTTGGCAAGCCCCCGAAACCGAAATATTTGAATCCGATAACTCCTCGATTCGTTATTCCCGCAAGATCCATGCTGTTATTCCATACATCGTAGTTGTCTTGCATCCATTCATTGCTGTTACTGCCGCCTGCCATATAGCAGGCGATACCTGCAGAGTAATAAGCGTATGGCGGGAGTCCATAAATTTGGAAGCCCTCACTCGTCACCTCGGCTCCTGTATATTCCATGCCATCAGAAGCTTTAGCAGTCCATACGCCATTCTTGACCTTGTCTGTATAGGGGTCATATCCCGTGATTTTCACAACACCCCCTTTAGCAACAGGTTTCTTGTCCCACTCAATCTTTACAGGTGCCACCATCGCTTGACGGGCATTGGCAAAGCCACGAGGTGGACGATGATAAAAGACATACCACTGTCCATTGATTTGCTGTAAAGAGCCATGAGTGTTATGGGCTGCGTTGGTCGTGGTGAGATGTGTTCCGTCTTCATTGGGAACAACACCACGGGAATCAACCAACACACCACCTGAACGCCATGGACCAAGCGGAGTGTCACCATAGGCATAACGCAACGCGGAATTGGTAGAGCCTAACCCATAGTCAGGACCGCTATAACCCGAAAATACCATGACGTATTTGTTGCCTACCTGACGGATAGAGGAAGCCTCAAAGAAGTTGAAGTCGCCAGGGTTCTGTCCTTTGTAAAGAGCGGGATACTCAGTACCTGCTGGGTCACGAACAACACCATAGCGCTCACTTGCCGGCAGGAAATAATCATGCAATTCTGTTCCCGGACGCATGCTGTACATAGTCTCAGGATCCAGTTCGTAGGCAGTTGAATGCTGGAAGCCATAAAAAACGTAGGCACGGAAGCCACGCTCGTAATCAGGATCTTTCTTGTCAGTGATATTCTCGATGAATACTGACGGGTCAAAATCGATTAATGAACCCGGTAAACATTGCCGTCCATCCGGTGTCAGGTTAATGGGAGTAAAAGGTCCATTGGGACGATCACCCTTGCATACCATTGACACTCGCTGCCAACCACGGGAATGCGGATAGAGGTAATAGGTTTTCTTGCCTGTCTTGCGGTCCTTCACTTCCACAAGGTCTGGAGCGTACATGGTGTCCCACTGTCCATCGACATACCATGAAAAGATGGGACCCTCGTCACGCCATTGGGTTAAATCATCGACTGGAGCTGACCACATTCGAATATCATTTCCACAATAGCCTG
This sequence comes from uncultured Prevotellaceae bacterium, assembly GCA_902800185.1. Taxonomy (GTDB): domain Bacteria; phylum Bacteroidota; class Bacteroidia; order Bacteroidales; family Bacteroidaceae; genus Prevotella. The sequence continues at coordinate 43,853 of CADCDK010000012.1, forward strand.
TATAGGTAATGTCATGAGAACCGATAATGTATGCACGGTAACTGCCAGGTTTGTCAGGGTCTTCAAAGACCCGAGGTTCTCCGTCGGGCAAATGTTCCCAAAGAGGAAGATAGGGATTTTGTGACTGTGCTGCCAAAGCAAAAGTCAGCATTGCCACCTGCATGAATAGTTTTTTCATCATACTTCTATCAATTTTGATTATACACTTATTTTTGGCAGACAAAGGTAATCAAAAAAAACACTAAAGTTGAAAAGGATGTTTAGTTTTTCTCAAAGAATAACAAAAAAAATCCGACGGAGCAGTTTGCTTTCGTCGGATTCTTTTCCTTGATTGAAAAGCTGATTAAGTATTGATCAATTATTAATACTTCCGCCAACAATATCAAGCAACTCGCTTGTAATAGCCTGCTGACGGCTCTTGTTGTATTGAAGATTCAGCTCTCTTAAGAGTTCATCGGCATTGTCCGTTGCTGTCTGCATGGCAACCATGCGAGCTGCATGCTCCGAAGCCACGCTATCAAGCAGGGCGGTGTAGAGCATCAAATGTGCCATCTTCGGAATTAACTGCGAGAGCACAGTATTCACATCGGGCTCAACGATGAAGTTATCGTTCAACGGAGCAACCTCATTCTCCCTACTTACCGGTCTTTTTATTCTCGACTTTTTCTTCAGATAGTCCTGAATTTGTTGCGTGACAACATTTGAGGTAAGGTCACGCTCATGGTCACGCTGCAATTCGGTCTCAATATCGATAGGCAGGAAAGTCTTGTGAGTGAGGATTTGTGAGCCTGCGCTCTTGAAGTGATGATAGATCAGCTCAACCTTGTCAATCTCACCGTTGGCAAAACGCTCACCCAGCTCCATTGCTAAATCGATACACTGCTTCACGTTAGGATGATCCACCAAATCGGCCAAATCACACTTCACATTGTAGCCCAGCTTGCGAGCCTTCTCTGCAACCTTACGCCCCACGGGATAGATTTCTACATTATCCTTGCCCAACTCGTTAGAGAGAGCCTCCTCAGCCTTCATCATCACCTTAATGATGTTGGCATTGAATCCACCGCAGAGCGAAGAGTTACTACTGAAGACCACGAGAGCCACACGCTTGATGGGACGCTCCTGATCGTAGATGGTCTTCGCTTCAATCTCGGCTGCGAGGAACGACTTGAGAATGTGCTCAAGCATGGTCTCGTAAGGTAGCATGTTTTGTATAGCCACCTGTGCATGATGCAACTTCGACGAAGCCACCATCTTCATAGCAGAGGTAATCTTACGGGTCGAGTTGACCGAAGCAATACGACCTTTAATCTCTTTCAGGCTTGGCATAGGCTATCAAGCTTTGTACGTTTCCGCAATGTCAGCCATGATGGATTCAATCTTGGCTGTTGTTTCTTCGTCAATCTTTCCACTGGCAAGAGTCGTGATGACCTCAGGAGCCGAGGAACGTAACTTGTCGAGGAACAAGTCCTGACACTCGCGCACTTTCTCGACAGAAACATTACGCATGAGGCCATGAACACCACAATACAGAATGGCGATCTGCTCTCCTACCGGCATAGGACTATACTGCGGCTGAATGAGTAACTGGTTGTTCTTACGACCACGGTCAAGTGTCATGGCTGTCACAGCATCCATATCACTGGAGAACTTAGAGAATGCTTCCAACTCACGATATTGAGCTTGGTCTATCTTCAACGTTCCTGCCACCTTTTTCATTGACTTGATCTGTGCAGAACCACCCACACGGGAAACGGAAATACCCACATTGATAGCGGGACGGAATCCCTGATTGAAGAGGTCGCTCTCCAAGTAAATCTGTCCATCGGTGATGGAAATCACATTGGTAGGAATGTAAGCCGACACGTCGCCAGCCTGTGTCTCAATGATAGGAAGAGCGGTCAACGAACCTCCACCACGCACATGTCCTTTCATACATGCGGGCAGGTCGTTCATTTGCTCAGCCACTTCCTGCTGCTCATTAATCTTGGCGGCACGCTCCAAAAGACGAGAGTGCAGATAGAACACGTCACCAGGATAAGCCTCACGTCCAGAAGGACGACGCAGAATCAGAGATACCTCACGATAAGCGACAGCCTGCTTGGAAAGGTCATCATAGACGACAAGCGCGGCATGTCCGCGATCACGGAAATATTCTCCGATAGCTGCACCTGCAAAAGGTGCGTAATACTGCATAGCTGCAGGATCGGCAGCTGTGGCGCTTACAATGATTGTATAAGGCAATGCTCCATGCTCTTTCAGGTTCTGTACGAGAGCCGCAACCGTTGATGCCTTCTGACCGATGGCAACATAAATACAGTACACGGGTTTACCAGCCTCATAGAAACTCTTCTGGTTGATGATGGCATCCACAGCAATAGCAGTCTTACCCGTCTGGCGGTCACCGATAATGAGCTCACGCTGACCACGTCCAATAGGAATCATAGAGTCAACAGCCTTCAATCCCGTCTGTAACGGTTCCTTGACCGGCTGACGATAAATGACACCAGGAGCCTTGCGGTCGAGCGGCATCTCAAATGAGTCAGTAAGGTCAATGTCGCCCTTACCATCGATTGCCTGTCCGAGAGGGTTAATCACACGTCCGAGCATATTATCATTCACTCGAATAGACGCAATGCGATGGGTACGCTTGACTACCTGTCCTTCCTTGATACCAGCTGTGGGACCTAAGAGCACACAACCAACGTTGTCTTCCTCCAAGTTCATCACAATAGCCATCGTGCCATTTTCGAACTCAAGCAATTCATTGGCCTCAGCATGGCGAAGACCGTAGATACGGGCTACACCGTCACTCACCTGAAGAACGGTACCCACCTCATCAAACTTCGCATTGTCGCTGATGCCCTGTAACCGCTGAAGCAACACTTCGGACACTTCGCTTGGTTTTATTTTGTCTGACATTTGTTATTTCTTTAATTAATAATTGCTAAAAGTAATGAGTAACTTGATGACTGTCTTCATTCAACACTCATTGACTATTTCTTTAACCGTGAGAGTATCGCATTGAGCTTCGATTTCACACTGGAATCCATACGATACGTATCATACTCAAGAATAAACCCACCTATTAAATCGGGGTTAATCTCTGTCTCAAACTCTACGGTTCCCTGAGTCTTCGTCTCTACCATCTGTTTCATCTTAGCCTCTGTTTCAGGCGAGACCACAGTGGCAGTGATAAGGCGTCCACGGGTGATGTTCTTCTGTTGGCGATAGAGCGTCACAAACGAATTAGCCATCAGTTGCAAGGCGTTCTCCCTACCCTCTTCAAGGACAAGAGCTATGAAACGCTTGGAGAGCTCTGCAGGTTTTTTCCCACAAGCGATCTCCAACAACGATTGCTTCTGTTCCTTGGCAAGCATAGGATTATCAATGGTGAAGCGCAACTGCGGCACATTGATGTAAGAAGCTGCCAACATTTGCATATCAGCATACACCTGTGTGTCGAGCTTCATGGCAACGGCACTTTTCAAAAGAGCCCGCGCATATCTTACTGAAACTACACCTAAATCCATATTACACTCCTTGTTTTGCTATTTCGTCTGAATCATTTGACACTTCCGTCACTTACAGTAACCTCATCCAGCAGTCGGCTAATTAAATCCATTTGCTTCTTGTCATCAGAAAGTCGCTCGCGTACAACCTTTTCGGCAATCTGTACGCTCAACTCAGCAACCTGGACACGAATATCACGAATGGCGTTCTGCTTTTCCGCCTCAATCTCAGCTTTCGCCTCTGATAGCAAACGGGCAGCTTCCGCATGCGCTTTTCCTTGTGCCTTCTCAACAATAGCATCGCGAGTATCTGTTGCCTCTTTCAGAATCTGGGCCTGTTTCTCACGAGCTTCCTGCAAAATGGATTCACCCTCTTTCTGTATATTGGCAAGTCGCTCGTTTGCCTCATGCGCCTTGCGCAATGAGTCATCAATGAAAGCCTGACGCTCCTTCACCATACCCGTGATGACAGGGAAGCCAAACTTCCAAAGCAGGAAGAACACCACAAGGAATGTGATGGTCATCCAGAACAACAGACCAGTACTCGGAATCAATAAATCCATACGCTGTGGGGATTATAATTGTTTAGATGCAGAGGAATGCGATAACGGCTGCGAACAGAGCGACACCCTCAATAAGGGCAGCTGCCACAATCATGTTTGTGAACAACTTGTTCATCACCTCCGGCTGACGAGCCATAGCGTCCATAGCCTGACCACCAATTTTACCAATACCAAGACCTGCGCCAATAGCTGCGAGACCTGCGCCAACTGCGGCACCTAATTTTGCAACACCTTCTGCTGCTAATAATGCTGTAATCATAATTGTTTGATTTTTAAATTGTTATTAATTCTTTTTTGGTTTATTCATGTTCGGGTTCCACTCTTGCCAAGCCGATAAATACGGCAGAAAGCATGGTAAATACCATGGCCTGGATAAAACAGACCAGGCACTCAAGGCACATCATGAAGACACTCATAATGACAGACAGTGCCGACATGGACAACTGTACTGCTACAGCCTGCGTTGCCACAAGGAATATAATACATGTAATGGCAACAGCGATGGCATGACCAGCCATCATGTTGGCAAAGAGTCGAATCATCAGAGCAAATGGCTTCGTAAAAATACCAACAAATTCTATCACAGGAATGATAGGAATCGGTGCCTTCAGCCATGTAGGGACTTCGGGCCAGAAAATATCCTTCCAGTAGTGCTTGTTGCCCGAGAATTGTACGATGATAAATGTACATAGAGCCAAGAAGAACGTCACGGCAATGTTGCCCGTCACGTTTCCAGAACCGGGAGGAAATGGAATCAAGCCCATCACATTACAGGTGAAAATAAAGAAGAAGCAGGTTAGCAGATAAGGAGTGTACTTTTCATACCCCTTGCCTACACCCGGCTTTATAATCTCATCCACCACATACATCACCATCATCTCTATAAAGCCGACAAAGCCACCAGGAGCCGAATCCGAGGCTTTACGATTCCTATACCAGCGTGCGCTGAGCAGGATGCAGCAAAGCAGGATGGCAACATTGATGAACATCACAGCAACTGTCTTGGTGATGGAGAGGTCGAGAACGGGCTGTCCGTTCTCCACTATCTTGCCTGCATAGTCGCCCTCAGTAGCAATGGCCAATCCATACGGACCTTGACGCAGTCCGTCTGCATTGGGCTTGTGCTCAAACTCGGATGAGCAGAACACGTGCCAGCCCGTGGAGCTATTGACGATAATGGGCAGAGGAATAACCAGCGAACTTCCATCGCCGAGGTCTGTCACATGCCAATCGTGCGAGTCCTTGATATGCTCAAGTACCACCTCCTTGGCTGAGAAATCCTCTGCCTTCATCACCGGCAACATTGCCAGAAGCATGAGAGCCATGCATAGCAGTCGTTTCATGTGATTCATTACTTTCTTTTAATGTCTTAATTTCAGTGTTACTACCATCATGATCGCATATAATATTAATATTATGGTGGCGAAACGGATGGTGTCTTCTCTGTTTGCGGCGAAGAATGCGTAAAGTGCTACTATTGTAGAGACGAGCAATATACGTATCGTAGCCATGATCAGATAGAAGTGTACAAGATGCTCAGGTGAGCGCAATTTGACGAAGTCGTAGCCTTTTACATAGGCCATTCCTATCAACGTCATCAAAAACGCGGCAATGAAAATCTCCGTCATTCTGACTTTTCAACGCAAATAGACACCTCGTCCTTCTTCACTGACACGAATCCACCCAGGATTTCCAATTGCGTCCCATCATATTCAACGACACCTTTTCCCAGTGTCGATATGATAGGAGCATGGCCAGTAAGAATCTCGAAGTTGCCCATTGTGCCAGGTACCTTCACGCTTTCTACCGTTCCTGCGAACTCTATCCTTTCGGGCGAAACTATTTTAAGCTGAAACATAGTCTTCAATGTTCAATGTTCAAAGAATACTACCCATTAGCAGCTTCCAGCAGTTTCTTCGCCTTAGCCTTGGCATCATCGATTGTTCCTACATTCAGGAAAGCCTGCTCAGGTAGGTCATCCACCTCACCGTTAAGAATGGCATTGAAGCCCTTGATGGTATCCTCAATGCTGACCATGATACCAGGCAGACCTGTAAATTGCTCGGCTACAGAGAATGGCTGAGACAGGAAACGCTGCACACGACGAGCACGATTCACCGTCAGTTTATCCTCGTCCGACAACTCGTCCATACCCAAAATGGCGATGATGTCCTGCAACTCATTGTAGCGTTGGAGGATCTGAATAACGCGCTGGGCACAATCATAATGTTCCTTACCAACAATCAACGGATCAAGGATTCGAGAAGTTGACCCCAGCGGATCTACAGCAGGATAAATACCCAGCTCTGCAATCTTACGTGAAAGCACGGTCGTCGCATCCAGATGAGTAAATGTCGTAGCAGGTGCAGGGTCTGTCAAGTCATCGGCAGGAACATATACTGCTTGCACAGAAGTAATTGAACCCTTCTTGGTTGAAGTAATTCGCTCCTGCATGGCACCCATCTCTGAAGCCAGTGTCGGCTGATAGCCCACGGCAGAAGGCATACGTCCCAACAAAGCAGAAACCTCAGAACCAGCCTGGGTGAAACGGAAGATGTTATCAATAAAGAACAGGATATCAGCCGCTGCTCCGTCCTTGCCGCCATTATCGCGGAAGGTCTCAGCGACCGTCAGTCCCGATAAGGCAACCGAGGCACGAGCGCCCGGCGGTTCATTCATCTGTCCATAGACGAGCGTGGCCTGACTCTTCTTCAGTTCCTCAGGGTCAACAAGTGAGAGATCCCACTTACCTTCCTCCATTGCTTTCTGGAACTTCTCGCCGTAGCGTACAACGCCACTCTCTATCATCTCTCGGATTAGGTCGTTTCCCTCACGGGTACGCTCTCCTACTCCAGCGAAGACAGAGAATCCGTTATGTCCTTTGGCAATGTTGTTGATAAGCTCCATAATCAGCACCGTCTTTCCTACACCGGCACCGCCAAAGAGTCCAATCTTACCACCCTTCATGTAAGGTTCCAAAAGATCAATCACCTTGATTCCCGTCGAGAGGACTTCCTTTCGTGTGGAAAGTTCCTCAAAAGAGGGGGCTTCACGGTGAATGGGATAGGCACCTTCCATGTCAAGCTGTTTCATACCATCGATAGGCTGACCAATAACGTTCAGCATTCTACCCTTGATTTGGTCACCCGCAGGCATCGTGATGGGTTGTCCCATTGGTATTACTTCTAATCCACGCTGCAGTCCGTCGGTATTGTCCATAGCCACACAGCGCACGGTGTCTTCACCGATATGCTGCTGAACCTCAATAATGAGATCCTGCCCATTGGGACGTTTTACCTTCAAAGCATCATAAATTCTGGGCAATACCTTCTCTGGATCCAGCCCTTTCGTATCGAAATAAACGTCGATAACAGGACCGATAATCTGCGAGATGCGTCCATTCATTTGTGACATAAAGATATAAATATTTAAAGTTAATCGATTTAAACTGTATATTTTTGTGCAAAGTTAACTAAAAATCTTGAATTAAGAGAGAGACTTGGCAAAAATATGAAACTTAAATTATAAAAAAACATAAACAGGGAATAATTGACAAAACGCTACGCAGGGAGAAATACACTTCTTCCTGCAAACGGAAGAGATTCCATCCCAAACGACGAACAAATCCATTTCGCCGACCAGCAAAAAAAGGAATATAACCAAACTTCAATTTGTTTCGCAATTGAAGTCTGCTTGGTTCCAGGCCACTGAACACCCATTCCATCGCTTGCAGTCCATAGACCCTACCTGTAGGTGACAAGGTGCGGCGGTTCTTAAAATAGAACATATAAGCATCAACGAGGTTCAACCACCTTACATTCTCATAAATATCCAGTACATGACTCGAGCACCTTTGCTGTAATAGCTGGCATTTCATTTTCTCATTGGCCAGTATATGGTCAAAGTATCTCTCACTAATCTGGTGGGTTGTACTGTCGGGATGCTGCCTATAATAATAGGTGCCTTGAGAGAAAAGGACCTCACGCGATTTCAGATAATGTATCCGCGTGGTGTTGTCATCACTAAAAGCACGCAGACTTTCATCATAAGGATATGCCTGATGCAATTCCTTACGTACCATATAAACACCATGAATCGTCCAATCAAGGGAAAGTTCAAACGCCTGATTTCCCGTCAGCCGTTCAACTTGAGGAAGAGGATATTGGCGCAACTCCTTGTTTCCCGTCTCATCAGTCTCTACCACACGAAACAGAACGCAATCGGCACACGGCTGGCACTCTAACAATTCTGCGCAACGCTCAAGTGCATCAGGAGCAAGCCAGTCATCGATATCCACAAAGCAAACGTACTTTCCACGCGCTATTTTCAGTCCCTCATTCCGTGCATGGGCCTGCCCTCTGTTTTCAGGCAAGGCAATTACTTCTACACGCGAGTCCTCTGCCGCATAGCCGTTCAATAGTGTAAGGGAACCATCGGTTGAGCAATCATCAATACAAACAATCTGTACGTCTCTCAATGTCTGGTTTAACAACGAGTCCAAGCACTGATGCAGAAAGCGCTGAGCATTATAGACTGCCACAAGAACCGTAACCTTCGTCATTTGCTCATGAATTTCTGTTTCAAGGAGTCCAGCAAATGAAGCTTTGAATGCAGGATCTCCATTGAGACAACCGTACTAACAATAACAAGAAGTAATCCTGTTACCCAATACATAACACCATCTGTGACATGCACCATGATGTATGAGAGTACTCCTATCGGAAACTGTATCATGCCATATTTCACAACGTCCGAAGAGACGACATAGCCATATTTCAGGTACATGCACAGTAACACGACACACACATTCATTACACTGGCAGCAGAGATAGCAACACCTGTTCCAAGAAGTCCCCAGTTCTGATATCCGAATATGATTAACACCACAATCAGTACATCGTACAAGCCTTCTAACATCAAGTATGTTCCAGAATCTCCGCGCGCCAATGGAATATATTCCACTGGTAATGCTACCGCACGCATGTACATGGCCAAGACCGCCAATTGAGCCATACCAAGCACTGGCATGAAACGCGAACTGTACAGCAAAGGTAACCACAAGGGCATACCTACAATAAAGACAACCAGCATCGGAGAAATCAGCAACAGTGCGACTTCAACCTGCTGATTCACCATTGCGTTGAGTTCATGTCCAACCTCTCCTACTGCCGACAAGCGAGGGAAATAGTCGGTCTCCATAGCAGAAAAGACAAGTCCGCCATAAACAACCGTCAGCATATATCCTGCATTGAACATACCCACCACATCCAGCGAACCGGCATTGTTCAAATAAGAGCGAATGAGCAAGTCGGCTCCACTTCCCAGCAAGCCAGCCAGGACAAAGGCTATTCCAAGTCTAACCATATCTACTCCCTGACGGAGTACTTTGCCCGCAAACGAGAAACGAAGCGGATAAAGACGAAATGAATAAGCCACGACAAGTATGAGTTGTACCAATCCAACCAATACCAACGAGGGTACAATGGCAGACTCTCCCCATATATAAAACAACGGAATGGAAATCAGCAAAGATGCGATGACATTGTACAACGATAGCACAGCCAACCGACGCAGGGCACGCGTTCCCTTCAAGACAGCCATTTCGCCGCCAGTAATAGCAAGCATCGCCACCACAGGCGACAAAAGAAAGAAGTGTAATGTATGGTCTCCCCATGAGAAAGTCCAGTCACTGAGCAACGGACTGATAAGCATACATACCAACATACCTATCAAAGCCGTCAGGAGAGCCCAAGTCCTTATCAATAGAATGGCATCGTCGAGTTTTTGTTGGTCGTTATTTTCGTATGCGTCAGAAATATTTCTGACACCACTCATAGAAATACCGAAACTCGTGGAGTCACTAACAAACTTTATCGTAGAATTGAAAAGCGCAACCAAACCCATTCCCTGAGGCCCCAGCAACAAGGCTACCAATTTGGTACGCACCACACCAACTAAGATGCTCAACACTTGTACGCTACCAAAGAGGCTGGTATATTTTAAGATATGTGAATAGCGTTCTCGCTTTTCCTGTTCACTCATATATATTATAACGGAAATCTCCGCATAATATTACATCTACCGACTGTGTTTTTATGTCAGTTATGAACATCCCATATCAAGTTACCTTACGGTGATATGGAAGCAGCTCTGCTTATGCTCGTATTTCACGTAGCAACGGTTGTCACGTCGTAAGTCATCAAGTACCTCTGAGAGGACCTGCATCAACCGAACATCTGCAATCGTACGCTTTTTCGAATAAGCACTATCAACCTCTTCAACTCTCAAATAACGATTATACGTAATATCAAATGTTGTTCCGAACATATGACAGCTATTCTCAACGGCATTGCCATTATGCCTGCGCAACCTGCTGATATCTTCTTTGGTGCGCATGACGCTTGTCACAATGATTTTATGTAGTGGAAGACCCTTTATCTGCAAACTATCGAAATAGTTACGGCCAATATCCTGCAACAACACCGATGCACGCGGCACCAGATAGGGAATACTCTGGTACAAAGGCTCCACAAAGAAATAAGGATTGCTTCCAACATACACCAGCTCGGCTTTCCTCCTCTCAGCTTCTTCACGATTCTGAACAGGCGAAACGCCCCATTTATTTGCTGCAACAATCTGTACATCCTGTGCGTCGGGGAAAGACTGTGTAAAACTCCTTACGCCCTTCACACGATGCTTTGCCCGTTTGACGGGCATCGCGGTCACCTCTGCAACTACAGGCTCAGGTTCCTCCTCCGCATACTCCTCCACACGTTCTGTAGAGTCCTTTTGCAAAGAGTCTTTGCTCACCTCGCAAACGGCATTGTTCTTAGCAAGCTGAGAATCCTTGGGCTGGTCTATAAAAATAATGCGACCAATGGCCAGCAGAATAACAACAATAGAAAAAGCTTGTAAATATATATTTCGACTAATCTTCATACGAGTACACTCAAAATGTTCGGCAAAGGTAATAAAAAATCAGCATACAGACAAACATTCCATGGAATTTAAAGTAGCCAATTTACATGTCCCTTTTTTGTTTACTGAAATGCATAGGTCAGAACAAAGTCAGGAAAACATCTCATTTTCACCTTTATAGATTCGTTTTCAGGAAGATTATCCACCTCCACTTCCCCCTCTTTCCCCTTAGAAGGAGTAGAAAAGTGATGAAGACGCATGTCGAAATAATCAAGCCGTCTTACATCTGAGTAGAACTTGAAGACTGTTTCTTTCACACTCCAGTTGATGAGCATCTCTGTTACGTCCGCAGCTTTCTCGTCGGACCGTATGAAGCGTTTGGCAATACGAGCCACGCGGTCAGAAACTGTTTCTACATCAATGGCCACACGCATATGTTTAGAAAGGATGAGTGCAGCATAGCCTTTTGTATGACTAATACTAATATTATAGCCCTCTATATAGGGACGACCAGAAGGCTCATGGCCGATACGGAGCTGTTCGCTTCCTGTCATTTCAAAAAGCAAAGCATAGACAGAAAGCCGTTCCAGCTTGCGCCCATCATTGCGGAACAATTCCACTTCCGGCTGCAGAAACGGATACCTCCCGAGCAACAACTCGGCTGTCTCATCCATACGCCAAAGCCCCAACTGTACATTCGGAGAAACCTGGACAATAGAAAACAAAGCCATCAGAAATAGCAGGTTAAGCGTTTGACTTCTGTTCGTGAACCGTTATCTTGATGCGGCTGATGCGGCGTCCTTCCATTGCCATAATCTCAAACGTATAGTTCTTGTAGTCAAACTTTTCATGAATACTGGGGAAGTCGCCTTTCAACTCAAGCAACAGTCCTGCAAGCGAGTCGGCATCGCCCTCAATGTCCTTGAATTCCTCGTCATCGATGTTCAGGATCTTGCAGAAGTCGCTCAACAAGGTCTTTCCTTCAAACACATACGTGTTATAGTTCAGCTTGCTGTATATTTTCTCTTCCTCGTCAAACTCGTCGTTGATTTCTCCAACGATTTCTTCCAAGATGTCCTCCAATGTAATCAGTCCACTCGTACCGCCAAATTCATCCACAACAATGGCAATATGCACCTTGTTATTTTGGAACTCACGCAGCAAGTCGTCAATCTTCTTGGTTTCAGGAACGAAATAAGGAGGCCTTATCAAGCTCTGCCAACGGAAATTGGCCGGTTTGGAAAGATGGGGCAACAAGTCCTTGATATAAAGTATTCCCCGAATGTTGTCTGTATTGTCCTGATATACAGGAATGCGACTGTAGTTGTTCTCCACAATGCATTTCAACACATCGGAATAGCTGCACTTCATGTCCAAGTCAACGATGTCCTGACGACTGGTCATCACCTCCTTAGCTGTTTCGTCGCCAAAGCGGATGATGCCCTGCAACATCTGCTGCTCTTCCTTAATCTCATTCTTATCGGTCAACTCCAAAGCCTGCTCCAAATCGTCAACACTCAATACATGATTGTCTTTCTGGACAACTTTTTCCGCCAATATTCCGCTGCGCAAAAGAATCGAAGCAAAAGGCCAGAAGAGACGCCTCATGAACAACAGCCCTCCCGCAACTTGACGACAGAAGCGTAGCGGATCCTGACGACTATACACTTTTGGCATAATCTCACCAAAGAGCAAAAGTAGGAATGTCAGAATAACAGTAATGCTAAGGAACTCCAGCCAGGCCACATTGAAATGCACCAACGAGGCAAAGACATAGTTACATAGCATAATGATAGTTACGTTTACAAAGTTATTGGCAATCAGTATAGTAGCCAAGGTACGTTCACTTTCTTCACGAAGCATTTTGATGCTTTGGTCAGCCGACGTCCGCTCTTCTTCAATCTCAGAAATATCGTTGGGCGAGAGACTGAAGAACGCAATCTCTGACCCACTTGCAAAGCCCGACACCCATAACAACAAAGCAGCCAAGATAGCTGCTATTACTACGCCTGTGGTTATCGGATAGAAAACCACCAAGTCGTTCATTTGTTGTACACCTTGTAAGTCCACCTTCCTATCTCATTTTAAAATGGCAACTGACTTTCATCCGTCGTTTCCTCCTGACGTTTTGAAACGGGTTCCGAAGCCATTGTTCCACCAGCATCGGCAACAGGGCGCGAGGTCAGCATTTCCATGTTTTCCACGTCAATCTCCGTATAATAGTGACGTTGTCCTTTCTTGTCGTCATATGATCTGTAACGTATCCGACCTTCAATATAGAGCTTGTCCCCTTTGTGTACATAGCGCTCGACGGTCTTTGCCAGATTCTTTCCGAAGAGAAGGTTATGCCAGTCTGTACGGTCAGGCACTTGTGTGCCATTCTGCAACACCCGTCCACGCTCTGTAGTAGCCAAGCTAACCCTTGCCCAGGCTTGGTCTGCATCATAATAACGCACCTCGGGGTCTTTCCCGACATTGCCTATCAACATCACTTTATTCATATAACGGACTGTCTATTGGGTGTTAGGACTTCCACATACCGAGATATCTGAAACTAAAATTCTTACCCTTTGCCGAAGGGAACTGCGAGCGATTGTCAACACGTGAGCGAAGATGACTGACAATACGATTATAGCAATCCTGCCCAGAGGTTGCCTTGCAACGGGCCACAAAGCGGGTATCCCGATATTCGTGTTTTCCTGTCGCAGGCACCATCACCACGCGCTTGAAATCCAGTACTCCTTCGTACCATCCTTCGCGAATCACACCTAGACGGGTAACAGGGCTTATATTGCCCTCGGTGCGCTCACGTACCATCTTCTCTGCTTCAATAGGCTTCACGGCTTTCTTTTCCTTGAAGTCCTTCATTGTCTCGGCTGTGGTTTTGATAATGATGAAGTAAATGCGCTGCCGTACTTTGTAACGTTTGGGATAGAATACGTTGCTGGCTGCATATTCACGAATGTCGGCTTCAAGCTCGGCATTCATTCCGATTTCGTCAATAGAACTCAAGAAACTAATTGCATCATCGACATTAGTGACTAATGTCTCGTTATCAAAATACCTAAGATATAAATTCATTGGATAAAATATGTTTCTCTACAAAAAAAGAGCGGAAAACGGGACTCGGACCCGCGACCCCAACCTTGGCAAGGTTGTGCTCTACCAACTGAGCTATTTCCGCGAATTGGTGAAGAGGAGGAGACTCGAACTCCCACGTCGCAATTGACACTACCCCCTCAAAGTAGCGCGTCTACCAATTCCGCCACCTCTCCATCAAAAAAGCATTCTGAATAGTATGGTTTCAAATGTTGAAACCTTGGTGCCCAGAACAGGACTCGAACCTGCACGCCTCGCGGCACACGCACCTGAAACGTGCGCGTCTACCAATTCCGCCACCTGGGCATTGGATTTCATTCAGAATGTTGAGCGGAAAACGGGACTCGGACCCGCGACCCCAACCTTGGCAAGGTTGTGCTCTACCAACTGAGCTATTTCCGCAAATACCTTTCAGAAGGTGCATTTCTCTAAACGCGGTTGCAAAGGTACATCTTTTTTCCGAATCAGCAAAACTTTTACTGACATTTTTTCAAAAAAAGTTTTCAGCGTGACACCATAAGGATTCCACTCCATTCAATCCATGCGGTCACGATAGTCTTCGTAAGTGTAGCGACGTAGCGTCTGCAGTTCGCCATCGACATGAAGCAATGCAATGTCGGGATGGGCAATGCCATTGAACATACAGGTTTTGACGGTGGTATAGTGCAACATGTCTTCAAAAATAATGCGCTCTCCTATCTGCAGCTGATGGTCGAAAGCCCAGGCATCCATGAAGTCGCCCGACAAGCAACTGTTTCCTCCAAGCCGATAGCGCCATTCGCCCTCGAGCAGTTGGCTGGTCTTGTCTTCCGTTGTGAGTACACGCGCTCCACGAACTGCAGGCATATAGGGCATCTCCAGACAATCAGGCATGTGGCAGGTAAAACTGACATCCAAGATGGCCGTGCGTATCCCTTTGTCTTCCACAATATCCACAACATGCGAGACAAGGGGCCCCGTCTGCCATCCAAAGGCACTACCGGGCTCAAGTATAACCTTCAGCCAAGGATGCTGACTGCGGAACTCCTTTAATATATTAATAAGGTGTGGGACATCATAGTCCTTTCGTGTCATCAGATGACCTCCGCCGAAGTTGACCCATTTCAACTGGGGAAGCCAATGAGAGAACTTATCCATAAAATGTGCCAATGTCCGCTCGAACACGTCAGCCCCGCTCTCACAATGACAATGACAATGGAATCCCTCGATTCCTTCTGGCAGATGGTCGCTGAGCTGATTGGCCGAAACACCAAAGCGGGTACCAGGGGCACATGGGTTGTAGATAAGCGTCTCCACTTCGGAATACTCGGGATTGACGCGCACCCCCATGCTGACTTCGGGATTGGCTTTTTGTGCCCGCTGCGAAAAACGGACATACTGGCTCAGAGAGTTGAACGTCAGGTGACTTGACATGCGGGCGATATCGTCAATTTCGCCGTCGATATAGGCAGGAGAATAGGTGTGGGCAGCACAGCCAAACTCCTCATAGGCCAACCGTGCCTCATAGAGGGAGCTGGCGGTGGTGGCTCCTATATACTCGCGAAAGATAGGGAACGTCTTCCAAAGGGCATAGGCCTTAAAAGCCAATATGATTTCCACTCCGGCTTCGCGGGCAACATGCTGAATCAAGGAAAGATTCTTGCGCAACCGCTCTTCCTCGAGGATATACATCGGACGGTCAACGCCCACGAATGTCTCTTGATTTGTCTTCATACGCACAAAGTTACGCTATTTTCAGCACATGCACCCCACCCTATTCTCCCTTTTATTGATAATTAACACTAAAAACAGTGCTCTTCCAACAGAAGAGCGCAACTTTCCCAACACAATCACTGTGCTTTCCTGCCTGAAAAGCAACCGTATTAAAAACAAAAATTAAGATTCCACAAGATTTTTCTTTCTGTTTAGGTTGCAGGTTTAAGAGAATTTACGTACTTTTGCACAAGGAAACAGGGATGTCCCTGTTTGCAAACATAAAAAGACACGATGAAGCTCGTTATTATGACCAAATCCACGTTTTTCGTGGAAGAAGACAAAATACTAGCCACTCTCTTTGACGAGGGAATGAACGACTTGCACCTTTTCAAGCCTGGCTCATCCCCCATGTTCTCAGAGCGTCTGTTGACACTACTGCCAGAACACTACCACAAGCGCATCACCGTTCACGAACATTACTACCTGAAATCGGAATATAACCTTGCCGGCATACACATTGACGACGAGAACAATAGTGTACCCGAAGGCTATAAGGGCAACTACAGTCGGTCATGCACCAACCTCGAACTGCTGAAAGAGATGAAACGGAAAGCAAAGTACGTTTTCCTGAAGAACATCTTCGACTGCATCGAGTTCAAGGAAGAACGCTCGAACTTCAATATGCAGCAGCTGGAGGAAGCTGCCAACCGAGGACTTATAGACAAACATGTCTATGCTCTCGGTGGCATGAGCATTGACAACATCCACCTTGCAAAAGAACTGGGATTCGGAGGAGTAGTAATTTGCGGAGACCTATGGAACCGTTTCAACATACACAAACAGGTTGACTACAAGGAAGTGATTACCCACTTCGAGCGGCTTCGCAACGCAATTGAATAGACTATTACTTGGTTTATAAACATACAACAGAGATTCAAAAAATGAGTCAAAACAACTCTTTCCTCGTATTCTCGGGCACCAGCACGAGATACCTTGCAGAGAAGATCTGCGCAAGTTTAGGCTGTCCACTTGGCAAGCTCGTCATGACAAAATTCTCCGATGGTGAGTTCGCAGTCTCTTACGAAGAGTCTATTCGTGGACGCGACGTGTTCCTCGTACAGAGCACTTTCCCCACTTCTGACAACCTGATGGAACTACTGCTGATGATTGATGCTGCCAAGCGTGCCTCGGCACGAAGCATCATTGCCGTTGTTCCCTATTTCGGTTGGGCACGTCAGGATCGTAAAGACAAACCGCGCGTCTCCATCGGTGCAAAACTGGTAGCCGACCTGCTGAGTGTTGCCGGCATCAACCGACTCATTACGATGGATCTGCATGCAGACCAGATTCAGGGATTCTTCAATGTCCCTGTTGACCACCTCTATGCGTCTGGAGTTATCATTCCCTATCTGCAGAGCCTGAAACTCAAAGACCTGGTCATCGCTTCTCCCGATGTGGGAGGTTCGAAGCGAGCCAACACCTATGCCAAGTATCTCGGTGCGCCCCTGGTATTATGCAATAAGACCCGTGCACGCGCCAATGTGGTACAGAGCATGCAGATTATCGGCGATGTGAAAGACAAGAACGTCATCATCATCGATGACATGGTGGACACAGCCGGAACCATTACAAAGGCTGCTGACATCATGCGCGAGGCAGGAGCCAAGAGTGTGCGGGCCTGTGCCAGCCACTGCGTGATGAGCGGACCTGCCAGCGAGCGTGTTCAGGATTCTGCACTCGAGGAGATTGTCTTCACCGACTCTATCCCCTATACGAACCGTTGCTCGAAGGTAAAACAACTCTCCGTCGCCGACATGTTCGCCGAAACCATCCGTCGCGTGGAGAACAACGAGAGCATCAGTTCGCAGTACCTCATCTAAAAGGACTTCTCCCCTAAGCCCGTATTGCCTATGAAGAAAGTTTCTGTCCTAATATTGGCCGTCGCCATGACTTTATGGTCATGCCAAAACCGCCAGAAGGAAACAGCGATAAATGCCGGTAGCGAACAGAAGACGGCAACCGCCCTGTCCGACTCAATCGGCGAGAATCCTTTTGAGGGCATTGTTATACCAGATCTCGACCGCAACAAAGTCAATATCTCTGCTGAGATAAAAAAACACAAGATCAACGTTATCGACTTCTGGGCATCATGGTGCGGACCATGCCGTCAAGAAATGCCAAACATGGTAAGCCTGTACCAACAATGGAAAGACAAAGGACTGGGAATCATCGGCATATCGCTCGACAACGACTACAATGCATGGAAAGATGCTATAGACGAGATGAATCTGACTTGGACACAAGTGTCAGAACTGCGAGGATGGGAAGACCAGACCGCCCGGATGCGAAATGTAGAAGCCATTCCACATACCATTGTATTGGACAATAATGGCAATGTCTTAGCCGAAGGATTGCGTGGCGAGGAGCTGCAAACCTTCATCAAAAAAAAATTGCAATAACTCCTCGATCATTTCAAAACAACCTAAAAAGAAAACGGCTGTTAGCTTCATTGCCAACGGCCGTTTTTCTTTTACTATCATGTGATTTAGTCAAGCCACTTCACATAGCAGAAGTCCTGACGGTGAGGCAGGTTCTCGTTCTTCGGGAACATGCGCACACCCGTCTTATACAGACCAGCCTGGTTGGGCTCCAGGATAGCCTCGAAGGTGTAGTTGTTGCCCTCGCGACCAATCATCTTCATCGGGATGATAGAGAAGATGCGCTCCTCGCCATTTCTGTCAGTATAGACATTGACGACCTCAAGACCAATGGCATCATCGAGTCCCTGCTCATTAATGACATACTTGACGCTATACTTCTGACCAGTCTCTGCAGAATTGATGGGAATATTCCACTCTGAGGAAACTACATGAATGGCATCCCAACGCTCAGCAACGGCTTCCTTCCACTGGGCAATATCCTTAGCGAGACGGTTGTCGTTGGCACTGATCTTCTTGAAGCGCTTGGCCTCCTTCGTATAGAACTTGTCATAGTAGTCATCAAGCTGACGCTTCATGGTGTAGTGAGGAGCAATCTGGGCAATCGAGTTCTTGATAACCTTGATCCAACCCTCGCTAAGACCCTTCTTGTTCTTCTTGTAGTAGAGCGGCAGAATCTCGTTCTCAAGCAGCGTATAGATCGTGGCAGCATCAAGCTGGTCCTGATAGCTCTGATTCTCATAGGTACGCTTCTCTGTCAAAGCCCAACCGGCACCCTGACGATAGCCCTCAAGCCACCAACCATCAAGCACGGAGAGGTTGACAACACCATTCATCTCGGCCTTCTCGCCAGACGTACCAGAAGCCTCCAAAGGACGTGTCGGAGTGTTCATCCAGATGTCAACACCACTTACCAAACGACGGGCAAGCAGGAAGTCATAGTCCTCAAGGAAGATAATCTTGCCGAGGAACTCAGGACGCTGAGAAATCTCATAGATCTTCTTGATAAGTCCCTGACCAGCACCATCGGCGGGGTGAGCCTTACCTGCGAAAAGGAAGATAACGGGATGCTCGGGATCGTTGACGATCTTTGCCAAACGAGCCTCGTCCATGAAGAGAAGGTGAGCACGCTTATAAGTAGCAAAACGACGGCAGAAACCGATGACCAGTGCGTTGGGATTCATCTTCTCCAACAGAGAAACCACACGCGAGGGATCACCCTGGTTCTTCAACCATGTCTCACGGAACTGTCCCTTGATATAATCGAAGAGCTTGTTCTTCAGTGCCATACGGGTTGCCCAGATTTCCTCATCGGGCACATTATAGATGGCCTCCCAAATCTTTTGATTCGACTGGTCACTCATGAACATCTCATCGAAGTACTTGCCATAGAGCTTACGCCACTCAGTTGCAGACCATGTGGGGAAGTGAACACCGTTGGTCACATAACCTACATGGTTCTCCTCGGGATAATAGCCATTCCAAATGTTTGCAAACATCTTCTGGCTGACCCATCCGTGAAGCTTAGAGACACCGTTCACCTCCTGACAAGTGTTGCAGGCGAAGGTGGACATACAGAACTTCTCACCTTTGTCCTCGGGATTCGTACGACCCATGCCGATGAACTCGTCCCATGAGATGCCTAACTTCTGGGGATAGCCACCCATGTACTTGCCGAAGAGACCTTCGTCGAAGTAGTCATGACCAGCAGGAACGGGAGTATGAACTGTATAGAGACCGCTGGCACGAACAAGCTCCATAGCCTGGTTGAAGGAGAGGCCCTCCTCAATATAGTCACAAAGACGCTGGAGGTTGCAAAGAGCTGCGTGACCCTCGTTACAGTGATAGATTTCCTTCTTGATACCCAGTTTCTTCAGCGTGAGCACGCCACCGATACCAAGAAGAATCTCCTGCTTCAGACGGTTCTCCCAGTCACCTCCATAGAGTGAGTGAGTGATGGGACGGTCGAACTCTGAGTTCATGTCATTGTCGGTATCGAGCAAGTAGAGCTTGATACGTCCAACGTTTACACACCACACATAAGCATGTACAAGATAATTGGTATAGGGAACGTCAACCACGACAGGATTGCCATTCTCGTCATACACACGCTCAATGGGCAGCGAGCTAAAGTTCTGTGCCTCGTATTTAGCAACCTGCTGGCCATCCATCGAGAGACTCTGTGTAAAATAACCGAAACGGTACAGGAAACCAATGGCACACATGTCAACATTGGAGTCCGAAGCTTCCTTCAGGTAGTCACCAGCCAACATACCCAAACCGCCAGAATAAATCTTCAGAGCGGAGTGGATTCCATATTCCATAGAGAAATAAGCTACCGACGGACGCTTGCTGTCGGGCTTTACATCCATGTATGCGCGGAACAGGTCATAAACACCCTTGATGCGCTTCATCAGAGCCTTGTCTTTAACAATTGCCTCTTTACGTGCAAAGCTCAGACGCTCCAACAACATTACAGGATTGTGCTTTACATCATGATAAAGCTCGGGGTCAAGATCACGGAACAAGTCACGTGCCTCGTAGTTCCACACCCACCACATGTTGTGGGCAATCTCATCCAAACACTTCAGTTGCTCAGGAAGACTTGACTTAATTGTCAATTCTCTCCACTGGGGAGCATTTGCATAATCAGCTCTAATTTTCATAAAATCTAAAAAGTTTTATTGATTTGTTGATAATTTCTTTAACTTAACTCTTGAACTCTCTCCTTGGCACGGCGAAGCGCAATGTCATACGCCTGTTCATAGAACTTGATGAACTCACTCCACAGAGCCTTCTTCGAGAGATTCTCAGCGTTGGCACGCGCCTTTTTCACTTGATCCTCCGTAAAATTGGAGTACTCTGCTACGGTTTCCTTGATGCGGTCTGCCACCTCCGAATAGTTGTAGTCTGTACGGTGGATGACCTCCACACCGTCAGAAATCTTACTTTCAGCACCTTTGACACTGTTTGCCCACAGTCCGAAACCTGCAAGGTCAGTAGTGATGCAAGGCACCTTGAAAGCAATGGCCTCCAACGGCGTATAGCCCCACGGCTCATAATAAGAAGGATAGATGCAAAGGTCGTTACCAAGAATAACGTCATAGTAACTCATGTTGATAATGCCGTCATCGCCTGTCAGGTAGCAGGGCAGGAAAATCAATTTCACATTGTCCTCCTTGCGGTTGTGCATATCAAGGAACTTCAGCATGCCGAGGACATTATCATGACTCATGTTGTTCAGCCAGTGGGTAATCTCGGGAACCTCCAGCGGCGTATCATACTTCTGTCCACTCTGCAAGCGCTCTATCAAATCCTGACGGGGCTGCCCTACCCAACCTGGCACCTCAATGAATGCCAACACGGTCTTCTTCAAGTCGCGGTCACGAAGCAAACGGTTCATGGCCTCGATATAAACGTCAACACCTTTGTTTCGGAACTCATAGCGTCCGCTCGTCGATACAATCAGGGTATCGTCACCCAAATCAGTACCCATTAACGCATTGGCAACATCCAGCAAGCGCTTTCTTGCAGCCTTACGTTTCCGTGTGAATATCGCTCCTTTGGGAACAAAATTGTTTTCGAAACCATTCGGTAAGACAACATCCACGGGCTTGTCCAACAGCTCCAGACACTCATTGGCGGTGATGTCGCTAACAGTTGTGAAACAGTCCACATAGTGAGCAGTCTGCTTCTCTATAGAATGTTTGCTCTGAACATTTAACTCATTGGACATCTGGTCTCCATTGTAAGCGAAAAGATAGTCATACAACGGCTTGTTGTTACCGGCAATAGAGCGTCCAATACTTGTTGCATGAGTTGTGAAGATTGTTCCAATTTGCGGTAGCTTATGATGAATGTACAGAAGTCCAAGACCCGTCATCCATTCATTACCATGATAAATAACTTTTTGGGAATCGTTCAAATAGAATTTGTAATAGCTTTCCACGACAAGGGCTGCGGCATAAGAGAACATCGATGCCTCGTCGTAATCACCATAAGAATGAAGGCTGTCAACCTCATACAGTTCCCACAGCTTACCGTAAATCTCATTCTTTTTTTCGTAGAAAGGCTCAAAGTCCACCAAGATAGAGACTGGTTCACCAGGAATATTCCAACGGCCTACTTTCAATTTCAGGCCATCCTCTTCCACGGCATGCAAACGCCAGTCTTTCAACAAATTACTATCTTCTTTGAAATAGGGGTTCGTCTTTTCGTGCCAACAGTCAGGACCAATAAAAATAATATGATCCTTCATTTTATCCTGCAAAGTCTTAGCTCTGGTGGATAGAACAGTGTAAATTCCACCAACTTTATTACAAACCTCCCAACTACTCTCAAAAATATAGTCTGGAAACATTTCCGCTTTCTTCATACAATCTACGTAAATCGCTGCAAAGATACTAAAAAATAATATAAAATCTGTGCTTTTATTGTATAAAAAATAAATATCGATAGTTTTTCTTGATTTAAAACATTAACTTTGTCGGCAGAATTTAAAAACAGATCAGATGAAGTGTAAAAGTTTAATAATAGCCTTGATACTGCAAGTAGCCTTTCTCCCCCTGTCTGCACAAGGAGAGCAAAAGCCCTTCACAGGTACCATCTATAACGAGAACTATAAAGTACGGATAGAAATGAACCTGTATGAAAACAAGCTCACCATACCTTCACAGGAGATTTTCGGTGAGGTTCCCGGGTATATCAGCTCCGAAAATGACAGCAGGAAATGGATTATTGTTGAAGCTGATATCAATCAAGACATAGCCACCCTATCTATTATCAACGACTATGGAAGCGAAGACTTGCACGCTACGCTTAAGAAAAATTCCAACGGCACTTACACGCTCACCCAGAAAGATGGAAGTAGCATTAAGTTTGCCGTCAATAGAAAATGGCAAAAGCTACCCAAGCAACTGACTTTCAAAAGACAATAGGACACCTATTATATAATATATAAGGCTCGGGAAGTGATTTCTCGAGCCTTATACATGACAATATTGTTCCTACTTCATTGCTCTTAGGACTTTCTCGTAATAACGTTGTGTTCCCTTAATGGAATACTTAATACCTCCATTCCACGAGCGAATAGCCTTTTCGACATTGTTTTTCGGATTATACCAAGACTGGATAAGCAAGAACATCTCTTTTGACTTTTTCAAGTCCAGACGATCTTCCAGCTTATAACGCTTGCTACTTTTCCGCATCTTTAGGATTTCATTACAGTCAGCAACCAAAATAGGGGTAATCTGCATGGCTCCAATCTGATTGCCATTCTTTGCATGGTGATTACCATTACTCTCTACTTGAATAATTGCTTCAATTACAGGATTCCAGTCAAAGCTCTTTTCATTTCGACCTCCATTGCCTGCCGCCCAGGCAGAATGTGGAGTCATCAGCAAAATAGTTAAACCAATCAATACAATTTTCTTACAGCTCATAATTTTTGTTTTATGGAGCCTGAGCTATGAAAACACAAAGGATTAATTGAATTCACTGACCAACTGAAGTTCGTCGCGCTCACGACAATGATGCGTTCACAATAGTTATCATCAACTGTCTCAGCCCCGTTAGATACCTTAACGAATATGCCTTCCAAAACAAAAGGAAGTGCCTATCCTTATTTTTATCGGTGCAAAGGTACGAACTTTTTCTCAAATAGCCAAACATTTTGAAAACAAAAAGGGCCCTCTCACCTCTCTGGTGAAAGGGCCCACGCTTCAAAGAAGGCGGCGACCTACTCTCCCGCATTGCATTGCAGTACCATCGGC
>CADCDK010000013.1 GCA_902800185.1 uncultured Prevotellaceae bacterium
GAACTCCTCGAAGATTTTCTCCGACTCCTCTTGGAAGTAGGGATAGAGTGGGTCTCCCTCCTCCTTGCCGAATTTCTCGCGATACTCATCACGTTGTCCGGCGGGGATGTAGATGTCTGCATCGAGTACCACCTCTTTGCCCTCCAGTGTGGTCTGTGTGAAGGCACCCTCTCCGATGGTGATGTTCTCTGCATCTTGTCCGAAGTGGAATTCCTCGATGCCAATGCAGTCGTGGAAGGCTCCATCTCCAATCTCCGTCACATTGGTGAGGTCCATCTCTCCCTGAATATTCTCGCATCCGCTGAAGGCCTCCTCTCCGATGGTGGAGATGACCTCTGGCAGGACAACTTCTGTAATGTCCTTGTTGTCCTTGGCGAATCCCTCTCCAATCTCGTTGACGACGAAGCCGTTGATGGAGTCTGGTACGACGACGGCAGTCTGTCCCTCAGCCAGCTCCACCTCAGTGACGGTGGCTGTGGGTTCCTCACCCTCCTCTTCGGGTTCTGAAACCTCAGCTTTGATGGTTGTTCCCGTCTCCTCGTCCTTCACGGTGATGGTCACTCTGTCTGGGTCATCTCCCATGTGCTCGCCGACTTTCGGCATGCCCATGATATAGGGATACTTGCCGTTGGCATAGACAAACGGCCATTTCATGGTAGTGGCAAAGCTTTCCTCCTGCATCTTCTCGGTGCTGAGTCCCGTCACTTGGTCGTTCTGGTTGCCATATTGTGTAGTCCATCCTACCATTCCTACAACGGGGATGCTTGGCGATATGGTGTTGTCGAAATAAATATCATAGAATCCGCCTTCGTAGCTTTGTCCAATGCAGCCTGCGCGGTTGCTTCCACCTTCATCAAAGCGACAGGTAGAGAAGCTGTGTGTGACACCGCCACGGTTGCTGTGGCCCACCAGTCCGGCAACGTTGTGCGTACCGCCTACTCGTCCCGTTGAGTAACAGCTTAGCACACCGCAGGCAAAGTTGATGTGTCCGGCGATGCCGCCTACATATTCTTCACCCTTGACATATGCCTCGGCATAGCAGTAACGGATGTGGGACGCGCTGGCGTCAGAGCCGCTGAGTCCTCCGACGATGGCACCCGTATAGTTCTTGCCCTCGATGTAGGAGTCGAGCAGGGCAATGTTATGGACGTGGGCTTGTACGGTAACTCCGAAAAGTCCAACGCCATCCGTCTCTTGCTTCACGTATGCGCCTGAAATACGGTGCCCGGTTCCGTTGAAGTCGCCTCGGAAGGGATTATTCGTGTTTCCGATGGGTGTCCACTCGTGTTGTGGTGTGCCGCGCAGCAGGTAGTCGTTGTTGAGTACGGTGTCGTTGAGTACGATGTCGGCAGTCAGCCGGTAGAACTTACCGTCGGTGTCCATTGCGTTGTTGGCAGTCACCTGTGCCAGGTAGGCAAGCTGTGCGCCCGTAGCAATGAGGTAGGGGTCATCCTCGGTTCCCGTTCCCCCGGCAAACGAGTCAGCAACGGTTCCGTCCCATGTGTCCACGGCAGTCTCTTGTGAGTTGTCGAAGTAGGTCTTGACAGTGGCGGGGGCAGGCTTGTAGGTGTAGTAGCCTGTTTTGTAGTGACCTTGGTCAATAATGGCACAGGCAGAACCGCTTCGGTCATCTTGCACGTTGTCGTACTGTCCATAGAAAAATGACCCCAGTCCTCCGTGGAGCTTTCTGCATCCTCTGAAAAGAAAATAGTTCTTTTGCCAATTGGGATTGACGAATTCAGGGTTAATGAAAACGGTGGTAAGGTTTTTTGCTCCGACGGCGACACCTGGGGAATAGGGGAGAGATGCCGTGCTGAAGCTGCTCAGGTCGATCAGTGTGATTTTGTCGCACCCTTCAATGAAACTGTCCATCATCTGTAACTTTTCGGTGTTGAAGTTGCTTAAATCGACCTCTGTGAGATTCGTGCAATTGTTGAACATGTACGTCATGTTAGTTACCTTGCTCGTATTGAAGTGGCTCACATCGATCTTGCTGACTTTGCAATTGTAGAACATGGAGCTCATGTCGGTTACGTTCTCTGTGTTGAAATGACTCACGTCGAGCGTTTTCACTGACTCGCATTTATTGAACATGGAAGCCATGTTTGTCACGCTGTCGGTAACGAAGTGGGAGACATCCAGTTCCTCCACTGCCTTACAGCCATAGAACATATTTTGCATGTTTTTCACTCTCCTTGTGTCGAATCCGCCCACCTCCAGTTTCGTCAGGAGATTGCATTCGGAGAACATGTATCGCATGTCGGTGACATTACTGGTGTTGAACCCGCTGACATCAAGGTTTGTCAATGCCTTACAGCCATAGAACATGTGTCGCATGTTGGTAACTTTCTCGGTGTTGAATTTGCTGACATCAAGCTGTGTCAGATACTCACAGCCATAGAACATGTTTTGCATGTCGGTGACATTCTCCGTATGGAATCCTGTCATGTCCAAGACTTTCGGGTGGGAGCAGCAGTAGAACATGTATCGCATGTTGGTCACGTTTTTGGTGTTGAAACTGCTCAAGTCAAGTTTGCTTAAATTATAATGTTTGCAGTTGTAAAACATGTAGCTCATGTCCGTGACGTTCTCGGTGTTGAATCCGCTTACGTTAAGTGTCTGCAACTGAGAGCAGTTGTAGAACATGTAGCTCATATCCGTGACTTTCTCGGTGTTGAGATTGTTTAGATTCAGAGTGCTCAAGCTCGCACATCCATAGAACATGTAGCTCATATCTGTCACGTTCTCCGTTACCAGATAGGAATTGATAGTGCCGATATTTATAATCTTTGTACAGCCGTAGAACCAGTAGGCGGTGCTGGTGAGCTCTGTATAGTCCTTGAAGGAAGGGTCGAATTTGACGGTGTACACAGCGCTGATGTCTCTTTCCCATTTGTGGTCTTCGGTGACGGGACCGACGCTAAAGCCATTTCTGGCTGTTTTCTGGTCATCATAATAAAGTGTCAGTGTCAGGTTGCTCCCGCTGTTTGAAAGTACGGCGTAAGGTTCCTGTGCGAGGGCTTTGCCTCCTACCAGTAGCAGAATTGCTATGGCAACGAGATTCTTAAATGTTTTCTTGTTCATAATGTTATTGTTTTTAGTTATTTTCTCAATGGTTTAATATGTGAAATACATATTCGGTTGTAAAGATATAAATAAAGATTGGAAAACATGCAGTAAAATCCAAGTTTCAACTAACAATTTTTGATTTGCGCATGGATTGTAAGTAAAACCTCAGTGTTATGAGGAGCTAAGAGCAGTGTTATGAGGTGCTAAGAGCAGTGTTATGAGGTGCTAAGAGCAGTGCTATGAGAAGCTAAGAACAAAGCTTTGAGGAGCTCTTCTCTCTCGTCAATCGCTCAATAGTCAAATTGTGAAATAGTCAAATTGTGAAATAGTCAAATTGTGAAATAGTCAAATTGTGAAATCGTTAAATTGTCAAATGGTAAAAATTCTTGGAGCTTTTGTGTCTTGTTTCCCCAAAAAATGTTTATTTTTGCATGTCTTTAGAAAAAAGCAACTTACTACACAATGAAGAAAGTGCTCAAGTGGACGGGTGTGGTGATACTTACTCCGTTCCTGTTAATCGTCTTGTTGGCCGTACTGCTGTATATTCCGCCCATCCAGAACTGGGCGGTGCAGAAGGTGGCTGCCTACGCTTCGGAGGAGACGGGCATGGAGATTACCGTTGGGCATGTTCATTTGGCTTTCCCGCTGGATTTGAGCATAGAAGAGGCGAAAGCGATAGAGAATGGTGAGAAGCGTGACACCGTCCTGGATGTCAGACAGGTGATTGTCGATGTTCAGCTGCTGCCGCTCTTTGGCGGACAGGTGGAGGTGGATGCCCTGGAGTTCCACCAGCTGAAGCTGAACACCACTCATTTCATTCCCGATGTACGGGTGAAGGGATTCATAGACCTGTTGTCGGTAGAGAGTCATGGTATTGACCTGGGAGGTGAGACGGTGCGTGTTCAGAAAGCTGCCCTTGCCGATGCGACTGTGGACGTTGCCCTTTCCGACACTGTTCCGCCTGACACAACGGAAAGCGAGAACTTCTGGAAGATAGCGGTTGACAACCTCGATATCCAGCGCACGGGTGTGACGGTACACATGCCGGGCGACACGCTGCGACTGGGAGTTTATATGGGCAAGACATCAGCCACGGAAGGAAGCTTCGACCTTGGAAAGGGACATTATCAACTGACGAAACTGGATTGGACGGACGGACAATTCGAATATCAGGCTCTCTCGACACTTCCCGACAAAGAGAAGAAACCAAGTGGAGAGGGAATGGACTTCAATCATATCCTGCTGAGCAACATCACATTAGGTATCGACTCATTGGACTATTGTGACCCAAAACTCAGCGTGAGCCTGCGTGCGTGCTCATTCAGGGAACGCTGTGGTTTGCAGGTTGACCGGCTGACGGGGCATATCGCTATGGACTCTGTGGCGTTGCACCTGCCCGACTTGGAACTGCGCACGCCCGAATCGTCGCTCTCTGCCGCTGTGGATATGGACATGAATGCCTTTGACGAACAGCATCCCGGCAAGATGAACATTGCTGTACACGGAGCTTTCGGAAAGCAGGACCTGCTACATTTCTTAGCAGACATGCCAGCCGAATTCCGTCGCCAATGGCCGAACTATCCGCTGACGGTGGATGGCGTGGTGAAGGGAAACATGCAGAAGATGCACATTGCAGGGCTGAACATTAAACTGCCCACGGCTTTCAGTATTACAGCCGACGGCTTTGCGGGCAACCTGACCGATACGGATCATCTCTATGCCAACATCGATGTGCATGCCAAAACCCATGACATGCGCTTTGCAACCACCGTGCTGGATGCTGATACGCGCAAGATGTTCCGTATTCCTAACGGCATCTCGTTTGACGGCAAGGTACGTGCAGACGGCCCCGAATATAGTTCAGACTTCATCTTACGTGAGGGTGGGGGAATGCTCAAAGGGCATGCGATGTTCGATGCCGGCAGTATGAGATACAATGCCAACCTGCGGGCACAAGCTCTTCAACTGCAGCATTTCCTGCCGGACTATGGCCTGCATCCTTTTACGGGCACCATCGACTTGGCTGGAAACGGAACCGATCCGCTCTCTACCAGGACAGGACTTTATGCCAAGTTGAACATTGAGAAATTCCAGTTTGGCGACTATAACCTCGACCAGATTTCCGCCGATGCCACCATGCGTAACGGTGTGACCTGCGTGCGCATAGACAGTCAGAACGAGTTGGTCAAAGGATTGGTCAGTCTCGATGCCCTCACCAACGGCAAGCTGATGAAGGCGACGCTCTCCTGCGACCTCAGCAAGGCCGACCTCTATGGGCTTAAGCTGGTTGATGAGCAGCTGATGCTGGCCTTGTGTGCGCATCTTGACTTGGAGACAGACCTCAACCAATATTATAAGGTACAGGGCTTGGTGAGCGACATCGTCGTGAAGGAGGAACGGAAGTTCTATCGTCCGAACGACATCGTGATAGATGCCTTGACCCGTCGGGATACGACTATCGCCGTGCTTGACTGTGGTGATTTCCATCTGAACATGCATGCACAGGGAGGCTATGAAAAGCTGATGGCAGTAGGAGAGAAACTCATGGATGAGGTGAACCGGCAGTATGCCGATAGAACCATTGACCAGCTCCGCCTGCGTGAGCAGTTCCCCGTGGCAGCAATCAGCCTGAGCAGTGGCAGGGACAACTTCATTGTCAGGATGATGCAACGCTATGGCTACGAGCTGGGCTCTCTCTCGCTCAATATGGTAACCTCACCTCTGTCAGGAATCAACGGCCGCTTGCATATCGATTCTCTTGTGGTTGACAGTATTCTCATCGACACGGTCAATTTTGCTGTCAGGTCCGATTCGACAAGGATTTCCTATCAGGCACAGGTGCGTAATAACAAACGCAACCCGCAATACACCTTCAACGCTCTCTTCGATGGTATCATCTACGACGAGGGAACGATTCTCGGCACCCGTCTTTATGACGACCACGATGAGCTGGGCGTGCGACTGGGCCTGAAGGCATCCATGGAGAACGATGGCTATATGTTGCGTGTGTATGGTCCAGACCCGACGCTCGGTTACAAGGTGTTCCATGTGAACAAGGACAATTATGTGTTCCTGGGTAAGGGACAGCGCATTTCTGCAGACCTGCGACTGCGGGCCGACGATGGGCAGGGTGTGCAGGTGTATTCGGACGATGCCGACTCTACGGCGTTGCAGGATATTACGTTCAGCTTGAATAAGTTCGATCTTGAGAAGGTGCTTTCCGTCGTGCCTTATACACCGGAAGTGAGCGGTATGATGGACGGCGACTTCCATATAGTGCAGACCGCCAACGACTTATCGGTGTCGTCGAACCTTTCTGTCAACAACCTGATATACGAGAAGAGTCCGTTGGGCAATCTGAGCTCAGAGTTCGTGTATATGCCTAAGAGCGATGGTTCGCACTATGTCGATGGCATCCTGAACCACAACGGACACGATGTAGCAACGATTGTCGGTACATACCAGTCAGAGGGGAAAGGCTTGCTGGATGTTGATTTGGGGCTCGCCCGCACGCCGCTGTCTCTGTTAAACGCCTTCCTGCCGGCCCAGCTTTTAGGGCTCTATGGCTATGGCGACGGTACGCTCTCGGTACGCGGCCCGCTGTCGAAGCCCGTGGTGAACGGCGAGGTTCTGTTGGACTCGGCCTATCTACAGAGTCCAGCCTATGGTGTGAAGCTGAGGTTCGATAATGCCCCTGTTACGATCAATGGAAGTCATCTGTTGTTTGAGAACTTCAATATGTATGCCAACAACAACCAGCCGTTGACAATCACGGGTCAATTCGACTTTTCGGACTTTGACCATATGAATGTCAACATGCGCATGAGGGCACGCAACTTCCTGATTATAGATGCGAAAGAGAACCGCTATTCTGAGGCATACGGCAAGGCTTATGTCAACTTCCTGGGCATGATGACGGGA
Source organism: uncultured Prevotellaceae bacterium (assembly GCA_902800185.1). Taxonomy (GTDB): domain Bacteria; phylum Bacteroidota; class Bacteroidia; order Bacteroidales; family Bacteroidaceae; genus Prevotella. The sequence continues at coordinate 6,991 of CADCDK010000013.1, forward strand.
GAGGTGGACAACTTGAGCATGCGTGGCAGACTCGATGTGCTGGGAGCTACGGACATGACCTATATCCTGAGAGACTCACCTCTGTCGGCGGATAATCAGTTGGACGAGCTGGTGAAGTTCACCGACTTTAGCGATACAACCACGGCGCAGGTCGTGAACCATCCGGCGGTCAGTGGCATTAGTATGGATATGACGATGAGTATTGATGAGAGTGCGCGTATTATGTGTGCGCTGAATGCCGACAAGTCGAATTACGTGGACTTAATCGGCGGCGGCGATTTGCGCATGCAGTACAATGCTACAGACAATCTCCGCATGACGGGACGGTACACCCTTTCCAACGGAGAGATGAAATACTCATTGCCCATTATCCCGTTGAAGACGTTCACCATTCAGGATGGAAGCTACATTGAGTTCACGGGCGACATGATGAATCCACGCCTGAACATCACGGCTACTGAGGAGACAAAGGCCAATGTTTCATCCGAAGACGGACAGGCGCGGAGCGTAACGTTCAATTGTGGTGTGGTCATCACACAGACACTTAACGACATGGGCTTGGAGTTCATTATCGAGGCACCACAGGACATGACCATTTCCAACGAGCTGAATACCATGAGCAAGGAGGAAAGGGGAAAGGTTGCCGTCACCATGCTGACGACAGGCATGTATCTTACTGATGGCAATACGAGTGGATTCTCCATGAACAACGCCCTCAGTGCGTTCCTCAATAGTCAGATTAACGGTATTGCCGGCAATGCCCTGCGAACTCTTGACCTCAGTTTCGGCATGGACAACACCACCGATGCAAATGGCAACACCTATACCGACTATTCCTTCAAGTTCGCCAAGCGTTTCTGGGACAACCGTCTGCGTGTGATTGTGGGCGGTAAGGTGTCTTCAGGCTCTGAGAACCCGAACCGTGATGATTCGTTCTTCGACAATGTGCAGTTTGAATATCGTTTGAACCAGGGTGCCTCACAGTTCCTGAAGCTCTTCTACAAGCGTGACAGCTATGACTGGCTGGAAGGACAGGTGGGAGAGTATGGAGCCGGTTTCATCTGGCGAAGAAAGCTGTCTCACTTCCAGGACCTCTTCCGCTTCAAGGATAAGAAGACGCAGAACATGCCTGTCATGCAAGGAAGTGGCAGGACAAGAAGCAGACAGCAGGGACAGGAGATTCGGGAAAGACAGGGTGTTGAAGCCGGTCAGGTCATCAGGGAAACTTCTGATAAACTGCCGGTGCCGAAAGACTCTACGGTGGTGAAGGAGTGAACAGATTATTGTGAATAGTTAATAGTGAAAAGATATGATGAGCTTTGCCTTCTTCCAAAAAGGGAATAAGAACGGTTCTTGTCTCAGGCTCCTCCCCATCGGGGGGACGGGTGGGGCTATGCTCCTCCTACTCCTCATTTTATTTGTCAGTTCCTGCTCGACGACGAAACTGGTGCCAGAGGACGACCAATTGTTTATTGGTTTGACGAAGATAGATTACCAGAACTACGAAAAGACGGATCATTTTACCGCTACGAAAGAAGAGATGGAGGCTGCCCTGGCTACTGAACCCAATGGAGCCTTCTTTGGTAGCAGCTATTATCGTACTCCCTTTCCTTACCGCCTGTGGATTTGGAATACGTTTTCCGAGTCGCGTGGACACTTTGGGAAATGGATAACCAAGTCGTTTGGCAAGCCACCTGTATTGATGAGCTGGGTGAACCCCGGACTGCGTGCGCGAGTGGGGGAGTCGGTGCTGAAAAGCCATGGATACTTTCAGGGCAGTGTGAACTATAAAGTGGTGGAACAGAAGAATCCGAAAAAGGCTAAGATTGGCTATGAGGTGAATCTTGGGCCTGCTTATACACTTGATTCTATCAGCTATCTGAACTTTCCTGTTGAGGCTGACAGCCTGATTCAGTCCACCCGTGACGAGTCCTATTTGCACAAGGGCGATGCCTTCGAAGTGTCAAAGCTCGATGCCGAGCGCAGCCGTATCTCGAATTTGCTGCGTAACAACGGCTATTATTACTATCAGTCTTCTTACGCCTCATACATGGCCGACACCCTTGCCAAACCGCAGCAGGTGCAGTTGCGCTTCCAGTTGAGCGACAGCCTGTCTGATATGGCTATGCGAAAATGGTACATCGGCAAGATCAGGCTGGAGTTGCGCAAAACCAGTCGTGAGCAGTTGGAAGACTCGCTGGTGCGCCGCTCATTGTCGATTTACTACAATGGCAAGCGTTCTCCCATTAGGGCTGGTATCATCTTGCGCAATATGAAACTACGTCCACGACATCTGTATAGTTATCAGGATTATGTGGAGTCGGCCAACGAACTGGCTGGCAACGGTCTTTTCAGCATGATAGACTTCAAGTTCTCGCCACGTGCCAAGGAAAAAGACACCATCGCCACAGCTAATCCTGGTGATTCTCTTTCCACGGCTCACGCTTTGCCAATCGTGGGTGACACCCTCGACCTCACGCTCTCGTGTGTCTTCGACAAGCCTTACGACTTCTATGTGGAGAGTAATGTGACGGGAAAGACCAGTGGATGGCTTGGCCCGGGTATGGTTATCGGTCTGACCAAGCGAAATGCCTTCCGTGGAGGAGAAAAAGTGGATGTGAATCTGCGTGGGGCCTACGAATGGCAGACCAACAGAACCTATGTTGGTGGCAGCAAGCGTCTCAACTCCTATCAGTATGGAATAGACGCATCCATAGAGATACCTCGATTGATACCACGCTTCTTCTCCCAGCGCAAGCGCTTCAGGCGTACAGGAAAGTTTGTAGATCTGCCGGCACCCACTACGACCTTGAGTGCTTCAACGGACGTAATCAACCGCGCCCAGTATTTCAAGCGCCATGTTGTCTCCGGTGAGTTGACCTACAGCTTCCAGACCTCCGCTACTTCGCTCCACCAGTGGAGTCCCCTTGCCCTGCAGTACAACTACATGACCAAGCACACCGAGGAGTTCGACTCCATCATGGAGCAGAGCCCCTATCTGAAAGTGTCTATGAAGGACCAGTTCATCCCCATGATGCGCTATACCTACATACGTACCTCGCCCTCCAACCGCCGCCATCCATTGATGTGGCAGACGACGGTTAGCGAGGCTGCCAACCTGCTCTCACTGGCTTATAAGGCTGCCGGCGAAGAGTGGACCAAGAAAGACAAGACGATGTTCAAGAATCCCTACGCCCAGTTTGTGAAGTTGGAAACCGACGTGCGCAAGACGTGGCAGCTCTCTGACCATGATCAGCTTGTGGCACATGCCAGTGCGGGTGTCATCTGGGCTTATGGAAACTCTACCATCGCCCCTTATATGGAGCAGTTCTACGTGGGTGGTGCCAATAGCATCCGAGCCTTTACCGTGCGCTCCATTGGTCCTGGAACCTATCGTAGCACGAGCTCCCGTTCTTCTTATCTCGACCAGACGGGCGACATGAAGCTCCTGTTCAACGTAGAATACCGTCCACGTCTCTTCGGCAACCTCTATGGAGCTTTGTTCTTGGATGCGGGAAACGTGTGGACGCTCCGGGAAGACAACGACCGTCCGGGTGCCAAGTTCCAGGCGAAGAATTCCATCAAGGAGATGGCATTGGGTACGGGTCTCGGATTCCGCTATGACCTCGAGTTCTTTGTCATCCGTGTTGACTGGGGACTCGGACTCCATACCCCGCAGTCAGAGAAGCATGGTATCTACAATATGCCCTCTTTCCGTGGAAGCCATAGTCTCCACCTTGCCATTGGCTACCCCTTCTAATGTGAAATACAAATAAGAAAAATATAGAAATAAGATTAAAATGTTATGAAAAAGCAATTATGGATAGTTGTGATTGCACTGGTTGCGATATTCACCAGTTGCAGTAATGATGATGGGGAAACCATAGTCAAGAAAGACTATTTCCCATCTTGGAACAAGTGCGATGCATTGACAGCCTTGCAGGAATATGTAGAAGATGTGACGAATCCGCAGTCTGCCAACTTTATCAATGTGGAAGATCGCATTGCCACTTTCGACATGGACGGAACTTTTGTTGGCGAGCTCTATCCAACCTATTTTGAATATAACCTGTTCGAATACAGGGTTCTGGACGATGCCTCTTACCGTGACAAGGCTCCCGAAGACGTACGCGAGACGGCACAGGACATCAGGGACTTTGTGCGCACGGGGAAACCCTTGCCTTCTCATTTCGACTTGAAGCACGCCCGGGCTGCAGCAAAAGCTTATGCGGGAATGACTCTTGCAGAGTTTGATGCCTATGTGAAGGAATATGGTGCCACACCCGCCAACGGATTTACAGGAATGACCTATGGTCAGAGCTTCTATCGTCCCATGTTGGAGGTGTTCGACTATTTGAAGGATTATGGCTTCACATATTATGTTGTTTCTGGTTCCGACCGCTTTCTCTGTCGGGCCTTGGTAGAGTCTATTGGCATCGCACCGAACAGGGTGATTGGCATGGATGTAAAACTCGTGTCGAGAAGCCAAGGTAGGGAAGAAGGAATCGACTATACCATGGGACAGGAGGAAGACTTGGTTCGCACCGACAGTCTTCTTATCAAGAACTTGAAGACCAACAAGGTTCTTCAGATTTCTCAGGAAATTGGTAAGGTCCCTGTGCTGTCATTCGGCAACAGCAGTGGCGATTGTGCCATGCATAACTACTGTTTGGGAAACAAGAAGTACCGCACCGCAGCCTTCATGCTTGTGGCAGATGATGATGCCCGTGACCATGCGGACTTGGCAGAAGGTGCACGACGTGAGGCGAAATGGCGTGAAGCTGGATACCATGTCATCTCCATGAAGAATGACTTCCGCACCATCTACGGATCTGAAGTAAAGAAGGTAGGCTTTATCTTCCCGTAAGTTACTGTTATTTTCCTGCCTTTATTTGCGCCTGCAACTCTCCCTGATGGTAAAAATCATGGGGACGGTCTCATGTTGCACCTGATTGTCGCCACCGATGTGACGAAGCAGGTGCTCGCAGGCTTTTCGCCCTTCAAGATGCGACTGGTCCATGATAACGGAGAGGGCAGGGGTAACGTAGGCTGTGCTCTCACTCTCGGAGAATCCGACAATGGCAAGGTCTTGGGGGATGCTCAGCCCCTGTGACTTGACTGCCATGAAAGCTCCGTGGAGGATGATGTCGTTGAAAGCGAGGATGGCATCAGGGCGGTTGTCCTGACTTAGTAGCGCGAGGGTGCTTTGGTAGGCCGACTCGTGGTTTACGGGAATGCTGGTAATGATGGAGCGGTCGATGGGGATTCTGTTCTCCTTCAGGGCCTCAAGATAGCCATGCTTGCGCCGGCGCACACTGTCGAGCAGGTTCGGGCCACCAATGTAGGCAATGCGGCGGCAACCGTTTGCAATGAGATGCTGTGTGGCATCATAGGCAGCCTTGTCATCGTTGGCAAGGACGGAGGAAAATAGTTCTGGCAGGCAGGTGCGGGCGACGAAGACCAAGGGAACGTTCATGTTCCGCAACTCTTTGAAGTGGCTGTAGTCAACGGTGTCCTGAGCAAGGCAGGCGATGATGCCCTTCACGTGCATGGAGATGTAGTTGTCAACGGCATTCCGTTCCATCTCATAGCGTTCATGGCTATTGGCCGTCACCACGGAATAACCGTGCTGTAAGGCATAATCCTCAATGCCATCGAGCACCGAAGCATAGTAGTGGGTGACGAGGTTGGGGAGGATAACTCCGATGACTTTCGGCGAGTCGCTACGCAGTCCCTGTGCGAAAGGGTTGGGCCGGTAGTTCATGTCAGTGGCAAGCTGGCGCACACGCTCCCTCATGGCTTCGCTCACTTCATGGCTTCCGCTAAGTGCGCGGGAGACGGTGGCGATGCTCACCCCTAATTTCTGTGCAAGGTCTTTTAGCGACGTCCTTTTCATATCTCAGTCATCAGAATGTTAGCTCAAACCCGAAGCGTATGCCGTTCTTTGAGGTGTGTGGCAGTTCGTTGTAGTTGAAGCGGTGAATGAAGTCGATGGCAAAGAGACGCAGAATGTTGTGGATACCCACGACTGCTTCCATATATGGTTTTTTCTTGTCCATGATATACGACTCCTCCGGCAGGTGGAAAAGGGTTCCATCGCCGATGTTGCTGGCCAGGCGTGGGTTGTTCTTGTCGGTCAGTGTTCCCCACATGGCTTTGAAGGCGAAGTACTCTCGCCACTTCAGCCGACGGACGAAGGGGATGCGGTTGAGGAATTTTCCCTGTGTGTCCCATGACATGGAGAGGAAAGCATAACGGTCATTGAGGAACTCCATGTTGCGCATGAGCGAGAAGGAGTTGTCGTTCTCAAAGTACGAGAGGTTGACGGGAGGCATGATGAGCAGAGGGAACGGTACCTTGTTCCACTGGGCTCCTCCCTTGGCTCTCATGTTGATGTATCCCCAACTGCCCAACCAGACACGGTTGAATATGTCTATCTCGGTGAAGTTCATGCGGTATTGTCCACCCATCAGACGATTGACTCCTACTGTATGGCTGAAGGCCAGCTCAGGGGAATTATGGTTCACCATCATGCGTCGCTGCTTGGTGTTGACGAAAGTGATATTCGGGCTATAGGTCAGACCGAAAGTGAACTCGGTGGTGCGGATGCGATTGACAAGCTGCCCGTCGTTGACACGCACAAAGTACAATTCTCCTGTGGGCTTGTTGCTCTCCCGTTTGGCGGAGAAGTTAACACCCATTCCCCAGTCGGCCTCATAGACAAAGCTCAACTTCTGCCGGTTGTAGAAGTACATCTGCTTCACGGTCTGGGTCCTGAAAGCCATGAATGCGTTATCCTTGTTGTGGTTCAGGAACTTGTCCGAAGGTGACATAACATCGTATGTTGACTCGAAGGCAATGGTGCGTTGTGGGAATTCGAAGGGCTGATACTTCTTCTTGTTAAAGCTGTAGGTGATTTCTGAGCCGTAGTAGTGCTTCTTTGAATGTGTACCATAGGCATAGAAACCATTCCAGAAAAGGTGCTCGTTCAGGTTGGCTGTGGTGCGGCCGCTTGCACGGAAGCGGTAATGATCGACAAAGTTGTTTGAAATGAACGTGTTGACGGGACCAATGTCGAATTTACTGCCCAAGCTGTCCTTGCCTGTCTCCACGTAGTTCTCAAACAGAAGTTTCGCACCGGCGAGTATCCACTTATAGTTCTTCGACTGTTCCATGCGCTTGATAAAGTTGGGCATGTCAGCCTCGCTCTTCGTCAGGTCTGCCTTGCGGTTCTGATCCCAAAAGTCCTTGTTCTGCATGCGGGCATCGGGCAGTTCCTTGATGGGTGCCTTACCACGGAACATCTTTTGTGGTACCTCTTCAAAGGAGTAGGCGCTCAGTCGGGTGGTGCGGTCGAGGAAACCGTTGGGGATGAGCTCGCTGACTTTTAGCTCGGCGAAAAGGTCGTCTGTGGTCAACGCCCACTCTCCGTTGGGGAGCTTGCTGTACACCTGCTCGAGGAACATATTGCCGATAAAATTCACATCGGTGCGTTTGGGTATCTGCATGTCGCAGCGCTTCACATGGAGGGATGAGTCCGTCAAGACATACAGTTCTCCGCGGAATCCGAAGTCCTGCTGGTTGTTAGGCAGGAACTGCAGGTGGTAGCAGAGGTCTTGGTCCACGTAGATGGTGTCCTGTATATAGAAACGGTAGAAGGAGATGGCCGTCCTGCCGATGGGCGAGGGGAATGGATGTTGCAGGATGTGGATGTAGTCATCGTAGATGTCCACATCGCGGAACAGCTCTTTCATCATCATACTCAGGATTTCGCCTGTTTGTATGACGTTGCTGATACCCTCGGTCTTCTGTCCGAGAATGATATCTTTCTCCTTCTTTGGTTCCTTGCGATAGATATGTTGGGATACGGTCTCGTCAACCGTGATGGGCAAAATCAGCTTGTTGTTTTTCAGACAGGGCTCCACTTGGTTCATCAGCCACTGACGCTTCTGGAAGAACTTACTCTCCAAATCTTTGGAGGTGACGTCGTTGAATCCGAAGGTAATCTTCTGGTATTTTTGGTACTGGTAGTAGTCATGGTTCTCTAAACGGGTGCGCTTCTTGGCGGCTATCACTCGCTTCATCAGTTCCACGGCAGGGTTTTCCTTTCGGCTGTAGCGCACGCGCTTGTGCTTCACCACTACCTCCTCCAGCTGCTTCGTGTCGGGCTTCAGTCGGATGTCGAGTTTAGACGGTGTGTTGGCATTGATGGTCACTTTCTTTGAATGGTAGCCCACAGCACTGAACGTAAGGGTCCATCCTGTTCGCCGCATGATGGAGTAATGTCCATGTGCGTCGGCGCTGACCGAGGTGTTATGTCCCTTGTATGCAGCCGTGGCGAAGCTGATGGTGTCACCGTTTTGCTCGTCGATGATGTAGCCTGAAATCTGAGCTTGGGCTGTCAACGTCAGGAATGCGATAAGTGTGATGAGAAAAAACCTATTCTTCATACTTGTAAATGATTAACTCAGTTGTTTGAAATGGGTGATGATGCGGTCTGCCGCACTTGTGTCGGCAGGCGCTTCCGTCCAGCCCTCACCTTTGAGCCATACGGTGTGGAAACCGGCTTGCTTGGCGGGCTGTATGTCTTTGTCGTAGCTGTCGCCGACGACTACTGCCTCAGAGGGCTGTATGCCGAGTTGCTGAGCTGCGAGGATGAATATCTGTGGGTCGGGCTTCCTGACACCCGCTACAGCAGACTCTGTGACGCTCTCGAAGAATTCATCCAGCTGAAACTCTTTCAGCACGGTGCCCATGTTGCCATAGAAGTTGGTGACGAGTGCCAGCTTGTGGTGTTCTGACAAGGCTTGGAGTATCAGCCGGTTTTGGGCTATTGTCTGGCATACGTGTTCGTAGAGCTCGTCTGCCAGGCTTTCCTGCACCTGCGTTACCTTTTTCTTTTCCCATGCGAGAGCCTTTGTTTGGAGCAGGTACTCGAACTGCAGACGCAACTTTTCCTCCCATGTGTGGCGGAAGGTGAAGTCGGGTTTGATGATGGGATTCCTCCCCAATGTACGCTCGACATGGACGTATGCCTCCCGGAACTGTGTCTCGGTAACGGGAATGCCATGTCGCTGATAGGCATTCCAGAACATTTGGCCCCAGTGGATGCCGTCAGTATCAATGGTTCCACCGAAGTCGAGGAGGTAGGCAGTGCGGAGTTTGGAATGTGGAGTATGGGGTGTTGGTGCTGCTTGGAGCTTATCCGTCAGTTTGGCGCAGAGTGCTTCATGTCGTCGGTGCATATAGACCATCAGCCCCTGTAGCACGATAAGCTCGAAAAGCGGATAGAGCCAGGGTATATTGATCAGTGCGCTCACAAAGAGGGCAAAAGCACGTGTATTGTGGGTCAGGATGTTGGTGTAAGGCATCAGTGGGCGTGAGCCACGAAGGAACTCCTGTCGTACCGCTTCGTTGGAATGCTGTTGCCAAGCTGCCATGAACTGTTGGAACTGGGGCGTGCGCTGCTCCTGGCCGTGGCAGTAGTTGGCATAATTGAAGTAGAATGCCATTGCTGTGAAATTCCGTTCACGGCGTGCTTTCTCGTAAATGTCACGCTGCTCTCGGTAGGTATTCAGTTCGCTGCCCTCTTTTCCAAGAAGGAAGTAGAGATGAATCTGCCGATAGTAATCGGCCAGTGCACAAGGACGAGCGTGTCCGTAGATGCCTGCTGCCGTACAGAGAATCCAGATGAGGATGCCCCATTTGAAGCCCAGAAGGGGCATGGGGTCGTTCATCAGTCGCACGGAGATAGCCACATAGACACAGAAGAACCACACATCGCTGGCAAAACCGTCAAGCATGCGTCCCACGAGGGTCTTCTTTCCTGTGATACGAGCCATCTGTCCGTCGGTCGAGTCGCAAAAGTTGGCAAGCATCAGAAGGACCACGCCCATGATGTTATGCTGCAAGTCGGTATAATGGAACATCCAACCTGCCACGATGCCTAAGAGGATGGAGAGAACGGTGATGGCGTTGGGGTGGACACCGAGCCGGTTCCACAGCAGGGCAAACACCAGTCCGATGGGACGGGTGAAATAGACATCGAGCCATTCTTCTGTGTCTTCTGATTTGAACGATATGCGGAGCAGTTCCTTGAAATCTTTCATTCTTCTATCTTTTGCATGATGTGACTGGCGATGGCCTCTGCAGCTTCCTCACGACAAGGGCTGAAGCTGGGCCAGTCGTTGAAATCGATGATGGAGATGCTGGTGGAGTGTGGAGAGAAAATTGCATCTCCACCCCAAATCTCAGTGCCGGTAAGAGCTGCGAGCCGTTGTGCTTCCTGTTGCAGGGCATCGACCGCAGGGGCAGTAGCGTCGAGCAGCGAAAGCATTTCCTCTTCATCCTTTGTGTAGCAGCGGAAGAAATGCCGGCCAATGCCATAGAATTTCACCAGCTGACCCTCCATGTGGGCACTCACTACGGGAAGCATGCCCGTTTCTTGTAGGAAACGGTTGACGGTCTCTTGGCACGTCTCTTCGTTGGAACAGAACACCACGTCGTCTCCTCCAAGCGAGTGAACGTCTGCACGTTTCACCCAATAGCCTTTGTCACCTTTTTGTGGCGGCATGGCGATATGGTTGTTGCGCATCAGCTCGTCCAGTCGTCCTCGTGTACAGTTGCTCACACTTTTTGTGCTGTTCACGACCAGTGCGCCTTGCTGCTCATATTGTCGGAGCAGGGCAAGCTCTTCCTCTTTGCGGCACATGGATAATACCACCTGTCGGTAGGGCATGCCTGTGGGCACTTTCTCCTGGTCCGAAATGACATTATACTTGCCCATCTCGAACCCATAGGCATGTAGCTTGGCAGCTGCGACAAAGAGAATCTCATCGTCGTCAACACCTTGTCCGAGCCGCGGCCTCCCTTTTCTCCACGCTAAATGGAGTCTTGGCGCAGACAGAAACGCTTCGGCCTTTTCTATATCCGTAGCATGATCGATGTCAAGCACTGTGTCGGCTACCCATGCCTGTAGCTGAAACCCTTCGTTGATGAGGGCTCGCTGGAAGTTGCGCATACGGCTCTCGCCTTGCTCAACACAACGTCTGACCACACCCAACGCCTTTTCGTTGAGGGCATAGATGCCTCCAGAGATATAATAGCGATGCTCTTCTCCGTCTGTGGGCTGTGTCGGCTGCTCGTCGTAGAAGCCTGTGATACGTAGCTGGGCATCGGTCTCCACATAGAGCGGCTTCTCGTCATCCTCGTGGGGGGTGACAACCATGTAACCGTCAATGTCGGGGACGTTCTTGAAGACTTTGACATACTGACCAAACCAAGCTTCGTCAAACACTGTGTCAACGGTGGTCAGAATGAACGGTCCTCCTTCCAGGTAGGATGCCATCTCAGCAAGGCTGTGCATGGAGCTGGGTGTTGACTTGACCACCACGCTTAGCGGAATTGATTGTCCATCGAGTCCCGCTTTTTGAAGCGTACAAAGGTGATGCACAACCTCTGGAGAGTGGTCGTTGCAAATGACAACAATCATCTCGGCATCGTTATGCATGAAGATGCGTAGCAGTCGGTCTATAAGATGCTCGCCCTGAATTTTAACGAGCGGCTTTGATACCTTTACGCCTTCTGCTGCAAGCCGCGACCCTTCGCCTGCGGCAATGATGGCATACTTCATAAATTACCTTTTACCTTCTTTTAAATAGGGTGCAAAGTTACACATTATTTATTTTATATAGAAACTTTTCACTTACAAATACTCAGATTCTGACATAAAAGCTTTGTGTAATTGCGAAAAAAGCTGTACCTTTGTGCAGTCATTTGAAGACTTTTATTGTTACAACATCAGAGTAATGAGCGACACGATAAACACTCATGTACTGACAAAGGCTATTGAGCGGCTCTCGGAGGAGCAATCGCTCAAAGGACTTTTTCATCAGCATCGCGATGGGAATCCGCTCCCTTCAGGCAAGGCGCTTGAAGAGATTGTTGATTTGGCGCGTGCTATTCTCTTCCCCGGATTTTATGGAAAGTCGAGCGTGAACACGCAGACAATCGCCTACCACATTGGGGTGAACGTGGAGCGACTCCACAAGTTGCTGACCGATCAGATTCTCGCGGGTCTATGCTTCTGCAAGACATGTGACGAGGAAACCTACGAGGAAATTGCCTGTCAGCGTTGTCTCGCTACCGACCTTGCCACGAAACTGGTGGAGCGGCTGCCTGAGATACGGGCGATTCTCTCTACTGACGTGGAGGCAGCCTATAATGGTGACCCCGCTGCTGACAGCTATGCCGAGATTATTTCCTGCTATCCTGTCATCAAGGCACTCACCATCTACCGTCTGGCGCATGAACTGCATGTGCTCGGGGTTCCCCTGATTCCCCGCATTCTGACAGAGATGGCACACTCGGAGACAGGTATCGACATCCATCCGGCGGCTTCCATCGGTCACCATTTCACCATCGACCATGGTACGGGCGTTGTCATCGGTGCGACATGTGTCATCGGCAACAACGTGAAAATCTATCAGGGTGTGACGTTGGGAGCCAAGAGCTTCCCGCTTGACGAGAACGGCAATCCCATCAAGGGCATTCCCCGTCATCCTATCCTCGAAGACAATGTGGTGGTCTATGCCAATGCCACCATCCTCGGACGCATTACCATCGGCGAAGGCTGCGTGGTAGGAGCCAACGTATGGGTGACCAAGGATATGGCTGCAAACACACGCAAATATAATAAGGAACCAATTGATAACTTTGATATAGAATTCGACAATGGAACAGGAATTTGAACTCATTGCCAAGACCTTTATGGGACTGGAGCCTGTTTTGGCAGAGGAGCTCACCAACTTAGGTGCAAACAACGTGCAAATAGGACGCCGCATGGTGTCGTTTACGGGTAACAAGGAGATGATGTACCGTGCGAACTTCTCGCTGCACACCGCCATCCGTATTCTCAAGCCCATCGCCCGCTTCAAGGCGCGTAGTGCCGACGATATGTATGAGGCTGTGAAAAAGATAGACTGGTCGCAGTACATAGAAAAGGGAAAGACGTTCTCTGTTGATTCTGTTGTCTATTCGGAAGAGTTCCGTAACTCCCGTTTTGTTACCTATAAGGTAAAAGATGCCATTGTTGATCAGTTTCGTGAGAAGACAGGTGACCGTCCGAACATCAGCGTTACCAATCCCGATATCCAACTGAATATTCATATTGCTGAGGATGATGCGACGCTCTCGCTCGACTCCAGCGGTGAGTCACTTCATCGACGAGGCTACAGGCAGGAGTCTGTAGAGGCTCCTCTGAACGAGGTGCTGGCTGCCGGTATGATCCTGATGACAGGCTGGCGTGGCGAGACCGATTTCATTGATCCAATGTGTGGCTCGGGAACATTGCTCGTTGAGGCTGCCCTCATTGCCCAGAATATGAGCCCCGGCGTCTTCAGAAAGGAATATGCCTTCGAAAAATGGACCGATTTCGATCGTGATCTCTTCGACGAAATCTACAATGACGATTCGAAGGAACGTCCTTTCGAACACCATATCTATGGCTACGACGTGGACATGAAGGCAGTGAACACGGCGAGACTCAATGCGCGTGCGGCTGGCTTCAGTAATCTGATTACCGTTGAACAGCGCGATTTTGCGGAGTTTACACAGCCTGCTGCCAAAGCCATTATGGTGACTAATCCTCCCTATGGTGAGCGCATTTCTACGCCGAACTTGCTTGCTACCTACAAGATGATTGGTGAGCGACTGAAGCATTCCTTCAGCGGCAACGATGCTTGGATTCTCTCTTATCGTGAGGAATGTTTCGAACAGATAGGCTTGAAGCCCTCTATCAAGATTCCTGTTTATAACGGAAGCCTTGAGTGTGAGTTCAGGAAGTACTCGATGTTTGAGGGAAAGATGCGTGAATTCCGTTCGGAGGGTGGTGTTGTGAAGACCGAGGAGGAGAAGAAAGCCATGGCAGACAAGCACCGCTTCAAGAAGAACCGCGAGTTCAAGAAACGCATAGACGAACAGGAAGAGAACGAAGACGGCGATATTCGCTCGTTCAAGTTCCACTCGTTTGAATACGACTTCAAAGGCGAACCTCGCCGACAGAAAGAACGTCCTTCGTTCAGTCAGCGTGGTGACAGGGACGGAGAGCGTCCCGACCGCCGCTACAAAGAGGGTAGAGGTGGCTCACGTGCAGACAGAATGGAACAGCGCAGACGGCTTTTCGGAACCGACCGAGACTTCAAGAGCGGCAAGAATGATTTCAAGAAAAAAGGACAAAGGAGGTACAATGATGACAAAGACTAAGTGGTTTTGCATAGCAATGCTTCTCACAATGGTAACCACAATGACGGCACAAGACAAGAAGCTCTTCACGTTGGAAGACCTGAACTATGGCGGCAACAACTTTTACAACTTGCAGCCGAAGAACCGCTATTATGCATGGTGGGGCGACCAGCTCATCCGCACCGATGTGGAAGAGTGCTATACTGTAGATAAGAAAACTGGCAAGGAGACCCTGCTCTTCACCCTCGATCAGGTGAACGAATGGGCCAAGAGCAACGACGAGTATCGGGTTCGACACCTGATGAATGCTACTTTCCCTTACGCCGGTCAGTCCATCGTGGCCTTGGGCAATCGTAAGTCATACATTTTGCTTGACTTCAAGACACACGAAATCGTTTGGCAGGACAGTCTCTCGGGGCAGGATGCCAATGACTGGACATCGGCATCGAAAGCCTGTGCCTATGTAAAGGACTGGCAACTCTATGTGCAGGATGCCGAAGGAAAGACATACCAGCTCTCCACCGATGGCTCTCGTGAGATGGTCTATGGAAAGAGCGTCCATCGAGACGAGTTCGGTATTGAGAAAGGAACCTTCTGGAGTCCTGATGGCAACAGCCTTGCCTTCTACAGGATGGACCAGAGCATGGTGGCAGACTATCCGCAAGTGGATGTCTTCAACCGTATGGCAAGCTACGAGCCCGACAAATATCCCATGACGGGCGAAGTGTCGCACAAGGTTACGGTCGGTGTCTTCAACGTCAAAACGGGTAAGACCGTCTATCTGCAGACACCCAAGGGAGGATTCACGGACAAGTTGCCCGCCGACGGGAAGATGAGCGAAGAGGCTTGCTATTTTACCAATGTGGCGTGGAGTCCCGACTCGAAAACCATCTATCTGTTTGAGCTCAACCGTGACCAGAACGATTGTCGCTTGGTCTCTTATGATGCTGGGACGGGCATGCGTCTGAAAGAACTCTACCGCGAACAGCATCCGAAGTATGTAGAACCCTTGCATCCTATCGTGTTCCTGCCTTGGGATGCTACAAAATACATCATGCAGTCACAATGCGACGGTTATAATCATCTTTATCTGTGCAATGCTGAAGACGGCTCCATCGTCAAGCAATTGACAAGTGGCAGTTGGGTCGTTCTCGACCTGTTAGGCTTCAACGAGAAAGCCAAGTCCGTCATCATCGCTTCCAATGAGGTGAATCCCATTCAGCGCAACACGTGGGCGGTGGATGTGAAGACTGGCAAGCGGACGCTGCTTGACAATGGGCGTGGCTATCACTATGCAGAGCTGTCTAAAACGGGACAGTGGCTTTGCGACCGTTACTCCGAACCCGATGTTCCCCGTGTCATCACGGTGGCTCCCACCCATGTTGCCAATAAGAGTGTCAACCTCCTTGTGGCAGAGGATCCATGGAAAGACTATCAGGTACCCGAGTACACCAGTGGCTCCATCAAGGCTGCCGATGGTGTGACAGACCTTTATTATAGAATGGTGAAGCCCGCCGATTTTGATTCTGCCAAGAAATATCCCACGGTCATCTATGTTTATGGTGGTCCCCACGCCCACAACGTCGATGCCCGCTGGCACTATTGTTCCCGCTCGTGGGAAACCTACATGGCACAGAAGGGATATATCGTATTTATCCTCGACAATCGTGGCTCAGAGAACCGTGGACGTGAATTTGAGCAGGCTACGTTCCGCCAGCTTGGACAGGAGGAGACTGCCGACCAGATGCAGGGTGTGGCATTCCTGAAGTCGCTGCCTTATGTTGACCAGGAGCGCATGGGCGTTCATGGCTGGTCTTTTGGTGGCTACATGACCATCACCATGATGACCCATCACCCCGAGGTCTTCAAGGTTGGTGTGGCAGGCGGCCCCGTCATCGATTGGAAATGGTATGAGGTGATGTACGGTGAGCGTTACATGGACACACCGCAGCAGAATCCGGAAGGTTATGAAAAGTGCTCGCTGCTCAATCAGGCCAAGAACCTGAAAGGTAAGCTGCAGATTATCACGGGTTACAATGATGCCACGGTGGTGCCACAGCACTGCCTGGCGTTTATTGCCAAGTGCATAGAAGAGGGAACACAGCCCGACTTCTTTGTTTATCCGGGAGAGCCCCACAACATGCGGGGACATCAGAGCGTTCACTTGCATGAGCGCATCACGCAGTATTTTGAGGACTATTTAAAATAACGAGACAATGAAGATATTACTTTTAGGAAGTGGTGGTCGCGAGCACGCATTAGCATGGAAAATCGCACAGAGCCAAAAGGTTGCTCAATTGTTTGTGGCTCCTGGCAATGCCGGGACGGAGGGAATGCTTCTTGCCGACGGAAAGACTCGGAGTGAAAACGTTTCCATCAAGGCAGACGATTTCGAGGCTTTGAAGGATTTCTGTTTGGCCAACGAGGTGGACATGGTGGTCGTCGGTCCCGAAGATCCGCTGGTAAGAGGTATCTACGACGAGTTCAAGAACGACCCAAAGACCAGTTCCATTCCTGTGATTGGTCCCTCAAAGGCGGGTGCTGTGCTGGAAGGAAGTAAGGACTTCGCCAAAGGCTTCATGCAAAGACATCACATTCCGACAGCCCGTTACAAGACTTTCGACGGTACGACCGTGGAAGAGGGAATAGCTTTCTTAGAGACCTTGCAGGCTCCCTATGTGCTAAAGGCCGACGGACTCTGTGCCGGTAAAGGTGTGCTTATCTTGCCGACACTTGACGAGGCAAAGCGGGAATTGCGTGAGATGCTGGGGGGCATGTTCGGTAATGCTTCGGCACAGGTTGTCATAGAGGAATTCCTGAGTGGCATCGAGTGCTCTGTCTTTGTTATCACCGATGGCGAGCATTATCAAATCCTGCCCGAGGCCAAGGACTATAAGCGCATTGGCGAGGGTGATACTGGTCTGAACACGGGCGGCATGGGCTCGGTGACACCCGTTCCCTTTGCCACGAAAGAGTGGATGGCGAAAGTCGAGGAACGCATCATCCGTCCTACTGTGGAGGGCTTGAAGGCAGAAGGTATTGACTATAAGGGCTTTATCTTCTTCGGACTGATCAATGTCGGAGACAATCCGATGGTCATTGAGTACAACTGTCGTATGGGTGACCCGGAGACCGAGAGCGTGATGCTTCGTCTGAAGAGTGACATCGTGGATTTGTTTGAAGGCGTGGCAGCTGGTGATCTCGACCAGCGACCGATAGTCTTCGACGAGCGGGCTGCTGTCTGTGTTATGCTGGTCAGTGGCGGCTATCCGCAGGATTACAGGAAAGGCTATCCTATCAGTGGCATCAAGGATGTAGAGGGAAGTATCGTCTTCCATAGTGGAACAGCCATGAAAGACGGACAGGTCGTGACCAACGGAGGACGTGTTATCGCTGTCTCTTCCTATGGAAGTAACAAGGAAGAAGCCCTGAAGAAGAGCTTTGAGGAGGCTCAGAAGATACAGTTCACTGACAAGTACTTCCGAACAGATATTGGAAAAGATCTCTAATAAGGATGTCGAGAAGGATACAGAACAAAATTACCGGTAGCAGATATGCGCTTCCTGTCACCATGGGATATGGTGTTGTGGCGTTACTTTTCCTCGGATTGTTGGACGAGGATCATTGGCTGTCGTTTGGTTGCCTGTATCTTTCCACCTTGTTGATGGTGCTGCTGAACAATGTTTACGCCCTGATTCGTGTCTATAGCCGCATGGTGTCATGTTCATTCTTGGTACTCACCATCATGCACATTGCCCAATTGCCGCTCTTGCAGGAGGATGTCTCACAGTTTGCTCTTGCCAGTGATTCTGTTTCCGATATTGTTCAGTTGTGCTTTATCTCTTCCTATTTTTGCCTCTTCAAGGCCTATCAAGACGATTTTGCTCCCGGGTGGGTATTCTTCTCCTTCTTTTTCTTCGGCATAGCGAGCATTTTCTTTGTGCAGATGCTTTTTTATTTGCCGCTGCTATGGATGATGTTGGGAGTCAATGTGTTGGGCTTTAGTTTCAGGAACTTTTGTGCCTCGCTTATGGGCATTCTGCTTCCTTTCTGGATGGTCGCTTCCTATGCAGTCTATACAGGACATCCTTTGGAATTCTATGGGTACTATAAGACGGTAGGAGTCTTTGCTCCGATGTTCGACTATAGTCATGTCGAGATGCGACAAATCATTCCATTTGCGTTTATGGTTGTGTTATTCCTGACGGGAACCATCCATTTCCTTCGCCATAGTTACAAGGACAAAATTCGTACACGTATGATATACGAATCGTTTATCACGATGGGACTCTGTACGGTTTTGTTCTTGCTTGCCCAGCCCCAGCATTATCAATGTTTGATGCGTGTGTTCATCATTGTGACCTCACCGCTTATCGCCCATTTTATGTCGCTTACCGAGACGCGTATTACCAACATAGCCTTTATGGTCATTGTTGTGACAACATTCCTAATTACATTCTGCAACCAATGGATGCTATCATTGCTTTCTTAATTGACTATGGCTATTGGGGCATGCTCATGGCAGCATTTCTGGCAGGTAGCTTCTTCCCGTTCAGTTCCGAGACGGTCATGGTTGGACTGCAGGTGGCAGGTCTCGACCCGTGGGGACTGGTGGTCTATGGCACCATTGGCAACGTGCTTGGCGGGATGTTCAACTATGGGGTAGGGCACTTAGGACGACTTGACTGGATAGAATGCTATCTCCATGTCAAGAAAGAGACGCTCGAACAGGCAGAACGTTTCATGGCCGGACGTGGTGCGTGGATGGGGTTCTTTGCATTCCTGCCGCTACTTGGCTCAGCCATTACCATCATGCTCGGATTGATGCGCGCTAATGTTGTCATTTCTCTCACCAGCATTAGCATCGGCAAATTTCTTCGCTATCTCTTGTTAATCTTCGGCACGAGCCTGCTGATTTAGTGTTAAAAAGCGTTCATTGGGGGCTGTTCTCCGTTCTTTTTAGTAACTTTGCCAAAATTTATAGAAACTAAAGACAAATACAAATGAAGCAGTACAGACTCGTGGATAACGTTGTGGGATGGCTGGCTTTCGCCATTGCTGCATTCGTCTATTGTTCCACGATTGAGCCGACAGCCTCGTTTTGGGACTGTCCTGAGTTTATTTCCACAGGCTACAAACTGGAAGTTGGACATCCACCGGGTGCCCCGTTCTTCATGCTCACCGCCAATCTGTTCTCGCAGTTTGCAAGCGAGCCTTCGCAGGTGGCTTTGATGGTAAACATGATGAGTGCGCTACTCTCGGCAACGACAATCCTATTCCTTTTCTGGAGTATCACGCACCTGACGCGACGACTCATCGTGAAAGACTGGAGTGAGCTGACTCCTGCCAAGCTTGTTGCCATTGAGGCGAGCGGACTGGTGGGTGCGTTGATTTACACGTTCAGCGACACGTTCTGGTTCTCTGCCGTCGAGGGTGAGGTCTATGCTTATTCTTCGGCTTTCACCGCTGTTGTATTCTGGCTCATCCTGAAATGGGAAGACCATGCCGACGAGCCTCACAGCGACCGTTGGCTGGTGCTCATTGCCTACATGACGGGACTCAGCATCGGCGTTCATTTGCTGAACTTGCTCTGCATCCCCGCCATTGTCTTGGTTTACTGCTATCGCCGTTTCCCCAACATCGAGGCTAAAGGCTCGATGATTGCTTTGGGAGTCTCGTTTGTCATTGTTGCAGCAGTGCTCTACGGTGTTGTGCCAGGCATCATTACAGTGGGTGGATGGTTTGAACTGTTCTTCGTCAATACGTTAGGCTGTCCTTTCAACACTGGCGAAATCATCTATATCTTCCTGCTTGTAGCAACCGTGATCTGGGCTATATGGGAAACTTCGCGTGACAAGAGTGAGCGGCGGCAGAATATTGCCTTCCTGCTCAGTGTTGGCATGCTCGGCATCCCGTTCTATGGTTACGGATGGTCGGCAGTGGCTATTGGCGTTGTTGTGCTGGTGGCATTGTGGTTTGTACTCAACTACCACAAGACCATTGACAAAAAGAAGATAGCCCTTGTCTCAGCCCGTATCAAGAACACCACGCTGCTCTGTCTGCTGATGCTCATGATCGGCTACTCTTCGTATGCTGTCATCGTCATCCGCTCCTCTGCCAACCCGCCGATGGATCAGAACTCTCCTGAAGACATCTTCACTCTGGGCAACTACCTCAGCCGTGACCAGTATGGTGATCGCCCCTTGCTCTACGGACAGGCCTACACCTCGCAGGTGGCACTAGAGATTGAAGGCAATATGTGCAAGCCCCGTTTCAACGAAGGAGCACCCATCTATAGCCGTAAGGAGAAAGCTACGGCTGACGAGAAAGACTCTTATTTCGTGGTCAGCCATAAGAACAAGTACATCTATGCCCAGAACATGCTCTTCCCCCGCATGCACGATTCCAGTCATGCACAGGACTACGAGAGTTGGATGGGAGGTGTCGAGGGTGTTCAGATTCCTTATGACCGCTGTGGCGAGAACATGATGGTCAAGATGCCGACCATGATGGAGAACATTCGTTTCTTCCTTTCCTATCAGTGCAACTTCATGTACTGGCGCTACTTCATGTGGAACTTCGCTGGACGCCAGAACGACATCCAGGGACATGGCGAACTGGAGCATGGAAACTGGTTGACGGGTATCTCGTTCTTCGACAATATGATGCTGGGTGACCAGAGTAAGTTGCCCGACGACCTCAAGGCCAACAAGGGACACAATGTCTTCTATTGTCTGCCCCTGTTGTTAGGACTTATTGGACTCTTCTGGCAGGCATGGCGCGGACGGCGCGGCATCCGCCAGTTCTGGGTAGTATTCTTCCTGTTCTTCATGACAGGTCTTGCCATCGTCGTTTACTTGAACCAGACACCTGTGCAGCCTCGTGAGCGCGACTATGCCTATGCAGGTTCTTTCTATGCCTATGCCATCTGGTGCGGCATTGGCGTGGCTGCCGTCATCGACCTCATCAAGAAATACTGCAAATTGAGTGGTGTTGCCGTTTCTGCCATCGTGGGCGTTGCAGCCCTGCTCGTTCCTATTCAGATGGCTTCGCAGACATGGGACGACCACGACCGCTCAGGACGTTATACCTGTCGCGACTTCGGACAGAATTATCTCATGACTCTGCAGGACAAGGGTAATCCCATCATCTTCACCAACGGCGACAACGACACCTTCCCGCTCTGGTACAACCAGGATGTAGAAGGAGTGCGTCCTGATGCCCGTGTCTGCAATCTCAGCTACCTGCAGACCGACTGGTACATAGACCAGATGAAGCGTCCTGCCTATACGTCTCCTTCGCTGCCTATCACTTGGCCGCGTATCGAGTATTGCTCGGGAACCAACGACTACGTTGAGGTGGTGCCTCGTTACAAAGAAGAGATATTGGCCTTCTATGACTCCTATCCAGAGGAGGCAGCCCGCCAGTTTGGTGAGGAGCCTTTCGAACTGAAGAACATTCTCAAATACTGGGTACGTTCAAAAGAGAAGGATACTCACTTTATTCCTACTGACACCGTCTATGTCACTATTGACAAGGATGCCGTGCGCCGCAGCGGTATGCTCATGGCTGCCGATTCCATCCCCGATAAGATGGTTATCTCGTTGGCAGGCAAGCGTGCGCTGTATAAAGGCGACCTGATGATGCTTGAGCTCATTGCCCAGTCTAATTGGGAGCGTCCCATCTATGTAGCCATGACCGTTGGTCAGGATAACTACATGAACCTTGGCGACAACTTCGTACAGGAAGGACTGGCTAACCGTATCACGCCGTTCACCACCAACATCAATGGTCATCCCGTTGATGGAGCTAAGACTTTCGATACGGAGAAGACCTACAATAACATCATGAACCGCTACAAGTTTGGCGGACTTTCCACTCCTGGGCTCTACCTTGACGAAACCGTGATGCGCATGTGCTACACCCATCGTACCCTAATGGCACAGTTGGCCATGAATCTCATCACCGAAGGCAAGGATCAGATGGCCAAAAATGTGCTTGCCAAGATGGAGAAGGAGATACCTTATTATAACGTCCCCGTTAACTATCGCAGTGGCTCCATGGATGTTGCGCAGGCCTATGCCCTGCTTGGCATGAAGCAAAAAGCACTTGAGGTTGACCGTGCCCTGTGGAAGAATGCCAGACAGTATGCCCAGTGGTACCTCAGTCTTAGTCCCAAGCGCTTTGCGCTCGCGCAGACCGACTGCCTGACGCAGTTCTACATCATGCAGCGCATCATGCAGGTAACAGAAATGGTCGATCCGCAGCTTGCCAAGCAGCAGAATGAGGAGTGCAACCGCCTCTATGCAGAGTTCCAAATGCGAGGTGGAAAAGTTCCCTCTTACGAATAAGACACAATATGTTTATAGAACAGCCATCTAAGTGGTTGCGCTGGATTTATCCAAAGGCAATCTGGAGAATGGATCCATCTGACAAGGCCGTCTATCTGACCTTTGACGATGGACCCATTCCTCAAGCAACGCCATTTATCTTGCAGATTCTCAAGGAGTTCGATGTCAAGGCGACGTTCTTTATGGTGGGTGACAATGTCAGGAAATATCCCGAACTTTTCCAGCGCATTGTGGATGAAGGGCATCAGGTGGGCAACCATACGTTCAATCACCTTGGAGCTTTCAAACATTGGAACGTCACCTACATCATCAATACCTACCTTGCCAACGAACTCATTCATTCCCACCTCTTCCGTCCGCCTCATGGATGGATGCGCTTCAGCGAATACTACTGGCTGCATAAGTACTTCAAGATTGTGATGTGGGATGTCGTCACGCGCGACTACTCCAAGTGGACTACAGCAGAGGACGTTGTCGAAAACGTGAAGCGCTATGCCCGTAACGGCTCCATTATCACTTTCCATGACTCCTTGAAGAGCATTGACAAACTCCGCACGGCCCTTCCCGAAACCCTTACTTGGCTTCGAGAACAAGGCTATGCTTTCAAGACCTTTGAGTGAAAGCATCTGGAATACCGCGTGAAATATCACAAAGAAGAATGAAAAGAATAGTATTGATGATTGTTGCTGTCCTCATGTGGGGGGTAGCAAAAGCTCAGACAGACAGCACAGCTGTAGAAGAAATCTCGGTTGCGGGTAAGCAAGAGAAATCGGAGCTCGTTTCGATTTCCGAACGTGAGCAAGCTCGGCCAAGGGCCAAAGTCGGTGTCGTCCTTAGTGGCGGCGGTGCGAAGGGCATGGCACACATCGGTGTGCTGAAGGTGCTGGAGAAAGCAGGCATCCCCATTGATGTCGTTACTGGTACGTCAATAGGCAGTATCGTCGGTGGACTCTATGCCATCGGCTACAACTCCCATTCGCTCGACTCGATGGCAAGGGCACAAGACTGGACCTTCGTTATTACTGACAAGGAGAACTTGCGCAACCAGAGTCTTCTCGACCGCAAGAAACAAAATACTTATTTGTTCTCCACGGGCTTTACCTTTGGCAAGCGCGACCTGAATGCTGGAGGTCTCATCAAGGGTAAGAACTTGGCAGAGCTGTTCCAAAAGCTCTTTGTGGGCTACACCGACTCGCTCGATTTTACAAAAGACCTGCAGATTCCCTTTGCTTGTGTAGCTACAAACATCATGGACAACAGCGAAGTGGTATTTCATAGTGGAAAACTTCCGCAGGCCATACGCGCCTCGATGTCCATCCCTGCTGCCTTTGCGCCTGTGAGAATTGGCGACATGGTGTTGGTTGATGGTGGTTTGAAGAACAATTATCCCGTTGATGTGGCTCGCGAGATGGGTGCTGATGTCGTCATTGGTGTTACATTGAATGGTAAGCCGAAGACAGCTGAAGATATCACGGGTACCATGAAAATCGTTGGTCAGATCATTGATGTGAACTGTATCAACAAATATGCAGAAAACAAGGCCATCACCGATTTGTGGATGAATGTGGATCCTCATGGTTATTCCACTGCCAGCTTTACGGCTGAGGCCGTTGACTCCCTGATACGTTATGGTGAGGAAGAAGCCATGCGCCACTGGGATCAGATTATCGCCTTGAAACAACTCATCGGCATCGATGACTCTTTCCGTCCCACCATTCATCATCCCCTGCGGCCTGACGCTATGACAGAGCGCCAGCATGTCACCAGTTTTACTTTCGAAAACATGACACCACAGGCAGAGCGGTTCTTGAGACAGAAATTCCATTTGAACAAGGTTGACAGTATTGATGCCAAAATGGAACAGGAACTTACGACGAGTATGCGTATGGACCTTTTCTATCAAACAGCCGAGTGTCAGCTGGTGCCTGACGGTGACGGAGTGCGAGTCGTCCTTTTGGCAGGCAATCGCAAGTCTATGCAACTCTATGGTGGTGTGCGCTACGATACAGAAGAATATGCTGCTGTGCAGTTGGGACTCGACATTCCTCTGAAGACTGCCATCCCCGTTGAAACCGACCTTACGCTTCGTCTGGGTAAGCGTCTGATGGCTCGTGGTGAGATCACTATTCACCCCCGCTTCTTCACTCGACCGACATTTAGCTATACGTTCCGTGATAACGATGTCGATGTCTATACCTATGGTCATCTGGATTACAATATCCGTTACAGCCATTCCCAGGCAGAATTACTGCCTATCAATTTATACCTGCGTCATTTCAACTTGCAGATGGGACTGCGCTGGGACTATTTTGACTATCGCAACAAGCTCGGTTCGGAATCGGCTGTACGTGTAAGACTTGATAATGATCATTTCTTCAGTTACCGTACTCGTCTGTCCTATAACAGTGAGGACAGCTGGTACTTTCCCACGCGTGGTGCCCGCTTTAATGCTGAATACGCTTATTTTACCAACGACTTTGCCAAGCTCGACATCTTTGATGCCGAAGGCAACAAAGTGGACAAGGCCAAGGGTATGAGTGACGTCAGTGCCGACTGGCGCATGTCGTTTACTCTTGGCAGCCGTTTCACCATACAGCCGATGCTCTATGGTCGCTTGCTCTTTGGTTCTGTCGTTCCCCCCATATTCGGCAACACCATTGGTGGTGGATGGTTTGGTCACTATCTCGAGCAGCAGATGCCCTTTGCCGGCATTGGCAATATGGAATATGTTGAGTCTCAGTTTGTAGCGGCTCAACTTCAGGCACAACAGCGCATGGGCGACAATAACTACTTGGTGCTGCGTGTGGCTGCTGGCCAACACTCCTATAAGGTGAAGGAACTCTTTGACCATCATGCCATGTTTGGCATTCAGGGAGCCTATTATTACAACACACCGTTTGGCCCGATTGGTGCTACGTTAGGCTATAGTAACCATACGAAGGAAACTTATCTTTTCCTGAATCTCGGATATGAATTCTAATAAATAAAATAATGTATAAAATGAAAGCAATTCGAACAATTTTGACTATGATGATGCTTGTGTCATTATATAGTTGTGGTGAGAAAAGACAGGCTGTTCAAGAGCAGACGGTTAGAGTGAAGGTTCAACAGATTCAGACGGAAGCAGTCAATGGAGAGCAAGGCTTCTCCGGCACGATTGAAGAGTCGAGTGGCGCTTCGTTGTCGTTTGCCGTGTCGGGTACTATTAAGAAGATCTACGTTACAGCCGGACAGGTTGTCGGTGCCGGTCAACTGATTGCAGAACTGGATCCCACAACGTTGAATCATGCCTACACCATCGCGAAGACTTCGCTGGAACAGGTTCAGGACACATATAACCGTATGAAGGAACTGCACGACTCTGGTTCGCTGCCCGAGATGCAGTGGATTCAGATTGAAAACGAACTGAAGTCGGCCATCGCATCAGAGGCAATGTCGAAGAAGTCGTTGAACGATACAAAGCTCTATGCTCCTTTCAGTGGTTTCATTGCCTCAAAGGATGCTGAGATCGGACAGAACTCTGCTCCTGGCATGCCCATCGTGAAGCTGGTCAGCATCGGTAATGTGAAAGTGAAAATCTCTGTACCCGAAGATGACGTGCAGCGTATAGCCAAGGGGTCATCGATGAAGATCATCGTTCCCGCATTGAACAACCGTGAGTTCTCCGGTCGTGTGACAGAACGCGGTGTGAGTGCCGACCCCCGTTCAAGAACATACGAGGTGAAGGCTACTATACAGAACAGTGACGGTCAGTTGTTGCCAGGCATGATCTGTCAGGCATTCACCAACTATATGCAGGGCACAACGGGTGTGTTTGTCCCAGCCAATCTGGTACAGTTGGACGGCGACAACAAGACCTTTGTTTGGGTCGTCAATGGTGGAAAGGCTGTGAAACGTGAGATTACCATCAGCAGTGAGACTGCTCAGGGTGCGCAGGTCAGCGGAGGACTCTCTGCTGGTGACCAGATTATCGTTGCTGGCCAGCAGAAAGTCAGCAACGGCATGAAGGTGGAGATTGTGAAGTGAACAATGAAAACTGAGAATAGCTACCGCTGTTATGGAAGAGAATAAAGGAAAGAAAATGAGTCTGCAGGAGTGGTCGATGCACTATCGGCAGATCATCATACTGCTCGTGAGCTGCTTAGTGGCTTTGGGCATCTATGGCTTGTCGAACATCAATAAGAACGAGTTCCCCGACTTCACCATCCGTCAGGGTATCGTTATAGCCGTCTATCCTGGTGTAACTTCACAGGAAATGGAGGAACAGGTGACCAAGCCTCTGGAGAAATACATCTTTCAGTATCGTGAAGTAAAGAAGGAGAAAACCGTCTCCTTTACGAGAGAAGGCATCAGTGTCATTAAGGTAGAGCTGAACGACGACCTAATGAATAAGGACGAGTTTTGGTCGAAGTTCAAGCACGGTGTACAGGATTTCCACTCCCTATTGCCGAGTGGTGTCTTGGCCATTGTGGTGAATGATGACTTCGGTGATACGTCTGCGCTGTTGCTGGCTATGGAGTCGGAGGATAAGACCTATCGCGAACTGAACGACTACATGAACACCCTTATCGACTCGCTGCGCATGATTCCAAGCGTGGGTAAGATGAGTGTCCACGGGGAGCAGCATGACCAGATCAGTATCTATATCGATAGTGACAAGCTGTCACACTATGGCATCAGCTACCTGACGATTGCCCAGGTACTGAGGGGTAAGGGATTCGTGACAACTGCAGGACGCGTACAGAACGATGGCTTCAAGTCGCCTATCTATGTGGATCATGCGCTCAACAAGATTTACGACGTGGAGAATACGCTGATCTATACGGATGGTCAAGGCAACAACGTGCGACTGAAAGATGTAGCTACCGTGAAGCGTGAGTATCCGAAGAGAAAATCCTTTATCACCAGCAATGGCAAAAAGTGCTTACTCCTGTCGGTTGAAATCAAGAAGGGACAGGATGTGTCGAAGATGGGTTCGGAAATCTATGACAAGTTGGCTCAGTTCAAAAAGGACATTCCTAACGATGTGAATCTGACCATCATCACCGACCAGAAGAAAGTGGTGGACGACTCTATCGAGAACTTCCTGCATGAGCTGCTGATAGCTATAACGACAGTGATTTTGGTGGTGGTACTCATCATGCCTGTACGAGTGGCAATGGTGGCTGCTGGCACGATGCCTATCACCATCTTTATCTCGCTGGGCACCTTCTACATGTTCGGTATCGAGCTGAATACCGTGACGCTGGCAGCACTCATCGTGACCTTGGGAATGATTGTGGATGATGCCATTGTGATTATTGACTCATATATGGAGATGATGGCCGAAGGCAAACCGCGTTGGCAGGCCAGTATCGATGCCACCGTCCACTTCCTGAAGTCTATCTTCACCGCTACGCTGTGTATTTCGGTGACTTTCTTCCCGTTCCTCATTGTGATGAAGGGGCAGTTCAAAGACTTCCTGCTCTCTTTCCCCTGGGCCATTAGTATTGTGCTTTTCATCTCAATGATTATTGCACAGACGTTGCTGCCCATCCTGCAATATTTCTTTATCAAGAAGCCCATCGAGGCTGCCAAACCCAAGAACGGCAAGAAGCCCTTCAACCTGCTCGACATCATGGACAAGTATTACAAGATACTGTTGGCCTGGTGTTTCCGCCATCCGTGGGCAACCATTGGTATGGGTGCCGTCGGATTCGTCATAGGCTGTGTGATATTCCTCCATACACCCCAGAAGATGATGCCTATCGCCGACCGCAATCAGTTTGCAGTAGAAATCTACTTGCCTATCGGAACGAGTATCGAGCGTACAGCTGAAATTGCTGACTCGTTGGAACACATGATCAGTAAGGACGAGCGGGTAGTGGGCATAGCATCCTTCAAGGGCTGTGCCTCACCGCGTTTCCATACAGCATACGCTCCCCAGTCTCCTACTGAGGACTATGCACAGTTCATTGTCAATACAAAGAGCAACGAAGCCACTGCACAATTGGTAGATGAGTGTACGAAAAAATACAGTACGATGTTCCCCGAGGCATACGTCAAGATTAAGCAGCTGAGCTTCAGCAGTTGTTCCGTACCCATAGAGGTGCGTCTGAAATGCGATAACCTCCATCTGCTGCAAACCTATTCTGACAGCGTTGTTCAGATTCTGCGTCAGATGCCGGAGTTGCTGCTTGTACGCACCAACATGTTGGAACCGTTAGCTACCACGCGCATCAAGATTGATGACGAGAAGGCCAGTCGCTTGGGTATCACCAACGAGGATGTTGAGCTGCAGATGGCCTTCCGCTTTGGTGACGGCTTTACCGTTAGTACGGCTTGGGAGGGCGACTATGACGTGAACGTGATGATGAAGACTCAGAATTCAGACCGGGCCACGAAGCAGGATGTGATGGACGAGCTGATACCTATTGGCATCTCCGCTGCCCTTCCCAGCAATCTTGAAGAGTTGAAGAGCGTGGCAACGAGTGGTAGTTTCCAGCCCAGTGTACCTTTGCGCCAGTTTGCAGAAGTTGTTCCCACTTGGCAGTATGGTCAGATCTATCACCGCAACGGTTTACGTACCGTTACAGTAATGGCCGAGGTAGCCCGTGGACAGAACGATGGTATTGTGACCAGGAAAATTATGAAGCATCTGGCCGACTTCAAATTGCCCGAGGGTATGCAGTTAGAGTACGGCGGACAGTATGAGGCTGACAACGAGACCGGTCCACAGATTGCCGGTGCCCTCGTCATGTCTGTCATGATCATCTTCTTCGTTCTGCTATGGCATTTCAAGAGTGTCAGCGAGGCTCTGCTCATCATGGTTTGCCTCACACTCTGCGTATTCGGTATGGCTATCGGCTTGCTGATCCAGGGAGTGGAATTCTCAATGACCAGTGTCTTGGGCTTCGTGTCGCTCATGGGTATCTTAGTGCGCAACGGCGTCATCCTGTTCGACTATGCGGAAGAGGTAAGGGAACTGGAGCATCTTTCGCTCAAGGATGCCATTCACGTGGCAGCCGAGCGCCGTATGCGTCCGATCTTCCTGACATCTGCCGCAGCCTCCATGGGTGTGGTTCCGATGATTCTCGGTGGAAGTGCACTCTGGGTACCCATGGGTGCCGTTATCTGTTATGGTACGCTGATTACCATGTTCTTCATCCTGACTGTCATGCCTATCGCTTACTGGAAGGTGATGGGAAGTGGAGAGAAAATCAAGAATTAAGAATTAAAAGTTAAGAATCAAGATGAAAAAGATATTTTCCTTCATAGTAGGTCTGGCATGCTGCGGTTCGGCCATAGCCCAGCAGACCTATACCCTCGATCAACTCAAGCAGCTGGCCGTCGAGAATAACTACACACTCCGCTCTGCCCGTAATGCCATCCAGCAATCGAAGGAGCTGAAAAGCGAGGCTTTCACTAAATACTTCCCTGTACTTTCGGCAACGGGTGCAGGTCTCAGTTTTGATAAGTATCTGGTAGATATAGACCTTGGCCTGCCTGCTCAGTTGAACAGCCTGCTGCCGGCTGGTTACGAACTGCCCACAAATATCAGTATGATGAAGCATGGCGTGTATGGCTCTGTTACCGCTATTCAGCCCGTCTTTATGGGTGGACAGATTATCAACGGCAACAAGTTGGCTAAAGTGGGTGTAGAGGCTGGAGAGATCAAACTCGAAGCCTCGGAAGATCAGATAGAGATGCTCACGGAGCAATACTACTGGCAGATCGTTTCGTTCAAGGAGAAGCTGCTGACACTCAACTCCATCCATCAAATGCTGGAGGAACTGGAGAATGATGTTAGCAACAGGGTACGCGTAGGAATTGTCAACCGCAATGACTTGTTGCAGGTCCAGCTGCGTAAAGGCGAAGTGGAGAGCATGCAAGTGGAGACAGAGAACATGTTGGCTACCATCAGTCAGCTGCTGGCACAGCACGTCGGCAAGGCTGACGAGCCCATTGATGTCAGCGTACCTGCAGAACTGGACAATATGGCTACGGCTAACGTTCCCGTCCTGCCTGCCAGTTTGCGCCAGGATCATCAGTCAGCTTTGAATGCCACACCGCAGTATCGCCTGTTGGAAAAGAATGTGGAATCCCATCGTCTGCAGCATAAGATGAGGGTAGGGCAGAATATGCCAAAAGTGGGCGTTGGTGCCAGCTACAGCTGGAACAACTTCGTGAACGACGATGGTAGTGGCTCTGGTATGGTCTTTGCTTTCGTCCATGTTCCCATCAGCGACTGGTGGGGTGGCTCTCATGCCATCAAGAGGCAGAAGCTGGCTCTTAACGATGCTCGTGAACAGCAGACGGACAATGGCCAGAAACTCATCATTCACATGAACAGTGCCTGGGCTGCTGTGGAGACCAGCTACAAAAAACTCTTGATTGCCCGTGATGCCATTGCACAGGCCGAGGAGAACCTGCGACTGAATAAAGATTACTATCGTGTGGGTACCACCAAGATGTCAGACTTGTTATTGGCACAAGAGCAGTATCAGCAGACACGCGACCGCTATACGGATGCCTATGCCGATCTGCAAACCAAGATTCTGGAGTATCGTCAGGCTACGGGGCAGCAATAGTTTTTCCTCCGTCCTTACACAATAATTTTCCCAAATAGAGGTTTTAATAGTATATTAAAGCATAAATGGTATCTATGAAACGAATCGCTATCCTCATAGCCACTCTCATGGTCTGTGTTACCATGAGCTGGGCTCAGTCGGGTATGACCGACAATCAGGTAATGGACTATGTCATTGAGCAGAACGCCAAAGGTACGTCGCGTCAGCAGATTGTGACACAGCTGATGCAACGTGGCGTGACCATTGAGCAGATTCGCCGTCTGCAGAAGAAATACCAGAAGCAGATGAAGAAGGAAGCGCTGGGAGCCGATGACATCATGGCTGGTTCGAAGGAGACGAAGACACGTCTGAGAGAGAACAACGGCGATAAGCGTGCTGAACAGAAGACGCAGGACTCGAAATCATCGCAGTTCAGAGTCAAGGATGCGAAGGGAAGCCAGACGCGTCACACCTACGATGAGGACGATGAGGACTTTATGGAGATGGACGAGGCTGTTGACTTCATGATGTCCGACTCGCTGCAATACTTCAAGGATGATAGGGTAGAGAAGCGTAAGATTTTCGGTCATGATGTCTTTAATAATAAAAACCTGACATTTGAGAGTAGCATGAATCTGGCCACACCGCAGAATTACACCTTAGGACCTGGTGATGTAGTAAACGTTGATGTGTGGGGAGCCTCTCAGGAAAGTGTTTCGGAAACCATCTCGCCCGATGGAACGATTACCATCGAAGGTATTGGTGTCATCCAGTTGGGCGGACTGAGTGTTAATCAGGCCAAGAATCGTTTGAAGAATGTTTTGGGACCTCGTTATCAGGGCTCTAAGATTGAACTGACCGTTGGTCAGACGCGTACCATTACTGTCAGCGTGATGGGTGAAGTGAAAATGCCTGGCACGTTTACGATGTCGGCCTTTGCCACCGTTTACAATGCCCTTTACATGGCAGGTGGACCTAATGAAATCGGTACCTTGCGTAACGTGAAGGTGTTTCGTAAGGGCAGGCTCATCAGTTCTGTTGACGTGTACGACTTCCTTTTGAATGGTCACCTGAGCGGTGACGTCCGTTTGCAGGACAATGATGTCATTACAGTCAGCCCCTATGAGTCGTTGGTGGAAATCACCGGCAAGGTCAAGCGCCCCATGTTCTACGAGATGAAGAAATCAGAGAGTGCTGCCACTCTCTTGAAATATGCTGGTGGTTTTACGGGTGATGCCTATACGAAAGCCGTCCGCATCAACCGCAAGGCTGGTGAAGGTTATTCGGTGTTCAGTGTTGGCGAGTTCGACATGGGTACCTTCATTCTGATGGACGAAGATCGTGTCAGTGTTGACTCAACCCTTGCACGCTATCAGAACATGGTTGAGATCAAGGGTGCCGTGTTCCGTCCCGGTATGTACCAGATAGGTGGTGACATCAGCACTGTCAAGTCTTTGGTGGAAGCTGCCGCTGGACTGACGGAGGGAGCTATCGGTCAACATGCTGTGATGCACCGGATGAAGGTGGATCGTACACTGGAGGTACAGAGCCTGGACATAAATGGAATTCTGGAGGGAACAATACCCGATATGCCCCTGCGCAACGAGGATGTCATCTATATTGCCAGCCGCGAGGAGACCGAATCCCAACGAACTGTTTCCATCAATGGAGAGGTTCACTATCCGGGCACCTACAAATATGCTGACAATGAGACTATAGAAGACCTGATTATACAGGCCGGAGGACCTACGGAGGCAGCCTCGTTGGTGAAGGTCGATGTGTCCCGTCGCATTTCCAATCCCAATGCTACGGAGGCGAGTGACCAGATAGCCCAGACATTCAGTTTCAAGCTGACACCCGATTTCACCATCAATGGGCAGCAGGACTTCACACTACAGCCCTATGACGAGGTCTATGTACGCCGCTCACCGAATTATACGGAACAGCGGAACGTAGCCATCGAAGGAGAAGTTCTGTTTGCAGGTACATATACCCTGTCCAACAAAGACCAGCGACTGAGTGATGTCGTCAGGCAGGCTGGTGGACTGACCAATCGCGCCTACCCTGAAGGAACCAAGCTGCTTCGACTGATGACTCAAGATGAGCGTGAGCAGATGGAAGTTATGCTGCGCACGGCCCAGCGTAACTCAGGTAGCGACTCTATTGATGTCAAGAAGCTGGTGGTGAATGCCAGCTACCCCGTTGGTATCGAGATGGAAAAAGCCTTGGAGAATCCTGGCAGCGAGGATGACCCCATCCTGCGCGAGGGCGACCGTATCATTGTGCCACGCTATGATGGAACGGTGAAAATCAATGGTGAGGTGCTCTATCCGAACACAGTACGCTTCAAGGAAGGTCAGAAAGCCAAATATTATATCGACTTGGCTGGTGGCACCACTTCAACAGCCAAGGAGAGTCGAACCATCATCATCTACATGAACGGCATGGTGGCTAAGGCCGACAACAAGCACAAGCCACGCCCGGGATGTCAGATCGTCGTACCCACTAAGCGCAAAGGCCGTGGCTTGGGTCTTGCAGAGTGGCTGACATTGGGCTCTTCAACGGCATCTATCGCCACCATGATAGCTACTATTGCTAACTTGTCCAAGTAAGAAAGAGTTATGGAAGAAAAGGAAAAGATCATCAATATAAACATCGTCGAGGTCGTCAGATTATTATTAGCTGACAAGAAAAAGATATGCATCTATTCAATTGTTTCCGGTGTCATTGGCGTGTTGTTAGCTTTCGACACCCCCAAGATTTATAAGTCCACCGTAGTCCTTGCACCGGAAGAGTCTGGCAACGGCTTTTCTGGCAGTATATCCTCGTTGGCTTCGATGGTAGGTATGAACATGAAGATTGGTCAGACTGGAGATGCCCTCTATCCTGAGATTTATCCAGATTTGATGGGATCGACAAGTTTCATTGTTGGACTTTTCCCCGTGACGGTGAAAACCATGAAAACTGGCGACAAATATAGTTATTTCGATTATATCCAGAAGCACCAAAAGATAACGATTCATGGATATCCTGTGGCTGTGTTGTCAAGTCTCATTGAGAAGATGAAGGCCGAGCCAGAGCCTGGACCCGGCCACAAGGTGAATGCTTTCCAACTGACAAAGAAGGAGGACGAGGTCGCTAAAACGATCAAAGGCAAGATAGACTGTTTTGTTGACAAGAAGACCAATGTCATCACCATCGTCGTGGAAGATCAGGACCCATTGATTGCTGCTACGATGGCGGACTCCGTCCAAGTACATCTCCAACACGCCATTACCGACTATCGTACCAAGAAGGCTCGCATCGATTTGGAATATATGGAGAAACTGTTTGACGAAGCCAGCCTTCAGTATAAGAAGGCTCGTCAGCGATATGCCTTCTTTAGCGATGCCAACAGTAAGGTGGCATTACAGTCTGTCCAGTCGCAGATAGATGAGTTGGAGAACGAGATGCAATTGAAGTATAATATTTACCAGCAAGTGGTAGAGCAACTCCAGCTTGCCAAGGCTAAGGTTCAGGAACGCACGCCGGCCTTTACCATCGTACAGAATGCCACCGTACCCATCAAGCACAGCAGTCGCCCTAAAATTATCACATTAGCCATTTGGATGATGCTCGGTTTTCTGGTACGTTTCTGCATGATAGGCTGGAAGAATCATGAGAAATTCATAAACATCTAAGTTTTGAAACGGCATCCGTATATACTTGCAACACTCATAGCTACACTACTCGCCATCGTAGTGTGGCTTTTTGTGCCTAAGGAATATACCGCTATCACCAAACTCAGCGACGAATACAAGGAAACGGAGCTGGCTATCGGTTTCAACAGCATCAAGGCTCGCCTCAAGAGCATGACGGGTGGTGACAACACAGGCATCAACGGCATGGGTGTTTACAGCAAGATTCTGAAGACGGAAGACTTCGCCCGTAGCCTCTCTCACTGCCGCCTGCCAGAACAGCAGATGACCTACGGCGAGTACCTGTGTGACGAGGATACCATTGAAACCATCATCGACCACATCAACTACAACTACAGCAGCAAGCACGAGACGCTCACCATCAGTTTCACCGACCGTGACCCTGTGGTGGCTGCACTCATGCTGGACAGCACCACGTCACTACTACAATACATCATCACGCAACACCGTCAGGAAGTGGCCGATGCTGCCCTACAGAATGCCAAGAACGCCTTGGATGACACCAAATTGAAGTACAAGCAGGCGAGGGACACCTACGACAACTTCGTAGATAGCCACATCAATGTCAGCACTCATGCCACCCGTCAACAGGAATTCGCCTTAGAGAAGGAACTGAAGAACGCCTTTGCCCTGCAGCAGAAGGCCACCGAGGAGTATGTGCGCCAGAAAGCTCTCAAGCAGCGCTCCTACCTGTCGTTTGCCGTTATTACCGACAACCATGTACCTCAGCATTACAGCAACTATTTTATCAGTTATCTTTTCTGCTTTGTTCTGATAGCTCTGATCCTCACTCGTGTGGCAATTCTCTGTCAGAGATGTCAGAAGGAAAGCTGGCCGACCATTGAGTGGGGCGGAATATTCTCCCCATGGAGTATTACCATATTCATTTGGGGGCTGATATTAGGATTATATTACTTATTAGATACAGACCTATATCCCATTACTGAACAGTTCTATTACTGCCTAATCATATGGATTCCTGTATTTTGTATCTGTTCATATCTTTCCTATGATTTAACAGCCACTGTTAAATCCAATCAGCAAATAGGTAAAGGCGTTGAGTTTAACAAGAATGTATTTAGATCTTTGTTAATGATCTCAATGATTATTACACCGCTTTACGTATATCGTATTTATCAGATTGTTTCCATGTTTAGTCTAGATGACATGATGGGGAATATTCGAATATTAGCTATTTTTGGTGAAGGACAAGGTTTTCTTGGTCAGTCTATTATTTTAAACCAAGCATTACTAATCACCGCATTATGGGCATATCCGCGGATTCCATTATGGCAGGTTGTCATTCCTGTTTTAGCTTGTTGCTTGAATGCCATAGCTATTATGGAGAAAGGAACCATGTTTTTCGTGTTTATTTGTATCATCTTCGTTTTGCATCATAAAAAAGTCATCCGTTTGCGGAGTATTATTTTTGCAGGATTCATCCTTGTTAGTTTCTTCTATATATTTAATTTACAACGTGCAGGAGAAGACAGCGACTATTCAAAAAACGAAACGATTGCCGACTTTATTGCCATGTATATTTTGTCACCACCTGTAGCTTTATGCCAACTCATGCCAGAAACAACTCCTCAATTTGGCACAAATACATTTGGGACAATCTACCATTTTATGATTCGTTTTGGAGTCAATGACGTAGTTGAGAAATTAAAAACCCAAGACTTTGTCTTGGTACCCATTCCAACCAATGTATATACTATTTTCCAACCTTTCCTTATTGATTTTGGATACAAGGGAATTGCGTTCTTTGCCGCATTATATGGTATAATATGCGGATGGTTATATCGTCTATATAAAAACCACAATAGTATCGGATGTTGCCTATATACATTCATGATTTATGTATTAGTACTTCAGTTTTATCAAGAGAATATATTTCTTAGTCTCGCTACAGTTGTTGAATTTGTCATTTTTGTATATTTAATGACGCAGCAGCATATAAAATTCCGATTTATTCCGCATAATAATGATGAAAGATAACAATAATAAAAGATCTAAATTAATACGTAACAATATCATTCTTTCATTATTTGCTAAAGGATGGTCTGCTGTCATATTGCTTCTCACTGTTCCCATAACACTTCATTGCTTAGGAGAATACAAGAACGGAGTCTGGCTAACTATTAGCAGTCTCCTTTTGTGGATTGAGTATATGGACATTGGTTTAGGAAACGGTCTTAGAAACACTCTTGCAATCCATTTGGCGCACAATGATATTCACAAGGCAAGATCTGTCATTTCATCAGCATACGCAATGCTGACATTAATTATGATACCTATTGCCATCATATTATTAATTCTTATCAAGGCATCTGATACATATTCTTTTTTTAATGTATCTACGGGAGCCATTGCCCATCTTGATTCGATATTAATCGTTACATCCCTGATGGTCTGTACCTCGTTTGTTTTCAAATTAATAGGTAATTTTTATATGGGCATACAACTACCTGCTGTCAGTAATCTTCTAATAGCATGTGGTCAAACATTGATATTTATCTTCACTTATCTGGTATATCTATCAGGCAGTCATTCTATGATGCACATTGCACTTGCCAATACCCTATCACCCCTTATTATATATTCAGCGGCATTCTTTTATTCTTTTTATTGCAAATTTCCACATCTTCGACCAAGCATAAGACTGGTCAATCTCAGGCAGGCAAAAATCGTTATGGGAATTGGGACGAAATTTTTCCTCATACAGATTTCTGGTGTTGTCCTTTTCATGTCATCAAATATCCTAATCTCAAAATTGTTTTCACCATCAATGGTGACACCTTATCAAATCTGTTTTAGATATTTCAGTTTATTATTGGCCATTTTCACGGTTATATGTATGCCCTATTGGACTGCAACAACTGATGCATATGAAAGGCATGATATGGAATGGATACGTAAATCGACCAAAAGATTAGACATCATGACTCTTTCAATCTTCTTATGCATGATTGTCATGATAATCTGTTCTAATTTCGTATATTCCATATGGATTGGAAACGATATCATTATTGATCCGAAATTAAGTATTTCCATAGCAGCATACGTTTTCATACTCATATATAGCGAAAGATACAGCTACATCATCAATGGATTTGGAATGCTTCGCCTGCAACTTATCTTCACGATTGGGGCAGCCATTCTTTTCATTCCATTATCCTATTTTGTTGTTAGCTGGAAACATGACATTATATGGTTTGTTGGTGTTATGTGCATGGTTAACATACCTGGTATGATTATGAATCGTATTCAGTTTTATAAAATAATCAATAATCAAGCAAAGGGAATATGGAGCCGATAAAGGAAAAGGTTTTAGTTTTAATGTCAACATATAATGGTGAACAATTTCTTCAACAACAACTAAACAGTATTATCACACAAAAGAATGTTGACGTAGAAATAATTGTCAGAGACGATGGCTCTACGGATAAGACGATTGATATTCTGAAAGATTATCAGAGCAAAGGATTGTTGTCATATTATACGGGTAATAACCTAAAGCCTCAATATAGTTTTTTACATTTACTGCGGCATGCTCCGGAATATAAATATTATGCTTTTGCCGATCAGGATGACATATGGTTAGAAGACAAGTTATACGCTGGGATTAAGGCAATCTGCTCATATGACCATAAACCCGCCTTATATACA
Source organism: uncultured Prevotellaceae bacterium (assembly GCA_902800185.1). Classification (GTDB taxonomy): domain Bacteria; phylum Bacteroidota; class Bacteroidia; order Bacteroidales; family Bacteroidaceae; genus Prevotella. The sequence continues at coordinate 45,499 of CADCDK010000013.1, forward strand.
TGTCAAACGCAGATGACCAATCAGGATTTGGAAAAGATACCAACTCCCCAACTTCACCCTTTATGTACCTTTGGGGAATCATTAATATATGCTTATGCGAGTGGATGCACAATGATCTTCAACGATTCCTTAAGGAAAATCATTATGTCATATCAACCAACCTTTTTGGATATGCATGACTGGTGGATAATGAGTGTCGCCACGGCAATGAAAGCACACATAGTCTTTGACCATAATGCACATATTTTATATCGCCAACATGCGAGAAATGTCAAAGGACTTAATGACACCAAGATAAAGGAGTGGAAACAAAGAATACAAAGGATACTACACAAACGGCAAATCCGCTATCATATTGCCTTAGAACTCTTGAATGGCTATTACAACCAGCTCCCTCAAGAAAGCAAAGACCTATTAGATCTTTTTATTATGTCAAAAAGGAATTTCAAATACAGACTACGTTTGCTCATGGACTCACGTTATAGATGTGGAAACACGAAAACGTGGCTCCTTTATAAACTATCCATATTGCTTAATTCATATTAGTTACTCATTGTCCCCATCTTCTAAGGACATAATAGAAGATCCAATATCTATAGGAAAGTTTTTCGTAAAGAGAAAGTGGGCTTATGCCCGTAGTAAGTGCTGAAGTGTTATTTCCATGCCGACGATAACGCAGCAACTTGTCGGGAATAAAGGTTGTCTTATAATAGAGATCGGCTATTTGGCCTATCCAATAGTCGTGCATCACGATATGAGGAGGGAAAGGTAGCAGTTTCTTCAATATCGTCCTTCGAAAAGCTGTACAGCAACCAATATATGTTGTATGATATAGCGTTGGCCAGAAGCCCTTATGGGGTTTGCATATATCGTAAAGGGACTTCCCTGTGCTCACAGCGTTCTCATCACTAATCCAGGCATCACTGACCACCAGATCGACATCCTGCAATGCCTCCATCATGCGTTCCACCTTGTCCGATTCCCATACATCGTCTTGGTCAGTTAAGAAGATATAATCACCAACAGCATTCTTGATAGCATTTTCAAAATTATAGGTAAGCCCCCTACGAGGCCCATCAAACATCCTAATGCGTGGGTCATGGAATTCTTCCAAAACCTGCAAAGTTTTATCTGCTGAACCGTCATCAGAGACGATGAGCTCATCGTCTGGTCCCAGCTGATGCAAAATAGAAGTTACTTGTTCTTGAATATACCTTTCACCATTATAGGTGGCCATGCAAACACTAATCATATTGCAAAGGTAGTAAAATAATAAAAAGAAACAATAGCTTTCTTAGAATTATAACAATAATCACGCTTTATTTTCGTTTTATTAAGAAAAGACTATTAACATGAAAATATGCATACTCACTCCTCGCTTTCCGGTTCCTGAATGTGGGGGTGATTTATTACGAATCAATTACATTGCCAGATACCTGAAGTCACAAGGGCATCAGCTGGTGTTAGTGTCCTATACAGAGGAGGCTCCAGACTTGAATGCTGCAAAAGAAATCTACGATAAGATTTATACCGTCAATCGCTGCAAGTTGACAACCCTGTTCTATTCTGCCCTGTTCATGTTGACAGGACGTCCTATACAATGCGGTTACTACTATTCAAATCAGTTCGCCAGACTCTTTAAAAAAGTGATCAAAGAGGAGAAGCCCGACTTGTATGTTTCCCACCTGCTACGCATGGTACCATTCTTAGAGGAAGCCAACGTACAAGACAGCTCAATTATCGAGATGACAGATGCTTTGTCGAAGACCTACGCCCTAGCAACAGGGGCAAAGGGTAATACACTGCTTCGGAATATCTATAAAATAGAGAAACATCTAATTGCGAAATACGAGGAATTCGTCATCAGCCGTTATCCCAAGGTTGTACTGGTATCTCAGTCGGACATTGATTTTCTGCGAAGCAGCATGAACAATCAGTTGACGCAGTCTTTGGAACTTCATACCAATGGAGTGGAGTATCTACAGCAAGTCAGCAATCACATTGACCAACAAAAGATTTGCTTCATAGGTCATATGCAATCACTACAGAATCAAGACGCAGCCATTCACTTCGTCAATGACATCTTCCCACTCATCTTGGCCAAGAAGCCTGACATGAGGTTCTATATAGTAGGAGCGCATCCCCCCAAGAGCATCCAGAAACTACACAACGGAAAGAACGTTTTCGTCACAGGCTTTGTGGAAGATATCAACAAGTTCGTAGCCGACTCCTGCATTGCCGTGGCTCCTGTTCAGATTGCTGCAGGAATACAGAACAAGGTATTGGTAGCCATGGCCAATGCCATTCCTGTCGTCCTCACCTCACTGATTGCCAAGGCCATCCCTGAGTTGCAAGATGGTGAGAATTGTTTCATTCGCGACGACAACCAGTCGTTTGCAGACGCATGTATCTCACTCATCAAAGATATGAATCTTCGTGATAGGATGAAAGAACGGGGACGAAAGACTGTCATTGAACGCTATTCATGGCATTCAAAACTATATGGCTATGATCAGCCTCGGACACCTAGGACAGAGAGGTGAGAGAAGCCCCCCCCCCAGAACATCAGTACCATTAGATTGTAGTCGAGTTATACACGATTCATTTTACCAGAAATTTCCTGCCTTTTTTTAGTTTAATTCCTTTAGATGATGTCGTTGTTGGCTGACCAACGATATTGTAGACTCTTTCTGACAGCGTCTCTCTATTGGCTTTTGTCAATTGTATGGCAGTTTCTGGATTGGGTATACTTGCCACAACTTTCACTTGTGACAATACAGTTACATCCAAAGGGGTTCCATTTACACGAAAATTGTTAATTGTTACAGGATAGGAGCCTTCAGCTGTACCTTCAGGTACTTCCATCTTAATGACAGCAAAGTCACCCTCGCCTATTATCGCGTTGTTTGTTGTGCTAATAGCTCCCACAATGCCTTCCTCTTCAGCAAACATAGCTGCCCAGTCCTTCGTGGGTACAACGTCAGTCACGCTGAACCCATCAGGGGCTATCACTTCAAAATGAGTGGAGGTCATCGTCTCCACACCTTCGATATGCAGAACAAAACTCACTGTTTCACCTGACGAAAGAGCCTCTACGTCACCAGATGAAGAGACGGTTTGTGCCCGATTCTCCAAACTAATGGCTAATAGGACAAGTAAAAAATATAGTATCTTTCTCATAATTACCACGGTTTTTCTTTGGCTACAGAGTAATCAAGAATAATCTGTGCATCCACTTCATTTATTTCGCCATCACCATTCACGTCACCTTTCTTATTGTCCTCACTGAACATATAATTTAGAGACTCCGGAGCACAATCTTTTGGTAGTTGCAGGATTGCGGTATTTGTATCGATATCACCCTTGAGCAAATTTGCATAATACATTGACGACTCAGTATACGGTACAGTGTAGGAACCTGGCGCACCTTTTATAATTAAGCCCGTTCCTGCAGGAACATCCATTACCCTCTTCATCATTACAGTACTTGTTGTACTGTCGAAGCCACTGGCAATATATGCCATAATATCAGGAACTTTGCTAAAGTCGATGTCGTGATCACTACAATAGGTTATCTGACCATCATCACCGATTACAATAGTAGCTTCTGTAATTAAGCGGAAATTTACCTCAATGTCTTTATCCTGTTCCGAAACCGTTATGATGAATTTTCCATCAAGCACTTGATCGGTTATATCTTCGCCGTCAATGATTAGGGATTCAAAAGAATAACCACTATCTGGTATTATTTCAAAAGTCTGTTCAGTATTAGGCTCAGGCGTCAACAGGTGTGTACCGCTATCCAGACTTGTGTCACCATACAATACATTTCCTCCCTCCGAAACTACCACCGTAATGCCTGGAGAAATCGGAACAATGTTCTTAAAGTTGTTCCAGCCCTCAGTACTCTTATATTTCTTTACCATACCACTAGGAACATATAATGTGGCATTTTCAAAGGAAGCTGAATTCCAAACACCATCACCTAAAGCAAAAGGTTCTTTCACTTGTACATATATATTGACAAGTGACGTACAATTAACAAACGCACCATTTCCAATACTCTTTATCGTGGCAGGAATCTCAATACTTGTCATATCTATGGTATTATCAAATGCGCCTACTCCTATGCTTGTCACATCGTAAGTCCATTTTTCAATAGTCACTGTTTCTGGTATGACCACTGCACCAGATTTCGTTGTACTGACAACCTCTACCGTTCTTGGATTCTTGGACGTTACGAGGTAACTAATATCCTCCACTGTGAAGTCATCTCCGACACTTGGTTCAAACACTATATTTTCATCCAGCCATGACTTGCGAGTTTCAAAATAAGACTTTGCAGACTCGAAATAAGTTTGAATGGTTTGGAGTTCATATTCTGTCCATCGGTTATTGTGGTATGGTATAGCAGCATTAAGTGCTTGTCCTTCTGGGGACTCTACAAATTGGTCAAAATACTCGAAAAGAGAGTCAAACAGGATGTCTTTAACATCTTTCCATCTTCTGGCATATGTATTTTTGAATGTTCCGTTTTCACTCTCAAACAACAATGAAAAATAATATGCCTGATGAATATAAGCCCATTCTTCGGCTTTCATAATCATATCATAATCCCAAAGCGATCCCATCATTATCTTCGAGGTGGAGGAATCATCGTATTTAGTCAAAAACATATTAGAGCCTGCCGAATCAATATCACCGAGAATATCGTGAGCAAGCATCCAGTTGGCAAATGATTCAACATCAATATATTCGGTATAGGTAGCATCCATAAGAGATGCTTCCATTTGGTATATGTACTTTTCAAAGTTACTTAATTGCTCATCGGTAATATCTTCACTGTCGGGATACTTGAACGTATAATTCACATTCCAGCCGAAGGAAGTTTTCACCGACAGGTCTTCATTCCACCAATAAGCATCTAGTTCAAAAACATATCCCGATTTTTCCACATCGAGGCGGCAGTCAGCATTGCGATCCACAGACTCGACCAGCATATACAAGCCCTGATAATCACCATTTAGTACAACATTGACATATTGATAGCGAGGAGTCCATTGCAAGCCAAGCATTTCGTTTATTTTGAAACCAATCATTGTATTTAAATTAGGAACTCTGAGGAGCAACCAGTCTTTGTCTTTGTACCGTTTGTCACCTCTGCAAAGCAAATCATCCTTCTTTTGCAGCTTAATTTTATAGGGATGATTACGAAGATTTGCGCTCCAGTTGCCCCTTACTTTGATTGTGATTCCGGATGTACCACTCTCATACTCTCCACTATCATAAGTTGTGTTCTCACCATTTATGACAACCAGTCTTCCTGGCACTTTTGTAGCATTTTTTATACTCTGGCCCAAGCAGCCAGGAGGCGCAACAGCAATCTCGTATGTCGGTTCCTCATGGTTTACCGTTTCAACCACGACAAGCGGCAAGCCAGTTTCTATAAGTTGCTGCTTTTCTATATCTGTTATAGCATTGAGATCATTTATGCTAATCAGTGCCAATGCAAGAAGGATAATAAATCTGTATCTCATTATTTGAAATAATACCTAAATTCCGCCTGAGCAACAAAAAGTTGCTCAGGATTTGGCCATGTCAGATTTTTCACTTACCTTAGTGCTGCAAATCAAGACAAGCAAAATCATCAATGACATAGCAAAGGTACAACAAAAATCAGAGAAAATCAGCGCTTTTGGCGGATTATTTTTCGTTTTGGACAAATTTGACCGTATTCTGTCCTCTGTAATCGACTCCCACCTAGGACTTCGCAGTAAGCTTATAGGAGTACAGCATGATGGTGAAAATTGTTTCATACGAAATGACAATCAGTCATTTGCCAACATCTGCATTGAATTGCTAAACAACCAGCAACTACGCACTACCATGAGAGAACAAGGTCGCAAAATGGTGATCGAACACTATTCATGGGATGAGAAACTAAAAGGATATGAATTAATATCGGCAAGATAGTAGAAGGGTATCTATATTGACCCTGTTGATAGACTAAAAAACCGCCGAGGCATCTTGGATGTCCCGGCGGTTTTGTATATGCGATAGCCTGAGGCTTTACTGCATGTCATAGACAATCTGCATGAGCTCCTTGCCCAATTCGTCAGCGGCCTGCATGGTGGAAGCCTCGCTATAGACGCGGATGATGGGCTCGGTGTTCGACTTGCGCAGGTGTACCCACTTGTCGGGGAAGTCAATCTTCACGCCGTCGATGTCGTTCACCTGTGCATCGGCAACCTTGGCGAACTTCTCCTTCACCTTCACCAGAATGGCATCAACATCGGTCTCGGGAGTGAGGTCGATGCGGTTCTTGGCAATCTGGTAGTCGGGATAGGTGGCACGCAGCTCACTCACCTTCATGCCTTTGTGGGCAAGAGAAGAGAGGAACAGTCCGATACCAACGAGGGCATCGCGTCCGTAGTGGCTGGCGGGATAGATGACTCCACCGTTGCCCTCGCCGCCGATGACGGCATTGGCCTCCTTCATCTTGGTGGTGACGTTCACCTCGCCCACGGCCGAAGCGCAGTACTTACCGCCATGCTTCTCGGTGACATCGCGCAGGGCGCGTGTAGAAGAGAGGTTGGAGACGGTGTTGCCAGGTGTATGGGTGAGCACGTAGTCTGCCACGCTCACGAGGGTGTATTCCTCGCCGAACATCTTTCCGTCCTCACAGATGAAGGCCAGACGGTCAACGTCGGGGTCAACGACGATACCCATGTCGTAACCACCCTTCTTCAGCTCGTCCATGATGCCTGTGAGGTTCTTCTCGATGGGCTCGGGGTTGTGTGCGAAGTCACCGCTCGGCTCGGCGTTGAGGAACTTGTATTCTACACCCAGCTCCTTCAGCAGTCCGGGCAGGATGACACCGCCCACGGAGTTGATGGAATCTACGACCACCTTGAAGCCTGCCTTGCGGATGGCTTCCACGTCAACCAGCTCTAGGGCAAGCACGCTCTCAATGTGTTTCCTGTCGAAGCTGTTGTCTTCGAAATAGTGTCCCAGATGATCTACGTCGGCATACTCAAAGTCTTCCTTGGCAGCGATGTCGAGCACCTGTGCGCCGTCGGCAGCTGTGAGGAACTCGCCTTCTTTGTTCAGGAGTTTCAGGGCGTTCCACTGGCGGGGGTTGTGACTGGCTGTGATGATGATACCGCCGTCGGCCTCTGCCCAGCGTACTGCCAGCTCTGTGGTCGGGGTCGTAGCAAGCCCAATGTTGATAACGTCGTAGCCCATGCCGAGCAGTGTGCCGCAGACAACGTTCTTGACCATGTCGCCAGAGATGCGTGCGTCACGTCCTACTACAATCTTGTTGTTGTTTGACTTGCCGGAGCGACGAATGAAAGTCGCATAGGCAGATGTGAATTTCACGATGTCGAGCGGGTTCAATGTGTCGCCCGAGCGTCCGCCGATGGTTCCGCGGATTCCAGAAATAGATTTAATTAGTGTCATAAGCTTTATTGTTGAAGTTTGATAGTTACTGTTTGTTGTTTACCGTTTACCGTGAATACATTCATCTCTCATCATATTCCCCGCTCGTAAGTCAGCTCGTAGAGGCAGGGATATACGTTTTGCGAGGCATTAGACTGTCCCTGTGTGTGGGGTACGATGATTTTCACCTTCGCAATTTCCTCTCCGGGAGCCGAAGGACGGCCAAGGTTGATATAGCTCAGCGGGACGAGCCAGCCGGCAGGAACGGAGGCCGTGCCATAGGTGGTGTACATCAGACCGCTCTCAAAGGAGGCGGTAAAGGTGCCCGAGGTGTTGCGCACGGACATCTTGTCAACGATGGACGAGTAGTAGAGAACGTTGTTGGTGAGGTGTATGCTGTCAGCTCCCACCAGCAGGTTATACTCTGTAAAACGGCAAAGCACGTGTGCCGTCTCTCCGTTCTTCAGTCGTGTGCCACAGCCTTTGCGGATAATCTGCATATAGACACCGCTGCTGCCGAAAACCACAAACTCGTTTTTGCTCAGGTCGGTGACGGAGTCCTGAGCAAAGAATTGTGACTCGCTGATCACATTGATGCCGGCGTCGGCGATATACTGGTTGATGGCCGAGCGCTCACGTTTTTTCTGTTCTGCGTAGGTCTGTGTCTTTTCACAAGAAGTGAACAGTACGATGCTGATGAATAGCAGGAGAATGTATCTTGTTTGTTTCATATTTCACAACTTTGATGCAAAGTTAGTAAAAAGTAGAGAGGTGGAAAAGCAAAAAGGCAGAAATGTTGCATTTTTCAACTTTTCTTAAGAATCTCCTCATAGGCTTTGATGGCATCGCGCACGATTTGCTCTGCTTCTTGCAGCGTACACGTCAGCCGACCGCCACTTGCATTGAGATGGCCGCCGCCATTGAAGAACCGCTCTGCCATTTCGTTGCAGGGGAACTGATCCACGGAGCGCAGGCTCACCCAGATGAGGTTGTCGCGACGGTCGTCCTCGCGTAGCGATATGGACAGTTTCATCCCTTTGATGCGCAGCGGTTCGTTGACCACCCCCTCGGCATCGCCCTTGATGAAGCGAAAGCGTTTCATGTCGTAGCGGGAGATGGTGAAGTAGGAGGCATGGAGGTCATCGAAGACATTGAGCTTCTGCGACATCAGGTAGCCGCGGAAGCGCACAGCCCATGAGCTGAAGTTGTTATAGACATTGCGGTAGATCTTGTCCTTGTCGATGTGCTTGGTCAGCAGTTCGCCGATAATCATGAAAATCTCCGGCCGGTTGGAGTTGTAGGTGAAGCCCCCCGTGTCGGTCATCATACCGCAGTAGAGGCAGGCGGCGCACGCCTTGTTCATGGAGTCGAAGCCGCCAAGCTGCCAGATGATGCGGAAAGCCAGTTCGGAGGTGGAGCTCAATTCGGGCATCGACACGGTGAGTGCCGTCTCCATCTGTGGGCTCAGGTGATGGTCTATCATGACCCGCTTCGCCTGCGTGGCAGCATCGAAAGCCGCCTGCATCTCATCCAACCGCCCGGACTCGTTGAAATCCATGCAGAAAATCAGGTCGGCGGCCTTCAGCATGACATCGCATAACTCGCGGTGCTTGTCATACCTGACAACCTTCTCCGTGTTGGGCATCCAGCGCAGGAAGTCGGGGTAGGCGTCGGGGATGATGACGGACGGCTCCTTGCCCATCCCCTTCAAGTACTCCGCCCATGCCAGCGACGAACCCAGAGCATCGCCGTCGGGCGACTTGTGGCAAGTGATGACAATACAAGAAGAAGCTGCTATCAGCTCTTGCAGGACAGCAGCTTCTTGTTCATTCAGGATGTTGATTTGCATTAGAACAGCTTGTTGGGGTAAACACCCTCGTCCACGAGTTTCTTGATGCGGGCAACCGTTGCGTCGCGGTCGGCGGCGTAGGTAACACCGAACCACTTTGATGTGGTGTCGAGCACTTCGACGGTGCTGGTACCTTCGTTGATGAGCTTGCTCACCATCAGCGGGATGAAGAACTCTGCCTTCAGGTTCTCGATGTTCTTCGGATCGCTCAGGAACTGTTTGAAGAACTCCTCAGAGTGAGCGAAGTAGTCGGGAGTGAAGCCCCACATGTTCATGGACACGGGTACGTTCTCGTCCAAGCCAATCCACTTGTCACCATCCTTGTAGCTGATGACGCCGTCAATACGCATGATCTCCGTGCGCTCCACAACCTCTACCAGATGGTGGTTGTTGTCGAACTCGCAGACACCGCGGGCTACGCTACCGTTCTCGGAAAGCGTGTTGCAGCAACGGAAGCCTACCATGGCATAAGTGTTCTTGGCACCTTCGGGCAGGTCGCTCAGGAACTTGCCAATCTTCATGAAGGCATCACGGCCATAGAAGTCGTCGCAGTTGATCACGCAGAACGGCTCCTTGATGACATCCTTACCCATCATCACGGCGTGGTTCGTACCCCACGGCTTCTGGCGTCCTTCGGGAACGGTGAAGCCCTCGGGCAGTGCGTCCAGGGCCTGGAAGCAGAGCTCGCAGGGAACCTGTCCCTCGTACTTGGCGAGAATCTGTGTGCGGAACTGCTCTTCGAAGTCCTTGCGGATAACCCAGACAATCTTGCCGAAGCCTGCCTGAATAGCGTCGTAGATACTGTAGTCCATGATGGTTTCGCCGTTGGGTCCCAGACCGTCCAACTGCTTCAAACCTCCGTAGCGGCTACCCATGCCGGCAGCCAAAAGAAACAAAGTCGGTTTCATACTTTTTATGTTTTTAATGTTACGATAAAAGATTTTCTTTCATTACCGCAAAGGTAATAAAAAAAGCCGAGAGGCTATCATTCCTCTCCACTCATTAATAATATTTAACTCAAAGTCCCGATGCTGCCTCTTAAACCCTTAAACCCTTGAACCCTTAAACTCTTAAACCCTTAAACTCTTAAACTCTTAAACCATTAAACTGTTAAGCCATTAAGCTCCTAAGCTCTTACCTCCCCCTTAAACTTTTAATCCCTTAACTCCTTAAACTTTTAAACCATTAAACCCTTAAACTCTTAATTTCCATAACTCTCTAACACCCAAACAAATAAAACGTTCCCTTCAAAGTGTATTCCAACCATAAAACAATTTGCTTTTTGTCAGAGATACACTCTGTATCTCTTACTATTCAAATGATTGAGTTTATGTTATTGCTGCAAAGATATGCATTCTACGGCATACAACAAGCAAACACGGAAAAATAGCATGATTTTCATTGAGTATCTTGCGTTGTTATTAGAGGATGTGTCTTGCTTGGTTTACAAAAAATGCATAACGTAAAAATCTTGATTAAGCCATAAATAATAATCATGCAAGCAACCAACGGCATCGAACTGAATAGTTCTTGAACGCCACCCAAGGCAAATGTAACAGAAATCTGCCACATCTTCCATACCAAGAAACCTAACAGGACATATTCGATTAATATCCAGTAACCGGAAAATCCTGTGTCATGGAGTCTTCTTACTTTGGCAGTCGCTGTCATTAAATAGCATATGGCCTGAAGAAAAAGCCCAATGTTCAATATAATGAAGCCAGCTTTCTCTGCCTGTTGATATGATGATAACAATAGATGTATCATTGTGTTTACAAAACAGACGAACAGATAATAGTACCAGAATGCTCGTCTTGACATATTGCCTTTTGTGGTAAAAACACCTTTGAAACCTTCAATAATATCTCCCATTGGATTCTTTCTATTTGTCATAACTTCCGAAAACCGAATTATACTCATAAGTATGCTGCAAAGATACACCAACAAAAGCAAACACGAAAAAATTTAGGGAAGAAAAAACTAATCAAAAACTAATCTCCCGGGGGGGCTTTGTTTATAGGTGTTCCTAATAATCAACAAGTTACGTTAATAAATGGCGTTATTAGAAGAAATGCTTTCAAGAATCTTGCCCCCAAAAAAATAGTTGTATCTTTGCATTGTGAAAGCATAACTCTCCGTTTGCTTTCTAACTCATATAGGAAATAAATAAAGAAGATTATGGCAACATTGGATTACAGATTCCTGATGAGAGCCTTGTTCAGAAGGTGAAGCAGGCCTGCAAGATGATTGTGGGCGTGGCATCGGTAAAGGTACAAAAGCCAGCAGCAAAGAAGAATTACGACATCACCCAGACCGCAGGCTATCGTGAGGCGATGGACGATGTAAAGAATGGCCGAGTGTATCATGCCGACAGCGTGGATGACATGTTCAAAGAGATACTCGGCGAGGAAGCAAAAATGGTCAGTGGGAGTGCCACATAGAGCCTGACTGGCTGGTGACGTGGGAGCAAAACGACATGGAACTGACGCTACTCTTCCTGCAGACAGGCACGCACTCAGACCTGTTCTAATAAAGAAGCTCTCCTTTCATTTCTTCACAAACTTTTTCCCACCACGGATATACACGAAGCCTGCGCGGCGGCTAACAGGTGTTGATTATCAGTGTATTACAGGGTTATTGCAAACTACTGGCGACTCTTTTGCGACACATTCTGCACGTTTTTACACGCTCATAGCAACGATAAACGTGTTTTTACGGCAGAAAAAATCTTTTTCTATGTCATATTCATATATTTTGATAAATTGGAATTTATAAATCTATTTTATTTCGACTTGTTCAACTTTATATCTTGCGTCACGGAGCATCCGGATGACACCATCCGGGCCTGTCAGGTGGCCGGCTCCAAAAACAAAGAGCGTAGGCATCTCTTTCACGGCTTCGATAATGGTGGGCATCCACTTCTTGTTGCGCTCGGCATAGATGGCAGGGTTCGCCTCGTTCTCTGGCTTTATGAAACGTTCAAAACCCTCGTAGTCGCCCACAGACCAATAGTCGCCCGCATTCTGCATTCCTTCAAAATATTTCAGTATTTTCTGTCTGTGTTCATCGAAGTTGTTAAGGAGCTCCATGAGCGTATCGACCTGCTCGTCGATGGGCGTTATTGTCTCCTTGATTTTTTCCAGTTCTTCGGACGTTTTTTGTTGGTCGAGATTCCCGACTTTCCATCCGCGGGCCTTGGCCCTTTTCATACAGGCTACATCCATCATGTTGCCGTTTCGCATGGCAGGATACTTCTGTAAGGCCTCACTTTGAATCATTAGATTGAGAAATAATGTAAAAAATAAAGGCTGATAGTGCTGGAGATTCTGTGCTGCTGAATCGGCCAGATTGATGTGGCACGACTCCTTCATCCTTTCTTGCAGGATAGTCATTCTCTCTTCACCCAAGACATCGGAGATGGTCTTGCCGTCGGGCAGTGTCATTAACTGTTGGCTTTCGGCTCGTCTGTCTTCTTTGTTTTGCGGGTCAGTAACGTCACTCTCCACGAACAACTGCTGACATTGGCTCTCAGCTTCCAGAAAGGCGGGGATGCTGTCGAGCAGGTCGCCTGACATTACATGCAATGTGCCCAAGATGTACGAAGGATTTTCGAGCCCATTGCCGCTGATGCGGAATATGAACTGGGCATTAGCCGTTATTTCTGATATGAGAAACAGAATGATGATGATAATACGTTTCATGTTAAATTTCGATTTATCTGATTATTATGCTATTCTCTATTGCCAGCAACAATATACGAGCAGTATTTGCTGAGCAAATTGGACAATGGCAAATCACCTTTCTGGTAGCGTTCTGCATCGAGCCTGAGAATTCTCTCACAGATAGTTTTCTTTCCTTTATATAAAGCATTGAGATACGGAATGCCATTTTCTTCAGTGATGTTTATATCTGTGAAGAATTGCGTCAAGTCCTCAGCATCATAGATGATGGAGTAACTTGGACGTTTGGCTCCGGGAATGTCTTCTATCAGGATATTCTTATCCACAAGATCCTGTATGTCACGTATGGCCGTGTCCTTCGAGCACTTTGCCAATGTCGCCCAAGTCTTTGACGTAATCTTTGCTTCATATCCGTCAAGAAAGAGATTGAGCATCTGAGTCTGACGCTCGGTCATTGGTACTGCCGATGCCTTCTGCCAGAAAAAGCTCTTGCTCAGGATTGTGGTGACGATGGTGTCAGCCTCGTCGAGTGCATCCACCAATTTCTGCATGTACCACACCAACCACTCCGTTATATCGCCATTGCCATGCT
>CADCDK010000014.1 GCA_902800185.1 uncultured Prevotellaceae bacterium
TCATAAATTCGTTTTTCTATTTGCAGAACAGGTTGTCAAATTCGCGGACTTTCTCAATAATGAGTTCCAAGTCATTATCGGTAATGGACTGATGAATCGGAAGATTCAGTGTGTGGTCCGCGGCATAATCTGCATTTGGGAAATCACCAGTAACACCATAGCCAGGCACACGATGAAGAGGATAATATCTATAGGTCGTATAGATACCATTCTCACGCAAGAATCTCGCAAACTCGTCACGCTTGCCGTTCTTTATTTGAACGTGGTAAAAATAGTAAGATGTCTCTACATATTCAGGCAGGACTGGTGGCAGCTCAATCCATGAGAATTGTCTGAGATGCTCATTATAGTATTGATGTATCTCTGCACGCCTTTTCATATATGCCGGTAGTTTCTTCAGCTGTTCCAATGCTATAGCAGCCGTTATATTGTTCATAATGGCACGATGACCAAAACAGGAGATATCGAACTCCCACCACTTCTGAGCCACGGTGTTTGCATAGCCGCTCTTGGCTTCAAGGCCAAAATAGAGCCAGCGGTCTGCCTTCTTACGAAGTTCAGGTGTATTGAAATGTAGCATGGCTCCATCTCCGCATACCAGAATCTTCATGGCATCAAACGACCACATACCCATGTCGCCGAAAGTACCGACGGCTTTCCCTTTATAGAAAGAGCTTACGCCAGCATTGGCATCCTCAATGACTTTTATATCATGTTTCCTGCAAAGCGCCATGATTTCATCCATTTCACAAGGTATTCCTCCGTAATGCAGAAGCAAAAGCGCTTTTGTCTTTGGCGTAATCACCTTTTCAATATCCTCTGCACGGGCATTCAACGTGTGAGGATCCACATCACAAAGCACCATCTTGGCACCATGAGCACAAATGGCATTGCCGGCTCCGATAAAACTGATGGTAGGAAGAATGACTTCATCATCAGGTTTTATATCTAAAAGGTGCATGGAGGAAAACAATCCCTCGCTACAGCAAGTGGTCGTTAACACCAGATTCTTTGAAGATTTGATATGCTTGGCATACATCTCTTCAAATTCCACTACTTTCTTGCCTTTCCCAATCCAATTGGATTCAAAGACTTTTTCAAGAGCATCAAGCTCTTCTTTTCCTAATGAAGGCTGAAAAACATTAATCATAGTTATTCTTGTTAAGCTATTTTATACAAAATGGTAACGATCCAACATATCATGTATCTCGTCTCGCGAGCAGTACATCATCGTGTCGATGATGCTCAGGTCGGGGACGAACTCGTCACAGCGTTGCTTGTAACGGATGTCATCGTTGCGACGCAGGAAGTACAGGTTGATACCCATCTCGCGGAAAGCATCCTTTGTGTAATACTTTGTTCCATTGATAGAATTGATAAAGTTGGTATAACCGAAATGCTCGCAAGTGCGTCGGATAAGTTCCGGTGCCTTGCAGTCCCAACGGGCAGTGACCTCAGACAGCAACCTGATTTCTGTCTTGATGCCTAAATACTCAGCCACGGCCCTCATGTGCCTCAGGAGAAAGCGCGTCAGGTCGGGTTCTTCGTCCATGATGATAGGCCTGATGACATCCATAGCCTCGTTGTAGTGTGGCGCCCGGCCGTAGTAGAACCTCAACACCCGACACAGATATTCAGCCTGTTTGCGGCTGACTACACGATTGGTCTCACAGATAAGTCGATTGCAGGAAGCGTGGCTCACTTCAATGCCGAAATACTGTGGCTGGTCTCCTTCGCCCAAAATACGGTTGCGGTTAATCCAATGGTGTTTAATATAGTGGACATTGTCTCCAATCAGAAAGAAATCAGCAGCATGAATGAGTTGCCAATAGCCTATGTACGGAAAGAAGTATGGCTGCGTAAAGGCGATATAGCGTTTTTCGTTGATCATAAGTTTTTTTATTTAAGTATTTGGATAATCGCGGAGCAGGGAGTTACCGTCAGTTCCCTCCGCTTCAATGAGGCCAAGAATGGTGTTGATGTTTGATTGAAGTTCCTGTCGGCTGTCGGCTCGCACAAAGATGCGACATAGCACTTGCAGGAAGAGGCCGGAGTACTGCATGGTGTCGCCCTCATGGTAATATTGGTACAGACTATAGACAAAGGGCAATTGTCTCACTTCGTCTATTCCCTTGATGCGGGTGATTTGACCGTTTTTCAGGCCGATGCAGACAGTGGCATACCGACTGTGAAGAGGCTCTGCAAGTGCAGAGAAGTCCTCGCCAAACTGCCCCGTCAGCGCATGTTGCATATAACAGGCAATAAGGTCGATGCCCTTGTCCTCGTGAACCACACGAAAGTCCATGCCCCCGCTCAGACGGAAAGCATTGTCCATGATATAAGGCACACCATCACTGATGATGCCCTGGAACATACAGGAGCCATTATCGACGCCGAGGTCGTCGAACAATTGTGACATGGGTTCGTAGAGCCTGCTGATGACGTCAGCCTCTGGCGAAGGGTAAAGGTCTAAAAACGGCTGACAGGGTGACTGTCCGACGGCATCGTAGAAGACCCGTCCCTTGGTATAGGGAAAATACGATTTCCCGTTTTGCCGCCATATATCAAACTGGAAATAAGGACCTTCTATGAACTTCTCGCAGAGATATTCGCCAACAATGGAGTGCCGGACGGCTTTGGCGATGGCCTCTTCCATCTCTGTCCGGCTATGACAGACAGTGACACCGAAGGAGCCGCCATTATCCACGGGCTTAACAATGACAGGGAAAGGAATATCTTTGTCCTCCAAGCGGAAGGCAGGGATGGCTGGCATACCATAGCGGATGCAAGCCTCCTTGAAATGCTGCTTGTTCATAAGCACATCCCATTGGTGGTGCGTATGAATGTAGTTGAAGCCTGTTTTAGCCATCCAGCCCACCGACTTCCTGATGACCATTTCGCCTGAGCAGTTCAGCAGGCCGTCGATGCGTTTTTCCTTTAAAAACGGCAGCATCACGGTCTCGTCAGTGCAGTCCAAGAAATACTGTTCATCGGATACCTGATGCATCGGAGCCTCCGGCACATTGCCCACCGAGACAAGCACGATGCCATGCTTTCGGGCGTAGGCCGTCACCTCGTCCAC
Source organism: uncultured Prevotellaceae bacterium (assembly GCA_902800185.1). Taxonomy (GTDB): domain Bacteria; phylum Bacteroidota; class Bacteroidia; order Bacteroidales; family Bacteroidaceae; genus Prevotella. Next base: position 3,083 of record CADCDK010000014.1, read on the forward strand.
CACGGTGTTGGCCCCGAATACTGCGAGCCTCTTACCTTTCATTTGTATGGTCATGATTTAGCAATACAATTAATAACTCTTTCTATTTCAATATGCTTTTTCGTCTCTTTTGAAGATGGTCTTGGCCGTCAGCCAGATGATGCGCAGGTCGAGCCAGAAACTCCAATGCTGGATATACCAGATGTCGCGCTCCACGCGGCCCTCCATCTGCCACAGTTCACGTGTCTCGCCACGGAAGCCCGTCACCTGCGCCCAGCCGGTGACGCCAGGTTTGACGAAGTGGCGCACCATATACTTGTCTATCAGCCGGTCGTACTGCTCCGTGTGAGCCAGCATGTGAGGCCGAGGCCCCACGATGCTCATGTCGCCGAGCAGAACGTTCAAGAACTGCGGCAGCTCGTCGATGTTGGTCTTGCGCATGAAATCGCCGAAGGGGAACTTGCGCGGGTCGTCCTTGGTGGCCTGCAGACGGTCGGCATCGGCATTGACGTGCATGGAGCGGAACTTATAGCAATAGAACTCGTGGCCGTCGATTCCGGTACGTCGCTGGCGGAAGAAAACGGGGCCTGGGCTTTGTCGTTTTATCGCTAACACGATGAAAGGCAGCAGCAATGCCGTGGGTATCAGGCACAGGATGGAGAAGACGATGTCAAACAGTCGTTTCAGCAGTCTGTTCAACGGCTCTTCCAGCGGACTGGTGTAGGTGGTCATGACGCTGATGTCGTCGATGAGGATGGGTTGCAGGTTCAGCTTCTCTTCGGCAGTAGGCAGATAATAGAACTTGGCCATGTAGTGGTCGCACAGACGCGCTGTCCGCTCAATCAGCTCACGCTCATTGCGAGGGACACAAAGATAGACCTCGTCATCCAATGTAAGTTCTTCTGGCCGGGACAGTAATGATTCGAAGTCTTTGATACTGCCGTTCTGGCTCAAACCCTCTATGTCACCATAGATGTGGCGAACCCTATAGCCGAAGGTGGCATTGCCCATTAGTTTCTTATATAAACGCAGCAACTCTTTGTCTGACCCGATGAGCGTTACATTGTGTGTTGTACCCCAATTGCCTGAGCCGCTTCACCACCCATCGCTCTATGAAGCGCAACAGAAGGATGGAGACAAACATGACACCCCCCATCGCAAACAGTTGCCACCCCAATCGAGACATGAAGTGAACGGTACGTAACAGCAGATAGGACAACAAGGTCTGCGTTGCTACAAGCGTCGTGCTGTGGCCCAGTATGTCGTTGGCTCCCGCCACACGCTCATGAATAACAGAGGGGAATAAATACTCGGCAACAACCATGGCAAAGGTACATACCATCCAGAATAAACGTTCCTTTTCTTCATCCCATCCGTCCGACTGGGGAATAGTGCCAACTACGAAGTAAAGCAGCACCCAAAGCACCACAAAGTCTCCCACAATGATCAATAGCTGAATCAGCCTGTTGGTGCGATAGTTGTTCTTGATTCGTATTTGCATTGCTCAATCTGTATCTATGCGCCTTAAAAAGGCGGTGGGAATATAAGCTGTTGAAATGAGTCCAATGCCGGACAAAGAAATAACCACTCTCTGCTGTCCAGCCACTCGCGCTACCCTACCCTCAACACCGGCAAAACGACCATCGACGACCCGGACTTGTTCGCCACCCTTAAAATGACATTGGGATGGCTGTACAAACAATAAATGCTTATTCATGTTACAGGTAGCAAGAATGAAGCGATTCATTTCCTCATCAGTAATCGTTAATGGAGGATTCTTTTTATCATTATCCAGCTCAAAATGATTATAATAATAGGTTAGAAAAGAGAGTGATGGGGTTTTATGGACATATTCTTCTGCCTTGTCGTTTGTTGTATATGCAAAAAGAAGGTTTGGTATGAGGTTTTGGAAAGCCCGCTTTCGCTTCCCCTCTACAAGTTTCTCTACCATCTTCTTGGCTATGTATGTATAGGTTCCGTCATCTACCAGGAAGTCAGCGGCCTTGTCCAATCTTCCGTATGAAACGCGAAAAACATACCAACGTTTGTCTGGGGTAGGCGCATATCTTACCGACACCCCTGTTTTTGAGCTTTTAGCTTCGGGGAAGGCATCAGGGGTAAACCTGACGCTTGGAGGGTTTGTCTCGCCTCTTCGAGTTGTCACATTAGACAATGTGCTCATATCAGGCCCTTCCATCAAAGGGCGTTTTTTTGAATGGCAAAGGTACATTTTTTTTTTGAACTTTTGAAATTTTTCACCTTAAAATCTAAGATTGATAGCGTTTCAGACAAATTTGACAGCTTAAAAGACAAAATCTGAAACCCTCCAAAAGGCAAACATACATTAAATCCCTGCCCAATGGCTTGGACAGGGATTCTTTTTTGAAGCTCACTCGAGAATCGAAAGAGATAATTTTACTTTATTTCTTCTCGTCTTCCTTAACTTCTACTTTTTTGGCTGGAGTTTTCTTGGCTGCAGGCTTCTTGGCAGGAGCTTTCTTAGGCTTCTCTGCTTGCTTTGCCTCTACAGGACCATGAATTTCCTCCAACTTCTCAATCTTAGCTTGCAAGCGGATAATCTCCTTCTCCTTGTTCTCAATCTCCTCACCCTGATTACGGATGGTAGTAAGCAGAGACTCCAGCTCGTCATTGTCAATCTCCTCAGGATAGAGACCGTTGACACGGGTGATGAAGTCGCCGATGACATTCATGTAGTTCGTGAAGGCATCGAAGGGGCTGGTATAGATACCACGGTCGAGACCAACGTTGGAAGGCTTCGTCGTCATGAAACGGAAATTATTGGATGCCTGCAGATAGTCCCAGTCCTGATTGATACGGGAATCGTTGGCAATACGCACACGGTCGGCAACGCTGTAAAGCTTGTTGAAGGCCTCACGCTGCATGGGGTTACCGAGCCAGCAGCTGACATCGCGTTCCTCGTCAACCCACGACAGGGTATCGGGTACGTCAAGCGCACCGACGCTCTTCATCTTCATGCAAATCTCCGTAGGAGTGGAGAATGTGATGCCCTTCTGCTTGGCGCAGATAGGTAGAGCGCGCAAGAACTCAAGGATATTGCTGGACAGCGGCTGGGCAATACCCAGTGCCGACAGTTCCATGAAGATGTTAATGACTTGCTCCTCTTCTGGAAGACGGGCAATTTGGTCAATGTACGTATCAGCAAAGAGCGGATAGCCCTCCCACTCGCTATTGTTAAAGCGCAAGGAGATGTCATCGCTGAGGTTGATATCACGCAACAGGAGCTTTAGGTTGGGAGCGATAGCACAGTTGTAAACATAGTGCGGAGACTTCCAGCCAAGTACATGTTTGGCACCTTCAGTAAGCATGCCCTTGAAGCCAAGCTGCGAAGCCTGCAGACCGATGTCATCACTATAGATGAGCGAAGAGTTGCGGAGCACCTTCGGAGTCTGTCCGAAATATTCCTTCATCTTCTGCATCTGCTTCTTGACATCAGCAGCGAAGGTCTCTTCGTTGATAAGTGAAGAAAGACCATGCGAATAAGGCTCTGCCAAGAACTCCACACAACCGGTTTCGTTCAGTTCCTGCAACTTCTCAAGAACCTGAGGAGCATGCATTTCCAACTGCTCAATGCCGACGCCAGAGAGCGAGAAAGCTACCTTGAAAGCCTTGCCATTCTCCTTAATCATCTCCAGCAACGTGTTCAGTGCCGGCATGTATGAACGCTCCGCAATGTCTGTCACGGTGCGCTCGTTCTCGTAATCATCATAATAATAGTGGTCGGTACCGATGTCGAAGAAGCGGTAACGTCTGAGATGGATGATTTGGTGCATCTCAAAATACAAACATATTGTTTTCATATTTTCTGCTTTTTTACTTTTTTACCTTTTCATTTTTTTGCATTCAATTATCTCCATCCGAGCGTGCGCTCATAGAGTTCACGAATCCACGCTCCAACTTTCTCCCATGTAATCTGGTCAACTTCTTTCTTGCCTTCCTCTTGGAGAAAGCGGAAGAGACTCTCGTTGTGACAGATGCTATAGATGGCGTCAGCCATGGCATGGATGTCCCAATAGTCCACCTTGATACAGTTGGACAGAATCTCGGCACATCCGCTCTGCTTGGAGATAATTGTCGGCGTACCGCACTGCATGGCCTCCAACGGGGAGATACCAAACGGCTCACTGACAGAAGGCATCACATAGACATCGGAGGCTTTCAAACACTCGTACACCTGCTTGCCGCGCATGAAGCCCGGGAAGTGGAAACGGTCAGCGATGCCACGCTCTGCTGCGAGATAAATCATCTGGTCCATCATGTCGCCAGAACCGGCAAAGCAGAAACGGACGTTACGTGTGCGATGGAGCACCATGTTAGCAGCCTCGACGAAGTACTCGGGGCCCTTCTGCATAGTGATACGCCCAAGGAATGTCACAACCTTCTCCTTGCCCGTATGGTCAGGACGAGGAATATCCTGCAGTTCCTGCTTCAAAGGATAAACGGCATTGTGAACCGTGAAGCATTTGCGGGGATCCTGATGGTATTGATTGATGACAGTCTGACGGGTTAGCTCACTCACGCACATGATGCAGTCGGCATTGTCCATACCGTCCTTCTCGATACCATAAACAGTTGGATTAACCTTACCGCGAGAACGGTCGAAGTCTGTAGCATGCACGTGAATGCAAAGAGGTTTGCCACTGACATGCTTCGCATGGATACCTGCGGGATAGGTCAGCCAGTCATGCGCATGAATAATATCGAACTCCTCTGTGCGGGCAACGACACCGGCAATAATCGAGTAGTTATTGATTTCCTCGTGCAGATTCTGAGGATAGCCACCTGCGAACTCCATGCATCCGAGGTCGTTGACGTGCATGTAGTTGAAGTCAGCGTAAATATGATCACGATAGCGGTAATAATCCTCATGACTCATCACGTTTCCGACCCGTTGCTGCACGTATTCATAGTTAACGTCGCGCCATGCAATGGGAACCGCGTTCATAGCAACAATCTTGCAAGCCGAGCGATCCTCGTCACCGAAAGGCTTGGGAAGACAGAGAATGGTGTCAATGTCACCCTGTGCATGAAGTCCCTGAGAAATACCATAGTTAGCGGTAGCAAGTCCACCGAACACATGAGGAGGATACTCCCATCCAAACATTAATACTTTCATAGCAAGTCCTCCTTATTTTGAATATTTATAATGCTCAAGCAGTTCCAATGTACGCAGAACCTCTGCAACATTCATCGCAAACGACATGGCACCACGCCCATGGAACGGTGGGTTGCCGTCGAAAAGTTCAGAGATAGAACCGAGACAGTGGTATGCCATCTCGTCTTCATAGCCCACCATCTGACGCTCGATGAAGCTCAGACGTGTACGCTTATATACTTTCAGGCAAGCCTCCATATAGAATCCGCCAAGCCAAGGCCAAGCCGTTCCCTGATGGTAGGCATAGTCACGCTGCACCTGAGGTCCGACATAGATGGGATTGTAGCCTCCGCTTTTCGGAGAAAGTGAGCGCAGTCCCTTCGGGGTGAGCAACTCACGCGTACATACATCGAGCACGCTCTTCTTCTGCTGTTGGTCAAGCGGAGAATAATCGAAGGCCACGGGGAATATCATATTCGGGCGAACACTCCAATCCATCATATTGCCATCTACGTAATCAAAGAGATATCCGTAGTCATTCAGGAAGGTATTGACAAACGACTCCTTGCAGCGTGCGGCAATCTCTTCCAGATGGGCAACATCTTTCTCGTTATTGTCATCGGCAGCCAAGCTGGCAGCAAACTTAAGGGCGTTGTACCAAAGGGCGTTAAACTCAACGATATAGCCTGTTCTCGGAATAACCGGACGCCCATTGGCGGTGGAGTTCATCCATGTGACAGCCTCATCACGACCATCGGTGCGTACCAGTCCATTCTCATCCAATGTCAGGTTGGGATGGCGGTCTTCCTCAATAAACTCTATCAAGTCACGCAACAGCTTGCCGTACAACTGCCTGCAACGGTCACGTCCGAGCTTCTTGGCATACTGCTGAATGGCCCAGATTGCCCACAGGGGCACATCGGGCTTCTCTATCTCATAGATCTTCACGCTCAGCGGACGATCCTCCATGAAGTCGTACAGACCACGCTGGGCTGTCTCCATCACGAGCTCAAAGTATTCGTCTTCACCGATAGCCAGTGTCAAGCCCGGCAATGCAATAAACGTATCGCGTGCGCGGCACTTGAACCATGGGTAGCCAGCCAACAAGTAGCGGTCGTCGGTGCTATAATAGGACTTTGTGGAATCTGAAGATGAATAAACCTCCTTCTCTCCCTCAGCCTTGTCTCTCTTCACGCGCACATGGAACTGATGGGCGGCATTGACCAGACAATGGAAGAAATTGTCGCGAGGCGGACGATAGCTCACTTCCTCATCAAAGAGCTTCTTCAGACGAGTGGTCTTCACCTCACTTGTACCAGCTGCAAAGACAATGCTTTCTCCCTTGCGAATAGGCATCTCGAAGTATCCAGGAACATACAGGTCTTCATTCGAGGCATAGCCGCGTTCCTGCTCCTTCGGATACTCCACGCCACGATACCAGTCGGGCTGGAAGATGAACTCGTTCTTCTTGGAGAACTGCATGAAGAGATCGGGATAGCCGGCATACATACAGGTTTTGATACCGTTGTCCACCTGATGGTACTCACGCGAAGCAACCGAGTTCTCATGGGTAAACTGGCGAACCGAGCGGAATGCCAGGAAGGGACGGAAGCGCAACGTGGTTGCCGAATGACCGTCAACCAGCGTGTAACGGATGAGCAGGCGATCCTCGTAATTCTGGAAGAGGAATTCCTTCTTCAGAATCACTCCACCTACACGATAGAGGGTTGTGGGAATCTTGTCACAATCAAACTCGCGAATGTACTTGTGACCTTTCGGACTGTAGTTGTTGCCCTGATACTTATGCAGTCCCAGATTGAACTCGGCACCATGCTGTACGACCGTACAGTCAAGTGACGAGAGCAACACATGGTTCTCATCGTCCAGTTCAGGAACGGGGACAACGAGCAAACCATGATACTTACGGATGTTACAATCGACAATCGTCGAGCACGAATAAGCACCAGATCGGTTAGTACGAAGCAACTCCTTTGGCAGAGAGTCCTGCAGGTTAGTCATCAGAGCTTTCTCAAATTTCAGATAACTCATAAGTTAGCTCCTTAAATTATTTAATGTTTTTAGATATACAGTTTAAGGCGGAAGTGTTTCAGTCCACATTCGTCTTTGTTGAGCTCAAAGGTAAGAATTTTTTGTTATTATACAAAAAAAACGACACCTATTTTAATAAAAAAGTGTACATTTTCTCAAAAAATGTACACATTACGTTTCTTTAGGCAGGAATTATGAAGTTAATAACCTCACTTTCCACACTAATTGTGAAAGATCCTACTGGTGTTTTCATAAGCCGTCCGTCAATGCCCACCAAGGCGTGTTGCGCCTCTATGATATCCACTTTTCTCGTGCGAAACGGATGAACGCTGCGATGATTGAGGAACTTGCCTCTTATAAACAGGTATATCCCTTCAAAGAGCTGCGTCATCTCAGGATGATAGACCACCGATACATCCAACAATCCATTGTATGGAACAGCATTGGGTGTTTGTCCATAACCCGTTGCGTTGCCAATGCAGACGGTCATCACCTTCCGCTTCACCTCGTCGGTATTAATCTTCAGGTGCATTTTGTAATCAAGCCTCTGAAAAATCATCAGTACAAACGAGAAAAGGAAAGAAGCCGTGCGCGAACCGAGATAGTGACGGGTCTGACGGCGCAAGTTCATGATGGTCGCCACCAGTCCGATATTGATACAATTCAGGAAATAACGTCGGCATGCATCTCCCTCTTTATTCTTATAGCGAATGCAGCCCAGGTCGATTTTGCGGACGCGCCGAGCCTTCAGCCACTTCACGGTCTGCTCAATTTCATTCTCCTTGAAGTCCCAGAAATGGGCAAAATCATTCATGATCCCATTGGGTATCACGCCCAATGCAATATCCTCACGCTTTGCCGAATCAACCTGCATCAGACAATTCACGGCATCATTCAACGCGGAGTCGCCACCCATGATGACAATGGTTTTGTAGCCATTGTTGATTAACATCTTTACAAGACGGTCAACACTCCCCTGCGACTCGCTCTGCACGAAGTCGTAATCAATGTGCTCCTCCTTCAGATACTTCTCAACACGCTCCCACCGCTTGGCGGAAGTTCCGAACATCTTTGCACGCGGGCAATACAAGATGCCCCAACGTGTTGCTTCTACTGCCATTGTCTCTTTATATTATATTAATGTATAAATCCTCCTCACATCGCCATTATGCAAATGTACGAATTATCGGCCAAAGCCAGCTCATCTACAATGGATATTAACGTTGTTTTAACGTTTTTACAATGATTTCCACCTTCTCCGCCATGGGAAGTGTGGCATCAATCCAGTGAATGGTGAAGCCCCTCCGCTCCATTCCACGGAACCATGTCATCTGTCTCTTGGCAAACTGATGGATGGAAATCTCCAGTCCATTGAACATCTCGTCGAAAGTAGTCTTACCAATGACGTATTCTGTTACGTATTTGTATTCAAGTCCGTAATAAAGCAGGTTCTCCGCAGGGATTCCACGGTCGAGCAACCCACGTATCTCTTCCACCATTCCCTCTTCCAGACGTGCTTTCAGGCGACGAGTTATCTTCTCGCGACGCAGGTCACGGTCGATGTGTACGCCAAAGATCATCGATTGAACGGCAGGTAGCTCCCGCAACGGAATTGGATGCTCCATGTTATAGGTTTCAATCTCAATGGCGCGAATGGCTCTTTGGGCGGAGTCCACGTCGGTCTTATTGTGCATCACCGACCCGTTTTTCTCCTTTAGTCCTTGAAGCATCACGGTCAGTTCCTCCAGACTCTTTCCCTCCAAACGGTCACGAAGTTCCTGATTCTGTGGAACAGGCGATAAATGATAGCCTTTCAACACCGCCTCGATATAAAGTCCCGTTCCGCCACAGAGTATCGGCATGGCTCCCCTTGCCTGTATATTTTCATAGGCATCGAAGAAGTCCTGCTGATACTGGAAAAGGTTATATTTGGTTCCCGGCTCACAGATGTCTATCAGATGATAGGGCACACGATAACCGCTGACCTCATAGTCTGCCAAGTCTTTCCCCGTGCCAATGTCCATGCCACGGTACACCTGCCGCGAGTCAGCGCTCAATATTTCTGCCTCTTGCCCATTATGATGGAGTTCAACTGCCAATGCGGCAGCCAAGCTGGTCTTGCCACTCGCCGTTGGCCCAAGTATCGTTATCATCTGTTTCTGCATAACACGCTCTGCTTTTTGTTCCTTATTCGGCAAAGATAAAAAAAAATAGTCGCCCGGCAAAGCCAGACGACCATTTTTTCTTCTCATCGAGACAGATTACTTCAGCTCGGCGAGGTACTTGATAGTGCGAACCATCTGAGAAGTATAAGAGTTCTCATTGTCGTACCAAGCAACTACCTGAACGAGAGAGTTACCGTCACCAGTCTTTGAAACCATGGTCTGGTTAGCATCGAACAGTGAACCGAACTTCATACCGATGATGTCGCTTGAAACGAGCTTCTCCTCTGTGTAACCGAAGCTCTCGTTGGCAGCAGCCTTCATAGCAGCGTTGATACCCTCAACAGTTACCTCACCCTTAACAACAGCGTGCAGGATAGTGGTAGAACCAGTGGGAGTGGGAACGCGCTGTGCAGCACCAATCAGCTTACCATTCAGCTCGGGAATAACAAGACCGATAGCCTTGGCAGCACCAGTAGAGTTAGGAACGATGTTCTGAGCACCAGCACGAGCACGCTGAACATCACCCTTGCGCTGAGGACCATCGAGAATCATCTGGTCGCCAGTGTAAGCGTGAACAGTTGTCATGATACCGCTCTGGATAGGAGCGAAATCGTTCAGAGCCTTGGTCATAGGAGCCAGACAGTTCGTTGTGCAAGAAGCTGCAGAGATAACGGTGTCAGCAGGAGTCAGAGTCTTGTGGTTTACATTGTAAACGATGGTGGGCAGGTCGTTGCCAGCAGGAGCAGAGATAACAACCTTCTTAGCACCAGCCTGGATGTGGGCAGAAGCCTTCTCCTTAGATGTGTAGAAACCTGTGCACTCGAGAACTACGTCAACGTCCAGCTTGCCCCAAGGCAGCTCGGCAGCGTTAGGAATAGCGTAGATGGTAATCTTCTTACCATCAACAACGATGAAGTCCTCGCCAGCCTCAACAGTGTGCTTGTTCTCACCGAACTTGCCACAGAAGCCACCCTGTGCTGTGTCATACTTCAGCAGGTGAGCCAGCATCTTGGGACTTGTCAAGTCGTTGATAGCAACTACTTCATAACCTTCAGCCTCGAACATCTGACGGAATGCGAGGCGACCGATACGGCCAAAGCCGTTAATAGCAACTTTTGTCATTACTTTTTTATTTATTAAAAGGGTTAAAAATAAAATTTACATCGTTTTTTCATGCCATAATAGCATTTTTTCCATGTTTCGAGCGCAAAGTTACAAAAAAATTTCTATATTTGCATCAAATTTCATTCTTAATTTAAATTAAAGAGCCAAGATAAAGATTTAAAGATTGAAAAAAAGGTGTTGCATCGCAAGATTGCAAAATGAAGATTACAATTTGCCACGATTTAAGAAGCTAAGATTATTAACATTATAAAAACTTAAAACTATGGGATTTATCAGTGAATTCAAAGAGTTTGCCATGAAGGGCAACGTGTTGGACATGGCTGTCGGTGTTATCATCGGTGGTGCGTTTGGAAAAATTATCAGCTCGCTGGTTGACGATATCTTGATGCCTGTTATCGGTATGCTAACAGGTGGCATCGACTTCACCAAGCTGGCCTTTGTTATTGGCGAAGGCGAGGATGCTGCCAAGATTGCCTACGGACAGTTCATTCAGAACACGGTGGACTTCCTCATCGTGGCATTCTGTATCTTCCTCATGCTGAAGGCCATCAACAAGCTGAACCGCAAGAAGGAGGCTCCCGCACCCGCAGAGCCCGAAGCTCCCGCTGGCCCCACACAGGAGGAGTTGCTTGCTGAGATTCGCGACCTGCTGAAGCAGAAGTAAAATATCCAACGACACCGATGCCAAAGGTGCATACGGGGACAACGACTGAGATAAATCAAAAAATCAGTCACATCAATAAGAAAATATAAGGCAGTCCATGAGGGCTACCTTATATTTTTTTACTACCTTTGCAAACGAAACAAGATAACAATTCTCAAATTGTCAAAGACAAATCTTCAAATTGTAAAACATGTTGCAACATGACTAAGACATTGGAATTCAAGCCGAAACTTTTTTCGGCACTCAAAAACTACAACAGGAAGTCATTCACGGCAGACCTCATGGCAGGCATCATCACAGGCATTGTTGCCCTACCCCTTGCCATCGCTTTCGGTATTGCCAGCGGAGTGTCGCCCGAGAAGGGTATCATCACCGCTGTCGTGGCAGGCTTCATCATCTCCGCACTCGGCGGCAGCAAGGTACAGATAGGCGGACCTACGGGTGCCTTCATCGTCATCGTCTATGCCATCATCCAGCAATACGGCATTCAGGGACTCACCATCGCCACGCTGATGGCAGGTGTCTTCCTCATTCTGTTAGGTGTCCTCCGCCTCGGCACTATCATCAAGTTCATTCCCTACCCCATTGTCGTAGGCTTTACCAGCGGTATCGCAGTTACCATCTTCACCACACAGGTAAAAGACCTGTTGGGCATGCAGATGGGCACAGTACCCAGTGACTTTATCGAGAAGTGGATTGCCTATGGCCAGAACATGACAAGCATAGATCCGTGGAGTGCGCTACTCGGCATCGTCAGCGTCATCATCATTGCCTTGACACCCCAATTCAGCAAGAAGATTCCTGGCTCGCTCATCGCCATCATTGTCATCACTATTACCGCCCTACTCCTGAAACAATATGGCGGAATAACCACCATCGAGACCATTGGCGACCGTTTCAACATCAACTCACAATTACCCGATGCCACGGTTCCTGTCATCACATGGGAAACCATCAAGAAACTTGCAGGACCAGCTATGACCATCGCTGTATTAGGAGCCATCGAATCACTCCTCTCCGCCACCGTTGCTGACGGTGTCATCGGTGACCATCACGATTCCAACACCGAGCTGATTGGACAGGGTATCGCCAATATCGCATCACCGCTCTTCGGCGGAATCCCCGCCACGGGAGCCATCGCCCGCACCATGACCAATATCAACAACGGCGGACGTTCACCCATTGCGGGTATTGTCCATGCCGTTGTCTTGCTGCTCATTTTCCTATTCCTCATGCCTTTGGCACAATACATTCCGATGGCATGTCTGGCTGGCGTGCTTGTCGTCGTGAGTTATGGCATGAGCGGCTGGCGCTCGTTCCTTGCGCTGATGCGCAATCCCAAGAGCGACATCACCGTCCTCGTGCTCACATTCCTGCTCACCATCATCTTCGACCTTACCATCGCCATCGAAGTCGGACTCATCTGTGCCTGCCTGCTCTTCATGCGGCGTATGGCGGAAACCACCGACGTGCATGCCGTGCTGAACGAAATTGACCTTAACGAGGACGCCGACATGGAACGTGGAAACCTTGAACACCTCACCATTCCGAAAGGGGTGGAGGTCTATGAGATCAACGGCCCCTATTTTTTCGGGGCAGGCAACCGCTTCGAGGACATCATGGCACGTTACGGCAAACGTCCGCAGGTGCGTATCATCCGCATGCGTAAGGTTCCGTTCATCGACTCCACAGGACTCCACAATCTGGAAAACATGTGCCTGATGAGTCAGAAAGAGGGTATTACAGTCGTCCTTTCCGGTGTGAACCCGAAAGTAGAGGAAGTGCTCAAGCGCAATAACTTCAACAACTTACTTGGCGAAGAAAATATCTGCAATCATATTGACCTTGCACTGGCACGCGCCAAGGACATCGTGAACAATTAAGCGTTAAACTACACAAAAGGCATCGATTCCACTAAGCGGTAGGCTTATTACCTGCCCGTGGTACTGGGAGTACCACTCAGTGGAATTCTCAGTACCAGCAAATGTTCAAAACTTGGAACTGTCAGTACCAACCCACTTGGTACTGACAGTTTTGTTTAAATCAGCCGTTTTGCTTGGCAGAAAGAAAGCAAACAAAATGATTCCACTTTCTTTTTGCTACTCCCACTCAATGGTTGCTGGTGGTTTTGACGAGATGTCATAGCAAACACGATTAACGCCGCGCACCTTGTTGATAATCTCATTTGAGACTTTCGCCATGAAATCGTAGGGAAGATGTGCCCAATCGGCTGTCATGGCATCGGTAGAGGTAACGGCACGCAAGGCAACAGGATGCTCATAGGTACGCTCGTCGCCCATCACGCCCACCGAGCGCACGGTGGAAAGCAGGATGGCACCTGCCTGCCAAATCTTATTGTACAGAGTCTCGCCATCGGTATCGACATACTCGCGAAGACCACGGATATAGATGTCATCAGCATCCTGAAGGATACGAACTTTCTCTGGTGTTATGTCGCCAAGGATACGAACAGCCAAGCCCGGACCAGGGAAGGGATGACGAGTAATCAGATGCTCGGGCATGCCCAACTGCCGCCCTACCCTGCGCACCTCGTCCTTGAACAACCAACGAAGCGGCTCACAAAGCTGCAAGTTCATCTCCTTGGGAAGCCCTCCGACATTGTGATGGCTCTTGATAACTTTACCCGTGATGTTCAGGCTCTCGATACGGTCAGGATAGATGGTTCCCTGTGCCAACCACTTGGCATCAGTAATCTTTTTAGCCTCTTCATTAAAGACCTCAACAAAGTCTCTTCCGATAATCTTACGTTTCTGTTCCGGGTCTGTTACTCCAGCCAAATCACCAAAGAATTTATTCGAAGCATCAACACCAATAACACTGAGTCCCAACACTTTATAATCGTTCATTACTTGAGCGAACTCATTCTTTCGCAACATACCATGATCGACAAAGATACACGTCAGGTTCTTGCCAATGGCACGATTGAGCAACACTGCAGCAACACTGGAATCCACACCACCGGAGAGACCGAGGATGACACGGTCGTTACCCAGCTGTTCCTTCAACTCGGCAACTGTCGTGTCAACAAACGAAGCCGCACTCCAGTCTTGTCGTGAACCGCAGATGTTGACCACAAAGTTCTTTAACAGTAACGTGCCCTGTAGGGTGTGGAACACCTCTGGATGGAACTGAACTGCAAAGACAGGAGCCGGGGACGAAGAGCCGGGGACAAGGGACATGCCTGGAGAATAGAATGCCGCATTTCTCACATCCCTGGTTGAAGCGATACATTCAAAGCCCTCGGGAATGGCTGTGATGGTGTCGCCATGGCTCATCCATACCTGAGAATGCTGTTCAAATCCTTGAAACAGGCTATTCTCCGTATCCACCTTTTCCAGATGTGCACGTCCATACTCTCGGGAGTCTGCCTTCTCCACTTTTCCGCCCAAAGTGTGGGAGATAAACTGTGCACCGTAACAGATACCCAGCACAGGGATTCTGCCCACGAACTGCGACAAATCAACCTTGAACGCCTCGGGGTCATGAACACTGAACGGTGAACCGCTCAAGATGACACCAATCACCGTTGGATCGTCCTTCGGGAACTTGTTGTACGGCAGAATCTCGCAGAAAGTGTCAAGTTCGCGTACACGACGACCAATGAGCTGTGTCGTCTGACTGCCAAAATCAAGAATAATAATCTTCTGTTGCATTGTATTTTAAATATGTAATTCCTTGATAAACTCCTCAGCTTCCGTCAGCGAATCCAACTTGCCGACATCCAGCACACGCAGGTCTTCTTTCAGACAACCATATATACGGGTACGATGACAGGTTTGCAGATAAAAGTCCATGATAGCAAACCTATTGGGGAACTGCTCCATCAATCTGAACAATCGTGGAGAGAAACTATGAATGCCCGAGAAGGCAAAGAGATGAAATGACAGGTCTGCCCCATCGCGTTTGAGGTTCAGTTGCATACGTTCCATGTCCAGCTCCGCAGCATCGGGATGCTTCAACCACTCGAAAGGACTGCGCAACTCACCTGTCCCGATATTGATCCATCCCATCAATCGCATGGCATTGTCGAAGAGCAGATAACGCTGTGTCTTTCTTCGGCTGACCAACAAAACGGCATCTTCTTCTGGCAGATGCTGGCGTGAGAACCATTCGTAATCCACATTATCCAATATATCAACATTGTGAATCAGGATATTCTCGTCATCATGGAAGAGCGAAGCTGCTTTCTTCAATCCACCGCCCGTCTCCAACAAAGCATCACTTTCATCACTGATCCTTACAAGTTTTCCGTAAGAAACGTTTTGATGGACGTGATCTATCACCTGCTGCGCAAAATGATGAACATTGACCACGAAACGCTGAAAGCCCTGCTGCTGCAGTCGCAGGATATTCCAGTCAATCAAAGGATGTCCGCCCACCTTTACCAGTGCCTTTGGCATCGTATCGGTAAGAGGTTTCAACCGTGTGCCGAGTCCGGCAGCCAGAATCATCGCTTGTTTCATTCTTTCTGTAGTTTTCCTTTCTTTCAAATCATTACTGCCATTAAATTTCATCCAGCAGGAACCAATGTCTGGGTGATGCCCTGCTCACGATGGCACACACGCACTTCGATGCCGAACTTCTGATAGATATGCTCTGCCAGATGCTGGGCAGAATAGACAGAGCGATGCTGCCCACCCGTGCAGCCAAAGGAGAACATCAGCGACGTAAAACCGCGCTGGATGTAACGCCGCACATGGGCATCAGCCAACTTATATACCGAATCAAGGAAAGTCAGGATCTCTCCATCATCCTCCAAGAAACGGATCACAGGTTCGTCAAGTCCCGTGAGCTGCTTGTATGGTTCATAACGTCCGGGATTATGGGTGCTACGGCAATCGAAGACATAGCCACCCCCATTCCCACTCTCATCTTCGGGAATGCCTTTGCGGAAGGAAAAGCTAAAGACCTTGACCACCAACGGCCCTTTGCCATCATACTTGGAGAACGTTGCTGGTCCGTCCTGCGGATGGGGCTTGTATGGATTGTTGTCGGTTATCTTATAGCCGTCGGCACGGCTGGCTGTCGTCTCTATCTGACGGAATCGCGGCAGTTCGGTGAGCCGCTGCAACAGCGACACCAGATAAGGATAGGGATAATTGCCCACGGCAAGCATCTCCCTCAGGTTCTGCATGGCGGGTGGAATGGATTCTATGAAATGCTGCTTACGCTCGAAATAGCCACGGAAGCCATAGGCACCCAGCACCTGCAACGTGCGAAAAAGCACGAAAAGCGACAGGCGTTCCACAAAGCGATGGGGCGTAGGAACCTCCGTATATTGTTTCAGGGCATGATAGTATTCATATACCAATTCCCTCCGCAGCTTGTGGGGATATTTGGCAGAAGCCTGCCACAGGAACGAGGCCAAGTCGTAATAATAGGGTCCCTTGCGCCCCCCTTGGAAATCAATGAAATAGGGATTGTCCTGGGCATCCAGCATGATGTTGCGAGCTTGGCAATCCCGATAGAGGAAGCACTGGGTATCGTCCGATGCCGTCAGATCCTTCGCCAGTAAGCGGAAGTCAGCCTCCAGCTTCAGTTCATGGAAGTCGAGCTCCGTGGCTTTTAAGAAGCAGTACTTGAAATAATTGAGGTCGAACAGCACCGAGTCGATATCAAAGGCCGGCTGTGGGTAGCAATGAGAGAAATCGAGCTCCTGAGCTCCACGAATCTGAATGTTCGGCAACTCACGGATCACCCGCTTCAGCAGCTCCTGCTCCTTCAGCGTATATCTTCCTCCAGCCTCACGACCACCACGGATGGCATCAAACAGCGATACATTTCCGAGATCCGTCTGCAGGTAGCGCAATTCATCGTCGCTCACCGCCAACAGATGGGGCACGGGCAACTGTCGCTTCGTGAAATGGCGACAGAGGAAAACAAAAGCATGATTCTCGTCGCGGCTCGTACCGACACAGCCCACAACGGAGGAACCGTCTTCCGCCATCAGCCGATAATAGGCGCGGTTACTGCCCGCACCCGGCAATTTCTCGACGGTAGCAGGTTCATGACCAGCCCATGCTACATAAAGCTCCTTTAGTTTCTCCATACGGCACGTTCCTTAGTCCTCAGACTCCTTTTTCTCTTTGTATTTGCTTCCTATGCTCTCCCACTCACGGCGTTTCCGCTCGTCATACTCCTGCACGAGGCGGTCTGCTACTATGACAAGCAACAACACGCCCATCGCCATGAGCCATGAGCCGGAAAGCAGATACACACAAAAAGTAACAACAGCATAGGCAATAGCTGCCAACCAACTGATCCGAACCTTCAACTTATCCATCACTTTTCATTGTTTTTGTATTTCAACTGCAAAGTTAATCAAATAAATTGATAACACAAAAAAAATCGGACGTCTCACGACAACCGATTTTCAAAAACAAACTACTTAAAAACTAATCTACTAAAACAAATCAAAAATTCATGGGGTCTGAGCCCCCTTTCTTTTATCCGCTGCAAAGGTAAGAACATTTTTTCAAATCCCCTACGCTTTTTCGGAAAAAACAACAAAAATGGAGTTTTTTTTCTTTCAACACGCACGGAACAGGGCTTCATCCGTCGAATTTGTTATCTACAGATGACAAACCTTGGTTTTATTTCAGGAGAAACATTTGCCTATGTGAAATGTATTCCGTAACTTTGCCCTTGAAAGTTCTTCTTATACCCAGACCTCATGAAAACGAAAAGACTTCTTGCCGCATGTGCCTGCTTCTTACAAACGCTCCTGGTAACAGCGCAACCCAACTACAACATGCAACAGATACAGCGTGAGCAGCTGGACAGGGGTGTTGTCGCCCTCAGGAACGCCGACGGGCAGGTGTATGTCACATGGCGGTTGTTGGAAGGAGAGTCCACGGAGACACCCTTCAACGTCTATCGCAACGGACAACTGCTCACCCGGCAACCTCTCACGCAGGGCGGCACCTTTTATATCGACGAGAGCCCCATAACCGGTGATGCCGTCTATGAGGTGCGGGGTGGACAGACCGATGGGCAATGGAACCTGGCATCCCAGTCGCCGACAGGTTATATCGCCATTCCCCTGGACAAGCCCGAGGGCGGCGAGACCCCCGACGGGCGGCATTTCGAATACACCGCCAACGATGCGAGCATAGGCGATGTCGATGGCGACGGAGCCTACGAGCTCATCCTGAAATGGGAACCGACCAATGCGCACGACAACTCACACGCAGGCTATACGGGGAATGTGCTGATAGACTGCTACAAGATACTCCCCACCTCGTCCATCCCCGCTGGGGAGGGTTCTTCCCACCGGCTTTGGAGGATTGACTTAGGGAGAAACATACGCGCTGGTGCCCATTACACCCAGTTTCTGGTGTACGACTTCGACGGTGACGGACGATCGGAACTGATGGTCAAGACGGCAGACGGCACCATCGACGGACAGGGGAACGCCATTGGAGACCCCACCCAAGACTGGCGTAGCCATGAGCGTAACAACCGATTAGGCCACATCCTTGACGGCCCTGAGTTCCTGTCTGTCTTCGACGGACTGACGGGATGTGTGCTGAAGACAACCGACTACCTGCCCGCCCGGGGCAACATCACCACCTGGGGCGACAACTATGGCAACCGTGTGGATCGCTTCCTTGCCGGCGTGGGCTATCTCGATGGCATCCATCCCAGCGCACTATTCTGTCGAGGCTATTACACCCGCACAGCGATTGTCGCCTGGAACTGGGACGGCAAAGACCTAACACCCCACTGGGTGTTCGACACTGCCAAGAAGCAACGTGCCCCAGGAGAGGATTGGAGGAGCTATGCCGGACAGGGCAACCACAACCTGCGCATAGCCGATGTTGACGGTGACGGTTG
Organism: uncultured Prevotellaceae bacterium; assembly: GCA_902800185.1. Taxonomy (GTDB): domain Bacteria; phylum Bacteroidota; class Bacteroidia; order Bacteroidales; family Bacteroidaceae; genus Prevotella. The sequence goes on from CADCDK010000014.1 coordinate 22,056, forward strand.
CGATGAAATAACCTACGGTTCCATGTGTGTCGATCACGACGGGCGCGGACTATATAACACAGGCTTCGGCCACGGCGATGCCATCCACCTGGTACCCTCTCCCACCGATGGACAGCTCTACATCTGGGACTGCCACGAGAACAAGCGAGACGGTGTGGATTTCCGCCATGCCGCCACGGGGAGGGTCATCTTCCAGAACAAAAGTCCCATGGACGTGGGGCGCTGCATGGCTGCCGACATTGACCCCACCCATCCCGGCTATGAGCTATGGTCCGTGGCCGACCCACATATTTATAATATGAAGGGGGAGGTGGTGCGCGAATCCGTCAACGGACGTTCCACCTGCAACTTCGGCATCTGGTGGGACGGCGATCTGCTCCGGGAACTGCTCGACCACGAAACGGTGCTGAAATACAACTGGCAAGAGAACCGTTTCGACCCCCTCTTCCGCTTCGAGGGCTGTCGTTTCAACAACGGCACGAAGTCCAACCCCTGCCTTTCTGCCGACATCCTCGGCGACTGGCGCGAGGAGGTGGTGGTGCGCACGACCGACAGCCGCGAGCTGCGCCTCTATGTCTCACCCCACCCCACAGCCCATCGGCTCACCTGCCTGGAGGAGGACATCCCATACCGGCTGAGCGTCGCCGCCGAGAACACCGCCTACAACCAGCCGCCCGAGCCTGCCCGATACATCGGAGCGCGTTGAGCATCATACCTTGAACATTGTGTAACCCCTATCTCATCATCCCCCAACCTTATGGAAAAGAAAACCTATATCCGCCGCAGGGCCCAACTGAAGAAAGACGTGGGCCGCGGACTGCTCCTCTTCTTAGGCAACGACGAGGCAAGCATGAACTACGCCGACAACACCTACCGCTTCCGCCAAGACTCCACCTTCCTCTATTTCTTCGGCCTCGACTACGCAGGACTTGCTGCCGTCATCGACATCGACACCGATACGGAGATCGTCTTCGGAAATGAGCTCACCATCGACGACATCGTATGGACGGGCACCCAGCCCACCCTCTCCGAGAAAGCATCGGCTGTCGGGGTGTCAAGGACCATGGCACTCCATGAGCTGAAAGGATACATCGACCGCGCCCGAAGCAAGGGACAGCCCGTCCACTTCCTGCCGCCCTACAGAGGTGACCACCGCGTGTGGCTGTGGGAACTGCTCGGCGTAGAGCCTAAGGCGCAGACCGAGAAAGCCTCTGTCCCGTTCATCAAGGCCATTGTGGAGCAGCGCAACCACAAGGACGAGGAGGAGGTGCGCGCAATCGAGGCATCGGTCGATCTGAGCACCGAGATGCATCTTACCGCCTACCGTATGGTGCGCCCGGGCATCCACGAGTCGCAGGTGGCCGCCGCCGTCGAGGAGGTAGCCTGTCGCCACGGGCATGCGTTAGCCTTCCCCACCATCGCGACGGTGCAGGGGCAGGTGCTGCACAACCACGGCTTCATCCACCCGTTGAAGGAGGGCGATATCTTCCTGCTCGATGCCGGAGCAGAGACCCGCGACCACTATGCCGGCGACCTGTCATCCTCCATGCCCGTCGGTGAGCGGTTCACCGAGCGACAGGCCGCCGTGTACAACATCCATCTGGAGAGCTTCCGTGCCGCCGTCAACAAACTCAAGCCCGGCGTACCCTTCCGCGAGGCCCACATCGCCGCCGCCACGAAAATTGCCGAGGGGATGAAACAGCTCGGTCTGATGAAGGGCGACCCCGCCGAGGCAGCGGCAACAGGCGCATACGCCATGTTCTTCCCCTGCGGACTCGGACACATGATGGGGCTCGACGTCCACGACATGGAGAACCTGGGGGAGCAATACGTAGGCTACGCCGAGGGAACTGCGAAAAGCCGGCAGTTCGGCTTCAAGTCGCTTCGGCTGGCCCGCTCGTTGGAGCCCGGCTTCGTGTTCACCGTCGAGCCCGGCATCTACTTCATTCCCGAGCTCATGGACAAGTGGCGGGCAGAGCACCGCTTCGAAGACTTCATCTGCTATGACAAGCTCGATGCCTGGCGAGACTTCACCGGCCTGCGCAACGAACTCAACTACCTAATCACGCCTACGGGAGTCCGCCTCTTAGGAACTATCCGGAAACCCATGACTATCGAGGAGGTTTACCAGGCCAAGAACCAACGACAAGCATAGCGCCCCCCGAATGAAAAGACCTGTCCGCATCGCCCTAAAGACGTTGGGAGGCCTAGCCCTGCTGCTGGTCACCCTTCTGGTCACAACAGCCATCCTGCTCAACACCAACATGGTGCAGAACCGCCTGCTGCACTATGCCACCGGACTGTTGCAGGACAAGCTGCAGACCAAGGTGACGATAGACAGCATCCGCGTCAACCTCCTGCCAGGCGACATCCTCCTGAAAGGCGTGGACATCGAAGACCGGCAGGGACGCAAGCTGCTGCAGGCAGATCATCTGGCACTCGACATTGACCTGCTGGAGCTCTTCAAGCACCGCATCAATATCTCCCAAGCCGACTTCGACGGCGTGAGCGTGCAGCTGCACTGCCCCCGTGACAGCGCCGCCAACTACCAGTTCCTATTGGATGCCCTGACGAAACAGCACACCACGGCGCCTTCCCAGGGGACGTCGGCGGCGCGGCATGAGCTCGTGCTCGACATCCGAACCCTGCGCCTGCACCATTTCCACCTGACACTGGACAACCACCGCCCCCGCAAGAACATCGGAAAGCCCCATCGCGGTGCCTTCGATGCCGGCCATCTCGACCTGACAGCCCACCTCGAGCTGACCATGAGACACACCGCACAGGACACGCACCACCTCACGCTGAAGAAATTCCAGTGCGTGGATTCCGTGGCGGGCATCCACATCCGCGACCTCCACTTCGATGCCCTTGTCCAGAAAGACAAAGCCCACCTGCAACATGTCGTCATCCAGCATGAGAACACCGTACTCCAGTTCGACAGCGCCACCATCACCCTACCCAGCAAGAAAGAACACCGGAGCCTCTCCTACCAAACCTCGCTCATCTCGGGAAAGACCTTGCTGAAAGACCTCTCCAAGCCCTTCGCGCCCGCCCTGGCACACTTTGCCATCCCGCTCGAGCTGCAGGTCAAGCTGAGCGGCACCGACTCCACCCTGCTCTTCCAGGACATCCACGTACACACCGCCGACCGGCAACTTCGCATCGAGGCAGAGGGCCATGCCGCCCATCTGAGGGAGAAAGAGAAGTTCGCGCTCCGCTTCCATGTCAGGCGCATGGTGACCCCCGTTCATACCGCCAAGGACATCATCGACCAGTTCGTGGTGAAGAAATTCATGATGAAACAGCTCAAGAACCTGCAGACCCTCCAATACCAAGGGCACTTCGACATCCTCTACAAGAAAGAACAGTTCCGCGGTGTCCTGCACACCCCCGCCTGGCGCATGAACTTCCATTTCACCCTTGACGAAAAGACCAAGTACCTCTCCGGTCACGTCCACACCACCGCCTTCCACTTGGGGCGCGTCATCGAGATGAAAGACATCGATAACGTCACCCTCAGCGCTAACTTCCGCTTCGACTACTCCAAAGTCCGGACGGCCCAGATAAGGAGACAGCGCGGGGGCAAGCTGCCTATCGGCCGTATTGACGTCGAGAACGCCGAGGGCCACTACAAGAAACTCAAGATCGACAACGTCAGCGCCGCCATCACAAGCGACGGCGCCGTCGCCCAGGGGAAGATCATCCAGCAGAACAAGCTCATCGACCTGCTGTGCAGCTTCACGTTCACCAGCACCGACACCCTCCACCGCATGAAAATCAAGCCCGGCCTCCGCTGGCACCGCTCCCAACGGAAGTCCAAGACCAAAGAAACACAGAAAAGCAGGGGAGTCCACAAGTTGTGACTCCCCTGCCTCGTTGTTGAAATGTCCTATAAAAATCGGCTTACATCATGCCGCCCATGCCAGGGGCACCGCCCATCGGCATGGCGGGTTCCTTCTCAGGCTTGTCGGTGATAAGGCACTCGGTGGTGAGGAACATGCCGGCGATTGAGGCGGCGTTCTCCAAGGCAACACGGGCAACCTTGGCGGGGTCGATGATGCCGGCCTTGCGCAGGTCTTCGTACTGGTCGGTGCGGGCGTTGTAGCCATAGTCGCCCTGACCTTCACGAACTTTCTGCACGACCACGGCTCCCTCGCCACCAGCATTGGTGACAATCTGGCGGAGGGGCTCCTCGATGGCACGCTCGACGATGCGGATACCGGTCTGCTCGTCTGCATTGTCGCCCTTCAGTCCGACAAGGGCGTCGAGGGCGCGGATGTAGGTGGTACCACCACCGGCGACAACGCCTTCCTCGATGGCGGCACGGGTAGCGCAAAGGGCATCATCCACACGGTCTTTCTTCTCCTTCATCTCGACCTCGGAGTTGGCACCGACATAGAGCACGGCCACACCGCCGGCGAGCTTGGCAAGGCGCTCCTGCAGCTTCTCCTTGTCGTAGGAGCTCTTGGTGTTCTGGATCTCGTTCTTAATCTGGTTGACACGGTCGGCAATGGCTTCCTTCTGGCCAGCTCCATTGACGATGGTGGTGTTGTCCTTGTCAACGGTCACCTTGTCGCAGGTTCCGAGCATCTCAAGGGTGGCCTGCTCGAGCTTCAGGCCTTTCTCCTCACTGATGACGGTACCGCCGGTGAGCACGGCAATGTCTTCGAGCATGGCTTTGCGACGGTCGCCGAAGCCAGGGGCTTTCACAGCGCAGATCTTCAGACCGCCACGCAGACGGTTGACAACAAGGGTGGTGAGGGCTTCGGAATCGACATCCTCGGCAATGACGAGCAGGGGACGACCGCTCTCGGCGGCAGGCTGCAGGATAGGCAGGAAGTCCTTGATGTTGGAAATCTTCTTGTCGTAGATGAGGATATAGGGGTTCTCCATGACACACTCCATCTTCTCTGAATCGGTGATGAAGTAGGCAGAGAGATAGCCGCGGTCGAACTGCATGCCTTCGACAACGCCAATGTGGGTGTCACGGCTTTTCGACTCCTCGATGGTGATGACTCCGTCCTTGCTTACTTTGCGCATGGCATCGGCAAGGAGCTTGCCAATCTCGGGATCGTTGTTGGCACTGACGGTAGCCACCTGCTCAATCTTGTCGTAGTTGTCATCGACTTTCTCGGCGGCGTTCTTGATGTGCTCGACAACAGCGCCGACAGCCTTATCGACACCGCGCTTCAGATCCATGGGGTTGGCACCAGCAGTGACGTTCTTCAGGCCTTCGCTGATGATGGCTTGTGCGAGGATGGTAGCGGTGGTCGTGCCGTCTCCGGCATCGTCTCCAGTCTTGGAGGCAACGCTCTTCACGAGCTGCGCACCGGTGTTCTCAAACTTGTCTTCGAGCTCCACTTCCTTGGCAACGGTAACACCGTCCTTGGTAATCTGGGGAGCACCGAACTTCTTCTCGATGACTACGTTGCGGCCTTTGGGACCGAGGGTCACTTTCACTGCGTCGGCCAGCTGATCAACTCCTTTCTTCAGGAGGTCGCGGGCCTCGATATTGAATTTAATGTCTTTTGCCATGGTTCTATTTTCCTATTTTACGATTTGACAATTTTACTATTTTTCGATTTTCGCCAGGACATCACTCTGTCGCATGATGAGGAATTTCTCACCGTCAAGCTCAAGTTCGGTACCGGCATACTTGCCATAGAGCACTTCGTCGCCCTCTTTCAGAAGCATTTCCTCGTCCTTGGTGCCGTTGCCTGCGGCAACGATGCGTCCACGAAGGGGTTTCTCTTTTGCTGTGTCGGGGATGATGATGCCACCGACTTTCTCTTCAGCCGCTGCGGGAGCTACCAGCACGCGGTCTGCCAATGGTTTGATGTTCATGATTGTTTGTTTTTTATGTTCAACTTATTGATTGTTTGTCCTTCTCTCTACGAAAAGCGTGCCAAACCTGCGAATGACAGGTGTGACACGCATGCGACTGACAATTTGTCGGTGTGACGGATGGGCAACGGTCTCTACATGGCAAAGATATTGAAACCACCGTCAACGACGGCCACGGTTCCAGTGACGAAACGGGAGGCCTCGGACATGAGATAATGGATGGTGCCACAGAGCTCTTCGGGATCGCCCATGCGCCCGAAGGGGGTCTGACGGACGACATCCTGACCACGCTCCGTCAGGGATCCGTCAGGACGGGTCAGCAAGGAGCGGTTCTGCTCGGTGATGAAGAAGCCGGGAGCAATAGCGTTGACACGGATGCCCTCGCCGAACTTGCGGGCTGTCTCATGGGCCATGTACTGAGTGAAATTGCTGATGCCGGCCTTGGCAGCGGCATATCCACAGACACGGGTCATGGGACGGAATGCCGCCATGGACGAGAAGTTGATAATGGCTCCCCTGCCCTGGGCTGCCATGGGACGCAGGAAAACCTGCGTGGGAATGACGGTGCCCGTGAGGTTGAGGTTCAGGACGGTCTGGAACTGACTGATGTCGAGGTCGAAGAAGGTCTCCGAGGGGCCGATGGTGGCTCCCTTCATGTTGCCGCCAGCGGCATTGAGCAGGGTATCGACACGTCCGAAAACGGAGAGGATCTCGTCGCAGTTCTGCCGCACAACATCCAAATTCATCACGTCGGTCTTCAGGAAGCGGATGCTGCCGACACTGGTCTCGGACGCGAGAAGGGCTTGGTTCGTTTCGGCAACAATCTGGTTGCCAACGTCTTCCTTGCGTCCGAGAATGACAACGTGGGCACCATTGAGGGCGAGATACTTGGCGATGGTTCTGCCAAGCACGCCTGTGCCGCCCGTGATGACGGTCACATTTCCCTGTATGTTGAAAAGGTTGTTCATGGGTGTATGTATTATTACTTTCATTCGCTATAGACAAAGCGCCCATCAGGAGTGACCCCGGCAGCGCTCACACGTATGCGCGTCGCGCGCGCATTATTATAAAAGGTGGTAGTGAAGGTTCCGTTCTTGTCGGTGCAGGCGTTGGGATTCCAGTAGAGCGTGCGCCGATAGTCCTTGGCATCTTCAGCAGGTCGGGAGCTGTAGTCGGGATGATAAAAGTCCTCGGGATAGGCAATGCCCGGCAGGATGTAGCGACGGTCACGGTAGGTGAGGCGCTTGCCATCGTCGGGAACGGGCTCATAGACAATGGTGATGTCATCTTGATTGAGGCTCTCCGGCAGACTGTCGCCCGGGTTGCGCAGCTCGTAGTCAGTGAAGAAACGGATGTTCTGTATGCGGCACAGATGCAGGTCTTTGTAAAGGCGGGCATCAGCACGGTTTTTCAACTCATCGCCCACAGCCTGGTAGTTCTTATAGAACGTATAGTTGTCGAGCTTCGCACGTACATGAAGTGTGTTGTATCGCTCCATGTTGCCATAAAGGACGTAGCATGCCTTGTAGGGGAAGGTTCCCATGTTGACCGCACCCCACGAGAGGCCACGATCGGTGGCAAGGTTGTAGAGGTCGTAGGCATCCATCACCTGCGCGGGCTTGGTGTAGTCGATGCCACGTCGCCCGCGACGCTTCCCCTTCACATTGACCGTCTGCAGCTTGCGTGAGCTATGGATGTCCTCATCAGCCTCTTCATCCTCATAGAAGCCGTCGTCGAGCATCGGAATCTCAATGTCGGGCAAGTGATTCTGATAATAGGTATAGGGATGGGAAAAGACAGGATAGAAGAGGTCTTGCTTCACATAGAAGTCGGGATATTTCTCCTCATCGAGCATGCCCTTGTCAGAATGCGAAGTCATGCACTTCTTCAAGGAATCCTTGGGCTCATAGGCCTTCATCAACAGAACGGCATCACCATAATAAGGCGGCAACTGAAACTTGAACACGCCCCCATGGGTGGTGCGCGTGGCAGCACCTACGGTTTTATGTCCGTCTGTCAGCTCGGCCTCGACAATCACTTCGTGCTTCAGATTGCCGTGGTTCACGCCCATGAAGGAACCGGCATACGAAAAGTCTTCCTCTCCCGAAGACTCACTCTCCGCTTTATAGGCGGCATCATTCTGCTCCGCACTGGGTTCTGTCTCAGTGAACGTGCCACCCGTCTCCAAACCAACTCCACCCGATTCTGACATCATGACGGACGAAATGGAGTTGTTATGGTCCAACGCTGCCACCTCGTCCAGCTCTAACATGTCGATGCCGAGCATCTTGTTGACCTGTCCCTCGATGACAAGTGATGTCTCTGGTTGGTAACGGATGGGGAAAGGGCGATAGCGACGCCAGCCCTGCACCATCATGAGCAGATCGAGAGCCAAGCGGTGTGTCTCATCGTCAGACTCGAAGTAATAAGCGGGATGGGCAATGAATCCCTTCAATTCGGAAGACAGCAGCATGTCGGTCATGATGTTGCCATCGTTGAAAGAGGCATCGTCGGTGCTTCCGTCACGCACGGAGATGCTGAACAGGGTGGGCACACCTGACTGCGCCTGTACGGTGATAGGCTCGAAAGGCTGATAATCGATCTTTCCGCCTGTGGTCACCTCCATCGGAACTGTCAGGTCGTGGTTGTTGACAAAGACAAGTCGGGAGGCCAGGACATTACCTGCCTCATCGAAAAGCATCAGCTCGTTCACACCTGTTGGCAGTTCGCCCAAAGGCAGACGGACGGTAGCCTGACCGCCACTCATCGTGAGTTTCTCAAAACGGGCTAATCTGCCACGACACAAGGCGGCAAGGGCAAAAGTGCCGTTGCTGTAGCGGGGCGAGGCGGAAAGCCTGACTTCGCCCTCCGAATAACCGAGAACGACACCCTCATCCTGTACCTTCGGCAAGGAGAAGCTGTAGTTCTTGCCCTTCCAGGTGAAACGTGCCTTGGGAGTGCCGCCCGTCGGCGTAAACTCAAAAGTACCACGCCCCATGTGAACGGGCTTCAGTGTCGTACCATCAGAGAGCTCTCCCTGAATGTCCAACGCCATGCTGAACTGGTCGGTCACCTCAAAAGCCACACGACCCTTGACACCCTTGACCAGACTTCCACCCTCGGGATAGAACGAGACTTGCAAGCGGTCGTCAGGGGCCTTCACTACACGTTGCTTTGGACGCTGGTACATATACTTGCCTCCATAGTCGCCCTCGGTCTCAGGCTTCGCATAGACCGGGAAGACACGCGAATAGAGTCCGTCCCAATCACGGAAGAAATCCTTCGCCATCTGACCGCTGTAGAACATGTGGCTGGCATCCTTCGTGTATTCTCGCTCAAACACATGAAAGTTGAGCATCCATTTGGTATAGGCACGCAGCTCATAATAGCCCGAATACAAGGAATCTGTCAGCACAAACTGTCCACATGCAAAGCCACGGTTGCTCACAATAAGCCGCTGCCGCTGAACGACCAAGCCGTCTGGCGAAAGCAGCTCCACGTAAACCATTTTGCTCATGTCGGTGATGGTCAGCTCGTCGGCACGAAGCACGTATGCCTTGTACCACAGCGTGTCGCCGATGAAGTAGCAGTTGTTGTCCATGTGGATATAGATCTTCTCCTGCACTTGAACGTTATTCTCCAAGTGGGCTTTCAAGCTGTCAAGCGCATCAGCATGCACCTGAAGCAGGAAGCACGACATGAACAAAATAGTCAGTAGTTTTTGCATGACTCTTTCCCTTTATTTTTCTTGAATCGTTTCAAAAACAATGCGGGCCATCTGACCGGCTCCCTGCTCGGTAGGATGAATGGCATCGCTCAGCATCTGCTTGCCATCGGGATCATCGAACTTGCCATGCAGATCGATGACCTCACACTTGTTTTTCCTGGCAAGCTTCTCGATGATGGGGATGACACCATTGACAATCGTGCTGTCGTTAATCCCCCACTGCACCTTGAAGGCACGGATGGGCGTGGCCAGATAAATCTTGGGACAAGCAGGAAGCGACCTCAGAGAGTCTATCATCTGCTGCATGTCGTGTTCGAACTCATGTCCATATTTCCAGTTCTCAGGCTTGGAATCGTTGGTTCCAAGCTTGATCACCACGATATTCGGATTGAAGGCAAGTGCATCCTGCCATGCCATCTCATTCATGTAGGGATGGTCGCCCTTGTTCAGCATGGTGCGGGCTCCCACGCCGAAGTTCTTCACCTGGTAGCCACTACCCAACAAACGCTGCAACTGGGCAGGATAGCCGTTGACATCGGCCATATCGATGCCCGAGCCATCGGTGATGCTATTGCCGATACAAGCCACGCGTAAGGCATCTGCCTTCGGTGCCTTCAACGTCTTCAACCACTGCGTCAGCTCTCCGAGCATTTGCTCATGGTAGGTGAAGTTGGAACGGAATCCCCAGCCGTGGCCGCCAGAAGGATAAACATGAAGCGCACAGGGATTGCCTGCCCTGCGCATGGCGGAGAAATAGGCTATGCCATTGGTCACAGGATAGACGACATGGTCATCTCCCGACGTAAGAATGATGGCTGGCGGAGTCAGATGGCGACGCACGGCATGGTCGCTGGAGAACTGGTTCACGAGGTTCTTATCGGTACGATGCTCGCCGAGAAATCCTACAACGGAGCCCCGATGGGTGCTCCGTTCATCCATGGAAATGACAGGATAGAAAAGAATCGTGAAGTTCGGACGCACGGCAAAAGGTGCATGGGTACTCACTGCAGAAGCCAAGTGACCTCCTGCCGACGAACCCATGATACCCACATCATAGGGATTCAGCTTCCACGAAGCGGCACTGTCACGCACCGTCTTCATGGCATTGTAGGCATCGCCCATGGGGATTGTCCTGTCTCCGTTAGGCATGCGGTACTTCAAGACAAAGTAGGCAATGCCCTGAGCATTGAAGTAGGATGCCCAGTCGGTTCCCTCGTGCTCCATGGCCAGATGGGAGTAGCCACCTCCAGGACAAGCCACGACTGCCCTACCCGACGGCTGCTCGGGAAGGAAACAGGTCAAAGTGGAAACTCCGTCAGAGGAGTTCGTCAACGTGAATGTTCGGGCAGTCTGTGCGACAGACTGTGTAGAAACAAAAAAGGCTGGCACCACCCATAGCAGTGCCAGCTTATTCAAATATCTGTTCATTTCACAATAAATTTCTTACCGTTCTGGAAGTAAATACCACGTGGAAGCCCGTTCAGGTTATTGGAGTTCTTACGAACTAACTGTCCCCTCACATTATATATATTTCCCTTTGTCGGCATTCTCTCACCTTGAGTCAGGCTGATTCCGTCGGTTTCATTGGAGCGGATGTAGAGATACCCCGTTGTGTACTTGCTGGTATCCCATACCAAACCTTCTGCCAATTCGGGCAAATCAAACGTAGGAGTACCCACCACTCGATTGGCTTTCCACAGGCAGATGGAATCACCTGCCGCAGGTGTGTAGGCTGAATGGAAGTAAACCTGTACCTTGCCATTGAGGGTCAGCACATTGATATCGCTGAGCAATGTCGAAACACGTCCACGCATACCAACAGCTAAGGTGCCTGAGCTGCCAATAACCAGATTCTTGTTGCTGAAGTACAGCGTGCCAGTATATGCGTTCAATGTGGCACCCGCTTGTATCCTACCATTCACCGTAATCGAGGAGTTTGTAATACCAATGGCCGAGGTGTTCGTTCCAATCAGTGTTCCGTTAGTGCCAACGTTCACCGAACCCGTACCCAATGTTCCACTACTGATGCAGAGGGTACCCTCGGTGACATTGCTATTTCCTGTGTTCGTCCATTTTCCTTTTACGGTCATCATGCCTGTACCAACCTTGTTGAAGATGGAATTGCTGGTGACAAGTCCCTCCCATGTGAAGTTCTTGTCAGAGCCGACTTTCCATGTATTGGTTCCACTGCCGCCATTGTTGCTGAACGAGGCATAGCCACCCAGCTTTCCTTTACCTGCAAGCGCTCCGATGGCAAAAACCTTGCCCGTGTTCTGTACCTCCAGATTCTCGGCAATGTCGAGTGTACCGTTAGGCATGCCGTTGGAAGTGTTCAGCGTCCAACGAGCACCTGAATCATCAGAGCGTCCAGTGGCCTTGATGGTTCCCTCGAACTCACTGAAGTCCATACTCAGTTGCGTACGAGTGGCAAACCAACCTGTTCCCTTCTCTTCCTCGCAATAAATGGTCAGCGTACCAGCTCCCGTCAGCTTGTTGGAATAGCTGGAACGGTTAGCAGTATTCCATGTACCAGTCTTTCCTTCTGGGACATGGACGGCATAGTTCGTTCCACCATTCTCAGACAAGGTTCCTCCTTGATACTCAACAGTGGAAGCCGGTTGTGTACAGTTGATACACTGCACCGTTCCACCCATGATGACCAAACGGCCCAATCCGTTATTATTGGTATTGAACTTCATCCAACCCGAACCTCTCTTGGTCAGTTTTGTTCCCGTAATGCCACTGTTGGTGATAAAGTCATTCGAGTTATTGATAATACCACCCTCTTCAGTAAGCATCTGCATCGGAGAGCCCTGGGTAACTGCGGCTGTCGTCGTCAACATAGCACCGTTCTCAATGATGAACTTGCTGTAAGTAGAAGATACTGCACCCGTGTTTCCCTTTGCCTGATTAGCATTCGAGAGAGAAGAAATGCTCAGCGTTCCACCGGAAATACGTGTACCACCTGTATATGAGTTGTCTGTCTTCACGGTCAGCGTTCCCGTTCCACGCTTCACAAGTTTGGAACCGCCAACAATAGTACCATTACCGCTGAAGGTATAGGCTCGTGTGTTGTCAACAATGATAGAGTCTGCCTCAATTTCACCCGTCAACTCGACGGTGAACTTCTGTGCAGAGTCATCGAAAAGCACTTTGTCACCGCTCACAAAGATCTCGTCAGTATTGGTCTGATCATCGGCAGAGGTGAAGTTGGTCTCTCCACCCATAGCCCATACAGCACTCTCGCTACCATCCCAGATGACAGAGCCAGCGTCGCGGACTCCTGAGATATGAAGATAGAGTTTCCCTTCTTCATAGGAAAGGGAATATCTGTAGCTATTGCCGAGTCCTGTGATAACGATTCTTGTCAAGTCACCATCAACCTCCTCAAACTCACCAATGAGATACTTGCCCTGCACGATGCTCTCGGTCTCTGTTCCATGGGAAGTAAACTCGAAGACAGGTGTCAGGTATTGGGGACCATAGTTCCAGTTCTTGGTCTCGATGCTGAGAACCTTGGCCTTCACCAAGTCAGCCGAGAGGTCTGCTCCATAGATATCAAAGATGACGCGAGAACCGAATCCAAGCTTCAAGGAATCGGAGATAACAATCTGCCCCTTATTGTCGGCACGACCAGGACGCAGCTTGGCATCGTAACTCATCTCCACCTGCTTGAACTCACCGCCATCGGAGTTGAGTTCGGCAAAACGGTTCATCCAAACCTTCGACTGACGAGCCGTACCGTCAAAGTTAACGGTTCCTCCCCAGATGTCAGTTGATCCAGTATAGGTATTGTCAACTTTCGGGAGATTCAAGATACCATCTCCCTGCTTCACCAGTCGCATATCGCCGGTGAAGGCAGCTCCGGTAACGTTGCAGGTGAAGTATTCATAGTTGATGACAGCCCGTCCGTTGAGCAGCGGACTGTTTGTTCCCTGCACATGCGAGGGCACGTTGAAGGTGGCGATGTAGGGGTTGGCACCTTCGGCCACGGTGATGTTGGTGTTGGCAGTTTCGCACACCATCACATGCTGTTCGGCGTTAGCCGATGAAATGGTTCCGCCGTTGGCAATTTCTGTTCGCCCTTCCATGGTAAAGGGTGGGGGTGCAATGGTGATGCCCTCCAGTTCGCCCACGAAGTAGCTCTTGTGAGGGGGCTGGTTGTAGCCCACCGACTGCCACACCATGGCATTGCGATATTGGTGGTCGTGCCAGAGTGTATACAGACTGTATTGGGTGGGAATGGGTGTAGTCCAGATGCGGATGCAGGTGTTGCCGGCCGCACGCATCACCAGTTCCTCGCGCCAGTCGCCAAAGAGGTCGGCAATGGCACAGGGATTGTTTTTCGAAGAGTTGTTGGTATTGCAGTCAACAGTGGTGAGCAGTCGGCCACCGGCGGGTTTGTAGATGGCCCCGTCGCGTGCCTCGCTGCCCGGACTGTCCATCACCTCGTCGAGCAGGTCGCCGTCCCAATAGATGCGTTGGTTCAGGTGGCTCCAGAAGAGTGCGTCGTTGGTGCCGCCGGTGGCAGGTCCGCCCTGCACCACCTTGTCGGCCACGGTAGAAACGAGTCCGCTCTGTGTGGTTCGGCCAAGGCATCCAGGAAATTCGTTGGTAAAGTTGCCGCACAGGGCACGACCATCGTCGCTGGTTGAAGCCAGGCGGTAGTAGATTTGTCCGGTGGTAGCATTATAATAGGTACACGCGGGTTCATCTTCATTACAGGTAAACTGCTCCTGCCCGTGGCGGAAGGGATCCAGGTCGCTGCAGTGCTGTGCGTCGCCGTGACCCAGTCCGGTGGTGCAGAGTCCCTTGCCGTTATCATCGATAATCATCGAACCGAACACAATCTCGTCGCGTCCGTCCCAGTCAACATCGGCAATCTGATAGTTATGGAATCCGTTGCCAAACCAGGGGTCGTTCCATCCGCCGTTGCAGTCCCAGCGCCAGCGTTGGGTGAGGGCATGGGTGGCGGGGTCTACATCTAATGCACACATCTTGTGACGGGTGTAGCAGCCACGACCCAGGAAGATGCTGGCCTTGCGCCCGTCTAAGAAAGGAGCACCGAAATAGTGCTTGCTCGAGCGGTGTCCGGTGTCGGCCTTTCCCCATGCCCGTTCATATTCTTCAGCTGTAGCGTTCAGGGGATTGGCAGCCTCGCCTGCTTCGAATCGGGGCAGCGGATAGGCCATGGGTGTGAACGTGTCGCCCGTTCCGTCCCAGGCGTAGGGTGCACCGGTTTCTCCATCGAGGTAGAGCAGATATTCGGCCCCCTGATGGGTGTATTCGTCGCGAGGAGCCACATAGCTCATGTTGCCAATCTTGAGCACATTGCCGTTGGCCATGTGAATAATCATGTTGTCGGCACCGCGCATAATACACTCTGCCTTACCGTTCTGGTCCCAGTCGAAGGACACAATGTCCCACTGCTCGTCGGCTCCGGCCATCAGGTTGGGGCCGCAGTCAATCCACCACAGGCGCTGTCCGGCAAGGGTGTAGCATTCCAGGTGGTGGAACTTGGTGGTGTTGGCACCGCTGCGAACATCGCCGCTGTAGTTGCGCTTCACAATGAACTCCATGATGCCGTCGCCGTTCACATCGCCTAACGAGATGTCGTTGATGTTGTAATCACCGGTAACGTTGTTGCCGTTGCGGTCAACCACCGGTGCCACGGGCACATCGAAATATTGGTTGGCCCAGCGCACCACCTCAGCCGACTTCTCCTTTTCCACACCGCGCACCACGGGTGCCACTTGGTAGCGACTGCTGGCATTGCCGCCATTGTCTTGGTAGTTTGAAACTTTGAGCGGTGTGTTGTTCACCTTCACACCGTTTCGATAGAGGTTGAACTCGGTGTCGTAATACTCTTCACCGAGAATTTTCCAACTCACAAAGTTGCCCGAGCCATTAGGAATGGCAATCAGTCCGCGGTCAAGCTTGTCTGTCTTGCGTTGTGCCCCTGCTGTCAGCACAACAGCCACAAGAAGCACGGCAGATAATAAGATTTTTTTCATTTTAATTTGGGCGTTTTATTGTTTATTTGTTATCTTTTCATATTAATTGCCGTCGGGCTTTCTCAACTCATACAGGAGAGAGTTTGGCCAGTAAAAGGCATTGAAGTCATCAGGATGAGCAGGGTCGTAATCTTGCCAGTCAGAACGCAGATAATCAATAACTGGCAACGCAAGGGACTTCATACCCATGACAACCATCTTCGCCACCTCATAGGCTCCATAAGGATTAAAATGAGTGTTATCGGCAAACTCATTTACCTGTCCAGGGAAGGTCCCGGCAGGATAGTGTACCAAAGCATGTTTACTGTCCTCAAAGCCCAGGGTCTCAAAGAATGTGCGAGTCATGTCATGAAGCTCGATGACGGGCACCTGCTCACGGCGTGCCACCTCGCGCATGGCACTGGGATAGTCGCCATGGGTCTCTATGATATGACGGTTTTCCTTGTCGAAGGCACGACGTTGGGTGGGGGTTATGAAGATTACCGTGGCACCTTTTGAACGCGCACCATCGATAAGACGCTTCAAGGCAAAGGCGAAGTTGTAATAAGCACCAGAACCAGGAGCACGTTCTTTCTGGTCGTTGTGTCCAAACTCACAAAACACATAGTCACCCTTGCGCAGGGTCGTTAGGATCTTGTCGAAACGATTCTGTGCCAAGAAAGTCGTAGCGGTGAGTCCACTCTCTGCATAATTGGCAATGCAGACATGATCGTTGAACCAACGTGTAACCATCTGTCCCCACGATGTCCACGGCTCATATTCCTGATCAACCACAGTACTGTTACCACAAAGATAAAGGGTCGTGGCAGCCGTATCGGGTTCTATCTGAATGCGGCTCACAGCGGGAGCAACACCATTGAACTCCAACGTGAGTCGGTTATCCCAGTTCACATAGTCCTTTTCACGGTCTTTAATCTTGATTCTATCCTTGTCGCTGATGCGGGGAGAACGTTTGTTCACAATGAAAGTAACGGTCTTCAGCTCGCCCTTACGGGTTTTCACGCTCTCAAAAAACAGGCGACGCGACTCCGCACGCACGGTGGTTTCCGACGCACGATACTTACTGCCAAGCATCAACGTAACACGATAGTTGCCGTCGGGAACCTCAAAAGAGAAATAGAAAGGACGTGGCTGTTTGCTCTTCAACTGGGCATCGCTCACGCCTGAGAGGTCTATAAGGTCGAATCCATAGCCTCTACCTTCAGAAAAGAGGGGCTGCGGTTGCGTCATATCCACCTCAAAGGTTTTTGCTGAAGCCAACGCGTCCGCCATTGTTGGAAGAGACAATAGCAAAAACAGGCAGATGACCAAACCTGCCTTCACCTTCAATGCACCACAAGACATGTGGTTATATATGTTTAGCATGATGATTTGTACCAAGTAGATTTGTTGTTTGACGATGCAAAGGTACAAATAATATTTTAAATAAGGTACAAATAATATTTAAAATAATGTATAAGCTGTCAAAAATCACTTGATCAAGCGTAGCCTGCGCCACAAGAAACGGGGAACCAACCTCCAGAAGAAAACGAGCAGACGATAGCGCCAATCAATGACGCTAACGTGGCGACGACGCTCAATGGCACGGACTATCTTCCGTGCCACATACTGTACGTTCATCTTCATGGGGAAGTCACTGCCCTCCAACATGGGCGTGTCAACAAAGCCTGGACGGATATCTGTGAACGTGATCGGCAATCGACGGGTCGCAGCAAGCTGTTCCAACGCCTCAATATAGGTATTCTGGAAAGCCTTCGTCGCACTATACGAAGCAGCGGGACCCAATCCCTTGGTGCCAGCGATAGAGGAGATAACAGCAATATGTCCGCCGTCATGTGTCGCCATGTAGCGAAAAGTCTCGCCAACCATGCGCATAAAACCTTCGACGTTGGTGTAAACGGTAGTCATCTCCTTTTCCCCTTCAAGATCTGGATTCTGCCATCCCACACCAGCAGCATGGAAGTAGAGGTGCATGCCCCCCACACGCTCTGCCAACTGCAACAGCTGACTGCCAGCGCTGGGAGCAGTTACATCAATCTGCATGGTTACAACCTGGTTTGGGTACTCATTGCGCAACTGCTCCAGCGACTCCGTGCGACGTGCTGCCACACCCACCTTCCAACCTTTGAGAAGCAGCAAGCGAGCCACTTCAAGCCCAATTCCCGACGAGGCCCCAATGATGACGGCTTTCTTTGTCATATTCAACCGATTAGAAGTGCAATTTTACGTCAACACCCAACTGCAACGGCATGCCTCGCTGAGCAAAGGTAAGCTGCTCACCCGTGGCAGAACTCTGAACGGCAAAGGTGTTGTACTTGGTATTCGTCAGGTTACGTCCCCATAGACTGACCACCACATGGGGAAAAGCCGCATCGACATGGGCACCTGTCGTCAAATAGAACTTCTGCGCATAGGTGTTGGCTTCGTCCCACCAGGTCTTGCCCTGTGCGCTGCCGTTGATACCAAAGGTAAGTGAACGGAGTGTCGAATGGTTGAAATCTACGCGATAGTCGATGCTTGCAGAAACAGTTTGTTGAGGCACAAAGGGCACTTTCTTGTCTTTATAACTAATGTACTGATTCTTTCCATCCACCTTTATACTGTCATCATATTCTTTGAAGACGGCGTGCGTATAGGCATAGTTCACCGCCCAGCTGAGACGGTTCTCCAACGCACTGCCCCGCAACGAGGTCTCAATACCACAACTGTAGCTGCGGCCGGCATTCACCATCATGCGTCCGAAGCCATAGTTACCCGCCATGACTGAGAGCTGCTGGTTACTCACTCGCATGTAGTAGCCGCTTAAATCCAGCTGTATCCTGTTTTCAAACAGGTTTAGATGGGTACCAAACTCGTAATTCCAACTCGTTTCAGGGTCAAAGGAAATAGTCTTGGCAATGTTGTCGTAAGCGATGGCATCATGTTCAATTACCATCTCTCCGCGCGCAGACTGGGCAGAAGTCTGTAGTTCGGTCTGCAGAATGTCGCTGAACATCTGGATATTGAATCCGCCGGCACGATAACCCTTGGAGACGGTTGCATAGATATTACTTCCATTGTCATCAATGCGCAGGCGTAGTCCAACCTTGGGAAGCAACTGATTGAAGATACTATGTTCCTTGCGCTCAAGCAAGGAAGAGATTGCCGCGTCAACATGAGTGCCCATCACATCCTCGCTAAGCGTTGTCCTTGCACTGGTGCGATAGTCGATGTCGGTACGACTGAAGTCATAACGCAGACCGAGCGTGGCTGTCAACCTGTCTGTCAGGTCAATGTTGGACTCGTGGAAAAGTCCAAGATTGGTCTGCGGTGTCTTGAAGAAACCGGGAATCGTCTCAACCTGCATATCGATATTACAACCACCTGCACGCTCAATTACAGATGTAACCTGACGCTCTGCAGCCTCTTGGGACATGCCCTGCCCCACCATGCGGGCAACCATAGAATTATACATTCCATAGTAGGCATAGTCGGTAATATTCTTCGAAAGCATGGTGTTCATCGCTGGGTCGAAGAAGACAGGGGCGTTGGTCGTCAGGTTCTGATAGGAGAAGAAGGCGCCGAATGTCCAGTGCCAGTGGCTGTCGTTGCTACTTTTTAGCGTAAGCTCCTGTGCCAGCGAGTTCTGCTTCTGGCGCTGTTCCATGTGCAGGAAGTCCAGGGGCAGATAGTCGATGTCCATCAGCATATAGTCACGCAGATACTGATAGGTGGTAATCGAATTCAGGTCGAACCCGTTGCCATGATATGTGAAATTTAGTCCTGTGTTTAGCATGTTACGACGGTAGCTGCCCTGATGGTTGGTGCTGGGCTCAGATGCGGTACTTGTGAGCGAGGTGAGCAGCCCGTAAGGAAAACCGTTCTGACGCACGTACTGATAATCAGCAACATAGTCGAAATTGAGTCTCGACGTGGGCTGCCATACAAGGCGAAGTCTTCCACCACTCTCGTTGAAGGCATCTGCACGCTCGCCCGTGGCCTGATTGCGGAAGAATCCCTTCTGTCCATTGTAAAAGCCTGCTAATGAGAAAGCCAGCCGATCACTTAGTTTATTATAATGACTTACCTCCGCGCGACGGGTCCAATGTGTTCCAGCCGAGAGTGTCACGTCAGTACCCTGGTAGTTCATGGGATTCTTCGTGTAGAGACGAACCAGTCCGCCCTCGGTATTCATGCCATAGAGCGTACCCTGCGCACCACGCAGGACATCGATACGGTCAATGTCATAGACGTGGAAATTGAATGATGACTTGCTCTGTAGTGGCATACCATCGACATAGATGCCAACGGCAGGCGAGTTGACGCGCGACCCAATACCACGAATATACATGGAAGACGTGTAGCGGCTACCATAGTTGGGCATGGTAAACGAAGGCACAAAGTCGGAAAGCTCACGCAAGTCCTGCACATGCAACCCACTCAGCTGAAGCCCGGAATAAGAAGAGGAGGAAACGGGCTGCTGACGCAATCTAAAGAACTCTTTCGGCTGCGATACCACAACAACCTCTTCTATATCATATACGCGCGAGGTATCCGCCTCAACACTTTCATTCTCATTCACCGCCCACGAGGTGAGCGCAAAAAACGACAGCAACGCTGTCATCCAAAAACTTTTTCTGTTCATGTCTGTCATTGTTTCTTTTTGCGTGCAAAGGTACACCCTTTTCCCATTTCCCACAATCCTAATTTATGAGGATTCTGAGATTTTTAAATGACATCCCAACCCTTCCCAAAAGCAAAGTCCTAACTTTACGGGGAAATATTTTTACTTTATCCTAACAAAATCACGCAAAATATAAACAGTTAAAATTTGTCTGTTTCAAGGGAAAAGTGTAACTTTGCCCAAAAATATACAACTAAAATAAACAATATGAAACAGGACATCAAAATTGCCGTGGCCGGAACAGGCTACGTGGGTATGAGTATTGCCACTCTGCTCAGCCAGCATCACCAAGTAACCGCAGTGGACGTGATTCCCGAGAAAGTGGACCTCATCAATAAGCGTAAATCGCCCATTCAAGACGAATATATTGAGAAATACTTTGCCGAGAAAGAGTTGAACCTCACTGCTACGCTTGACGGAGCGGCCGCCTACAAGGATGCGGACTTCGTGGTGATTGCTGCCCCAACCAACTACGATCCCGTGAAGAACTACTTCGACACGAGCCACGTAGAAGAGGTCATCGACCTCGTGCTGTCAGTCAACCCCGATGCTGTGATGGTTATCAAGTCCACCATCCCTGTGGGCTACACCCGCTCGCTGTATGTGAAATATGCCCTGCAATTCCTCTATAAGCCCGAGCTAAAAGGAAAGAAGTTCAATCTGCTTTTCTCGCCAGAGTTCCTGCGCGAAAGTAAGGCTCTCTATGACAACCTCTATCCGTCGCGCATCATCGTGGGCTATCCCAAAATTATCGATATCGACGAAAAGACTTTCACTGAGGAGAACGCCGCCATCACCGCCATCAGCAACCCCAAAGCCGAGGAGCATGCCCGTACCTTCGCAGCCCTGCTCCAGGAAGGAGCCATCAAGAAGGACATTGACACCCTCTTCATGGGCATGAAGGAAGCCGAGGCTGTGAAGCTGTTCGCCAACACCTATCTGGCATTGCGTGTGAGCTACTTCAACGAGCTTGACACCTATGCCGAGGTGAAAGGACTTGACACTGCAGCCATCATCAATGGTGTGGGACTGGATCCACGCATCGGAACCCATTACAACAATCCTTCATTCGGCTATGGAGGTTACTGTCTGCCAAAGGATACCAAGCAGTTGCTCGCCAACTATCAGGACGTACCACAGGACATGATGACCGCCATCGTCCAGAGCAACCGAACCCGCAAGGACTATATTGCTGATTCCGTGCTCCGCAAGGCTGGTTACTACAACGAGAACAGCAGTTTCGATGCAAGCAAGGAGAAGTCCTGTGTCATTGGTGTCTATCGACTGACCATGAAGAGCAATTCCGACAACTTCCGCCAGTCGGCCATCCAGGGTATCATGAAGCGCATCAAGGCAAAGGGCGCAGAGGTCATCATCTATGAACCTACACTGGAGGACGGAACAACTTTCTTCGGTTCCAAGATTGTGAACGACCTGAAATTATTCAAGGAAATGTCGCATGCCATTATCGCCAACCGCTATGACACATCTCTTGACGATGTGGCAGAGAAGGTCTATACACGCGACATCTTCCGCAGGGACTAATGAGAAAAGTAAAACAATAAAATATATAAGATATGAAAGACTTTCTGAAATACGTGTTTGCCACCGTCGTTGGTATCATCGTCTTTACCATCGTGGCAGGAATACTGGGAATGATGAGCCTCGTCGGAATGATTGCATCAGGCGAAGCTACCCAAGACGTGGATGAGAACTCCGTACTTGTACTGAATCTCTCTGGCACCATGGAGGAGCAGGCGGAAGATAATATTTTCGCACAGTACAGCGGAAGCATTGCCAATACAATGGGACTGCAAGAGACATTGGCAGCCATCCAGAAGGCAAAGGACAACGAGCATGTCAAGGGTATCTACATAGAGGCTGGCATGTTCTCTGCCGATTTTGCACAGATTCAAGAGCTGCGTGACGCATTGCTCGACTTCAAGAAGAGCGGCAAGTGGATTATTGCCTATGGTGATATTTATACACAAGGCACTTACTATCTGTCATCCGCAGCGGATAAGGTGTACTTGAACCCGCAAGGCGAAATTGACTGGCACGGCATCGGTGCACAGCCCATGTTCGTGAAGGACTTGCTCAACAAATTCGGCGTGAAGTTCCAGGTCGTGAAGGTGGGTAAGTACAAGAGTGCTACAGAGATGTTCACCGAGGAGAAGATGAGCGACTTCAACCGCCATCAGACAGAGGTTTACATCAACGGATTGTGGAATAACATCTGTCAGGCTGTTTCCGAGAGCCGCAAAGTTAGTGTCGCCCAGCTGAACGCTTATGCCGACAGTCTCATCACCTTCGCCAACCAACAGGATCTCATCAAGATGAAGATGGTGGATGGTCTGCTCTACCACGACCAGATCAAAGCTGAGGTGAAGAAGCTCATGAAACTGGAAGAAGACAAGGATATCAATCAGGTGAGCATTGCCGACATGCAGAACGTCAAAGAGGAGCTGGATGGCAAGGAGATTGCCGTCTATTATGCTTACGGAGATATTGTGGACAGTGAAGATACTGGACTCATGTCAGGCGGTGGGCATCAGATTGTGTCGGGCAAGACCTGTAAGGATTTAGAGAAACTGATGGACGACGACGATGTGAAAGCCGTGGTTATCCGCGTGAACTCTCCTGGTGGCAGCGCCTTTGCCTCTGAACAGCTGTGGCGCCAGATTACCCTGCTGAAAGCCAAGAAGCCCGTTGTCGTCTCCATGGGCGGCTATGCTGCTTCGGGCGGTTACTATATGAGCTGTAACGCCAACTGGATTGTTGCCGAACCCACTACCCTCACAGGTAGCATTGGTATCTATGGCATGATTCCCGACTTCAGCCAGTTAGTCACACAGAAGCTGGGTGTGAAGTTCGACGAAGTGAAGACCAACAAGCACTCAACCTTTGGAACAATTGCACGTCCTATGAACGCAGAAGAGATAGCTTTCCTGCAAAAACACATCAATCGTGGATACACCCTGTTCCGCAAGCGTGTTGCCGATGGTCGTAAGCTCACGGTTGAACAGGTGGAAGAGATTGCACAAGGACACGTGTTCCTGGGACAAGATGCCATCAAGCTGAAGCTGGTGGACCAACTGGGCGGACTCGACGTGGCCATTGCCAAGGCTGCCAAGTTGGCAAAGCTCGACGAATACCACACCCAGAACTATCCCGCACAGCGTGACTTTGTGGAGCAACTCCTGGAGAAAGCAGAGAAACAAAGTGATACTTATCTTGACGAGCGCATGCGCGCAACATTGGGTGAGTATTACGAACCTTTCATACTCATCAAGACTATTAATCAGCAGTCGGCTATTCAGGCAAGAATGCCGTTCTGGATGAATGTGAGATGAGAGATGAGAGTTGAGAGATGAGAGTTGAGAGATGAGAGTTGAGAGATGAGAGATGAGAGATGAGAGTTGAGAGATGAGAACAGAAGGAGATTTCATCAAAACAAACGAATGGCTGCAACCTTTTAGTTGGATTTACGGACTAGGAGTGATGCTGAGAAACGAGCTTTTTGAGATGGGTTTACTCAAGAGCCAATCGTTTGGCATTCCTGTCATCTCCGTGGGGAACATCACCGTTGGAGGATCTGGAAAGACCCCTCATGTGGAATACTTGATTCGGTTGTTACAAGATAAAATTAAGGTGGCGGTACTGTCAAGAGGATACAAGCGCAAGAGCAAAGGCTATCAGTTGGCAAACAAGACTTCCACTTTAACAGACATTGGCGACGAACCGTTCCAGATGCAACAAAAGTTTCCAAACATCTATGTTGCCGTTGACAAAAACAGATGCCGTGGCATTACACGACTGACCACTGACAGCGAAACAAAAGACGTGGATGTCATTCTACTTGACGATGCCTATCAGCATCGTTATGTCAAGCCTGGCATCAATATATTACTCGTTGATTACCACAGACTTATCATCTATGATAAAATATTACCCGTAGGTCGGCTACGTGAGCCTGTCAGCGGGAAGTCGCGTGCCGACATGGTCATCATCACGAAGTGTCCAAAAGACTTGAAACCGATGGAGTTCAGGGTACTCACAAAAGCACTCGACCTCTATCCCTATCAGGATCTTTTCTTCACAACGCTCGAATACGGAAGTCTTCAACCTGTCTTCGGCCAAGGAAAAGAGAGACCGCTCAGTAGCATACAGAAAACTGAGAACGTGCTCATGGTTACTGGCATCGCTTCGCCACAACAAATGATTGTTGACCTGACGCCGTTGACCCATCACCTTACCACACTAACTTTCCCTGATCATCATTATTTCTCGAACAAGGACATTGAGCGAATCAATACGACATTCAAAGAATTACCTGAACCAAAACTGATTATTACAACGGAAAAGGACGCAGGGAGACTAAAGGCTGTAACAGGATTCTCTGACGAAGTGAAAGAGGCCATCTACATGTTGCCTATCCACATCAAATTCATGCACAGACAAGAAGAAACGTTTAATACTAAAATTCTAAGCTATGTACAAAAAAATTCAAGAAACAGCATCCTGGTTAAAAGAAAGGATGACAACAACCCCCAAGACAGCAATCATCCTGGGGAGCGGTCTCGGAGAATTAGCTTCTGAGATACAAGACACATACGAGTTCCCTTATGCAGAGATACCCAACTTTCCAATCTCTACAGTTGAGGGACACAGTGGAAAACTGATCTTCGGCAAGCTCGGAGGAAAAGACATCATGGCCATGCAAGGACGTTTCCATTACTATGAAGGCTATGACATGAAGGAGGTTACATTCCCCATTCGCGTCATGTACGAGCTGGGCATCAAGACCCTTTTCGTAAGTAATGCCGCAGGAGGCATGAACCCCGCCTTTAAGATTGGAGACCTGATGGTGATTACCGACCACATCAACCTCTTCCCCGAGCATCCGCTTCGTGGAAAGAACTTCCCCACGGGCCCGCGTTTCCCCGACATGCATGAGCCTTACGACCATAACCTGATCAATCTGGCAACCAAGATTGCCAAGGAAAAGAAAATCCGTCTGGTCTATGGTGTCTATGTGGGAGTGCAAGGACCAACCTTTGAGACCCCCGCTGAGTATAAGATGTATCGTGCTTTAGGCGGTGATACTGTCGGCATGTCAACGGTACCAGAAGTCATCGTTGCCCACCACTGTGGCATCAAGACCTTCGGAATCAGCGTTGTCACCGACCTTGGCGGCTTCGACAGCCCCGTAGAAGTAAGCCATGAGGAAGTACAAGAGGCTGCCGACAAGGCACAGCCCATCATGACAGAACTCATGCGCGAAATGATAAAAAGAGCAGAATAAATGGAAATAGCGAAACTTGGTGAATTTGGTTTAATCGAACATCTCACAAAAGACATTAAGCCACAGAATCCATCGACAAAGCACGGCGTAGGAGATGACTGCGCCGTGCTCTCATATCCAGAAACCGAAGTGCTTGTCACTTCCGATATGTTGATGGAGGGAGTCCACTTCGACCTCACCTACATCACCCTGAAACACCTTGGGTATAAGTCGGCAATGGTGAATATCAGTGACATCTTCGCCATGAACGGGACACCGCGCCAAATGGTTGTCAGCATCGCCCTAAGCAAACGGTTCTCCGTGGAAGACATGGAAAGTTTCTATGAAGGTCTGAGAGCAGCCTGCAACAAATGGAACGTTGACATTGTAGGAGGCGACACAACATCTTCCTACACAGGGTTAGCTATCTCTATCACCTGCATCGGCGATGCACCAAAAGAGGAGATTGTATATCGAAACGGAGCCAAGGATACCGACCTCATTTGTGTCACAGGCGACTTAGGTGCAGCCTACATGGGACTACAACTGTTGGAACGTGAAAAGGCAGTCTTCTATGGGCAGCTGGACGACTTGCAGAAGAAAATTGCCCAAGCAAAAAAAGATGGAGATGACAAGAAGGTTGCCGTTCTCAACTCCCAGCTATCGACTTTAAACAACTTCCAGCCCGACTTTGCCGGCAAAGAGTATCTGCTGCAACGCCAGCTTCAGCCCGAAGCTCGAGGTGACATCAAACAGAAACTACAGGAAGCAGGCATACATCCTACCTCCATGATAGATATTAGCGATGGTCTTTCCAGTGAGCTACTCCACATCTGCAAACAAAGCAATACAGGATGTCGTATCTATGAGAAGAACCTCCCTATCGACTACCAAACGGCTGTCATGGCAGAGGAACTGAATATGAATGTGACCACATGTGCGCTCAATGGAGGAGAAGATTACGAACTGCTCTTTACTGTTCCCATTGGCGACCATGAAAAGATTGAACAGTTGGAAGGCGTGAAACTCATCGGGCACATCACCCGCGCAGAACTTGGCACTTGCCTCATTTCCCGAGACGGACAAGAATTTGAGCTCAAGGCACAAGGATGGAATCCGCTTTAGTACATGCGTCATTCTGCTCAAAAAGAACACATTTTTAAAATGAAAAGCAAAAATAATCCGCCAATTTTTTGGTGGATTATTTTTTTGTTGTACCTTTGCAAGCGCAATCGATGGATTGCCAAAGAAAACGAAAGAAATGGTGCCTTAGCTCAGTTGGTAGAGCATCGGACTGAAAATCCGTGTGTCCCCGGTTCGATTCCTGGAGGTACCACTCCTCCTTTCATCAGCCCCGTGATTGGTTAACGCCATAGCGGGGTTTTCTTTTTCTAATATAACCTGACATCAGTAACAATCATTGCACCGACCTGCTCATTGAGCCGCTTCACCAATTGCGAGCGCATCATTGAGAGGTCTTGACGAAGAGCGCTGTTTGTAATTTTCACGAACAGCGTCTGGTTCTTGATGAACTTCTCCCCCGTGTATCGTGCCACGACTTTTCCCGTCACCGTTTCCCAAGAATCGATGAGTCGCCGTTGCTGCAAGGGCGTTTCCAACCCCTCCTCGCGCAACACCTGATTGAGCAGTTCCTCTATTCCCTTTACTTTGCGTTTAAACATGATGCATGATCCATTATGCATGATCCACCTCCCCCTGCTCCACACGAAAGAGACGGTAGTCAAGAGCTGAATGCCGAAGGATGCGGTCAAGGTGGTCGCGGTTGGTATCAGTAATGAAAATCTGTCCATAGTCATCGCCAGACACCAGGCGGATGATCTGCTCCACCCTACTGGCATCGAGCTTGTCGAAGATATCATCCAGCAGCAGAATCGGTGTCGTGGTGCTCACCGTACGACGCAGGAACTCAAACTGTGCCAGCTTCAGGGCCAAGACAAAAGTCTTGTTCTGTCCCTGACTTCCCTCACGTTTCATCTGATAGCCACCAAGCTGCATCTCCAAGTCATCCCGATGGATGCCATGCAGCGAATAGCCCACGGCACGGTCTTTCACCCGGTCGCGGCGGATGACGTCGTAGAGCGGACCGCGCTGACAGTGCGACACATAGCGGAGTGACACCTCCTCATCCGCCTGACCACCTGATATAAAACGATAAATCCTCTGAAAAGAAGGGATCAGCTGCTCGATAAGGGCAGCGCGCGCATGATACACGGCTTCGCCATGCCTTCCCATTTCCAGCTCAAGGATATCAAGCAACTGGGGGTCGGGCTCCTCTTCCTGCTTCAACAGGACGTTACGCTGTTGCAACGCGCGGTTATAGGAGGCAAGGCTCTCAATATACGACTTGTCATACTGCGCAATCACCACGTCCATCAAGCGGCGGCGCTCTTCGCTTCCCCCTTCAATCAGCAACGTGTCCGAGGGAGAGACCGAGACCAATGGAATCAGCCCGATGTGCTCCGAGAGCCGTTTGTATTCCTTTTTATTGCGTTTGAAGTGCTTCTTGGTTCCGCGCTTCATGCCGCAGTAGATGTTCAAGGAGTCCGCGGAGTCCGCGGCATCCACGGAGTAGTCCCCTTCCAGCATGAAGAAATCCTGATCGTGCATGATGACCTGCGAGTCAATGGGATTGAACGCACTACGGCAGAACGACAGATAATACACGGCATCGAGGAAGTTCGTCTTTCCCTGCCCGTTGTTTCCAATCAGACAATTCAGCCGTGGCGACAACTCCATCGTTGCCTCACGGATATTCCTATAATTAATGATGGACAGCTTCTTCAGTATCATATATGCCCCCTGCAAAAACTATCTCATGATTTTCTTAAAGATGTCAAGGTAGCAGCCGCCGTAGTGAGAATACTGTTTCTTGGTTTCTTCGTCCTCGTCATACTGTCGCCAATAAGTCCTGCCACTGTGACAATGGAAGAAGAAACGTCCCGTGAATATCTCGTCACCCTTTTTCTCTCCACCGTAAGAACCCTTGTCCTCGTCAAAGTTGCATTTGATAGTGCCATCGAAGACCAGCTTGTTCTCGTTGATGATTTCAATATAGCCATCCATGACAACATAGTCTTTCTTGTTTTGCTTTGTCGAGCGTTGTGTGCCCTTACAGCGCAACCGTCCGTCCGCCTGCTTGGTAATGGTCAGTGTGGAATAGCCGCGTCCACTCTCATCCATTACGAGCCACCACTCGCCAAACAGGTGCTTACCCACAACTTTCTTTTCAAGCGGAGTCAGCGCGACGGTGGGCTTAGCAGGTGCAGCGGGCTTTGTGTTTGTACTTGTGGGTCGTTTGATTTGTCCTCCCGCCTTTTGCGCAAGGAGCTGGGTGGGCATCAGCAACGCCATGCCCAACAGGAAGATACCTATACAAAATTGTTTCATCTTCATTTTATCCTATTCCTATTAAATGATTATTCAAAATGATGCTGACAAAAATACAGGAAGGGGTTATTACATGGTCTTGCCGTTCTTGTCGAACCACTTGCCCTCGCCAGGCTGTCCGTCCTTGAAAGTTCCCTCGAAATAGCTGCCATCATCCTTCATGGTGTAACGTCCTTTCAGGAATGCGTTTTTCTTAAACGTACCCATGAAAAGGTCACCGTTCTCATAGCGGAACGTGGCGTTGCTGCCCTCCATCACACCATGCACGAAGGGACCTGTATACACGCGTCCGTCAGTGAACTCTGCTTTTCCCACGCCGTTGGGTTTCTTGTTCTCGTCAACGGGTCCCGTGTAAGAGCATACACCCAAAGCTGAGTCAAAGTACATCTTTTCAGCCATCGTTGTTTTCTCTTCTGTCTGTTTATCTCCATCCGTCTCCGTACTTACTGCCTGCTGAATAGCATTGGTTGATAGTTGTGACTTTTCGGAATCTGTTCCGCCTAACAGCAACCAACCACCTACAGCTACGATAACAACTGCCGCGGCCACAGCGGGAACAAGCCAAAGGGGACGCTTCTTCGCGGAGGAAGCGGGAGAGACAAATGCCCGGTCCTTCCCTAAGGTTCCAGAATTTTTCGGTTTCTTGGAGGATGCTGGGCTACTACCCAATACTGTCACGTCTTCTTCCTCGTCGGCGATAGTCGGGGCAACAGGCTCCTTGAAGGGCCTGTCGAGGAAATCGCACACCTCACCGACCGACTGCGGACGATGCTGTCTGTTGACCGTCATAAGCCACTCCACAAGGCGACGCATCCTCGCACTCACCTGCTTCGGGTATTCAAAAGCATCGCCATCCTGAATTTCCGAAACCGTGGGAGGTTTGTTGCCCGTCAGCTGGTTGTAGATGGTGGCTCCAAGAGCATAGAGGTCGGTCCACGGACCTATACGCTCAAGTTTTTGGTCAATCTGCTCGGTAGGGGCATAGCCAGGCGTGTAGCACATCGACGTGGTGGTGGTGAAGCCCTCGCCAGCATCCATCTGCTTGCTGGCCCCGAAATCTATGACCACAGCGTTGCCCTTATGGTCAATCATGATGTTGCCAGGCTTCAGGTCGAGATGCCAAATGCCCTGCTCATGAACCTCTTCAAGCGCGTTGAGCACCTGCCGCACAATCCGTTCCATCTCCACCTCGGAAAGAGGTGTCTTCGTGCGTTTCATACGGTTGGAGAGCGACTCACCATCGACGAAGTCCATGACGTAATAAGTGGTGTTGTTCTCGTCGAAGAGGTCGTGTACACGGACGATGTGCGGATTGTTCAGCTTGCGCAGACGGCGCGCTTCTTTTTTGAATTTCTCGCGTTGCTGTTCAAACTGCGGGTGGTTATCGCGGTTGCTCACACTAACGGTGGTCGTGTTTTCGTCGCGCTCGTTGATACCCTTCATGAAGAACTCCTTCATAGCAAGGCGCTCCTCAAACTGCGTATTCGTGACAACGTATGTATTGCCAAAGCCACCCGAAGCAAGTTGCTGGTCAACACGGTACTTACCCATCTGCAAGGTTGTCCCAACAGGTAGCAATCCACTGCTGTTTCTTTCAGAACTCATTTCGTTTTCTTTGTTATATTTTTCTTCTTATAATTCAAAATGCAAAGATAATAATATAATCCGAAACAGCAAAAAAAGCAAGAAGAAACCCTTCGAAATTCAAAATAGCGCTATCCACCAAAGCGTTAAACTACAGTGTACATTTAACGACAAATAATTTGTGTAATAAAAAGAAACTTTGTATCTTTGCCCTTGCATTTATCCAATCAAACCTGCATGAAGACCATCACATTCGGAAGAGACCACCAGACCAACTTATTGAGAATAAGTGTTGACGGCAAGTGCCAGACATTCAAGCAGCTGGGCGAAGTGCCCAAGAGCGTGAGTTTGGAGCATGCCAGTCTAACCATTGGCGACGACGGCGAGCTGACGCTGCGCAACCTGAACATCGAGAACGACACCTCGGTCAACGGCGTGGGCATTGAGCAGAAGCGCATCAAGCAGGGCGACCTCATCGTGCTGGGAACCAACCGCTTCCGCCTGCCGTGGGACATCATTGAACCATTCATCCCCAAGATGGCAGACATCAGTCCGTTGGAACAGGTATGGAAAAACTATCAGGAGGGGCGCCTGCAGATGCAAATTAAGGAGCGGCGCTTCAACACCCTGCGCTCAGCCACGGGACTCATCACTATGTTCGCTATGGTGCTTGGAGCCTTCACCGGTAGGGACAACCCCGTCTTCATGGCACTGTACATTGCGGCTGCCGTCATCTCGTTGGGCTTCTTCTTCATGGCCTACCGTGCCTCGTCGAAGCTGCCCATGCAGCAGAACCAGCTCGCCGAGGAAGCGAAGCGACAGTACAAGTGCCCCGCATGCGGCAGCTTGCTCACCCTACAGGACTACGACATGCTACGACAGTCGAAAGGATGCCCCCACTGCGGAGCGAAATGGAAGAAATAACCCAACATTAAACAATATGGAAACGAAAAACAAGAAAAGTCCTCAGGACAGTGAAAACAAAAGCCAAGGATGGCAGCAAGTGGTCATCGGCGGAATAAGCGGTATTGTCATGGGTGCAGGCGGTACGCTGGCAGCGGAAGCCTATGCCAAGAACGAGGAAGAACAACCCGTTGATGAGACCGATACCAACAACACCGACGGCACCGCCCATCACACAGGGGCCAATGGAGTACAAGTGGCAGAGGTCGATCAGAGCCTCTCTTTCGGGCAAGCCTTCGCGGCTGCACGTGCCGAGGTCGGCGCTGGTGGTGTATTCGAGTGGCACGGACAGCTCTACAACACCTATTACAAAGAAGAGTGGGACAACATGAGCGCACAGCAGAAAAATGAATTCGCACACCAAGTGCAGCCAGAGGTGGCAGCCACGGCAAGCCACGCACACCACGACACAACGGATCACACTGCCACGCAAGCACACGAGGAGCATGCGCACGAAGACCAAGCTCACCAGCAAGCGACTGAGAACCACCAAGCCGGAAATCATCAGGCTGCCGACAACAACAACCAGTCCGCTGACAATCAACAGACCGACAACAACCAATCCGACAACCATCAAGCTGCCGACAACCACGAAGTCCAGAACACACCTGAAGTTCACTATCTGGGCGTGGAGCACGTAGATGACGGCGAGGGAAACGCTATCAACATCGGTCGAATGACCATTGGAGACACACAGGTGGCGCTTGTTGATGTCGATGACGACCATGTGTTTGACGCCAGTATCACCGACATCAACCAGAACGGAGAGGTTGACGACGGCGAAGTAGCAGACATCTCAGAAGCGGGAATCACCATCGAGCAGTTTGCCGAAGCCTCTGCCATCGAAGCCGAACATGCCGGCTACGATCCTACACTGGCTGTCAACAATCAGGATGACATCGCCAACGATATGCCCGATTACGTGAACGATGCCGACGTAACGGTTTAACCCGCCATGAGACAAGCCGCCTTGCACTATCTGCTCACACTCTTGTTTTTGGCTTGTGGCAACAACCTGCAAGCCAAAAACTACATTGTCTGCGTAGGTATATCCGACTATCCTGGCACGAAGAGCGACCTCAATCTATCTGCCAACGATGCCACCACCATCAAGAAACTGTACGAAAAGAACGGGCATGCCGAGACCAGGCTGCTTACCAACGAACAGGCTACTGTCGAGAATGTCAAGGAGACACTACGCTCGCTCTACAGCCAAGCCTCTTCCAACGATGCCATCGTCTTCTTTTTCAGCGGTCATGGTACACCTGGTTCCTTCGTCTGTCATGACGGTCTGCTGCCATACAATGCACTGACAACAATCATGGCAGCCTGCCCCACCAAGACGAAAATGGTGTTTGCAGATGCCTGCTACTCAGGCCAAGCACGGAAAGAGAACACTCACAAGAAGCCCCGCGAAGACAAGCAGGTCATGTTCTTCCTCTCCTCTCGCACCAACGAGACCTCAATCGAACAGATAAGCTGGAAAAACGGATTCTTCACAGCCTACTTGGAACGCGGCTTGCGCGGCGGGGCCGACAACAACAAGGACAAGACCATCACCGCCCGTGAACTGTTCGAATTCGTCAGCCAGGGCGTGCAGGCAACGACACGGGGCAGGCAGCATCCCGTGATGTGGGGGAACTTTGACAACGAAATGCCGGTAATGAAATGGTAAAGAGAAAGGAAGAAGATGGAGAAGAAACGAGTAAAATGCCCCAATTGTGGGGGAATACTGGAGGTAACGAACCCCAAGAACGAAGAGGTGCTACTCATCAAGTGCCCTAACCCCGAATGCAATGCCAAGATACGGCTGCGCTTCGACACAGGCGAGACACAGATGTCAAAGCTGTCGGCAGACATGACATGCCCAGGCAAGCTGCTCCTGGGCAGTCAGGAGTATGCCTTGCAAGAGGGGAAGAACACCCTCGGTAGAGCAACCAAGTCAACAACCGCCACACTGCCCATCGAGACCGATGACCGCAGCATGAGCCGGCTGCATGTGGAGATAGAGGTGGTACGTTTGAAGAACGGACGTATGAAGGCCCTACTGCGCGACATACGAGAACCGGAGAAGACAGCCCAGAAACCCACACTCGTCGAAGGGGAAGCACTCTACCCCACCGACTGCATCTGTCTCACACACGGCGACATCATCACCATCGGTGACACCGAGTTCAGATTTGTACAGGAAACATGAGAATACAACTAAACCAACCGCTTGCCATCCACGAGCTGGGCAACCGCTCAAACCAGGAAGACTGCATCTTCCCCGCCCTCGGGAAAGCTTCGGAAGACAATAGATTGTTCATCGTCTGCGATGGCATGGGAGGGCATGAGAAAGGAGAAGTGGCAAGCACAACGGTGTGCCAAGCCGTCGCCTCCTACATTGACAGCCACTATCAGGCAGGAACAGTGCTGCAAGACTCCACGCTGAAACAGGCGGTCATGTACGCTCTCGACCAATTGGACACCATTAGCGAAACGGGTACAGGTGTCAAGAAGATGGGCACCACGCTCACGCTCATTGCCTTCCACCGAGGAGGATGCACCATGGCACACATCGGTGACAGCCGCATCTACCACATCCGTCCTGAAGAGCGGCGGTTGCTCTACAAGACACGCGACCACTCGCTGGTGTACGATCTGTTCCTCTCCGGCGAAATCACGATGGAGGAAATGAGAACACACCCGAAGAAGAACGTCATCACCCGCGCCCTCATGCCAGACTCAGAAAGACCAGTCAACGCCAGCATAGCCCACACGACTGACCTACGCGCAGGCGACTACCTCTACCTGTGCTCTGACGGGATGCTTGAAGAGATGGATGACGAAGAACTGCTCGGCATTCTCTGCACACAAAAGACAAACACAGAGAAACGCGACATGCTCATTGCACGTACCATGGACAACAAAGACAACCACTCCGCCTACCTCATCCAAGTGGCGAGTGTCGAAAACGAAGACAACGACAACGGCTATGCCAACGACGAAGCTTCCGCCAGATTCAATGCCGCCCTGTTGGAACGCCAAGCCTCCGCCCCGAAGCCACAGCCCACAAAAAAAGCCGAGCATCTCCTTGAAAGACTGCGCCGGCTGTTAAAAGGGAAAGGGCTGACTACATGACCAAACGGAAACCATAATATTGATTGCCATTATCAGGATAGTTAATCTTGCGACGCACTGTGAGACAATCGTAGTAAGGAGAGCCATAACTGCCGCCACGCTGCACACGCCGGTCGCCAGAGGTCTCACCTTTAGGATTTGACTGTGGTTGTTCGGTGTATTCTAAATTCAAACTCCATTTACACAAGTCGTAGCACCATTCATACACATTACCCGACATATCATAAAGCCCCAGCTCATTGGCTTTCTTCTGTCCTACAGGATGAGTGCCGTAGTCGGGATTGCTCTCATCCCATTTCTTTATCCCCAATTCTCCTCGTTCTGGCATATACCAAGCAACCTCTACATAATTGTCACTACCCGCAAACACATAGCCCTTGCTCTGTTTGCCGCCACGCGCAGCATACTCCCACTCCGCCTCGGTAGGCAAGCGGAACTTCTTGCCCGAAAGCTGGTTCAGCTTGCGGATAAACCGCTGGCAGTCGTTCCAACTCACATTTTCAACAGGGTGACTGCCACCTTTGAAGTGAGAGGGATTGGAGCCCATAATGGCCTTCCACTCCTCTTGCGTCACTTCGTACTTCCCGATAGAGTATGAGGACAGCGTCACTTGATGGGCTTTAAAATGCTCTACATAAAACTTGTAACTTTTGTGTTTTCCCTCAATATCAGCTCCCATAGTGAAGGTGCCACCTTCTACATAGACCATGTTGTCCAGAATTTGTTGGACAATGCGTTTTTGTTCCGTTGTCATGGCAACGGGTTGCTTCTTCTCAGGAGTTGTTGTTGTCGGTTTCTTCACGGGACGCTTGACATACCCCCCTGCCGTCTGCGCCATGAGCAAGACTGGAAACATCAGCGTAACTAAGGCAAACAAAATACGTTTCATTGCTTTTACATTATTGATATATCAAGCAACAAAGATAATGCTTTTTGGCCAAAAGCGAAAAAAAGTCGGCAATAAATTACACATTTTCTCCCACATAGTGAAATTTATTGCCGACTTTTTTATTTCGCCACAGATTTTACCGTCAGCCTTCGCCCCGCAATTCACAAATTATCTTTTGTCGCATGTCACTTTTATTCCGCCTCAGGTATATCACTCCAACGTGTGGTATAGTTGGGACTGCGGAAATCATGCTTGATGCTATCACGGAACACACCTGCCTTACCTTTGCCGTCCTTTGCCGTATATTGTTGTGAGCCGAGTACGATGGTCTCACTGCCGTTCTCGCGATTGATGCGGTCAATGACCTCATCCAGCCTTGGCGGAAGATGCGCTTTGTGCATCGCAAGGCACACTGCACGATGTCTTGTGATTACTGTACCTTGGTCATCTCGAAGGTGGCGGTATAGGTGGTGCCATCCTCACGCATACGCAGGGCCTTCCACTTCATCACACCGTCCTTGATGCTCTCAATC
>CADCDK010000015.1 GCA_902800185.1 uncultured Prevotellaceae bacterium
TTAATTTCTGCCTCTTGCCGATTTGCTATATTTTGCATAGAAATGTATCAATAATCCGTTTCATTAATATATCCCAGGTTTTAGCTATTATCACTAAAATCACTATTCTTGTTTAGAATTGTCAGATTTTGACTACAAAGATAATCATAATAATTGGAATACTGATATTTTACCAAGAGATTCTTCGCTTTTTAGCTACATTTTAACAGTTGAGAGCGATTTGCAGATGCAATTTGATGCAAATCGCTCCAACCACACTGCTTTGATTGCTTTAATAAGACTGTCCTTTCTTCTTCGTTATAGCCCCCAAGCCAAGTTTCTTTGTTCCGTCCCAATTGGTGAGCTGGTCTGCACAGCCATTGGAGCCACCAAGAGAAGTGTAGGTTTCTGCGCTACACGACATCTGGTCAACGAAAGAGAGGATGTTGGTAATAGTCGATGGCTCGTAGGTCACATCCCGTTCTGCAAATAGATATATAACAGCGGATGGGATGATTACGTGATGTCTTCACTTTCCTAAGAACTTGCTGTTCAGGTACTGATAGAAGGATTCGCGGTAGAGGTCTCCTATGGGGATGTAGTCTTGGTCGGGGGAACCCTGGGTATTGATGGCGTTCAGGCTGCAGGGCTGCATGATGACTCGGTTCTTGTTGACCTCCAGAATCTTTTTCAGATGGATGATGTAAGAGCGGTGAATTCGCATGAATGAAGCGGGAAGCCGCTCTTCCAGCTTCTTCATGGCGAGTAGGACAACGAGCGGTTTCTGGTCTTCCATGTATATTTTGATGTATTCGCTCATGCCCTCGATATAGCGTATCTTATTGATGTCAACACGCACGACACGGTGTTCGGTCTTGAAGAACAGGGCCTCGTCATCGTCCACTTGTGAGATGGCGGCTGTGTGTAGCAGGTCGTACTGTCGTTTCACCTTCTCGGAGGCACGTTGGAAATCTTCGAGACTAAACGGCTTCAGCAAATAGTCAACGGCATTGACTTTATATCCGTCGATGGCATATTCCGAATAGGCGGTGGTGAAGACCACGATGGGGGGCGATTCCAATGAGCGCACGAAGTCGAGCCCGCTCAGGTCGGGCATGTTGATGTCGATGAAGATGGCATCGATGCTCTCTGTCTTCATGAGCTCTTGTGCTTCCAAGGCACTTTGGCACATGCCTGTTAGTTCCAAGAAGGGAATCTTCTTGATGTATGCGCTCAGCTGCTGTAAGGCGAGCGGCTCGTCGTCAATGGCTAATGTTTTAATCATGTGGAGAGTGTTATATGGAATGAGGAGTGAGGGGCACGCTGAGTATGACCTCGTAGTGTGTCTCCGTATTGTCAATCTGTAGTTGGTAGCTATCGTGGTAGATGAGATCAAGTCTTTTTCGCACGTTGACGAGTCCTACGCCTCCCTGCTCAGTCTTCGGAGTGTTGAAGTTCGTGTTTGTACAGCAGAAGTACAGTCCGTCCTTCACAGTCATCTTGATATTGATGTCAGAGTCCTGCTGATAGGAAACGCCATGCTTGAAGGCATTCTCAATGAATGTGATGAACAGCATGGGTGGCACCTCACTTGTCTGTGGAACATCCGTAATAGGGTCGGGGATGTTCACATTGATGTGAACCTTTTCCGTGTAACGCATGCGCATGAGCGCAACGTAGTTGTTGATGAAATCTATCTCCTTGGACAGGGGCACCATCGCCTGGTTGCTTTCATAAAGCAGGTAGCGCATCATCTTTGATAAGACAACAATGCTGTTTTGCGCTTTCTGCGGGTCGATGTCAACCAGCGCATGGATGTTGTTCAGCGTATTCATG
The DNA here is from genome assembly GCA_902800185.1 of uncultured Prevotellaceae bacterium. GTDB lineage: Bacteria > Bacteroidota > Bacteroidia > Bacteroidales > Bacteroidaceae > Prevotella. Next base: position 1,816 of record CADCDK010000015.1, read on the forward strand.
AAGAAGTGCGGACTAATCTGGTACTTCAGATACTCCAACTGCTGTCTGAGGTTCTCCCGTTCCAGCTGTTTCAACTGCTCGTGCTCACTGTCGGACTTGAAGTAGATCTTGACACCGAGGTTCATACCCAAGAGCAGCACCAGCACAATGGTCTGTACAATGTCGTGCTCCCCGATGATTGTCGGCGGTTTGTGGTGACGGGGTGGTAACTCTCCCTTGAAGTCTGGCGGCAGGGGTGGACGCTCGCCTAACCGCATCTCATGCCTCGGTTCGCCTTCTCGCTCGGCAGGTCCCTGCTCGGGACGGTTCATGTACTGCACAACCATGAATGCTGCCACGGTGCAAAGCGTAGCGGCAACGTAGAGTACCTTCTTCCGTCTATAGATGAGTAGCGGAGCCAATAGGAAATTGTGAATCAGGAAAGCAACAAGGAAGGGGGTGTAGATAACCCAAATGTGGAAGATCTCGTCCCACTCGAAGGTCTCCTGACTGTCGCTGGCGCTTGTACTGATATACAGGCTTAGGATAGGAGCAAGGAAAGTGATGCTCCACAGAATCAGGTGAACGAGATTCTCTTTCTTACTATTGAGGTTTTTGTCCATAGGATATTGTTAAAACGGAAAACGTTGCGGGTTATTGTTTCTGGGGACGGAGTTTGTTTGCTTTCTCCATCAGCAAGTGCAAAGATAGCGCAGGATGGAGGAATTTCCAAAAACAATCAGTCAATAGACGCTTTTTGTCAGTGAATCCCGTGTTTGCGAACTCGCCATCAGGCATCTGGGACAAAAAGTGATGTTTTTGCGATGAAGAGTTGGTCAGTTCAGAAAATCTTCATACCTTTGTAGGGTTTAAGGCATATATTATTACTCAAGAACAACCAATAATTCAAACGATATGACAAAGAAGTTTACACTCTCTTTATTGGCATTGTGTGCGGTACTCGCGGCATTTGCCAATCCTATTACCCGCTCGGAGGCACGCCTCGTGGCTCAGGAGTTGGTGAAGATTGACGACGCTACGTCCGACACCGACGAGCTGGCACCTTACTACATCTTCTCTCGGGGAGCAGGAAAGGGCTTTGTGATTGTCAGCGGTGACGATGCCGTGGCCCCCATCATCGGTTATACCGACGCTGGTGACTTCGATGAGAACAACGTGCCTGCTCCGCTCCAGGAGATGCTCAACGCATGGTCAGAGAAGATTGAGAAGCTGCAGCAGAGCAACCGTCCGCAGGGCGTGCGCAGGGGAGCACGTGCCCGACTGAATACTGCCCGCATGGGTGTTGAGGGTTTCAAGGCCAAATGGGAGGACATTCCCTATATGCTGACAACCCACTGGCATCAGAGTGCACCTTACAATAATCTTTGTCCCGAAAAGGACGGCAACCGTGCCGTCACGGGATGCGTGGCAACGGCAGCCTCACAGATTGTCTATTATTTCCGTAAAGACAACCCCGATACACTTATCTACGATACGCCGACCTACACGCAGAACTGGGGTGAGGACTATGGCAACTATCCTGTCACCACGTCGTTACCTGCCGGCACGCCTGTAGAATACAGCCTGATGCGTACAAGTGGCAGGGGAACCGCTGCGCAGGATAATGCCGTGGCCGTGCTGATGTTTGCCGTGGGTACCAGTTCATACCTGAACTATGGTCCTTCGACTGCCGGTCAACCCGACGAGGCGGGCAATGCACTGAGCAGCCAGTTCTGGCTCAACAATGAATATGTGGGTAAGTGGAACTACTCCCAGCAGGGATGGGAGACCATTATCTATGCCAGCTTGAGGAAAGGTAGTCCCATGCTCTATGGTGGTACCCATCCTACAAGTGGAGGACATGCCGTCGTACTCGACGGCTATCAGGCTTCTACAGGTCTTTTCCATTTCAACTTCGGTTGGGGAGGATCTGGTGACGGATGGTACACTGTTGATGACGAGACGGGCATGAACGGCTTTAAGTCCGACCAGCGCGGCTGTCTAAACTTCCGTCCGCGCAAACAGAACCTCTCGGCCGACTTGGAGGACCATGTGCTCTACCGCGGAATGGACAACAAGGTTAGGGTGACTGTATCGAACAACGGAACGCTGGACTATTCGGGGATTAGCATCTATTTCAACACGAAGGATCAGATGCCGGCTACAGCCAAGGGAACTGATAATACCAGCATTCAGTCTGGTAAGAAGGCAACAATGGAATTTACCTACATGCCTACCAGTGAAGGAAATCTTTATGTCTTCGTGACCGATGCCAGCAAGAACGTCATTGCCACACATACGTTCACTGTAGAGACTCCCGTTGCCGACCTCACTGTAGAGCAATTGAATGTTGTCGATCCCGTTGCCGTAGAGGAGTTGGACGGTATGAACTTTGCACGTGTCAACAACACCACCATTGAGATTTCCGCACGCGTGAGCAACTCTGAGGAAGCCACACTCTGTCAGCCCCGACTGTCGGGATTAGTCTATATCTATGACCCAAATAACAAAACTTGGACAAGAAAGAGTTCCGTCATCCATTCAAACACGTTCTTTGAACAAGGGGAGACCAATGATGTCATCCTGACAATCAAGGGACTGGATACGAATTGTTATTATAAGGTGGAGCTTGAAAAGAGCGTGCGTATCGGCAACGTACGTACGAATCCGCTGACCTTTGCGGGTGACAGCGTTGTCTATTTCACGACACGCCAGCCCGATTTCAGTGTGGTTGTCAATGGCCGTAACGCAGTGGCTACGGGTAAGTGGAACAAGATGCTCTTTGAAGCGAACATGGGCGACAGCACCGTCTGCGTCTATGACATGACAGCCGTTGAGGATATTGTAGCTCAGCCTGTGGCAGCCAATCCCAATGCTCTCTTCCTCGCATCGTACCCCGTCGAAGGCAGTAAAAACGTCATCGTAAACGGTGTTTGTGACAGTCTGGTCATCCATACCACGTCCGAGTTCAAGCCTGCCGAGCAATTCACCGCTCGCAAGGCCGTCCTTGTGCTCGACCGCGCAAAAGTGGGCCAGTGGGGGGATGTGCTCGTTCCGTTTGAAGCTCCTGTGCCCTATGGCGTGCAGGTGAACAAGGTGGTTGGCGTGCAGGGAGTAGCCGCCACGTTGGAGGCTGTAGAGGAAACCATAGAAGCCTTCACCCCTGTGCTCTACCTTATCGACTATGCTCAGCGTGCCCAGTTCGTGGCCGAGAATGTTACCATTTCAACCGATACGGTGGCAACGGTTTACGACGACCTGTTGATGGGTTCCACCGTAGCATGGGAGTTAACCGATGTACGCTATTGCAGGCTGGGAGTTGACGCCAACAACCGTCCGCAGTATATGATAGGACTGGCAGGCATGCCTTTGGAACCGTTTACGGTAGCCTTGCTCAAGAATACAACGACGGGCTATCGTGCTTACACGGGTACGATAGATGTTTATTACCGTCAGTTGGCGGACTCCATCAATAACGCCTATACGCTGTTGGCAGAACGCAGTGCCTATGCGTCGGAGACACAGCGGAGCACCCTGCTCGCTTCCCTGAAGACGGCTGAAGACTTCTTCACCTATCGTCAGGGTACTACCATTCAGGAGGTGCGTGATGCCATTGCTCAATTAGGCGGTGACATGAACGAGTTCGCACGCACCGCTACTGGCATAGAGAACATCTCAACGCTGACTGTCGAGAGCAAACAGGCTCCTGTGGAATACTACAGCCTCTCGGGCATGCGCATCAGCCGTCCCTCGAAGGGCATCGTCATCATCCGTCAGGGGAACAACGTGCGTAAAGTTGTTATTCAATGAGGCAGTAGGAATAGGACTCAGTAAACAACAAAAAGAATCCCGAAAAGGTGACCATCTGTCGCATCTTCGGGATTCTTTTTTTGTGTCGACACTTGGATTCGAACCAAGGACCCCCACCATGTCAAGGTGATACTCTAACCAGCTGAGCTATGCCGACTCTGTGTTTTGTCTTTCTTTCAAAACGGTTGCAAAGGTAGCGATAAAGATTGAAACTGCCAAGTTTTACCTTGGAATTAAGTATTTATTAACAATAAGCCCTCTTGCTTCTCAAAAAGTCTTTGAGCAAACAAGAGGGTTTATTGATAACCGATTTGCAGTCAAAACGTGGCTTTACTTTGCCGTGAAGCTCGTTACGCTGTTTGTACCTGTTGCCGTGCTGCCAAGGTAAAGTCCATGGAATGCAGTCTTGGCATTGGTAGGTGCAGTTGTACTATATTTAATATAATAGGTACTGTTCTTGACCATGCCCGTAGCTGTCAGGAGCGAGAGCGAGCTGGAGATGCTTGCCGGGAAGCTATAGGTCACGAGGTTGTTACCACTGGCATCAGAGAGCGTGTAGTAGCGATTCGCCGTATAGCTGATGGTACTGGTCAGGAAGGCATAGCCCTGTTGAGCGTTGCTGATGGTGCTACTGGAAGAGCCTCCACCTTGTGCGCCGCCAGCCGAGATACCGATTCCCGTACCCGTGATGCGGATATAGGAGTTATTGTCGCAATCAAAGCCCTCTTCGGGTGCTCCCCTTGTGGTATAGGCAAAGGCCACTCCATTGCCAATTGTGATGGCGCCTGCGGTGCCGGCATTGCTGTCAACGGCATCGTTGCCGTTGGAGTAGCACACGGTCACTCCGCCGTTGAAGAATATCTTTCCGCTGGAGTTCATGCAGTCATCGTAGCAGGCAAGATAATGTTTGCCGCCTTGAATGTCAATGCTGGTCTTCGACTCCAGTCCTTCAGCACCATCGGTCTTCGTGGTGATGGTGGTCTCGCCACCGTAGATGACAACGGTGCCCTGTACTTTGATAGCTTTAGCAGAGGATCCACTGCTCTCCTGTCCAGGACCGCCGGGGCCTCCACCACCAGGACCTCCACCGCCAGGGCCTCCGCCAGGACCACGGAAGCGGATACCTGCTATCGTGTCAGCAAGTTCCTCCAAAGGAGGAGGAGGTAGGGGCATATCTTCAAATTCAGGCATCTCATCAAAGTCTGCTGGGGCCTCACGCGACCACCAACCGCCACCGCCGCCAGTAGAACCGCCGAGCGAGCTACCCGTGGTGTTCACCGTGAGCGTCGGGCCTGTTCCGTCGGTGAGTCCCTGTGTATAGGAACCCGAGCTCTTGATGCCTTTGCCGCCAGTTCCCGACATATTGATGGTGATGGTTCCCGCATTGAGCGAGATATTGGTATCGGCCTTCATGCCCTTAGCTGTATAGGAGTCGTTGGTACCTGTCTGCCCTGCTCCACTATTGGTGATGTTGATGGTTCCACCGTTGGTGATGATTTTGTCGGCTGAGATACCACGTGAGGCGGTACCTGTTGCGGTAATGTTCAGCTCACCGTCGTCCATGACGAAATTCAGAGCCCTTACAGCCGTACCATAGGAGACATCATCGGTTTCAACAGCCAATGCACCCGTCACCTTCAATGTGGCAACCGTGCCCGCCATGTTGATGAGCGTGTCAGCCTTGAGTGCCTTGGCAGCCGTTGCCGTAGCGGTCACGTTCAGCGTACCTCCCTTGAGCAGCATTTGTCCGTTCTGCTCGTCGGTCTCATCATCACTGGCAGAAACTTGAATCCCGTCATCACCAACACCAGTGATGGTTACAGTACCACCCTTCATATCAAAGTATTGGTTCACATTGAAGCCATCGCCTACGGCACCAAGCACCTTGATGGTACCGACAGACTTCTTTAGCTCCACATACTCCTTGCCCCAGAAAGCATGGGCGGTCTTACCCGTGATGTTGAGTGTTCCACCACCCTTGAACTCGGTATGTCCTTTCACAGCAAAGCAGGCCTTCTGTGTACCACCCGCTCCATCGGTGAGGGTGTTGGTGGTTCCGTCTGCTAATTCTACGGAAATTCGCTTGCCGTTGCGAATGTTCACGGCAGCACTGTCGGGGTTGGTCAGTGTTAGACCATTCAGCACGATACTTGCTTTCAGCGAACCGTCCATATAGAACGAGCCGTTGGAGGATGTTCCGCCGAGTATGTAGGTCAGTTCATAGGGAAGGTCTGCCCCCTGTACAATAGAGACGTGAGCACCATTGGCTTGAACCGTAAGATAGCGGGCCACATTGCCTGCCACCGTTACCTGCGCCGATGTTCCATTGTAGTTGACGCTGATGGTGTTGTCGTCCACTACGTCGTCAGTAACCTCCATGCTCACCCCTTCGTCCAAGGTGAAAGTACGTCCAAGAATGGTGACCGACGTACCGTCGTTATAGACCATATCTCCTGCCTGGTCAGCAGAGAAGACATAAGTCACCTCACCCATTTTCACGTTCATGGTCTGTGCCTTGGCCATGGTCAGGACAGCAATCAGACTCACAAGTAAAACCGAAAATCTCTTCATGATTATTTCCTTTCTGGTAATTTTTGCTGCAAAGGTATATCAAACAACCTGTCTGCCGAACTTTTTTCAGCAAACAGGTTGTTTTTATCTGCAAAAAAGAACGTACAAGATGACATTCTTCAGAATTTGAGCTTATATCCTATGCTCACGATGTGCATGTTCGGTTCATCATCGGAGTCATCATTTGAATCCTTGTGAATATCCTGATAACGATAAGCCACATTCACCCCATGGTGCTTGGAGAGCTTCCATTCAAAGCCAAATGTATAACGCATCTTGTAATTATCCATTGAAGAGCAGAACTCTACGCTGGCGTAGGGGTCGATTTTGCATTTCGGAATGTTGTATTCGGCCTGGAAACGAGTACGCATGACACTTTGATACTTCTTCTTATATGTCTTTTGATCCTGCTCAGTGGTGGGATAGCCGTCGGTGAGCGATCCATCCAGCTCATAGACATACTCATATTTATCGCGCGTAACAGTTTTCTCAGGACGGTAAGTGTATTGCCAACGCTCACGCAGCGAGAACTTGAAGCGTCCGAAGCTCTGACTGGCTGTGAGGTCAACACAAAAACGATGGCGCGGCCCCCAGTAGTCGGCACTTCTCATTTTCTTCACTTTTCCTTCCCAAGCTTCGCCCTCATCATCCTCATCGTCATAATAAGAAAACGTCCGTTTCTCCTTTTTATCATAGAGGAAAGTATAACCAGCCGAGGCTTTCAGCCACTTGGTCAATTTGTAGTCCGCACTGACGCCGCCACTCCAACGGTCGGTCTTTTTGGCATCGTCCAACGTGCGCAGCTCGACTTCGGCTCCTACACTTAGCTTACGACTGAGGCTTTTTTCTGCACCGACGCTGTACCAAAGCCCGAAGTCATCGCTTTGGGCAGAAACGGTCAGCGGCAAGGCAAGGACCATGATGGTTGCTAATAATAGTTTTTTCATGCTTTGTAGAGTGTAATGTTTTGATTAGAATTAGTTGACCTCTGTGAGATTTACACGACGCAGCTTCAGCATACCATCCACCGTGTCGGAACTGGTCATTCCCGCATCGTCGTAGGTTATCTTGAGGATTGCCATGTCGCGCAACATGTCAATGGAGCCCACAGCCACGGAATAGATTTTCACGCCAAGACGCTTCTCCAAGTCGGCAATCAGCTCTTCGCGACGCTCGGGTGCAATAAGCTCCATGCGGTCATACTGGATGAGCTTCGTGTGTTGGATCTTCAGGTAACGCTCGCTGATCCACATGGCAAAGGTCACAATGATATCCGTGAGAATAATCTCCAGCAGCGTAGCGGAACTGGCAATAGCGTTCACCACAGAGAGGGAGATGATGGTAAAGAGATAGGTCATCTCACGCACAGGCATCGCATCAGTACGATAACGCATGATGGAGAAGATGCCAAACAGACCGATACCAATACCCATTGAGGTCTTGCCACCCAGTTTGTCAAGGCCGAAGATCATGAAGAAGACCAGGAAGAAGATGGCGATGCTCGTGAGCAGGAACGTGAAGTAGAAGTCACGGCGCTGACTCTTCCTGTAGTACAGGCGGTCGATGATGAACCAGTTGAATGCAATACAAATCACAAAGCGTACCATCATCTCTGTGAAGTCCTTTGTCAAAGTGAAATTAAATAATTCGCTCATAATATTATAGTTTTTAGTTTTCTCTTACTTGTTTTTGAATTCTTCAATCCCTCCCTAAAATTTTTCTTACCTCGATGAGCTTTCGTTTGAAACGATTCACCTTCAGGTAGTGGTTGGTCAGAGCCGAGCCCATGCAATACTTACTAAAGCCGTGCGGATGGATACGCAACTGGTTGAGCATCGCTAATACTGGCGAATAGCAGAGGCCATCGCGCTTCAGTTCCACAATGACGAGGTTGTCCATATACCGGTCAGTTCCTGTCACAAGATTATGGAACCGCAGGTTGGTGTCGATGGTCAAGCGTTCTGTCTTGCCTTTGTTCACCAGCGTGATGCGGTCGAACTGGTTCTGGATGGCGGGTATGAGTGTGCCAACTCCATAGCGCAGATGCTTCGCAAGAAATTCTTGCTTCTCGTCATCGCTTAAATCCATGTCCGTCACCACCATGCGTTTTTTCTTCGTACGTTTGTGGTTGTTCTTCGTCTTCACCTCCATGAACTGCAGGTTGGAGTCCACATAGGTGCGGAAACGAATCTTCTGACGGTTGGCATGTCCTGCCTGATGGGTGTAATACATATCATACCCCGTAGTATCATAGTAGGTCGTATCGTAGGAGGCGATTCGTTTGCCTGCCACTTCCTGAGCATAATACTGGGGTGCAGCCATTTCAAGAAGCCTACGGAGCATGGGAATGGTGGTGACGAACTTCGTATCAGTACGGTTCATCAGCTTGACACTGCTCATCTCCTCGAGCGTGATGGGGGCAAATTGTTGCAATAACTCGTTCATTTAGGCTTTTGGTTTAATAGGTGCAAATGTAGCACGTTGCTTACTTTCCTGCAAAAGAAATCAGCCAACGGCTACATTTTTTCGGTAAACAAACTTATTTTACGTTACCAACCTTGATCAGATACTCTGCAATCTGTACGGCATTGAGAGCGGCACCCTTGCGAATCTGGTCGCCCGATAGCCAAAGGGTCAGTCCGCAGTCGTCAGCAAGATCCTTGCGGATACGTCCTACATAGATGTCATCAAGCCCGGCCGTTTCCAGAGGCATCGGATAGACGAGGTTCGCAGGGTCATCCTTCAGCGTACAGCCAGGGGCATTGGCAATTGCCTCACGAGCAGCCTCGATACTGATAGGCTCCTCTGTTTCAATCCATACGCTCTCGCTGTGTGAGCGCAGAGAGCTCACACGCACACAGGTTGCCGAGCAGCGGGCATCAGTGTGCATAATCTTGCGGGTCTCGTTGAACATCTTCATTTCCTCTTTCGTATAGCCGTTGTCGGTGAAGACATCTATTTGCGGGATCACATTGTAAGCCAGCTGATGGGGGAACTTCTTCACGGTGACTGGCTGGTTATTTAACAGCTCACTGTATTGTTGTTGCAGTTCTGCCATGGCAGCGGCACCAGCACCACTGGCACTCTGATAAGAAGAAACGCGAATACGCTTGATATGACTGAGTTTCTCTAAAGGCTGGAGCACCACGACCATCATGATGGTGGTGCAGTTGGGGTTGGCAATGATACCACGTGGGCGGTTCAGGGCATCCTCGGGGTTGCACTCGGGCACAACGAGAGGTACATCCTCGTCCATGCGGAAAGCACTTGAGTTATCAATCATCACAGCTCCGTACTTGGTAATGGTCTCGGCAAACTCCTTCGAGGTGCCGCCGCCAGCTGAGACGAAGGCAATGTCAATGTCGCGGAAGTCATCGTTATGTTGCAACAACTTGACCTCATACTCCTTACCTTGAAAAGTATATTTACTTCCGGCACTACGCTCACTGCCGAAAAGAACCAAATCATCCATGGGGAAATTGCGCTCTGCGAGGAGACGCAGAAACTCTTGTCCAACGGCGCCACTTGCGCCAACAATTGCTACTTTCATATCCTGTCTTTTTACTTAAAATGAATAATTCGTCTGCAAATGTACGAATTTTCCATCGATTGAAAACATTTCCATGGCTTTTTTATGTTTTATTTATATAGGTATAAGGAATTATTTGTAATTTTGTCCGTGATTTTCATTCTACAATAACTATTGCTAACCGACGAAAACGGTAAGGCACACATCGATTTCTATAATAGCGGAACTTGCCGCAGCGTTTCTATCTCGGCTGAAGGAATCTCTTTCGATGGACATATACTTATTTATAAAGGCTCACAGGACCAAGGTAAAACGAGTGATTTTTCCTCGGAAATACAATAAAACATCAAGAATAGCGTTATCATCACGTGTTTAAACGCAAACTGATTATAGTAACGCTGATGGTACTGGTTGCCTTGGGAGAGGCGCGTGCCCAATACGACGTTTACTTCGCTCACTACTTCGACATGGAGCCTTCATTCAATCCAGCTGCCGTGGGGAAGGAGACGAAGGTGAATGCCGTCGTTGCGTATGCGATGGACTTGGCTGGCTTCGAGAACAACCCTCGTACAATGTATGCTGCTGCAGATGCTCCCTTCTATTTCTTGAAGTCGTACCACGGAGCAGGCGTACAATTGCTGAACGACAAGCTCGGCCTCTTCACCCATCAGCGACTCGCCCTGCAATACGCCTATAAGTTCAAGCTGTTCGGCGGCAGGCTCAGTATGGGCGCACAGCTGGGATTCCTCAGTGAGAAGTTCGATGGCAGCGGACTCGAACTCGAAGAGGGCGAAGACCCTGCATTTAGCAAATCAGCGGTCGATGGTAGTGGATTCGACATCAGCGGCGGACTCTATTATTCACATGGTCCGTGGTATGTGGGCGTATCAGGACAGCATCTCAATGCACCACTTATCGAGTTGGGTGAAAAGAACGAATTGAAGATAGACCCGAGCTATTATTTGACAGGTGGATACAATATTAAGCTCCGAAATCCGTTTCTAACAATAAAGCCGTCCTTCATCGTGCGTACAGACATGGTGGTCTATCGTGTAGATGTCACAGGGCGTCTTGTCTATGTGTACGACAAGAAGATGATGTACGGCGGGCTCTCCTACAGCCATGACAACTCGCTGACGTTTCTCATCGGAGGAAGCTTTCACGGCGCTGTGGTGGGCTACAGCTATGAGTACTACACCAAGGAGCTAAAGGCTGGAAACGGGAGTCATGAACTCTATATCGGCTATCAAACCGATATCAACCTGGGTAAAAAAGGAAAAAACAAACATAAAAGTGTGAGAATATTATAACAAGATGAAGAAAGGTATCATAACACTATTTGCCATGGCCGCGACGTTGTTACTCGCCAGCTGTTTCAGTGCAAAGTCTGCCTCATCGTCGGGACGCGGCGGCGAGGTGGTCGGCGTCAGCGGACGAGCCTTCAACGAGCCTTCGCCCTATGGCATGGTCCGTGTCAACCGAGGTTGGTTGCGCATGGGTATTGACAAGCAAGACAGTCTTTGGGGTAAGCAGACACCCGTGAAGGATATCTCGGTGGACGGATTCTGGATGGACGAGACCGAAATCACCAATTCCCAGTATAAGCAGTTTATCCACTGGGTACGTGACAGCATTCTCCGTACTCGTTTGGCCGATCCTTCATACGGTGGCGATGAGACCTATATGATTACCGAAGATAAGAATGGTGACCCTGTAGAGCCGCATCTGAACTGGAAAAAGCAATTGCCACGCAAGCCCAACGAGGACGAGCAACGCGCTATAGAGAGTCTCTATGTCACCAATCCCGTTACAGGTGAGAAAATGCTCGACTACTCGCAAATGAACTATCGCTACGAGATTTACGACTATACGGCAGCCGCCCAGCGTCGCTATCGTCTGAGTCCGGAAGAGCGCAACCTGAATACAGATATCGTAGCCAATCCCAACGAGGTGGTGATGATTTCGAAAGACACCGCCTATATAGACGATGAGGGTCGCATTGTGCGTCAAACCATCAACCGAGAGCTCACAGGACCGTGGGACTTCCTCAACACCTATATTGTGAACATCTACCCCGACACCACCTGTTGGGTGAACGATTTCCAGAACTCTGACAACGAGGTCTATCTGCGCAACTACTTCAGCAACCCTGCCTACAATGCTTATCCCGTGGTGGGTGTGACGTGGGAACAGGCCAATGCTTTCTGCGCCTGGCGCACGGACTATCTGCTGAAAGGACTGGGCGGCGAGGCTCGCTACGTACAACGCTATCGCCTGCCAACCGAGGCAGAATGGGAATATGCCGCCCGCGGTAAAAACCAGAACGAGTTCCCATGGGAAGATGAGAGCGTGAAGAATGGTGACGGATGCTTCTTTGCCAACTTCAAGCCAGACCGTGGTAACTACACCAAGGACGGAAACCTCATTACCAGCAAGACTGGCATTTACTCAGCCAATTCCAACGGACTCTTTGATATGGCTGGAAATGTGGCCGAGTGGACCAGCACCATCTATACCGAGGCGGGCGTGGATGCCATGAACGACCTCAATCCGCAATTGGACTATAAGGCCGCAAAGGAAGATCCCTACCGACTGAAGAAAAAGAGTGTACGCGGAGGTTCGTGGAAAGACCCCGAGTCATACATACGCAGTGCATGGCGCACATGGGAATACCAGAACCAACCCCGTTCCTATATTGGCTTCCGCTGTGTACGCAGCCTTGCCAACTCAACAAGTGCAAAACAGAAACCTCAAAAGAGTAAGAGAAAATGACCGCATACAGTAAATTCAATTTTGTCTATCGGCTCCAGAAGTGGATGGACAGTGTTCCGGGACAGACATTCCTCAACTACGCATATAGCTGGGGTGCATCAGTCGTTATCTTGGGTACATTATTCAAACTGACCCACCTGCCAGGTGCCAACTTCTTCCTTTTCTTAGGAATGGGCACCGAGGTGTTTGTGTTCTTCATCTCTGCCTTTGACCGTCCCTTCGACAAGACGGCTGACGGACGTGAGCTACCGACGCATTTGGACGAGGAAGGCGAGTGGACTCAAGAGGCAGAGGGCAGAGCCCAGATTGTCGGCGGTGGAAATCAAATCGCTGGCGGTGGCGGGACCATTGTCATCGGCGGTGGAACTTCTGGCGGCGGAAATGCCGAGGGAGCACCTGCAGAAGGCGGCATCACGTTTGCCGGTGGTGGAGTTGTCGGCGGCGGAGTCATCGGTGGTGGCATTGTTGGCGGCGGTGCTGTTGGTGGAACAGGCGAAGCCTTTATTGCCCAGCAACAGGAGAGTACGCCCGAGCTTGCCGATGCACAAGCCAGCTATGTGGAAGAGCTACAAAAGCTCACAGAAACGCTTACGCAGCTCTCACAGCAGAACAAACGACTCATCAGCGACAGCGAGGAGATGGAGGATCTGAACCGTACCATCACTGGCATCACCCGCGTCTATGAGATGCAACTGAAGAGCGCAAGCTCACAAATGGGAACCATTGACGAAATCAACGAACAGAGCCGTAAGCTCGCTGAGCAGATTGCCGAGCTCAACCGCATTTACAGTCGCATGATTGAGGCAATGACGGTCAATATGCCCGGTGCAATAAAACAATAAACAATGGCTATCAAGAAAAGACCCGTATCACCACGCCAGAAGATGATCAATCTGATGTATGTCGTCCTCATGGCAATGCTGGCGCTGAACGTCTCAACCGAGGTGCTCAACGGTTTCACCATCGTGGAGGAAAGCCTGGGACGTTCTACGGCAAACTCAGCCAAGCAGAATGCGGCGATATACGAAGACTTCGACATGCAGATGAAGCTAAACCCTGGCAAGGTGAAAGCATGGTTCGAGAAGGCTACAGCAGTGAAGCACATGAGTGATTCACTGTATAACATGGCACAGGAACTGAAGCTCGCCATCGTTCACGAAGCCGATGGCAAGGACGGTGACCCGTCAAACATCAATGCGAAAGACGACCTCGAAGCTGCGACTCAGGTGATGTTAGCTCCTGGCACCGGCAAGGGACAACAGCTCTACGATGCCATCAACAGCTATCGGGAACGTATTCTGAAAATGATTACCGACCCGAAACAGAAGGAAATCATTGCCAGCAACCTCACAACAAAGGTACCCAAAAGTGCCAATGCGTTGGGAAAGAACTGGCAGGAGTATATGTTTGAGAACATGCCCGTGGCAGCTGCCGTGACACTGCTCTCCAAACTGCAGAGTGACGTTCGCTATGCCGAAGGTGAGGTATTGCATACACTGGTCAACAACATCGATGTGAAGGATATTCGTGTCAACAAGCTCGATGCCTTCGTTATTCCCGAGAAGACCACACTCTACCCAGGAGAACAGTTCTCTGCCAACATTGTCATGGCTGCGGTTGACACCACCATGCAACCGGAAATCTATGTCAACGGCGTGAAAATCAACACCCACGACGGGCATTATGCATTCACTGCTGGTGGCGTGGGCGAGCATTCGTTCAGCGGCTATCTTATCACCCACAATGCTGCCGGTGAGACCATGCGCCGTGAATTCCTGCAGAAGTACAGCGTTATTCCAGCACCCAGTGGGGCAACGGTGGCTGCCGACTTGATGAATGTGCTCTATGCCGGTTTCCAGAACCCCATGAGCGTCAGCGTGCCGGGCGTACCACAAAATGCTGTTAGCGTGAGTATGGCAGGCGGAACATTGACATCCAAAGGCGACGGCCACTACATTGCCGTGCCTGCCGCCATCGGCAAGGATGTCACCTTCACCGTCTCTGCTAACGACAAGGGAAAAGTAAGACAGATGGGGCAAGTAACGTTCAAAGTACGCAAACTGCCCGATCCGACTCCATACGTAGAGGTTGGCACCGACCGCTTCAAAGGCGGTGGACTGGCCAAAGCTTCCCTCATGAGCCTCAACACGCTGGGAGCTGCCATCGACGATGGTCTGCTTGACATTCCGTTCAAGGTGCTTAGTTTCGAGACGGTATTCTTCGACAACATGGGTAATGCTGTGCCCATCGCTTCTGATGGCAACCAGTTCTCAACCCGTCAAAAGGAAGCATTCCGCAAACTCTCACGTAACCGCCGCTTCTATGTGCGTGGTGTGAAGGCAATTGGTCCAGACGGACTCACCCGTAACCTGCCTGCGGCCATGGAGGTGATCGTGAAGTAATCTCCCCCTCGGGAGAGGAATTAAGAAGAGAATCATAAATAAAATCAAGGTATAGAATATGAAGTCAAAACAGAATACATGGTTGTTTGCGTGCCTCCTGATATTGGCACCGCTCAGCATGACTGCCCAACCACAGGCTCGACGCAACCAGCAGCAACAGGCTACGACAGTGCAGAAGTCGAATGCCGACAACATGACGACACGTGCTCAGATATCATTCCCCACCATGGCCAAGATGTCTGAAGACGTAGTATGGAGACGTGACATCTACCGTGAGCTTGACCTGACCAAGGATGCCAATGCCGGACTATACTACCCGGTGGAGCCTGTTGGCACACAGATGAACCTCTTCACCTACATCTTCAAACTGATGATGCGAGGACAGAAGAATGGTGGTATCAATGCCTATGAATACCGACTCGACGGCAACGAGGTGTTCACTGACTCGGCACGCATCAAGCCCCTGGCCTTTCTGGACAACTATCACATCTTCTATGAGCGTACTCAACGCGGCATCCGCATTGACGACAGCGACATCCCGTCGCGCGAGGTGAAGGGCTACTACATCAAGGAGAGTGCATACTACGATCAGGCGACATCATCGTTCCACACCAAGGTGCTGGCTCTCTGCCCCATCATGTCACGTGAAGACGACTTCGGCGAAGGCGCGACGAAATATCCACTCTTTTGGGTGAAGTACGATGACCTCGCCCCGTTCCTTGCCAAGCAAACCATCATGACCAGCAATCTGAATAACGCTGCCACGATGAGCGTTGATGACTATTTCACCATGAACATGTACCGCGGCGACATCTACAAGACCAATAACATGCTCGGTCAAACTCTGGCACAATATTGCGACAACGACGAAACAAAGATGACTGCCGAGCAGAAGCGCATTGAGGCTGAACTAAAAGAGTTTGAGAAGCATGTATGGGGAGACCCCGCGGCCAAAGACTCACTCGACAGTATCGCCAACGCCGAAAAGAATGCCAAGACAAAGAAAGCGGTGAAGAAAAACAACCGCAATACGCAGACAACGACACAGAAGACACGCCGTTCCACACCGCGAAGCAGTGCGGCAAGCAGCGGAGCCCGCATGTCGGTGCGCAGAGAGAGACATTGATCTAAATTGAATGTTATTTTAAAGAATAGAAGCTTATGAAAAAGATTTTTACTATGGCTGTGATGGCGGTGGCACTGCTGATGTCAGCACCCGCCAACGCTCAGTTTGCCTTCGGTGTAAAAGGCGGTCTGAACATGACAAAGGTTGAAATGAACAACGGTGTCAGTGACTCCAAGAACCGCACAGGTTTCTTCATCGGTCCAACCGTTAAGGTGACACTCCCCGTTGTTGGCTTGGGCATCGACGCATCCGCTTTGTTCAACCAGACCGAAGCTAAATGGGAAGGCGAGAGTGTTAAGCAGCAGTCCCTCCAGATTCCCATCAACCTGCGCTATGGCATTGGCATTGGCGACATGGCCAACATCTTCGCATTTGCTGGTCCACAGTTCGGTTTCAACATCGGTGACAAGGACAAGAACTACGGCACAAGTGAGTGGAGATGGAAGACCTCCAACCTCAGTGCCAACATCGGTGTGGGCGTAACGCTCATCGGACACCTGCAGGGTACCATCAACTACAATTTCGCCCTCGGGAAGACTGGTGAATTCAGAAATTCGAATGACTTTCAGCAGGCAGCCAGTGTCATTAGTGGTGCCAAGGGAAAGAGCAACTCCTGGCAGATTGGCATTGCTTATTTCTTCTAAGAAATCACAGAAAACTCATAGGACGACAGAGCAGCAGGAAGTTGCTCTGTCGTCCTTTTTGTATGCTAAAATCAGGTAAGCTCCCAATCATACGGAGCAAAGGGCATTAAATCGTGTTAAAGAGTTGAGAAAAAACGCAATTCAAAGCTGAAAGTGGATTTTTATTACTAAATTTGCACGCAATAAATTTCAAGGTACATATAATTATGGTTTCATTTGTTGCAGACAAGATTGTGATGGACGGTCTAACATTTGACGATGTCCTGTTGATTCCCGCTTATTCAGAGGTGCTTCCTAAAACGGTAGACTTACAAACCAAGTTCTCCCGCCACATTGATTTGAACATTCCTTTCGTCACGGCAGCGATGGATACGGTTACCGAGTCGGCGATGGCTATTGCCATTGCACGCGAGGGTGGTATTGGCGTGATTCACAAGAACATGTCCATAGAGGCGCAGGCCCGTGAAGTTGCCATCGTGAAGCGTGCGGAAAACGGAATGATCTATGACCCAGTGACCATTCGCCGGGGTAGCACGGTGCAGGATGCACTGAACATGATGAGCGATTACCATATCGGCGGTATTCCCGTAGTGGACGACGAAGGCCGGTTGGTAGGCATTGTCACCAATCGCGACTTGCGATTCGAGCGCAGACTGGACAAAAAGATTGACGAGGTGATGACTCATGAGAACCTTGTCACGACACACCAGCAGACCGATTTGGCTGCTGCCGCACAGATTCTGCAAGAAAACAAGATAGAAAAGTTGCCCGTAGTTGACAAATCGGGCAAGTTGGTTGGTCTGATTACCTATAAAGACATCACGAAGGCAAAGGACAAGCCTATGGCGTGCAAAGACGAGAAAGGACGGTTGCGCGTAGCGGCTGGCGTAGGCGTGACGGCGGACACACTGGAACGTGCGCAGGCATTGATTGAGGCGGGTGCCGATGCCATTGTCATAGATACAGCTCACGGGCACTCAAAGGGTGTCATTGAGAAGTTGCGTGAGGTGAAGGGAGCCTTCCCCCGCGTGGATATCGTTGTGGGCAATGTTGCCACAGGAGAAGCAGCCCGTCTGCTTGTGGAGAACGGTGCTGACGCCATCAAGGTGGGCATTGGCCCTGGTAGCATCTGCACAACACGTGTGGTAGCCGGCGTAGGCGTTCCTCAGCTGAGTGCTGTCTATGATGTCTATTCTGCCCTTCAGGGAACAGGCGTTCCTCTGATTGCCGACGGCGGACTTCGCTACTCCGGCGATATCGTGAAAGCCCTGGCAGCTGGTGGTTCGAGCGTGATGATCGGTTCGCTCGTAGCCGGTACCGAGGAGAGCCCAGGAGATACCATCATCTTTAATGGCCGTAAGTTCAAGAGCTATCGTGGTATGGGGTCTTTGGAGGCAATGGAGAACGGTTCGAAGGACCGTTACTTCCAAAGTGGTACGAAGGACGTGAAGAAGCTCGTACCCGAGGGCATCGCTGGCCGTGTACCCTACAAAGGAACTGTACAAGAGGTGGTCTATCAGCTTACGGGCGGTCTGCGCTCAGGAATGGGTTACTGTGGTGCGGCCGATATTATGCGCCTGCATGATGCCCGCTTTGTGCGAATCACCAATGCCGGTGTACAAGAAAGCCATCCACATGATATCAGTATCACCAGTGAAGCACCGAACTATTCGCATCCGGAATAAGTGAGAGAAGAAAATGAGAACAGATATTCTAACAGGAACAAGAACAAAAAATATGAAATTTCACCTGCTTTTACCTTTGTGCCTTTTCACCATGATGCCTTTAATGGCACAGACTGATCCCGTCATCATGACGGTGAACGGACACGATGTGACCCGCTCGGAATTTGAATATTCGTTTAACAAGAACAATACCGAGGGAGTTATTGACAAGAAGACTGTGAACGAGTACGTAGAGCTCTTTGTCAACTACAAGCTGAAGGTTGAAGCCGCCAAAGAAGCACGTCTCGACACGATGAAGTCATTCAAGGACGAATTCACCTCGTATCGCGACCAGCAAATACGCCCCTCCTTCATCAACGACGACGATGTAGAAGCCGAGGCACAGCGTATTTATCAGGAAACCAAACAACGCATCGACTCTGCCGGAGGCATGGTGAAACCTGCACATATCCTCCTTTTGGTGCGCCAAAGCGACGACCAAGCCAAACATGAGGCAGCAAAGCAACGCATAGACTCCATCTATCAGGCTTTGAAGGCTGGTGCCGACTTTGCAGAACTGGCAACACGCTTGTCAGACGACAAGGGTTCTGCCCGCAATGGTGGAGAACTGCCCTGGCTGACAAAAGGACAGACACTGCCTGAGTTTGAGACCGCTGCTTTTGCCCTCAATAAAGGTGAGATGAGCGAGCCCGTTCTCTCGGCTGCCGGATACCACGTCATCCTGATGAAGGACAAGGGACTCTTCTTCCCCTACGACTCTGTCAAGGCCGACATTCATCGTTTTATCGACCAACGCGGCTTGCGTGAGAAGATCATCGATGACAAACTGGCAACATTGGTCAAAGAAGCCGATAACGGCACCACCGCTGAGCAACTGCTTGACAAAAAGGCTGATGAGATGGCGGCTGAGGACCTCGAATTGAAATACCTCATTCAGGAATACCACGATGGTCTTTTACTGTACGAGATCAGCAATAACCACGTTTGGAAAAAGGCCGAGCAGGACACCGCAGGACTTGAGCGATATTTCAAGAAGAATAAGAAGAAATATGCCTGGGATGAGCCACGCTTCAAGGGAATGGCCTACCACGTGAAAGAACAGGCCGATGTGAAAGCTGTCCAGCAAGCCGTCAAGGGACTTCCCTTCAGCAAGTGGGCAGAGAAACTTCGCAGCACCTTCAACAACGACTCCATCCTGCGCATCCGCGTGGAGAAAGGAATCTTCAAGTGTGGTGACAACGCCCTCGTTGACCGCGAAGTTTTCAAGAAAGACACGACCGTAACACCAACAAAGAACTATCCCATTGATGCCACATACGGAAAGCTGCTCAAAGCTCCCGAAGAGTGTGACGACGTGCGTGGACTGGTTTTGGCAGACTATCAGGAACAGCTGGAGCGTGAATGGGTGACCGAACTGCGCAAGCGCTACATCGTGAGCGTAGATGAAGAGGTTCTGAAGACCGTCAACCAGCATTAATCAACAACGAATGAAACATTACAAGACAATAGCAGCCGCACTATGGGGCATAGCCCTTTGCTTCCCTAACACGATCTGGGCACAGGACATTGATGAGGATGTGGACGATGCCACTCCTGCCGCCGAGAGTCATTTTGACGTTCCCGAATCGAGCGTCATCGACGAAGTTATCTGGGTGGTAGGCGATGAGGCCATCTACAAATCTGACGTGGAAGCCGTCCGTCTGCAAAGCGAAATGGAAGGGGTAAAATGGAATGGTGACCCCGATTGTGCCATCCCCGAGCAATTAGCCGTACAGAAACTCTTTCTGCACCAGGCCGCATTGGACTCCATTGAAATCTCGGAATCAGATGTTATTTCGGGTGTGGACGAACAAATCAACCGTTGGATACAGATTGCCGGTTCGCAGGAGAAGTTGGAGGAATACCGAAAGCAGACCGTTGCAGAGATGCGACTGTCACTGCACGATGAATTCAAGAACAACGAACTGGTGCGCGAAATGAAACAGAAACTGGTCAAGAATGTCAGTGTGACACCAGCCGATGTTCGCCGCTATTTCAAGGACGTTCCCGAGGACAGCATTCCCTTTGTTCCGACAGAAGTTGAAGTGCAAATCATCACCCAGCAACCACGCATAGCTCCCGAGGAGATTAATCGCATCAAAGACGAACTGCGCAATTATACCGAGCGTGTCAACAAGCAGGAAACCACCTTCGCAACTTTGGCCCGCCTGTACTCTGAGGATACAGGAACAGCCCGACAAGGCGGAGAATTTGGATATGTTGGACGTGGAGAACTCGACCCGGCCTTTGCCGCAGTAGCCTTCAACCTTACCGACCCGAAAAAAATCTCGAAGATTGTTGAGTCTGAGTTTGGTTTCCACATCATCCAGCTCATTGACCGACGTGGTGACCGCATCAAGGTTCGCCATATTCTGCGCAAGCCACAAATTTCCCGTGAGAACATGGAAGAGAGCATGGCACGCATAGACTCTATTGGCGAAGACCTGCGCAACGGTCTCTTCACATTTGAGGAAGCGGCTTTCCAACTTTCTGACGACAAAGACACCCGTAACAACCGAGGCATCATGTCATCGGTGGATTCTGAAACAGGGTCACTGTCATCGAAGATTCGGATGCGCGATCTTCCTTCCGAGGTGGCCCGCACAGTGGACACCATGAAAGTCGGCGACATCTCGCATGCCTTTACCATGATCAACTCCAGAGGAAAGGTGGTGTGTGCCATCGTTAAGCTTACCAACCGCATCGAAGCTCATAAGGCCACTATCGCCGAGGACTATCAGGTGCTGCGAGAGGTGGTACTCAACAAACGACGCGAGGAAGTTATACATAACTGGGTAGTAGATAAGATCAAGCACACCTACGTCCAGATGGACAATCGTTATAAGAACTGCAACTTTGAATATCAAGGATGGATTAAATGACAATAAGCACCAAGATAATCCGACAACAATACGGGCATAGAACCATGATAGCAGTGGTTCTGTGCCTGTTTGGACTTTACATGCCGCTCTCTACCCTGGCCCAAAACAAAGGAAAAGAAAAGAACAAGCAACAGGAAGACAGAGTGTACCTGCTGCATGCCGACGAGCTGATGTACAACATCTACGGGAACAACCCCGAAGCGCAAATTGTGAAAGGAAATGTAGCATTCAGGCATCAAGGGGCAAACCTCACGTGTGATAGTGCGTATTTCTACCAAGAGTCCAACTCCGTGAGTGCTTTTGGTCATGTGCGATTCCGCCAAGGCGACACGCTGTCATTGGACTGCGAGCGTGCCTATTACGATGGACAAGAACAAATGATGAGAGCACGTAGCAACGTGGTACTCAAGCATAGACAGCAGACTCTCTACACAGACAGTCTTGACTATGATCGCCTGTATAGCAATGCCTATTTCTTTGAGGGAGGACGGCTGATTGACGGCAAGGACAAGCTCATCTCCGACTGGGGAGAGTACAACACACAGACCCGTGAGGCGAAGTTCTATTACAATGTTCACATGATTGGCGAGAACCGTGACGTGCAGACCGACACCTTATTATATAATACGCGCGCGCGTATAGCCCATGTACTCGGTCCGTCGGTGGTAACCTCGGGAACCAGCACCGTCAATACCGAAGACGGATATTTCAACACGGAGAGTGACAAAGCGGAACTCTTCAGTCGTTCTACCATCATAGATCAACAAAAGGCCATTACAGGAGACACGCTTTTCCATGACAACCAGACGGGACTGAGCGAGGGCTTTGGCAATGTTGTCTATGTGGATCATGAGAACAAAAACGAACTCCACTGCGGGCACATGGAATACAACAACCTGACAGGGTACGGATATGCCACAAAAAATGCCATGGTCATGGACTACTCACAGCCCGACACGCTCTACATGCATGCCGACTCGCTGAAGTTGTACACCTATCACATCAATACCGACTCGGTCAGACGCGAAGTACATTGCTTCGACCACGTCCGTGCCTACCGTATAGACGTGCAGGCGGTTTGTGACTCTTTAGTATTCAACTCAGCCGATTCCTGCATGACCATGTACAAGGATCCCATCGTATGGAATGGCGGACGGCAATTATTGGGCGAAGTTGTCAAAATCTACATGAACGACTCAACCATCCGCATGGCACATGTCATCGGACAGGCCCTGTCTGTAGAAAAGGTGGACGACCAAAGTCATTACAACCAAATCTCTTCCCACGAGATGTTATCACACTTTGTAGGAGGAGCTATTCGAAAAGCGGAAGCCATTGGCAATGTTAGAACCATCTTCTACCCCATTGACGACAAGGATAGTAGCATCATTGCCATGAACTATCTGGAAACGGAGCGACTTGTGATGAAACTATCCGAGCAACGACAATTGGATACCATCTGGGCTCCGAAGTCGAAAGGTACGATGTATCCCCTTACGCAGATTCCACCCAAAAGACGCAAACTGCCCAGTTTTGCATGGTTTGACAACATACGTCCGATAGATAAGGACGACATCTTCAACTGGCGTGGGAAAAAGGAGGAAGACAAGCTGAAGATTGTTGAACGCCACAAAGCGCCCCTGCAAACATTGCATTTCGACACCCCAGAGTCCACAGAACAACCAGCCACTACCGAAGAACAGGAGCCGGCCCTCAATGAAGAAAAGGAACCGACTGCCACCGAAGGACTGGAACCGGCTGCTACAGAGATCAAAGAAGAGGAAAAGGAAGAATGAGCGATATTATACAACTGCTACCCGATTCCGTTGCCAATCAAATTGCGGCGGGAGAGGTCATTCAACGCCCTGCCAGTGTCATCAAAGAGCTGGTAGAGAATGCGGTTGATGCCGGAGCTACAGTCATCCATGTGTCTGTCATCGATGCCGGACGCACATCAATACAAGTGATTGATAACGGCAGTGGCATGTCAGAGACTGACGCACGCCTGTCCTTTGAACGTCATGCCACATCGAAGATCCGCCAGGCTGCCGACCTCTTCTCACTACACACGATGGGATTTCGCGGTGAAGCCTTAGCATCAATTGCTGCCGTAGCACAAGTGGAATTGAAGACACGTCTCGCAACGGAGGAAGTTGGCACCCATCTATCTATCTCTGGTTCACGCACCATCAGCCAGGAGCCATGTGCCTGTCCAGTAGGAAGCAACTTCCATGTTGATAACCTTTTCTTTAATGTTCCGGCACGCCGCAAATTCCTTAAATCCAATGCGACAGAACTGAACAACATCATCACAGCCTTTGAGCGAATAGCGCTTGTCTATCCGGAGATAGAGTTCACTCTGCACAGCAATGGAACGGAGATTTTCAATCTAAAGAAAGGAAACCTTCGCCAACGCATCATTGACATCTTTGGCAAGAAACTCAACCAGGATCTTCTGCCCATGGGGGTGGACACGACCATTTGTAAGATTCACGGTTTTGTCGGGACCCCAGAGTCGGCCAAGAAGAAAGGAGCTCATCAGTATCTCTTCGTCAATGGAAGGTACATGAAGCATGCCTACTTCCACAAAGCTGTACAAAATGCTTTCGAGCGTCTTGTCCCGACAGGCGAACAGGTTCCGTACTTTATTTACTTCGACGTTGTTCCTGAAAGCATAGACGTGAACATCCATCCCACAAAGACGGAAATCAAATTCGAAGGTGAACAAGCCATTTGGCAGATACTTCATGCTGCTGTCAAAGAAGCCATAGGTATCTTTAACGACGTTCCGTCCATAGACTTCGATACCCAGGACAAGCCCGAAATACCCGTCTTTGACTCTTCTCGTCAAATCAATGCGCCCAAGGTTTCGTATAACCCTCAATACAATCCATTCAAGAGCAATGGTGGTGAACGAAGGACTGCTGCCACTGACTGGCAGCAACTGTATCAAGGGCTCGACCAAGGACATCCATCACAACCAAACGAGCTCTTCGCACCTGTTGAGGATACCACACAAGAGAATATCATCGATGAAAAGTCACCTGTCCACTATCAATACAAAGGGCAGTACATCATGACGGCCGTAAAATCGGGATTGATGATCATTGATCAACACCGAGCTCACGTCCGCATACTCTATGAGCAATACCTGTCACAACGCGAGAAGCAAAAAGGTAATGCGCAGAAAGTGCTGTTCCCGGAGCGCATCCAACTGACCGCAGCAGAAGAACTCTGTTTGAACAAAGCACTGCCTGAGATGGAGAAAATCGGTTTGGAACTCACAGACCTGGGGGCTGGTAACTATGTAATCAATGCCATCCCCGCCACCCTCGAGGGAGTGAACGCCACCACTTTGGTGAAGGATATGATCGCCTCCGCCATGGAACAAGAAAACAACTCTACCGACCAGTTGTTCAATTCCATGGCGCTCAGTATGGCCCGGAATGCAGCCATCCCCTACGGCCAGATTCTGGGAAATGATGAGATGGAGCATCTCATTAACAATCTTTTCACCTGTAGCAATGTCAATTACACCCCCGATGGGAAGAAGATTCTTGCCATCATGAAACAAGAAGAAATGAAGCGATTATTGGACTAAAAAAGGGAGAAAATTGGGGAAATCCTTATTTTTTTACGTTTTTTTTCGAAAAAAATGAAAAAAACTTGAGAAAAAGTTATAACAAATAAAAATAATTACTATCTTTGCGCTTGAATTCGAATCGTGAGTATATACTAAATACTGATTTTATTAATTGATTAAATAATTTTGAACGTATGAAAAAATTACTAATTGTACTGGCTTTCGCTGGTGTGTCCATGGTGTCAATGGCACAGGACGATCCTACACTGAAGTACAGTGTAGCTACTAATTCTTTCTGGAGCAACTGGTTTGTACAGGTTGGCGCTGATTGGAATGCTTACTATTCAAGTCAGGAGCACGGAAACGGTAATTCAAAGAGCCCTCTGAAGAATTTCCGTTCAAACCCCGGTGCAGCTATTGCTGTAGGTAAGTGGTTTACTCCTGGTCTCGGACTCCGTACAAAGGTACAGGGTATCTGGGGTCAGACTGTTTACAACAAGGATCATCATCCCGCAAACCGTTACTGGATTGCCAACGAGCAGGCTCTGTTCAACCTCAGCAACATGCTCTATGGTTACAACCCAGATCGTTTCTGGAACTTCATCCCCTTCGCAGGTGCTGGTGTTGGCCGTTCTATGACTAACGACATCTATGCCATGAACCTGAGCTGCGGTATTTTGAACCAGTTCCGTCTCAGCAGAAAGGTGTTCCTGAACCTCGAACTTGGCTGGAACCATAGTGAGGCTGACCTCGATGGTGATAATGGCATCATGGAGAACAGAACAAGCTACACATGGGAAGACAAGGACAACAACCTCTATGCTGAAATCGGTCTGACCTTCAACATTGGCAGATCCACTTGGGACAAAGTACCCGATGTTGCCGCTATCAATGCTTTGCATCAGTCACAGATTGATGCCCTCAATGGTCAGCTTTCTGACGCTAACGCCGAGATTGCTCGTCTGAACAACCTCCTCCGCAACCAGAAGCCCGTTGAGAAGCCCAACGCACAGGTTATTAAGGAATTCGTTGCAGCTCCTGTATCTGTATTCTTCAACATCAACAAGGCAAAGGTTGCTTCTCGCAAGGACCTCGTCAACCTCGAGTCTATGGCCAAGTACGCCAAGGAGAACAACGCTGGTCTGCTCGTAACAGGTTATGCTGACTCTAAGACTGGTACTCCTGCTTACAACCAGAAGCTTTCTGAGAGCCGTGCAGCAACAGTTGCTGACCACCTTGTTAAGATGGGTGTAAGCCGCGACAAGGTTGAAGCCGTTGGTAAGGGTGGCGTTAACGAACTCTCTCCGATTTCTTACAACCGTCGTGCCGTTGTTACTGTTAAGTAATATCCCGACTTGTAATATAACCCAAAAGAAGAGATGCAGTCATGAGGCTGCATCTCTTCTTTTTTCGCAAATATTCGTATGAAAATTTGGTGGTTTCAACAAAAAGCAGTACCTTTGCACCCGCTTAAAGAAAGCAAGGGCGTTTAGCTCAGCTGGTTTAGAGCATCTGCCTTACAAGCAGAGGGTCGGCGGTTCGAATCCGTCAACGCCCACTGGGGTGTTTCCCTGTGACTCTTCGGAGTTGCAGGGATTTTTCTTTTGTACACCTTGCGAACAAAAAAGCGCGCCTTAAATGTTAATTATTCTTATAAATTTAATTTTTAGCACTAAATCCGTTTCATATATTAACAAGTATTAGTATCTTTGCAACGATTTGTAGTATATTGATGAGACATATAAAGTCTTATATATTGATAATCATGACGGCAATGGTGCTCGGAATAACAGGAGTACATGCTCAATCAAAGCAACCCAAGCAAACGCTCGACTTGTTTTGTGGAGCAGGACTTTCCTATTCAGACACCCATTTTGCGAGGTTATACGATGTATTGCTGAACTTGACCCCAGGAGTCAAACTTAATCTTGGCAACGACTGGCAGATAGCAGGGCAAGCACTCATTCCTGTAGTCAACGACTATTATGGAGAGGAGTATGACCGTGTCAGGCTGAGCATGGCGGTTCTGTCGAAGCAACTCCACCTGTGGGACACGCAGCACTTCAAACTCAGTGCTGGTCTTTTCAGTCAAGAGCGTATCGGTTTTGATTTGAAATGGATGTACCCGGTGACGGACTGGTTGGCATTTAATGCACAAGTAGGATACACAGGAGTCTGTAAGACATCACCCAAATGGGAATGCTATCGGTTAGACCGATTATCTTTCCTCGGCGGAACGAATGTGTTTCTCGGCAAATGGAATACTGAATTCCGTGCATACGGAGGCAGATATATATATGGAGACTATGCCGTGTTGGGCGAAGTGATGCGACACTTCAAATACTGCACAGTGAGCCTTTTTGGCCAAATACAGCAGAAAGGTGCCCGAAACGTCAGCGGATCAAAGAAAAACGGTGGATTTAAGTTCGTGTGGATGTTACCGCCGTATAAAAAATCGAGCAAGCGTGTGAGGATACGTCCCGCATCCAACTTCCGTCAGGTTTACCGTGCTCACTCTGATGACCAATGGGTGAAGACATACAAGACCGACCCGGAAGAGAACGAGCGCGAGGGCAACTTCAATCCCGAGAAAGTGCGCTGGGGTGCTAACTTAATAGGAATAGGAGGGAACTATGGTACTGCTAAATAAACAAAAAGCAACACTTTTAGCCCTATTGCTGATACTGAGCATCACACTGAGTGCACAACAGTACACTGGGTTTTCTGGACTGATTCATACGCCTACGGCAGATATGGACAGTGCAGTTTCGGTACGCTTGGGAGGACACTTTCTGAACAAAGAATTCACACCGGATAAATTCAGATTAGATGGTGAGAAGTACAATACAGGGAGTTTCTACATGTCCATCACACCGTTCAAGTGGATAGAATTGGGTTATACCATTACCCTGATGAAATTCCACAAGGACTTAAAAGCAGAGAATAAAACTGGTTATTACTCCAAAGACCGGTATTTCTCACTTAAGGTGCAACCCATTCAAGAGCGCAAGTGGTGGCCCTCAGTGGCATTAGGCTCTAACGACTTTTGGGGACAACGCGACGGAGAATCTGGAAGTTTCTACTTTCGCAACTTCTACTTGGCGCTGTCGAAACATTACGAGGTCTTTGACCAAACAATAGGTGTCCATTTGGCATATCGCCATTGGGCAAAAGATTTTAACAAGAAATGGAATGGTCCAGTAGGTGGACTGACTTTTCAGCCAAGCTTTGCAAAAGAGCTACGACTGATTGGTGAATATGATGGCGATGGCGTGAATGTAGGAGCAGACTACTTGCTCTTCAAGCATTTCCTCATACAGGCGGCAATGCAGCGCGGACGCTATTTCTCTGGGGGCATGTGTCTCACATTGAATCTATTGTAAATAACATTAAAGTAAATATTAATTTTTAATCAAAACAAACAAACAAAATGAAAAAAGGTTTATTGAAAGTAGCTTTCTTCGGATTGCTGTTAGGAGGTTTGTTCACAATGACCTCCTGTCATGAGTCTCCTGCTGCAGCCGGCACTGACACTCCTGAAATTCGTGAGGTTCTGAACACCATCAGTGGTACCATTCTGGGTTCTGACGGTATTGCTATTGCTAATCAGACAGTACAAGTTACTGATGTCAATGGTACGGTTTACACAGCCAGAACAGACGCTAACGGTTACTTCATCATCGACGGACTGAAGGCTGGTAGCTACACTGTGACTGTTCCTAACAACCCCAACTATGTTGACTTCTCCAAGACTATTGAGCTTGGCAATGCCAACAAAACTGGTGACGTTCAGGTATTGAGCATTGTCATGACAAAGAAGACTGAGGTGATTGCGAACATCAGCCTTGAGACTGGTACTGCTGGTACAGGTGAAGAGACCACATCTGAGACCGTACTGAACAATACCGACACAGATGTTAACGCTGATGACTCTAAGATCGACGTAAACATTTCTGTTGGCGCTGGTACCATTGCTTCTGCTGGTGGTGTTAACATTACTGACGAAACCATCGTTGTTACTCCGTTCTATGATGAGAGTGCAGCTACAACCCGTGCTACATCGGTTACTTCTGCCCTGTACTACGGTCTGTACATCCACTTCGCCAGCGGTCGTAGCATCCAGAACGTAACATTGTCTAAGCCCATCACCATCACCTTCGATGTTGACGGTTCTTTGGTGAACTCTATGTATGTGAAGATGCTTAACTTCAACAATGGTACTTTCGAAAGACTTGATAATGGTGTAGAGTGGAACGCTGCTGCTGGAAAGATTACCATTACAACCACCAAGCTCGGTTACTTCGGACTGTACTTCGATGTTAATGAAGTATCTCAGAATGCTGAAGAGAAACTCACTATCTCTAACCCGTCCATTACCGGTCCTGTTGCTAACCCCACTGTGAACTACATTTACAAGGTTGGTGCTAAGTTGACCACTGGTGTTGGTGGCGCATATGCAAAGGCATTCTTGAAGAACTGGATCATCCGTCAGCACGGTCGTGCAAGCGTAGCCAGCATTCCTGGTAAGTATACGGTGAACGTAACTCTGCCCAGCGAGAACTGGTCTATCTATGCTACTGGTAAGCAGGCATTCACCAAGTACACCTACACATCTCTTGGTGCAAGCTACGGAGCAGACGTTTATGGCGCAGCTGTTATCAGCTACTCAATTTCAGAGCGCAGGACTCACTCTGGCGGTATTGTAAACGACTAAACAAAAGGTCATGCATCTGCATGAAAATGTAGATTAAAATAAAAAAGTGGTGCAAAAGTTTGGCAGTTTCAGAAAAACTCCGTATCTTTGCACCGCTTTTTTAGCAAGGGCGTTTAGCTCAGCTGGTTTAGAGCATCTGCCTTACAAGCAGAGGGTCGGCGGTTCGAATCCGTCAACGCCCACCACGAAGTCCTGTAGCATCACGTGCTACAGGACTTTTGTTTGTCGATTCTTCTACTTCGTCCAAAACCTGTAGTTTTTATTTTGTTTATTCAGAAATTCTTTGTAATTTTGCGGCCAAAACAATACGTATTAGTTTATGGAACTCAATCTATTGACCGCCATTTCGCCTATTGACGGTCGTTATCGGGGTAAAACAGAGAATCTTGCAGCGTATTTTTCAGAGTATGCACTCATTCGTTATCGCATACGTGTAGAGATCGAGTACTTCATCGCGCTCTGCGAGCTTCCTTTGCCGCAACTTGCCAGCTTCGATGCCACCTTGTTTCCACGTTTGCGTTCTATCTATGAGAACTTCTCGGAAACTGACGCCCAGCGCGTGAAGGACATTGAGCAAGTGACGAACCACGATGTCAAGGCTGTAGAATACTATATCAAAGAGCAGTTCGACAAGATTGGCGGCCTCGATGCCTACAAAGAGTTCATCCACTTCGGTTTAACTTCCCAGGACATCAACAACACCAGCGTTCCCCTTTCCATTAAAGAGGCTCTTGAGCAAGTCTATTATCCATTGTTGGAGGAGCTCATCGAACAGCTCCACGACTACGCCGAGGAATGGAAAGCTGTTCCCATGCTTGCCAAGACCCATGGCCAGCCCGCCTCCCCCACCCGTCTGGGCAAAGAGGTAATGGTCTTTGTCTATCGTTTGGAGGAACAGCTGCGTGCATTGAAGGATACCCCCATTACCGCTAAGTTTGGCGGTGCCACTGGCAACAACAATGCTCACCATGTGGCCTACCCCACCATCAACTGGCGCGAGTTTGGCAATCACTTTGTCAGCGAGAAGCTGGGGCTTGAGCGCGAACAATTCACCACACAGATTAGCAACTACGACTGGCTGGCAGGGCTTTTCGATGCTATGCGACGCATCAACACCATCATCATAGACCTCGACCGTGACTTCTGGATGTATATCTCCATGGACTATTTCAAACAGAAGATTAAGGCAGGAGAGGTTGGTTCCAGTGCCATGCCCCACAAGGTGAACCCCATTGACTATGAGAATTCCGAGGGCAACCTTGGCATGGCCAACGCTGTCTTGACATTTTTGGCACAGAAATTGCCTGTAAGCCGTTTACAGCGTGACCTCACCGACTCTACGGTGCTTCGCAACGTCGGTGTACCCATGGGGCACAGCCTCATTGCCCTCCATAGCACACTCAAGGGGCTGCGTAAGCTCATCCTGAACGAAGAGCGCATCCAGGCCGATCTCGAGAATACATGGGCAGTGGTGGCCGAAGCCATTCAGACCATCCTCCGTCGGGAGGGTTATCCCCACCCTTACGAGGCACTGAAAGCCCTCACACGCACCAACCAAAAGATAACGGAACAGAGCATCCATGAGTTCATCCAGCAGTTAGAAGTCAGCGAACCTGTGAAGGAAGAGCTGATGGCTATCACACCTGGGAACTATACCGGAATATAAGTCTTATGAGACCCATGGGCCCTATGGGACCTATAGGACCTATATGCCCTAAAAAAGAAAATAAAATTGTGACCGTGAGGTCAATTAATCATAGTAAAAGGTAAAAAACAAGAAAGTAAAAAGGAGAATCTATTATGGATTTTGAATTAGAGAACAAAACACAAGGAGAATCTGCAGAGCAGAATGAAGGTAACCGCGAAGGCTATAACAGACCTGCAGGCAATTACCAGAGAGACTATCGGGCAGGCAACAAGCCTCAGCGCCCACGTATTCACACACAGCGCGCTTACAACAGCGACTACAACACACACAGCGACGAAGGCAGCTTCCGTCCCGAGGGTTTCGGTGCAGGACTGCAGTCCAATCCCCGTCAGGGAGGCTATCGTCCCCGTTTCAACAATGCACAAGGTGGCTATCAGCCCCGTCAGGGTGGTTACCAACCCCGTCAGCAGGGCTATCGTCCCCGTTTCAATAATGATGGCGAGCAGGGAGGCTATCAGCCCCGCCAGGGCTACCAGCCTCGTCAAGGTGGCTTCCGTCCCCGTTACAACGGTGATGGCGAGCAGGGAGGCTATCAGCCCCGCCAGCAAGGTGGTTATCAGCAGCGCGGCTATCAGCCCCGTCAGCAGGGAGGATTCCAGCGTGGTGGCTACCAGCAGCGTCCGCAGCAGGGAGGATTCCGTCCCCGTCCGGGTTATGACCCCAATGCCAAGTATAGCTTGAAGAAGCGCATCGAGTACAGTGAGGCTCACATCGACCCCAACGAACCGGTGCGTCTGAACAAATTCCTCGCCAATGCCGGTGTATGCTCACGTCGTGAGGCCGATGAGTTTATCCAGGCAGGAGTCGTTACCGTCAATGGTACTGTTGTTACGGAGCTGGGCACCAAGGTGAAGCGCACTGATACCGTGATGTTCCACGACCAACCCGTAACGATGGAGAAGAAGGTTTATGTGCTTCTGAACAAGCCCAAAGACTATGTCACCACCAGCGATGACCCGCAACAGCGCAAGACTGTCATGGACCTGGTGAAGGACGCATGTCCCGAGCGCATCTACCCTGTTGGCCGTCTCGACCGCAACACGACGGGTGTGCTTCTGCTCACCAATGACGGCGATCTCGCCTCTAAGCTCACCCATCCGAAGTTCCTCAAGAAGAAGGTTTACCACGTTCATCTTGACAAGAACGTTACCGCCCATGACCTCCAGCAGATTGCCGAGGGCATTGAGCTCGAGGATGGTCCCATCCGCGCCGATGCCGTTGAATATGCCAGCGAAACCGACAAGAAGCAGATTGGCATTGAGATCCACAGCGGAAAGAACCGCATTGTGCGCCGTATCTTTGAGCACTTAGGCTATCGGGTCACCAAGCTCGACCGCGTACAGTTTGCCGGACTCACCAAGAAAGCACTCCGCCGTGGCGACTGGCGTTTCCTGACAGAGAAGGAAGTCGAGATGCTGCGCATGGGAGCTTACGAATAAAAGTTCATCACACATAGTTATAATTATCAATTGTCAATTGCCAATTATCAATTACAGAATGGACGCAATGAAACGTACAAAGGTTATAGACGCACTGGCGCGTACCGATTATGGTACGCCCATCTGCGTCAAGGGATGGGTACGCACCCATCGCAACAGCAAGGCAGTGGACTTCATTGCCCTGAACGATGGTTCGACCATCAAGAACATCCAGCTCGTGGTTGATCTCGAGAAGTTCGATGCCGAGTTGCTCAAGCAGGTAACCACCGGTTCCTGCATCAAGGCCGAGGGCACACTCGTTGAGAGCCAAGGAGCAGGACAGGCTTCCGAGATTCAGTGTACCAGCATTGAGATTTATGGTCTTTGCGGCAACGACTACCCCATGCAGAAGAAGGGCCAGTCCTTTGAGGTGATGCGCAAGAATGCACACCTGCGCCTGCGCACCAACACATTCGGTGCCGTTATGCGCATTCGCCACAACATGGCCATCGCCATCCACAAGTACTTCCATGAGCACGGCTTCTTCTATTTCCACTCACCGCTCATCACCGCCAGCGACTGCGAAGGTGCCGGCAACATGTTCCAGGTGACCACCAAGAACCTCTACGACCTGAAGAAGGACGAGAATGGCAAGATCATCTACGATGATGACTTCTTCGGTGAGCAGACCTCTCTCACCGTTTCCGGACAGCTTGAGGGTGAGCTCGGTGCTACCGCCTTGGGAGCCATCTACACCTTTGGTCCCACCTTCCGTGCCGAGAACTCCAACACCCCTCGCCACCTCGCTGAGTTCTGGATGATTGAGCCCGAGGTCGCCTTCCTCGACCAAGAGGAACTCATGGATCTGGAGGAAGACTTCATCAAGTACTGCGTGCGTTGGGCTCTTGACAATTGCAAGGACGATCTCGAGTTCCTGAACAAGATGATCGACAAGACGCTCATCGAGCGACTGCAGGGTGTTCTCAAGGAGGAGTTTGTGCGCCTGCCCTACACCAAGGGTATTGAGATCCTGCAGGATGCCATCAAGAACGGCAAGAAGTTCGAGTTCCCCTGCAACTGGGGCGACGACCTTGCCAGCGAGCATGAGCGCTACCTCGTTGAGGAGCACTTCAAGAAGCCCGTCATCATGACCGACTACCCCCGCGAGTTCAAGTCGTTCTACATGAAGCAGAACGAGGACACCGCCGATGGAGGTTCCATCGGCTATCGTGGCGCCGTGGCACCCGGACCGACCATGCAGGGCACCGACGTGCTGTTCCCGCAGATTGGCGAGATTATCGGTGGTTCCGTGCGTGAAGAGAGCTATGACAAGCTCATGAGCGAAGTGGAGCGCCGTCAGATGGACACCACCCACCTGTGGTGGTATCTCGATACCCGTCGCTACGGTTCCTGCCCGCACGCAGGCTTCGGTCTTGGCTTCGAGCGTCTCATACTCTTCGTCACAGGTATGCAGAACATCCGCGATGTCATTCCCTTCCCGCGCACACCGAAGAACGCCGAGTTCTAACGTGCGCACCATCTCACGAACATTTAACAAACATCAAATAACAGAAAGTATGAGAAAAATTTTATTTCTATGCAGCATGTTTCTTCTGACAGTAGGCACAGTCTCTGCCCAGGAAGACAAGAACATTTTTGAGCACCTTGGTGTGTCTGTTGGTGTGGGTAGCACCGGCGTTACATTCGACCTGTCAACCCACGTAACAGACTATGTAGGCATCCGTGCGGGTGTGGACTACATGCCTGAATTCAAGTACAAGACCCACATCAAGATACCCGGAGTGGCAGAACGCCAGAACGATTATAACCAGCTTCGTCAGTACTATCCTGAGCTGCCCGCAACCAACTTCCCCGAGAAGGTGGATATCGAAGGTAAGTTGACAAACTTCACCGGTCATGTTCTGTTCGACCTGTATGCCAGCAAGAAGTGCGACTGGCACCTCACATTAGGTGCCTACTTCGGTCAGCAGAACGTAGCAAACATCTACACCACAGATGACAGCCAACTGGCAGGTGCCGCTGAGTTCAACCAGATTATCACCAACGACCCCACCACCTACCCCAATTTCCAGAAGATTGGTGTTGCCCTGGGCGACTTCTTCCTGGAGCCCGATGCTGACGGTCATGTCTCCGCTCAGGTGAAGGTACACCGTGTACGTCCCTATGTAGGTATTGGCTACGGCCGTTCTGTTCCCAAGAACCATCGTCTGGGCATTCAGGCCGACCTTGGCGTTTACTTCTGGGGTACCCCGAAGGTTTACTGTCAGGGTAAGGAACTGAAGAAAGAGGATGTTGGCAACAGCGATGGCGGTTTCATGAAGACCCTGACCAAGATCAAGGGTTATCCCGCACTGACCGTCCGTCTGGTAGGAAAGATCCTGTAAAAGATAGAGATGAAAAAAAGAATTCGGCTTCTGTGATAAACTTCACAGAAGCCGAATTGCTGTTGGCTCTACGGATATCAGGCGTTGGCGATAGAGATCGCCGATGCCTTTTTTAAAAGTCTTCTTGCTCACTTGGAAGCGTTGCTTGATTTCCTCGGCATCACTCTTGTCACCCAGGTCACAGACGCCGCCATGGTCCTTGAGATACTGCAGGAGCGTAGCGGAGAAGTCGAGGGCGAGCTGTCGGCCCGTTGGCTGCAGGGTAAGGTCTATCTTTCCGTCCTCGCGCACCGTATGGATATATGCCTTCAGGCGGTCACCCGTATGCACAGGCTGGAAAATCTGGTCTTCGTAGATGAGCCCCGCACTTTGATTGTTGATAATGACCTTGAAGCCGAGGTCGGTCTTCTGCCAAACGAGAATGTCCACCTCTTGTCCAGCCACGTAGTCACCGGGCTGCAGATAGCGGTCAACCTTTGCAGAGGCCATGACACGGTAGCTCTCTTCATCTACATGCACGTGTACAATGTAGCTCTTGCCCACCTCCATGCGCTTCTTCTGCTCACGGAAAGGACAGAACAGGTCTTTCATCGGTCCCCACTTCAGGAAGGCACCATACTGGTTCACCCACGCCACCTCCAAGTAGGCGAAATCGCCCACCCGTGCCAACGGCTGCTCGGTGGTTGCCACGGGACGTTCCTCGTTATCGAGATACACAAACACATCGAGTTCATCTCCGATAGCGTACTGCTCGGGCACATATCGCTGGGGCAGAAGGATCTCCCCTTCCACGCCAGCCTCAAGGTAGAGCCCGAAGTCCACCTTCTTAACGATTCTTAGGCGATTGAAATCGCCGAGTTTCAATTTCTCCATTGCATTGCTAATTAATAACTATGGGTCCCATAGGTCCTATGAGTCCTATGGGTCTTATAGGACCCATAAGTCCTATACTCCCTCGCTCGTCTCAATCTGTCCGTCACGCAGGTGGATGGTGCGGTCGGTGATAGAGGCAAGCCCCTCGTCGTGAGTAACGATGACGAAGGTTTGTCCGAACTTATCGCGCAGGTCGAAGAAGAGCTGGTGTAGCTCCTCCTTGTTTTTCGTGTCCAGGCTGCCACTGGGCTCGTCGGCAAGGATTACCTCGGGATTGTTTACCAAGGCACGAGCCACCGCCACACGCTGTTTCTCACCTCCGGAGAGTTGAGCCGGCTTGTGGTTGGCCCGTTCTGTCAAGCCCATGAAGGCAAGAAGCTCCTCTGCCCGTTGCTTCGCCTGCGAGCGTGACTTGCCCGCGATGAAGGCGGGAATCATGATATTCTCCAAGGCGGTGAACTCCGGGAGCAGCTGATGGAACTGGAACACAAAGCCCAGATGCTGATTGCGGAAATCGCTCAGCTTCTTGGCACTGAGCTGTGTGATGTCAATGCCATCTATGCTCACCGTGCCGCCATCGGGACGGTCGAGTGTGCCAATGATTTGCAGTAAGGTGGTCTTGCCAGCACCACTGGGCCCGACAATACTCACGATTTCTCCTTTGTCAATATGCAGGTCGATACCTTTGAGCACCTGTAGAGAGCCAAAGCTCTTGGTGATTCCTTTGATTTCTATCATTTTCTTATAAAGATGAGATTTCTTATAAAGGTGAAAGCATTTGAGAGGGACTTTTTTGAACTACGCAACTTGGTGCCGAAATGCTGCCACAGCCACTTGTTCAGCACCTCGTATGCAGAGTGTTCCTCCGTGTGCTGCGGCTGTGCGAAGGTCATCTCGTCCATGCCGTCACCAAACTGGTCAGGGAAGATGATCATCATGCTCGCCCCGCTGAAATGGTTCGTCAGCTCGTCGGGAAGCCGGTCCATGGCGTTCTTGTACGACATCGTACCCTTACGCGCCGTCACCACCACAAAGAGGTGGTCATCGTGAATCGTTCCCGCCAGTTTCGGAAGCTCGTTCCAGTGTTCCATCTCGTTGTACTCCGCACGCACGGTGGGGTATCGGTTTTGCAGGAACTCCCGTAGGAGTACCAGCGTGTCCTCGCGTCCATGGAACAGGATGCGGCACTCCAAGTTACGAGCCAACCTTGACAGGCGCTGCAACCAACGATAGAAGCCAGGCTCAAACTGCGCCCTCGACGGCACCGCCACCTGTATCTTCCGGATCGTTGCCAAGGGCTGTTTCAGGCGCGCCATGATAATCTGCCGGTTCAGTCCGTTGAACAGACTCTGGTGGAACTCTCCCCAGAACTTGGCGGAAACCTCCTTGTGCATGTGCATGCCGATGAGAATCTCACTGGCACGATACTCCTTGAAAGCGTGCTTAATGCCATTGGCGATGTTGGCTGCCACGCGCACCTGCGTCTGCATCCGTACATCACTGCCTGCGGCATACTGCGTCAGCCGTTCCAACAACTGTGCTCCCTTCTCCTGATTGATTCGCATCTGCGCATCGTCATAGACCACGTTCAGCGCCACCAGTCCTCGGTTGAGCCGCTGGTTACGCATCAAGATGGCCAGGTTGATGAGCGACTGCGCATATTCCGGATATTTCACGGGAATCAGCATCTTCTCGTCATCCCCGGCAGGATCATCCTCCAGCGGCATGTCCTTGTCTCTCATGATGATGGTTTCTGCCGAGAACTGCGTGACAAGCGTCGAGATGATACAGGTGACAAGTATCATGATGACCACGCCGTTCAGGATGTCATCACTCACCAGGTACTTCCCGTCGGCCGTTTGCAGGTTGATGCCCACCATCACCATGGCAATGGCACCTGCCGCATGCGCCGAGGTCAGACCGAACATCATGTGGCCCGATGACAACGGCAGACGGAACAGGAAGCCAGCCACGTATGCGGCCACAGCCTTGCCGAAGGTTCCGAAGAAAGCAATGAGCAGCACGATCCACAGAATGTCACCCCCTTGGAACAACAGTCTGACATTGATGAGCATGCCAACACCGATCAGGAAGTAAGGAATAAAGATGGCATTACCGATAAACTCAATGCGGTTCATCAGCGGAGAGACGTGGGGAATATAGCGGTTCAGGATCAGTCCGGCAAGGAAGGCGCCGAAGATCCCCTCCAGTCCGACTGACTCGCTCAACGTGGCACTCATAAACAGGATGGTCATCACGAAGATGAACTGCATCACCGCATCGGAGTAACGACGCAGGAACCAGCGTGTCAGGCGGGGAATGAGATAGGTCATCGCCGCACAATAGAGGAAGAACTTCACCACGAACAACAGCCAGAACCACCAGCCACCCGAACCTCCATTGGCAGCCACGATGGTTGCTAAGACAATCAGCGCCAAGAGCAAAGAAAGCATACTGCCGCCCACACTGAGCGTAACACTCGGCTTGCGCTGCAGGCCGAACCTGCCGACAATGGGATAGGCAATGAGCGTGTTGGAGGCCATGATACAGCCCAACAGCAGCGATGTGGCAGGAGAATAATGGAGCAGCCAGATGCTCATCACATAGGTCATGCTCATCGGAATCAGACAAGTCAGCAGACCGAATATCGTCACCTGCCCCAGCTTCTTCTTGAAGCCCTCCATGTCCATCTCCAACGAGGCCAGGAACATGATATAATACAGTCCCACCTTGCCAAAGAGCTCAAACGAGCTGTCACGCTCCAATATGTTCAGTCCGTATCCTCCGATCAGCACACCAGCCAGCACCATTCCGATAATATGGGGAATGCGCAGCTTTCCCATGATAATGGGGGCAAAGAGAATCATCAGCAAAACCACGAGAAAAATCAGCGTGGGGTTGGATATAGGGAAGTAATGAGCAAAATCGGGCATCCTTGCATGTTGTTTTTTCAACTGCAAAGATAATAAAAAAAAAAGAGAAACCGACTACGAATTAGCTATTTTTCTTTATTTCGCACCTGTCCACCAAAGGACAGCCCACGCAACTGCCGCATCTGGAGGTGACATGAAAAGTCCTCCAGATGCGGTAGCCTGCGTACAGGACGCTGACCGCCAGAATGCCCAATGCGATATAAAGTTGCATAAGAACCTTAACTGATCAGACTGCCAACCTGATAGACCACCGCTGAGACAAGCCATGCCAAGGCGGTTGTATAGACAGCAATAAACGATGCCCACCCCCACGAGCCGGTTTCGTTCTTCACCGCCACGATGGTGGCTATGCAGGGGAAGTAGAGCAGGATGAACAACAGATAGCAATAGGAGGAGAGCGGGGTGATGCCCTCTGCCGCCATCAGCTGGTGCAGGCGCGTATATTTCGCCGAGTCATCGCTGAACGTAGAGTCGTCGGCAAAGCTCTCATCACCACTGTAGAGCACTCCGATAGTCGAGGCGACAATCTCCTTGGCGCCCACACCGGCAACGAGGCTGACATCCAGTTTCCAGTTGAAACCCTGCGGCAGGAAGAGCGGTTCAATGGCATGTCCCATGATGCCGATGTACGAATGCTCCATGTCGGATGCAATGTTCACGAGTCCTGTCTGCCTTTCCGCAGGCACAGAGTTGTCGGCCATCTGCGACGTGGCGGGACCGAAATAGCCAAGTGCCCACACGATGATGGAGGCAACGAGAATGATGCCACCCATCTTCTTCAGATATTCCTTGCCTTTCTCCCACGTATGGCGTGCGATGGCCCTGACGGTGGGCATACGATAAGGAGGGAGTTCCATAACGAAGGGAGTGTCCTCGCCCTTGATGACGAAATGCGAAAACACATTGCTCACCAGCACAGCCACGAAAATACCCACCACATACAGCGAGATCATCACCCACGAGCGATATTCCATCGCAAAGAACGTACCTGCTATCATGATATAGATGGGCAGTCGGGCGGAGCAGCTCATAAAGGGAAGAATCATCATGGTGATAATCCTTGAGCGCCGGCTCTCGATGGTACGGGTTGCCATGACAGCGGGAACGTTGCAGCCAAAGCCCATGATGAGCGGGATGAACGACTTGCCGTGCAGTCCCATCTTGTGCATCAGCTTGTCCATGATGAACGCCGCACGCGCCATGTAGCCCGAGTCTTCCATGAGCGAGATGAAGAAATAGAGTATCAGGATCTGCGGCAGGAACACGATGACCGAGCCCACACCACCGATGACTCCATCGACAATCATCGAGCGCAGCGGTCCCTCGGCCAAAGCTGTGCCCACCCATTCGCCCAGCCATTCCACGCCCGCCTCAATCCAGTCCATAGGATACTGTCCCAGGGAGAACGTGGTCTGGAACATCACAAATAGGATAAGGAAGAAGATGGGGAAGCCGAAATATTTGTTGGAGAGCAGGTCGTCGATGAGATGCGTCATGCGGTAGGTATCTTTCTTGTCGCCTTGCTGATAGCCGGCTTCCGTCAGCGCACCATGGATGAATCCGTACTTGGCATCCATGATGGCCGTCTCGCTGTCGCTGAGTGTCTCCTCCAGCACACGGCTGGCAGCCTTGTCGCGGGCCTTGATGATGTCATCGGCCTGTGGCAGGCTCTTGGCATAAGCCTCCGCCTTGGTGTCATGCTCCAGCAACTTGATGGCGAAATAGCGTGTGGAGTATCGGGTACGCACGGCCTCATCAGTCTTCAGGAACTGCTGAATCTGCGCGATACCGTCCTCTATCTCATGTCCGTGGTTAATGTGTATATGGCGCAGGGTCAGGTTACTGTCCTCATACGCGCTGACCACCTCGGCGAATAGCTCCTTCACGCCCCGTCCCGTCTTGAACGAAGTGGGCACCATGGGCACGCCGAAAAGCGTGGAGAGTGTCTTGATATCCACCTGGTCGCCCCGTTTCTCAAACTCGTCAAACATGTTCAGCGCACAGACGACGCGCAGGTTGCGGTCCACGAGCTGGGTGGTGAGGTAGAGGTTTCTTTCGAGGTTGCTTGAGTCAAGAACATTGATAACCACGTCGGGGCGGCGCTCCGTCAGGTGCTGGCGCACGTAAAGCTCCTCGGGACTGTAGCACGAGAGCGAGTAAGTGCCCGGAAGGTCGGTCAGGTTCAGCTTATAGCCCTCGAAATAGGCATGCGCCTCGCTGGCATCGACGGTGACTCCCGAGTAGTTGCCCACCCTTCCGTGGGCACCGCTGGCATAGTTGAAGAGCGATGTCTTGCCACAATTAGGGTTACCGACGAGTGCCACGTTGATGGTTCGCATCGGGTTCACCACGGGCTCCATCTGCTCGACGTCAAACTCCGCGCTGACACCCTCCACAGGCTGCGGCCTCTCGGCGGCCTCGCTGGCAGCGGCCTCCTCGGGCGTTTCCACCTCGATGAGCTCTGCCTCGTCATGGCGCAGGGAAACCTCATAGCCCATGAGCTTGTATTTCACTGGGTCTTGCAGCGGCGCATTGAGCAGTACGTCGATAGGCTGTCCCTTGATAAAGCCCATCTCGATGATGCGCTTGCGGAAGCCTCCGTGCCCGGAGACCTTCACAATCACGCCGCGTTCTCCCGTCTTCAGTTCAGATAGTTTCATCTTGTCTTCTTGTCTTTTTCTTCGGCAAAGTTACGAAAAATATCGTACCTGCGCACACGAACTTGGGAGAAAAGCACCCAAATACCTACTAATGGGGATAGGAACGGCAGCGTACCCGTCACGGTTCCACCCTGCATAAGGGTGGTTACCACTAAGCGATAGGCTTGTTACCCCCCCGTGGTACTGGGAGTACCACTGAGTGGAATTCTCAGTACCAACGAGTGGCTAAAACTTGGAACTGTCAGTACCAACCCACTTGGTACTGACTTTCTGCAAAGAAAAGCCAGAGTTTTGAATCAGAATGCAACGCAAGAGACCTCCACGTAATCCAAATTGTCAACCCTATAACCAGCCAAGTTGATGAAGAAAGATGGCAAGGATGGCTATCGGACAGACGAAGCGGATGAGGAAGAGGTAAATACCGAAGAACGTAGCACTCAAGGTTCCCCAGTTGGTGAACTCGTCCTTGACAATTTTCTTCGGCACGAACCACCCTAAGAAGATGCAGGTCAGGAATCCGCCGACAGGAAGGAAAATCTGGCCGGTGATAAAGTCGAAGGCATCAAACAGCGTAACGCCGAAGGCCGACAGGCTTTGGACGGCACCCAACGATAGGGAGCAGAAGGCTCCGATGACGCAGGTGGTGACGGTGACGATGACAGCTCCGCTCTTGCGGGTGATATGTAGCTCCTCGAAGAAGAAGGCCGTGCTCACCTCGTGCAACGACATGAGCGACGTGAGGGCAGCCAGCGAGAGCAGCAGATAGAACAGCAGCGACACCACCCAACCAATGACCGGCATGGCCGAAAAAGCCTCGTTGAACACGTTGGGCAAGGTAATGAAGATGAGCGACGGACCGCTGTCGGGACTCACACCCACCGAGAACGCCGCCGGGAAAATCATCAGTCCGGCAAGAATGGCGACCATCGAATCCACCAACGAAATCTGAACGGCCGAATGGAGCAGGTTGGTCTGCCGGCTGAAATAGCTGGCGTAGGTGCAAATACAGCCCATGGCTATGCTCAGCGAATAGAACGACTGTCCCAAAGCACCTAAGAAAACGCCCCTGTCAAACTTCTCGAAATCGGGATGGAAAAGGAACTCAATGCCTTTCCCTGCACCGGGAAGCAGGCACGAGGCTATCACGATGATGAGCAACAGGATGAACAGGGCGGGCATGAGCAGCTTCGAAGCCTTCTCGATGCCTCCACGCACACCGTGGATGATGACGAAATGCGTCACCAACAGAATGACAATTGTCCAGAAGACAGGACGCACGGGAGAGGCAGAGAACTCCGCAAAGTAGGTCTTGACAAACGAGGCATCGCCACTCAACTCACCCATCAGCGAGGCATAGACGTACTGCAGGCACCAGCCGGACACCACCGCATAGTAGCCCGTGATAAGGAATCCCGTGAGAACACCCATGAAGCCCACCAGTCTCCATAGGCTTCCCCCGGAGAGCTTGGAATAGGCCCGCGCCGTGTTCGACGCGCCGTGTCGGCCGATGATAAACTCGCTCACCATACAGGGAATGCCCAACATCAGCACACAGGCAAAATAGATCAAAATGAAAACAGCACCGCCGTTCTCACCCGCCATATAAGGGAAACGCCACACATTGCCCAACCCTACCGCGGAGCCGGCTGTTGCCAGTATCACTCCCAGCTTGCTTCCAAAGTTCGCTCTTTCTTCTACCATCGTTCTATTTTCACTTTTCGCCTGCAAAATTATAAATAATTCTCCAATATAACAGCAAAATCGAAAGTAAACATGCTGTTTTTTTGTTCATTCTGGATATTTTATATACCTTTGCAGACAGCTATCAACAGCATCATCCAATGAGAACGACTTTACAAGCCATCAAGAAATATCCTGTCTCAACATTTTTGGTTGCCTCCATCTGGGTAGCATGTATGTTACCCGTCCCCGAGACCCCGCTGAACCACATATCGATGTTCGACAAATGGGTCCACTTCCTCATGTATGGAATTCTGTGCTGCACCGTCTGGTTTGAATATACCCGATGCCATCAGGTCATCAATGGCAAGCGCCTATTCGTCTGGGCATTCGTCGGACCGGTTGTCATGGGCGGACTGGTGGAGCTGGCACAAGCCTACCTGACCATGGGCTTACGCAGCGGTGACTGGATAGATTTCGCCGCCAACTCCATTGGCGTA
Source organism: uncultured Prevotellaceae bacterium (assembly GCA_902800185.1). Taxonomy (GTDB): domain Bacteria; phylum Bacteroidota; class Bacteroidia; order Bacteroidales; family Bacteroidaceae; genus Prevotella. The sequence goes on from CADCDK010000015.1 coordinate 45,729, forward strand.
TGCTTAGGCAACGCCGTTGGACTCACCATTTACAAGATACTGAAATAAAAACGATACAAGCATGGTAAGACAACTACTGACCACCGGCATCTTTATGAGCATGACCTTGTGCATGCAGGCTGCCGACTACACCTTCCGCCTCAAGAACACGTTGGGATTCCAGCGCACCCATGAGACGGTGGAAGTGACGATTCCCGAGACGATAGACCCGAATGCCTGTCAGCTGACAGACCAGAACGGTCAGACGATTCCCTTTGAAACGGTGAGTGGCAACACCATCCGCTTTCAGGCAACGGTGGGAAGAGGCGCCACGACCGGCTATACGCTGACCGACGGAACGCCGACAAGACCCGAGAAACTGACCTATGCCGCCATCAAGATGCCGACCAGTCGTGCCGACATCGCATGGGAGAATGACCTATGCGCCTACCGCATGTATTCGCAGACGCTGCTCCACAGCGAAGCCAACACGGGAAACGGTGTGGACGTATGGTTCAAGAAGCGTGCCACACCCGTCATCGATGACATGTACAACCTATCCAACTACCACAACGAGAGCGAATACGGCGTGGATGCCTACTCCGTGAACGGCAGGCAGTTAGGCAACGGAGGCGTGGCTGCCGTTGTCAACGGGCAGCTACAGGTACACGACCCCTACAACCAATGCGAGATTGTTGAGCAGTCGGCTCTTCGCACGGTGTTTGTCCTGACCTATAACAATGTGGTCATCGACGGCAGCAGCTATACCAAGACGCTGCGCATTGAGACCACGGCAGGATCGATGCTGAACAAGGCCACGATGAAGCTCACGGGTACCGCGAAAACCATCCGCATGGCAGTAGCCCTGTACCAGCATACCGATATGTCAGGTGTCATACCAGAGGGCGTGGCATTCACCGAGGAACCTGGCGTGGCAGGATGGGCGGAACAGAAGAGCGAGGGCACGGTGACGAGTACCGGCTACCGCATGTTCCAAGGAGCCTACATGCCAGGCGAAGGCGTGGAGACACAGGTCATCGGCAACCATCTCTGCCTCATCAAGGACTACACGCCGGGAGAGGAGATGACCTTCTACTTCGGAGCAGGCTGGAACATCTTCCCCACCGACAAATACAGCAGTGACGATGAATGGTTTGAGTCGCTCGTTTCGTTCAAGCAATGCGTGGAGAACCCGCTCACGCCGACCAGCGTCACCACCCTTCCCCAGCGCGACGACGTGCTCCATATATTAAATACGGTGAATCAGACCTGGCAGGACAAGCATCCCACACACGGAGACCACTTCTGGAACCGTGCCGTCTATCACGTGGGCAACATGGCTGCCTACGACGCAACGGGCGACCAGCAGTACCTCAACTACTCAACGGCATGGGCAGAGCAGAACGGCTACTGGGGCGCCAAGGGCACCGACAAGTCGAAATGGAAATACAGCTACGGAGAGACGGCAGACTACGTTCTCTTCGGTGACCATCAGATATGCTTCCAGATCTACGCCGACCTCTACAACCTCGACCCCGCCAAGGACGAACAGAAGATTGCCCGCGCAAGGGAGGTGATGGAATACCAGATGTCAACCACACAGAACGACTATTGGTGGTGGGTGGATGGCCTGTTCATGGTCATGCCCGTGATGACCAAGCTGCACGCCATCACTGGGAACGAGCTCTACCTCAGCAAGATGTACGAATACTGGCGCTACGCCACTGACCTGATGTGCGACGAGACGGGCGATGATGCCACAGGACTCTACTACCGTGACGCCAAATACATCTATCCCACCCACAAGACCAACGCTGGGAAGAAAGACTTCTGGGCACGCGGCGACGGATGGATCTTCGCAGCCTTTGCCAAGGTGCTCTCAGAGCTTCCCGAAGACGATGCTCACCGCGCGGAGTACATCTCCTACTATCAGCGCATGGCTGCCGCCATCAAAGCTTGCCAACAGCCCGAGGGCTACTGGACACGCTCCATGCTCGATCCCGACTATGCACCGGGACGCGAGACCTCGGGAACAGCTCTCTTCACCTACGGCTACGCATGGGGCATCAACAACGGACTGCTCTCGGAACAGGAGTATGGAGAGACGCTGGAGAAGGCATGGAACTACCTGTCAACCATCGCCCTGCAGGAAGACGGAACGGTAGGCTACATCCAACCCATCGGTGAGAAGGCAGACCCGAACCAGACCGTCAGCGCCACGTCATATCACGACTTCGGCGTGGGTGCCTATCTCTTAGCGGCTGCCGAGATGAGCCGTTATGCCATCGGTGACCTCGACCTGCCCAAACTCAGGCTGAGCAGTGTTACCACACCCGAATCCGACATGATTGTCGTGAAGTTCAATCACGAGCCTAACGAAGAGGAGGCTGTCGATGCCTCCCACTACACACTGAACGACGAGCCGATACAGGCTGCCTCACTGCTCAACGATAACAACATCGTCTATATCCAACTGAAATCACCGCTCGACTACGGGCTCTACACCTTCAAGGCAGAAGGCATACACACCTTGGAAGGCGGTGAGATGGCGGAAGGACAGACCAAGACCCTCTTGCGCACAGTACCCCTCACCGCCCCGCAGAGCGGAGTAACCGTCACCGCCATCGGCGCACAAAGCGGGAACCCCGCCTCCAACTCCCAGGACAACAACCTCTCCACACGCTGGAGTCAACAAGGCCAGGGACAATGGATTCAGTACAACATCGGTTCCGTGCAGACGGTAGAGGCTGTGGATATCGCCTTCTATAACGGACAGTCGCGTGTTGCCTATTTCGACATCCAGACATCCGTGGACGGCACCAACTTCTCTCCTGCCCTCACCGACCAAAGGAGCAGCGGCATGACCACAGAGCTGGAACGCTATCCCCTGAATCCCGTTGATGCCCAGTACGTGCGCATCGTCTGCAACGGCACATCGGCAAGTGACTGGAACAGCATCACCGAGGCAAGAATCCGCGTACGCGACAACTCCATCGACCTGATAGAGATGCCCGACATGGCCTATACAGACATCATCATGCCTACAAACACCCAGGATGGCAACCCCATCATCTGGACCTCTTCCAACAAAGAAGTGCTCACCAACAACGGTACGGCAGAGCCTATGGAGGAAGACCGGACGGTGACACTCACCGCCACGGTGGGCTCCACAAGGAGGTCGTTTGACATCGTGCTGAAGGCCCGCTCACTGGCGGAGAACCTGCAGCTGTGCTACACCTTCGAGGAGGGCGACCTCTTCAGCAACGGCAATCACCGCATGGTGCGCGACCTGAGTCCCAAGCAACGCGACGGCGAACTGATGAACACCCGTGCACAGGTGACGCTCGGCGAGCTTGACCTGACCCAGAACAAAGGTACGGAATTCTCTTCCAATGGCTATATGCTCGTGCCCGAGGGCCTGCTCGACTCGCTGCGCTCCTATACCATTCTCTTCCGTGCCAAGCCCACCAACCTCAACAAGCAGCCACGCTTCTATGACTTCGGTTCGGCTTCGGGCAACAGTGTCTTCCTACGTGGCAACACACTGGCTGCAGGAGTGAAATACAACAGTGGAACGACGGTGCTTGCCACTGCCAACAAGCAGATAACGACCGGTGAAGAGCACCTGATTGCCGTTACCTATAGCGCCCGCACCAACACGACAACCGTCTGGCTCGACGGTGACAAGGTGGCAGAGACAGGGAACATCACGCGTGAGCCCTACGAACTGAACCTCATCGGTAACGACACACGCAACTATATTGGACGCACGCAATGGTGGCAGGGGTCTGAATCCGGCAATAACCTCGACTACTGTGGAACCATGGATGACTTCCACGTCTTCTCCCTGGCACTCACAGCAGAGGAGATCGAGAATGTCTTCAACGGTGTGCTTACCGACATCGCAGAACTGAGGAATGACAGCGTGAAGGAATGGCAGGACTCTGCCGTCTATGACCTATCAGGACGACGCGTCACCACTCCTGGCAAGGGCATCTATATCATACGCGGGAAGAAAGTTATCATCAAGTGATGACGATATACCAAGGAAAGAGCCAAGGACGCAAATCGCATCCTTGGCTCTTTCTTTTTTCGCTCTATAATAAAAGACTATGGTTTCAGCTTCTGCTCCAGTTTCTCCAGCATGTCACGGGTCATGGACGTGATGTCATACTGCGGATTCCAATCCCATTCCTTACGGGCGGCGGAGTCATCCATGGAGTCGGGCCAGCTGTCGGCAATCGCCTGCTTCAACGGGTCAACACAATACTCCATCTCGAACTGCGGGCGCAGCTTCTTAATCTCAGCAAAGATGGTCTCAGGGGCAAAGCTCATGGCTGCCACATTGAAACCGTTATGATGAACCAATCGAGCCGGGTCAGCCTCCATCAGCTGGATAGCAGCATGCAGGGCATCAGGCATGTACATCATGTCCATCAACGTCCCCTGCTTGATGGGACAGACGAACTTCTCACCACGCACGGCATAGTAGAAGATGTCAACGGCATAGTCGGTGGTTCCGCCTCCAGGAGGAGTCACATAGGAGATGATGCCAGGGAAGCGCACCGAGCGGGTGTCAACACCATACTTGTGGTGATAGTAGTCTGAAAGAAGTTCGGTCGTCACCTTCGACACGCCATAGATGGTGCGCGGATGCTGGATGGTGTCCTGCGGCGTAAGCGTGTGGGGAGTCTCAGGACCGAAAGAACCTATACTACTGGGTGTAAAGACGGCACAGTTCGACTCGCGTGCCACCTCCAGGATGTTCCAGAGGCCATCGATGCCAATGCGCCACGCCAAGCGAGGTTTCGACTCGGCAACCACACTGAGCAGGGCTGCCAAGTTATAGATGGTGTCAATGTCGTACTTCTTCACGACATCGGCAATAACTGCCGCATCCGTCACATCGGTAACAGCCGACGGACCACTCTCCAACAGTTCACCCGTGGGCTCCGCACCCTTGATATAACCAGCAACCACATGACTGCCACCATAGCGCAGCCTCAACTCTCTTGTCAACTCAGAACCGATCTGCCCTGTTGACCCGATGACGAGTATATTTTTCATTCTTTTTGCGATTTAGATTCTAATGATTATACGGTAACGATTGTTTCACCTGCAAAATTAAGCAAAAATAACATAACAACCAACGATTCTTTGAAATAAATTTACTTACTTTGTGCATCAAATTCTAACCAAAACAAAAAATCATGTACGGAAAAATGAAAGAACATCTCAGCCAGACCCTTGCTGAGATTCGTGAGGCAGGACTCTACAAGGAGGAACGCCTGATTGAAAGTCCACAGCGGGCTGCCATCCAAGTGAAAGGAAAAGAAGTGCTGAACTTCTGTGCCAACAACTATTTAGGCCTGAGCGACAATCCCCGACTCATCGAAGGAGCCAAGAAGATGATGGACCGCCGAGGCTTCGGCATGTCGTCAGTACGCTTCATCTGCGGCACACAAGACATTCACAAGGAACTGGAAGCCGCCATCTCCGATTACTTCAAGACCGAGGACACCATCCTCTATGCCGCTTGCTTCGATGCCAACGGCGGTGTGTTTGAACCATTGTTCACTGAGGAGGATGCCATCATCTCCGACTCTTTGAACCATGCCTCCATCATCGACGGCGTGCGTCTGTGCAAAGCCAAACGCTACCGCTACGCCAACGCTGACATGGCTGACCTCGAAGAGAAACTGAAAGAGGCACAGGCACAGCGTTTCCGCATCATCGTCACCGACGGCGTTTTCTCCATGGACGGCAATGTGGCACCCATGGACAAGATCTGCGACCTTGCCGAGAAATACGATGCCCTGGTGATGGTGGACGAGAGCCATTCGGCTGGTGTCGTGGGCAAGACTGGACACGGCGTGAGCGAGTTCTTTAACACCTACGGACGTGTGGACATCTACACAGGCACACTGGGCAAGGCATTCGGTGGCGCTCTCGGCGGATTCACCACGGGCCGCAAGGAAATCATCGACCTGCTGCGTCAGCGTTCCCGCCCCTATCTCTTCTCCAACTCACTGGCCCCGTGCATCATCGGTGCCTCACTCGAGGTATTCAAGATGCTGAAGGAAAGCAACGAAATCCACGACCGGCTCGTTGAGAACGTGGAGTACTTCCGTGAGAAGATGATGGCTGCCGGCTTCGATATCAAGCCCACACAGAGTGCCATCTGCGCCGTGATGCTCTACGATGCCAAACTCTCACAGGTTTATGCCGCTAAGCTGCAGGAAGAGGGTATTTATGTTACCGGCTTCTACTATCCTGTCGTTCCGAAGGGACAGGCTCGCATCCGTGTGCAGATTTCTGCCGGACACAATCGTGAGCAACTCGACAAGTGTATTGCCGCGTTCATCAAGGTTGGAAAAGAACTGGGAGTGCTGAAATAAGAAAGAAGGAATCGACTTCCCCATTCACAAGGAGCCGGGTTATCTATAAAAAGAGAGCCCGGCTCCTTGCGGAAAACCGGGCGGGTGAAAGGAGGGGTGGTACCTCCAGGAATCGAACCGGGGACACACGGATTTTCAGTCCGATGCTCTACCAACTGAGCTAAGGCACCATTCTTTCAATGTGCAATCAGCAGGATTATTTGCTTTTGCGGGTGCAAAGGTAATGTTTTTTATGGAAACACGCAAATTTTTTTGAAGAAAATTCTCTTAATTCAAAAAATTGCCGTACCTTTGCACCCGCTTACAAGAAGCATTCGGGATGTAGCGCAGTTGGTAGCGCACTACGTTCGGGACGTAGGGGTCGGGCGTTCGAGTCGCCTCATCCCGACCAAAAACAGCAAAGGTGGTCGAGTAATCGGCCACCTTTGCTGTTTTTCATCAAGAGGATGCCTTGCTTTGTAATATTCCCGTTTCTGTATCATGATGGTTCATCTTACGTTGAATGTCACGATATTTGCGACCAGAGGAGAGATGCCAGGTGAGGTTGAGGGTCAACATATTGCCGAGGTCACGACTATGCTGCGTCACTTCTTTGTGGACATATCGGTTGAGAATCTCTGCCTTGTGGTTGAGCGGACGGGCATAGAAAGGATGCTGGGCATAGAGGGAAAGAGTGATGTTCTTCATTTGATAAGAAGCCGTGAGATACCATGCGGCAGGCTGATGCCCACGATGTTCGCCCTCCATGAAGTGCCAACCGTTATCAGCATAAGCGGTCAGCGTCCATTTTCCAAGATAAGCCTCGACGCTGACACCACCGTTGAAGGCTGTGTAGGTATGGCGATAGTCATCTGTAAAGTTGAAGAAGCGGTCGATGCTGCCATAGAGGGTGGCAGAAAGTCTTTCAGGCACTATCTCCCAACGGTTGTAGCTCTGGATGAAAAAGAAACTGCATTCGTTGTCGGCATTGGTCTGGGTCATGTAGAAGTGTCCGTTCCTGCGGATGTATTTCTCCATGTTGCAGTGTGCATTTATCCGCCAGTAGCCCTGCAGCTCGCTCATGAACCGTGGTGTGGAATATGTCAGACGAAGGTCGTGCGAGGTGACGCGGTTCGGATGGATGTCAGGATTGCCCACCAGCGTCTCATAGGCATTCTGCTTGACTGACACATCGCTGACGAGGGCTATCTGCGACACATGCTGTGACACCTCGAAGTCGTATTTCACCTTCAGATTCTTGGCCACAGGGTAAGAGAGGGTCAGTTTGGGACGGAATAGCAAGAAGCGATTGCTGTTCTCTGCCTGCCTATAATAGCGGCTACTCACACCCAAGCCTCCCATATAGCCGAGCTTGCCAAGACGACCCTTCAATTGTCCGAAGAAATAGATGCTGGATGAACGCATACCCGTAGCGGCATCGGCATCGCCAGAGTACACATTATTTATATATCGTTGTCCGTACTGAGTTCCGAGAGAAACCGTGAAAGGTTTCAGGCGATTCTCATAGATGGCCTCAGTCCAGAGCGAATACGTCTTTCCCGCTACAGAATAATCATAATGCCCGCCTTCATTCTGTTCCGTGTGATTGTCAGTCTTGATATAAGTGCCTACAGCATTGGCTGTCAGCGACTGATGACGGGCGAAGTCACGATGAAAATAGAGGTCAAGCGCAGGTGATGAAGTGCGTGAAGATGAGTGATCTTCAAAATCCACAGACCCTCCCATCCGTGTCCAAGTTTGATGTGGCTGAATATCTCTTTTTGCTGATAACTTGGATTGAAACACGTAATTGGAATCGCTCAGACTGTAGGTCAGCTGAATATTATGGCTGAGATTCTTGTTCTGACCAGCCAGCTGCTTGCGCCAGACTTCCCGCTTCTCTCCAGACTCCAGCTCATAGGTAGCATGCTCCTCGCGCTCCGTTCCCTTGAAATTGCGATAGTCAAGACCGTATGTCACACCAAACTCACTCTTACCCAAATTAAACTTTCCATAAACAGTCTCGTCACCATGAACGGCAGTGAGGGTATTCGTCAGGTCTGCACCTATATCATAGCCACTGATGGGATGCTTGATGATAATATTGACCACGTATGCTATCCCTTCACCATATTTTACTCCTGGATTGTCAATGTAGTCTATATACTGCACTGTTTTCATGTCAAGGGCGAGGAGATCTTCTTTGGAAGCAACAACGTTATTGATGCGTACCTGTACACTGCCCAAATTAGTAAGGGCGGTAACGGTATGCATCACGGGGTCTATGCGCAGATGAGGTAATGTCAATTTTGACAATAGAGAATAGCCGTTGGACGAACTCTCCAACTGTTGACGAGTAGGATAAATGGTTTGCCCATCAACTCTTTGTATAACTCTGGAACCATTGATGGTTACATTTTGTAGCTCCACCTCCTTTTGGGCGAATGTTACAAGTGATACTGATAGTACCGATAATAAAAAAATTCTCTTCATACGTTTGCTGTTTTTGATTGCAAAAGTATGAAGAGTTTGTTCGTCAGCCTAAAATAGTTCCTGACATTTGTCTGACAATTGTCTGACAGAAAGCTATCTATCTGATAGTCAGTCCGTATGACTTACCTCTGTCTGACTCGATTTTGAGGTCGGAATGTTCTTCTATGATGGGTTTCAGCCGTCGGATAAGCGTATATAGCGTCTCGCTGGCATCGGGCTTCTTGGGCCAAAGCGCATCGCAAATCTCTGCTTTCGACAACAGATGAGAGGGTGACTGCCACAGCATTTCCATCAGTTGCTGCTGCATCGGGGTAAGTTTTACTTCGCTACCTTTAGCGTTGACGAATCGCCCATCTTGCAAAGCCAAGCCACCATAAAGTCCTAATGCTGCTAACCGCCTATGCTGATACAGACAGAACAGGCCCCACAGCAGCACCATCGACCAAAGAATCATTGAAGGACGCTGGTCAGAGAGTGAGAGAATGGTGGCTGCTGATACTTGTGGACGTGGACGGAATCCTTTTTGGGTGTCCACCGCCAAAACAGCATTTCCCCTCAACCCTTCTATTTGGAGATGACTGTTGAACACCTTGATCGTATCAGCACTGATGATGTCTGACTCCTGTTCATCCAGAGCTTTCGCCAATGCCTGGTTCACATCCTCAGTCACCAACTTCTCCGTCATCTTATAGCTGGTCAGGCTCACCATACTCGAAGCGATGATCAGTGCAAAGAGCACTACTACTGCGTATCGTTGTTTCATAAAATCACATGATAAGTATTAGAATACACATGCCCATCCGAATTTACGGACGAGTTCTTGCAACAGATTCCTGTCACGAATAGGGATTGTAACCGAGACAGTCTCTCGCTGGTTATCCCGTTCAGCGATATTGGCTGTATCAAGGTTATGTTGTGTCTGCATGTTCATCCAAATGTCAGCAGGGATGCCAAGTGCTTTCTCCAAGGCAACCGCGACACTGAGCGATACCGAGCGCTTACCGTTGATGGTCTCGCTAAGAACAGATGGCTTGATACCCGTCTCGTCAGCGAGTTGCTTCTGCGTCATACCACGTTCTTTCAGTTCATCCTTAATCATTTCACCTGGATGTGTAGCAATAAATGGGGTTAGGACTTTCTTACTCATAATGCTTGGAAATTTCAAATATCAATGCGTTTACAATTATCCCGTTTTCATCGGGAGAACTATAGAAGAACAGGCGGTACTGATCGGTGCAAAGATAATGATATTTTTCAAGCTATTAGCAATTTTGTGAATTATTTTAAGGCTTCTTGCGAATTATTATTAAAAATCTGGTTCTGCATCTCTTGGCGTTAATTGTTCTAAAGCGAGAAATAAGATATGCGGACAGCATCGGTGCAGAATACCGATAACTGCCCG
>CADCDK010000016.1:0-54663 GCA_902800185.1 uncultured Prevotellaceae bacterium
TATACAGTCCATCTTATCACCCTCCAAAGCTCCATGAAAATAGAAGGTCTTTTCATCTTTACGTGCCAATGACAAAGGAACACCATAGGGGCTACCGTCTGACTTGGTGAAACTGACGGTGATAAATGGAGCTTTATCTAATACCTCCATTGCGAAGGCCGAATCCATTTCTCTGCTTGCTTTCCTCATATTAGCTTATTTTATTGGGTCTGAACAATATTCTCTACGGCCACATTCTTTGCAGAACTTGCCTATCCAAACATTATCAAACTGCTCAATGGCTGCATCAACCATTTCTGGGGCATCGGTCAGGATGCCAGCCTCGAAGTTCCTTTTTCGTGGCGATTTCATTCCCATGCCCGCGCCTGTCAGGTTTGCAGAGCCGACGTAGGCAATGGTAGAGTCTATGATAATGAGTTTGAAATGAACTCTGGGACATAGCACACGTTCCATACCGTCATAGAGAATGGGATACTTCTCGTGATCCTCTCTCCATGCCGTTCCTGGTTCCTTTGCATGAATCAGCCTGACCTCCACACCCTTTTTGAGCAAAGAGGCTATGAGAGTAAGGAATGGCTTATCATCAACGTACAGATCCTTGATGTCTGCCGTTCCTATCCACACCGTCCGCTTGGCTTTAGCTACCAATGACAGGACTTCCTTGTAGTGGTTCTTGCTAAGGCAAGCGTCCCATTGGGCCGAGCGCTCGTCTGCTATGTACTTGATGAAGCTCATTTCAACTGTTTACCGTCAGAGAAAGCATTACCAACAGTCTTTCCTAACTGAATGTAAGTGTGATGTACCGGGTCGAAGGTGATAAGCTCCATTTTCTCCACATCGGGCTTTCCATCTTCTGCCAGGTACTTTTCGTCACAGAGAATGTTCACGATTTCTGCAACGAGATAATAGCCAGTCTCGCTTTCGTCTATCTTCTGCTTCCAAGTGTCATTGGAAATTCCTTGAACACAGGAGCATTGACATTGGGAGCCTTTTCTAAAGTCCAGCCAGCCTTATCCATCTTGTCTGGTGTGTTCCTACCGCTAACTATACCCACATAGTCAGAGGCTATCATGGTATCAGCAGTAGCGAAAGTAACCGTAAATTCAGGGTTTTCAGCAAGGTTGTCTGTTGTAGCATGAGAACCAAGTGAGATAATGATTTCGTGCATATCCCACTGGCCACCCCAAGCAGCGTTCATTGCATTGGGCTTACCATTCTTATCATAAGTGCCGATAATCAGCACGGGTTGTGGAAGAATCCACGCTGTTGACTTAAAACTTTTCATATTGTTTTTGATATTATAAAATAGACGATTAATGCGAGTTGAGTAATGATCTTTCCACTTGTCGATACCGTACATGAAGAAAGTGACCACGTTGATGACAGCGAGGTAGATAAGAACTACATGTAGATGTTTCAGTGGTATCATCTGTTGATACCTATTGTTTTTTTCTTCAAGCCAACGGCAGAGGTAATCTACCCGCCCCTTGGTATTTCCCATAAAGACGGCGCATTCCTTATGCCCCTCAAACTGTGGAGTAACACCGTCCATTGCGCTGAGGGCTGAAACAGTAATAAGTTCGCGTTCTGCAGGAGTAAATTGGTCGCAGGCGAATATATCACCAAAGAGGTGCGACTTCATGTAATAGTCGGCCTGCGGACAGAAAGAATAGTTCCATGGCGTGCCACCCTCGTCACGGGTCTGCATGTCTGTGCCAAACTGCAATGCCAATTTGGCATCATCCCAGGCAGCGGGGCGGTGGAACGGTTTCCCTTCATTGTCGGCAATCCCCTCTGACTCACGCTCCGATAGCGCATGTTCAAGCGTATTCAGAGCATTCAGCGAACGGGGGAACCCCGTGTAGGCATAGAGTTGTGCAAAGGCGTCCTTGAGCTCATTCACACTCACACCGCCGTCGAGTGCCATGCGAATGGCCACGTCGAGACGTTGCAGGTCACCGCGTGCCGCCAATGCCGCACAATCGCAAAGCAGGAGCATCCGCTGAGAAACTGTTTCTTCTATCATACAAATTCCGATTTATTTGTTATCACATTTTTTTCATATAATAGCCCATCCTGTTCAACTGCATAGCGGCTCCAAACAGGTAGAGTTGATGCAGACAGGAAACATAAGCATTGAAAGCATCTTTTGTTCCTGGCTCTATGTTTTGGTGACGAAGGGCATTATAGACACGAGAGGCACATTCACCAACCAGTTTCTCCAACACAGCATAGTCGATGCCTCTCAGCAACAGCACATCTTCACGGATGTATTCGTCCATCGAGTCGTAGCCCCTCTTGTCTCTCATGTAAGCATAGAGGTCATCAATCTTAGAGTAGATTTCCCATTCAGCATCCCAAAACTTAGCGACGGCCATTCCAATATACATCATCCAACCGAGTGATGCGGAGGGGAAGTCGTTGAACTCCCTGATGCCGTCGGGAATGTAGGCTTTGGCTATCTGCTCCCACTTTTCTTCAACGTCGGGACACTCAGGCAGACGAGCATCAATTTCCTTCATTGACTGAAGGAACTGGTGTAAGTCCTTGTGTAGTTGCTCTTCAAATTTATCTATCATCGTTATAGCATATTTTCCAGTATCTCAACAGCCTTGGTGATGTCCTCTTTAAACCGTTTGTGGTCTCTCAGGAAGCCAGCCCTGCCACCAGAAATAAAATCAAGTAGTTCCTGGCTCATTTCATCTGCATACGAGGCTATGGCGATTTCAATGTCATCCTTCTGTCAGTCGAGCGTCGAATGAACATAGATTCTCTGCTTTTGATGCAAGAAACTATAGGCTGTCTCTATACTGTCTTTCGTTATCATTGACTGAGTCTTCCTCACTCACAACTCGGCAATTCATGCAAGCATGATTGCTCTCGCTGTTCGTTCGTTTCTTTCTTGTCATATCCAATCGGACGGAACTGTTTTTGCTTGTCGTTGTAAACGAATCCATGTCCGTATAGGTAATTCTTTATATCCTTTGGCTCTGTCCCGAAGTTGTAGCACAATGATTCCAGCGTGTCAAACTCTTCGTCTCTCAGAAGCATGTTGACGCTTGAAACCAGTATTGCAGGGTCTTTCGGAAGATAGTCCATCAGTCCTTATCTAAGTAATCAAACAGGTTAATGGTTCCAGACTCTTCTTCGACACCAAGGTTGGGAACTTTCTCCACCATTTTGGTAGTGCCATTTGTTTTATCGACATAGAAATACACCAATGCGCCTGTATAACTACGGAACACAACTTGATACTCTGTTTCCGTCTCTTTACCCATCTGTATATACATCATGTCTGGATTGTCCTCAGCTACACTCCAGTCATACTCTTTGTGACAGTAGTTGTTGACTCCCTCGTATGCCATTTCAGCCGTGTGTTATTTCAATGCCATTTCTTTTGTGGGGCAGGCCAGAGTACACTTGCCACACTTCAGACAATCGGGATGCAGATAGCCTACAGCCTCACCGCGAGAGTCGTAGGGCGTCAGTTGCATCGGGCAGACGCGGGCACACAACTTGCACTTCATCTGGCAGGCACTCGACACGTGGATGTTTGTGAATGCTCTGGGTAATGGCTCGTGTTTGGGTGCCACCCAGTTGGAGATGGTTCCCATAGGACAGAACGAGCACCATGTGCGTGGTGCATAGATGAATGAGAGCGTGACACCAACGATGGTCGTCATCACGATAATCGTCCAGAAAACTTTGCCTATACCAGCCCACATGGGAAGTCCTCCCTCGCTCCAAGGCACGAAACTCAGCTGAAGCCCAAACATACCGAAGATGAAGAACACCATGAACAGTCGGAATCCGAAAGTACGCACAAGCTTTGGAATCGGGCGGTGGGGTGAGTATTTGGACAACAATCGGTCGTACATGTTGCCGCGAGGACACACATGTCCGCACCACCAGCGGCCCTTATAGATGCTTGTCACCACGGGGCCAATCATACAGATGAGTGCCAACAGACCAATCACTGGGAAGAACCAGCCGATGATGATGTAGGCGATGATGATCCAGTAGAGCGGAATCCCTGGAGTCTCAAAATGTCTATAGAATCGTTTCTGTGCCATATTCGATGATTTCCATGCCATTTGACTATTTCTGGATCAACTGTTCCTCCAGGAACTCTGCTGCATCGGCTACACAGTCAGGACATTCTCTGAGAACTACTTTTGTCCCTATGCCTTTGAGTAGCTTGCATTGCGTAGCCCCGTTTCTCTCCTGGAACTTGGTCATGATCTGACGCATCTGTTTCATGGACGTTGCCTTATCCTTGTTCACAAGTCCCAGCACAAGTCCCGCACCAATCAGTGCGCCACACGTGCCTTCCATGTTACCCATTCCAGCGCCAAAGGAGTTGGCAATGTTCATAGCCAGTTCTTCATCAATCCCCGCTATATCAGCGTATGTATGAAGGATAGCCTGGGCGCAATTATGACTATTGCACCTTTTCTTCTCTGCTGCTATATATTTTCTTGTTTCCATATCATTGTTGTTTGATTGGATTACATGAAGTGGAGAATATCGTGCTGTCACCAGGTTGATAAATTAGATGCACGGTATTACTTTGTTTTATCAGAATGAATTGCCCATGTATTAGCAAGAACAAGGACAATGATAGTCAATACAACGACAACGGCTGTAAAAAACAGTCCTGAATTGACGTCGTTTTTATCGTCTATAATGAAACATAAAGGAGCCAAAACAACTAACAGACCGCCTACCAATAGCCTCAGTCTCTTCACGTTTACCTTCTCCTTTTCTTCCTTTGATGCCGTATTATACCCAGCAATCAGCATGTCGCCTTTACCCGATAGCACGATGATTCCCAATACGACAAGAAATGATGCTATGATAATCTGTACAATCATATTTCTCAATCAAACGGTTTTTTCTAAATTTAAAATTTCTGCATTTCTCAATTATATTCGCAAAGGTAGTCAAAAATCCCAATTATTTTGTACCTTTGTAGCGAATATTAGTAAAGTTTATGAAAATAAAGATTCAAACAATGCTGGGCGACATCATGGTTCGCCGATATGAGTGATATGCTGGAAAAAGGACTGAAACATACAAGCGAGCTGACAGTAAGTGAGGCTCTGACCGCTATTCAGATGGGGTCAGGAGACATGCCTGTGCTGGCCACCCCTGCTATGATTGCCTTGATGGAGAACGCTGCTATGCTGGCCGTCGCAGATGAACTTCCTGAAGGTTGCACGACTGTTGGTGGTCACATCGAATCCTCACATCTAAGACCCTCAAAAATTGGCGACAAGGTGTCTGCTACAGCCGAAGTGACGAAGGTTGACGGCAAGAAGATCGAGTTTCAAGTGAAAGCCTACTCTGGAGAAACGCTGATTGGCGAAGGTACACACCTGAGATTCATTGTTGACAAGGAACAGTTTATTTCAAAACATTAAATAATTCTATTATGATACTATCGACAACCCCACAAATTGAAGGTCGCCCCATCCGTGAGTATAAGGGAGTGGTGACAGGTGAAACCATTATCGGAGCAAACATGTTCAAAGACTTTTTTGCCGGCATCCGAGACATCGTCGGTGGTCGCGCAGGTTCTTATGAGAAAGTATTGCGCGAGGGCAAGGACACATCTTTGAATGAAATGATAGAACGTGCCCAGGCCATGGGAGCCAATGCCATCGTAGGCATTGACATCGACTATGAGACCATCGGTGCTAACGGCTCGATGCTCATGGTGGCTACCAGCGGAACAGCAGTAGTCATCTGAAAAGACTATATGGATAATCAGCAAGAGATATTCCCGATAGTCGATGAAGACGGCAAGGTGACGGGCTCTGCAACACGAGGCGAGTGTCATAGCGGTTCCAAGCTGTTGCATCCCGTCGTGCATCTTCATGTGTTTAATTCAAGGGGGGACATCTACCTACAGAGAAGGCCTGAATGGAAAGACATTCAGCCGGGGAAGTGGGACACCGCTGTTGGAGGACATATAGACTTTGGTGAGACACCAGAAGAAGCATTGCTTCGTGAAGTGCGTGAGGAATTAGGAATAACAGACTTCACACCGAAGTTTGTTGACAAGTATGTGTTCGAGAGCAAGCGCGAGCGTGAGCTGGTTTATGTGCATCGAACTATTTACGATGGGGAAATAAGCCCTTCTGCTGAAGAATTAGATGGAGGACGTTTTTGGTCTATGCAAGAGATTCATGAAGCAATGGGTAAGAACCTACTAACCCCCAACTTCGAGAGCGAGTTTAAAAGATGCTTTAAACCGATGAATATTCTGATTCTTTCTGGTAGTCCACGTAAGGGTGGCAATACGGATTTGCTGGTGGAGGCATTCGTCAAAGGAGCTTCGCAGAAACACCATGTAGAAGTCGTGTCTGTACACGATTATAAGGTCAATCCCTGCTTGGGTTGTAATGCTTGCTTTATGAGCAAAGACAGTGCTTGCGCTCAGAAGGATGACATGTCCATCATCTATGAGAAGATGAGCCAGGCCAATATGCTTGTCATCGCCTCACCTGTGTATTTCTATGGCATCAGTGCACAGCTGAAAGCAATCATTGACAGGTTCCATAATCCCATCCGCGACTCGTTCCACATCCAAAAGATGGCATTGTTACTGGTCGGTGCGGCTTCGTTGCCAGAACTGTTTGATGCCATTCTAACGGAGTATCGCCTCTGCTTGAACTTTTTCAATATAGAGGATGTCGGAAAAGTACTCGTGAGAAGAGTTAAGGACAAAGGTGATATCAAAAACACCGATGCCCTGAACGAGGCTTACAAATTAGGATGTTCGATATAAACTAACGTTTCACTTTTTCTTGGGAACACGCTTTGTCAAGCCAATGGCTCCAGCAGGACAAACGAGACGGCAGAGATGGCATCCTACACACTTGGCACCTATCAGACGGGGCTGGCGAGTTTCTTTGTCGAAGGTGATGGCCTGATGGCCTCCGTCGCTGCACGACACCTCACAGCGTCCACAGCCCACACACAATTCCTTGTCAAATTTCGGATAGACAATCGTATCGCGATTGATGGTGCTTGGCTTCAAGAATGATGGTAACTGCTCACCGACAAGCGCTTGCAGGTGAGTGATGTTGTGTTTCGCCATATAATGCTGGAGACCAAGGATCAGGTCGTCAATGATGCGATAGCCATACTGCATGACGGCAGTACACACCTGTACGTTGCTACAACCCAGTTGGATAAACTCCAAAGCATCTCGCCACGTCTCAATACCGCCGATACCGCTTAGTTCAACTTTTTCCGGCATCTGTGCCAACTCCAGGATATGACGCAGGGCAATGGGACGCACGGCGCGTCCTGAGTAACCGGAAATGGTACGCTGGCCAGCGACCTCTGCATCGACATCCATCGTTACAGACTTGATGGTATTGATAGCCGATATGGCATTGGCCCCGACTTGTACACAGGCCATGGCAGGTTCTGCGATATGTGTAATGTTAGGTGTCATCTTCGGAATGACTGGAATACACACGCTGTTCTTGACACAGGCTGAAAATTTCCTTACCAGTTCAGGATCCTGCCCCACGTCACTACCCATTCCTCGATGTTTCATTTGCGGACACGAGAAGTTCAACTCTACGGCATCGCAGCCAGCCTTCTCCGCCATC
Source organism: uncultured Prevotellaceae bacterium (assembly GCA_902800185.1). GTDB lineage: Bacteria > Bacteroidota > Bacteroidia > Bacteroidales > Bacteroidaceae > Prevotella. The sequence continues at coordinate 7,629 of CADCDK010000016.1, forward strand.
TTTGCCAATCTGATCCACTCTTCTTCCGTTTGTCCCATGATGGAAGCCACCACAACCTTCGTGGGATGGTTCTGCTTCAGTCGGCGTAGAATGTCGAAGTCCATCTCTACAGGATTCTCGCTCAATTGCTCCATATTGCGGAAACCATAGAAGTCGCCGTGTTTGGCATTGTTGTGCATGGCATCGAAACGAGGCGATACCTCCTTGATTTCCTGTAAACAGATGGTCTTGTAAAACACGCCCGCCCAACCAGCATCGAAGGCGTGCGCCACCATCTCATAGTTGGTACACACAGCTGATGAGGCGAGGAAGAACGGATTCTCGCACTTGATACCGCAAAAGTCTATATGGAGTGCAGGATATAGACCTTCGTCCACATCATCTTTGTGAATGCTACGCAGCATCTCCTTGATGTGAAGGGGCCAGTTGTAATGAATACAAGCCTGTTCAGCGCGCTCCAGATCGTCATCGGAACAGTCTTTTACCCAGCGTAGGGCCAACTGGGAGTTGTCAAAGCGTATAGCACGGATAGATCGGGCGGGATCACCCGTCTTGCAGGCTTGGGTACACGGTGCGTCTTGGCATAGCAAACAGCGGCTTGCCTCTTCATAAACATTTAGTTTCATAGGCGTAACAATTGTTTAGGGTTTCTCGGCATATATTTATATAAATAGGTAGTTCTACGGAACAAAGGTACACAAAAGAAATGGATTTTTATTTGTTACCAACGTTAAAGAAACGAAATTCTCATCCAGTGTTAGTTTCCGTTTACATTTCCCAAATCCATACAGATTTCACATTTGCATTCGCAATCCGACCTTTCGCCACCTTTGCATTTTGGACAACAAGAATAGTCCTTTGATTCGCACTTCTTGCACCAATCAATTTCTGTAGCTTCATTCTTTTCTTTTTTCTCATTATACGAATTTGTGTTCATACTAGATTGATTATCCTTTGCAGTTCCTCTAAGAATCGGGCGGCATGCGAGCCGTCCATCTGGGCGTGATGGAACTGAAAGGAAATGGGGAGGGTTGTTTTCAGCCAACCCTTACGATAGCGGCCCCAGGCCAGGAAGGGGCTGTTGAAGATGCCGCTGTATTGGTTGGTGATGCTGTCGAGTTCCGTGCCAGTCACTGCCGATGTGCCGACGATGGCAGCCTCATCGTCTAATATGTCCTGACAGATTTGACTGATGGTCTCTGTCAGATGCAGGTAATTGGCATTAAACGCATCCAAATCATTGTTGACGGCAACGTCACAGAAACTGATTCCCCCCTTGACATTATCCACTATCACGTTGATGGCCATGCGGTCATATTTGTACAGCTTCCCATCCTGGGGCAACATGTAAAACTCCTCTATCTTTGATGCAGCACGACCGATACACCAGCATAGCAGCATGTTGAACTTTAGCCCTCGCCGCCGACTTTCCTTACGTAGCCTCGTCACATCGAAGGTCTTCGTAAGTGTCACCATCGGCATGGGCGACTTCGTCCATAGTTCGAATGCAATGGCTCTGTTTGTGTCCTTTGGATTGATTTCCTGTTTCATGAATGTTCTTTAGGTCATTAAATTCTCTTTTGCTTCATTTCCTCCATCGTTTTAGCATTGGGAAGAACTGTTGCATCATCTGCTTATACTCCTCTTTGGTCATGGGCTTTGGCATCTGTTTGTTCACTTCATCGACGAACTGAGCACAGTGCTCAATCATCTCGTCCATCGTGCATTCTTGCAGGAACTGGCCGTCCTTGTAGCAGTACTGACAGTAATCGAAGTTCGTGCTACCGTCCGCATTGGTTCCGCAGTCCTCGATACGGGTCAACGGCATACCGCAGCTTTGGCAGAACTGCGGCAGCTGACCCTCTTGGAATGCTTTCTCCTTTGCAGGGAAGGTCGCTTCGTAAGCTTCGAAAGCCTCTGGGTTCTCATCGGCTACGAAATAGCCCTTGGGCGGGCAGTAAGTTCCCTCACGGTTGCCCCAATAGCCAGGTATCAGTTCCTGGGCGAGGAAATACGGTACATCTGACTCTCGTGGCTCTGCATGATAGTGAATCTTCATCTTGCTGGCGAGGTCAAAACCTGCGTGCCTGTAGAACTCGATATTTCCTTCCATCTGCAGAAGACCTATACCCATTTCCTTGGCTTTTTCCAACGCATACTGCAGCAGCTTCAGGCCATAACCCTTGCGCTTGTAATCGGGATGAATACTGATGGGCCCAAAAGTCCACGAAGGGAACATCGTTCCATCGTCCAAGATAATCTCGGCCTTCGAGAACATCACATGACCAATCACCTTTCCTCCTTCCGTCATCACAAAGTCCAATTCTGGGATGAAGTCGGGATTCGTTCTATACTGATTGAGCACGTAATGCTCTGTGCATCCTGGACGATAGACATTCCAGAATGCCTCGCGTGTCAAGTTCTCCACCTCACGATAATCTTGTGGAGTTTCTAATCTGATAACCATTTCTTTTGTTTCCATACACCTGATACGATTTCACAATTGGACTATTTCACGATTGGACTATTTCACAATTGGACTATTTCACGATTGAACGATTTCATGATTGGACGATTTCACAATTGGACGATTTCACGATTGGACTTTTGAATAATTTTGCGATTGAACGGTTAAAGCTTTTCAACCGCAAAAATACGCATATTTGCCGAGAAAAAACCGCCGCCACAACTGCAAACGGATGGCCTAAAACGCCGCCGCAGGGACATACACATCTTACCCAAAGTGATGAAACTCGTTGAAGACATTGAGCCGCTGCCCGACAATTTCGACTACGACAAGGCACGGCTGAAATACCTCCTAAAGAAACTTTCCTTATTTTGAATTCGTCGAACTCACGTTATTTACGTTATAGTCTTTTGAAGATACATACTTTGTTCTTCTTAGAATAGCACTTCGTTGAGGGCTTGTCGGGTTTCATATTACTTCTTCGTCCTATCCACCCAGTTTTCAATCCTGATACCCTGGATGTTCTTGAAGTCATCCACGTTCTCCGTCACCATCACCATGCCCTCCTCCACCGACGTGCAACCGATGAGCAGGTCGAAATCATCGTCCGACCGTGTTCCGGCCAACTCCAGTCGAGCCCTCTCTTCAGCGTAAGCATCAAAGTATGGCATAATGCGCAGCACCTCTATGTTGTCGAGAAATTCCTCCAGCTTCTGGTTTTTGTACTTTGGGCCTCCCTTCAACAGGCCATAAATCTTGCCGTACTTCAGCTCGGCGACAGTGACTTCAGAGATACAGCAATTCTCCATGCCCACTTCGTTGACGCGGTACTTGATATCATACTTGTCACGCAACCAGAAAGCGCAGATGTTCGTGTCAAGCAAATAGCGTTGATGTTTCATGGCTCACTGAAGAATTTGTCCCAGAACTCCCGCCTATGGCTCTTCGAATGGCGCACTTCGTTGAGGTGATCCACCAGCTCGTCGGCATCCATATACTCCTCATCGCTCCAAATACCGGCATAGTCACATGCATCCAGCTTCTTTTTCTTCGGCTCCATCTTAGCGGGCTTAACGCTCTCTGCCAGCATTGTTATCAGCTGCAACTTCTGGCTGTCGTCCAAGTCTTTCAGCATCCCCCAGTAATGGGTGATGGGTCGTCTAGTCGTCCGTCTCTTTACTGTTCCTTCCATATTCTCAATGTTTTGATGTTCAACGCCGAGTTTCGCACGCTTTTGTGTGCAAAGATAAGCATTTATTTTTATTTTTTCTCCGTTTTCCCCAGAATCTTCACCATTTATTTTAACAGGCCTCGGTTTTCGACTGCAAAGATCACATTCAATCGAATGCGCTGCTTATATAATCCCGTATCATCTGACGCAAGAAAATTAAAACAACTTAATAATTTTGTCTTTCCTCACCAATAATTGGAATTTATTTCGTACTTTTGCAACGTGTTCTCATATGAGACACAAGACATATTAGGCTCTTACATCACCGAATCACCACCTCGAAGATAAAACGAGCCTTACAACAAAAGCTATTAGAGCGTCGTGCCATGTGCGCAGGCGTTTCTATGAAGCTTTTGGGGTTTGTGGTGAACCTTGGTGATGCGTAGAGATGGTCTGCGCATTTTTTTGAATCAAAAACCAATGAGAATAATAAGAAGTCTAACATAAAAGGTTTCACAAATAAAGTTTCTAAAATTATATTCGTATGAAAAGATTTGTTTCTCTTTTGGCCTTGACCTTTTGCTTGACGGTAGGCATGGCGCAGACGTATAAGATGGTAGTGCGTGTGAACAACGGTACGGAGATGGGTTTTCCCGACGGTAAGATTGCAATTCCCGTTAATGACATCAGCGAGGTGACGTTTGAGGAAATTGCCGAAGAGGTGATACCAGAGGTTTGGACTTCCATCACATTTCAGTTTAAGGATTATTCATCGGCTACACGCTCACCTATGAGGAAAGCTCCTGCGTTGGAAACGAGGAGATATGGTGTATTTGGCTGTAAAAACGGTGAGCCACTAAGTCAGGACAATCTCTCTGCCAATTTGATGAACAATCAGGAGGTTACATTCGTAGGCGACAGATGGGAATATTTTCCGATTAAGTATTGGCCTCCAAAGGAAGAGGGCAGCAACTATGCTTCCTTCTTTGCCTACTCTCCGTATTCCGATGGCAATAGTTTCGTCAGTGTCAATTCTGCGTCTTCTGAGCCTGTAATTGAATACAACTCTGTCAATCCCATGGATGATGCTGGCGATTTGCTATATGGAAGTAAGATAAACGCAACGAAAAATGACAATAATGGTTGTGTGACAATCGATTCGAAACACGCTTTGGCGCGACTGAACCTAAAGGCTGTTGCGGCTTGGGATATTGATGCAAATACGAGGATTACCATCAAGAGCATCAAAATTAGCGGCCAGATTCCGAACAAAGGTTCATTCGACTTATATAGACAGCAATGGAAAAATCTTTCGACTGATGTGCAGACCTATACTTTAGAGGGCGACAATCTTGCGGCAGATTTGCGTGATGCTGGTAACACATTTGCAGCAAATCAACCCGAAGGTGTTACATCTAACAGCAAATCTATTGGCGTAAGTCCCTACTTGCTTATTCCGACGGACGGCGAAAAGACAATCACTATCACGGTAGATTATTTCATCACTACTGACGATGCCAAACTTTCCACGGGCTACTCAAGAATTGAAAATGTTATTGCCAAGTCTTTGAAACTGAGCCTTAACGCTGGTTATAGCTATGACTTGCAAATTATTTTGGGCCTAACTTCTTTGAAATGTGATGTAAGCGCCAATTCCTCATGGGAAAATTACAACATTAACCTCTGATATAAGTATGAAAGGAATTATTATTGCAATGTTGCTGTCCGTTCTGCCTTATGGCATTTGCTTCGCCGATGGCGCACGTTTCTTGGTGGTGAACTCGAAAGACGGCACGAAAACAATATTCGCGCTGGCAGACGAACCAAAGGTCTCTTTTGTCGACGGTGAATTGTCTATCGTCAGCAATAGCAAGAAGTTCGCAATGAACATTGCCGACGTGAAGAACTACGCTTTTGCGGAGGGATCGACTGGCATCGGTGAAGTCATTAAGAACGGAAATGTGAAAGTTGAGAATGGTTGCGTGATTTTTGGCGGCATGACGGCTGGCTGCAGGGTTTCGGCTTATATGCAGGACGGACGGCTGATAAAAGAATACACTGCCAATGCAAACGGAACTGCGTTTATTGATTTGTCGATATTGCCAAAAGGAATTGTGATTCTGCATTCGAGTAAAACGAACATTAAGGTTTTGAACAGATAATCAATTTTCGTAATGAAACATTTCGGGAGACTGCCGCTGAATCGCCAGCGTCGGTCTCCCTAATCTCTTTTCCGTTTGTACCTTTATTATTTAACGTGAGTTCGACGAATTCAAGACAAGAACGGCTTTACAAAAAGGAAACAGAATCCCTTGTCTCCTTTCTTTTTGTCAGGTAAAACGGCTGATTTAAACAGAACTGTCAGTACCAAGCGGGTTGGTACTGACAGTTCCAAGTTTTCAACACTTGCTGGTACTGAGAATTCCACTCAGTGGTACTCCCAGTACCACAGGCAGGTAACAAGCCTACCGCTTAGTGGAAGCGATGCCGTTAATGCCCCTGTTCACCCCTTCCTGTGATAGAGATAAGCTATGGCAGCTCCCGACAGATTATGCCACACGCTGAATATGGCGCCTGGTATGGTAGCTAATGGATATGCCGCAAAATGTATGGTTGCCAGACTACTTGCCAACCCAGAGTTCTGCATACCGACCTCGATAGAGATGGCTCTCTTTTTGGTTTCCGAGAGCCCCAGCAATTGGCCTATGAGGTAGCCAAAGCTCAGGCCGCAGACATTATGAAGCACAACTACCAGAACGATGATGAATCCACCTGCCAAGAGCTTATCGGCATTTGCGGCGATGACGATGGCTACGATGAGGGATATGGCGATGGAGGAGAGTGCAGGAAGGAAGTCTGTTGCTTTCTCCGTGAACTTAGGCCACATCCACTTCACCAACAGTCCGATGACGATGGGAAGTATCACCACCCAAAGAATACTCAGAAACATGCTTGTCACATCTACGTTGACGCTCTTACCAGCCAATGTCCATGTCAGCAAAGGGGTCAGGAATGGAGCCAACAAGGTTGAAACTCCCGTCATACCAACAGAAAGTGCCAGATCGCCCTTGGCCAGATAAGTTATCACGTTGGAGGCAGTACCTCCAGGGCAACAGCCTACCAGCACCACACCGAGAGCCAATGCTTCATCAAGCTGGAACAGCCGGGCCAATCCCCAGGCCAGGAGCGGCATGACGGTGAACTGTGCCAAACAGCCTATGATGACATCCTTCGGACGGCTGAATACAATCTTGAAGTCCTGAAGGTTCAAGGTCAAGCCCATTCCGAACATCACGATTCCAAGCAGATAGTTGATGACCTTCGGACGCACATGCTGCAGCAAGTCAGGAAACATCAGTGCGAATACCGCAGCAGCAAGCACAAGCACGCCCATATATTCAGATATGTAGTGACAAAGTTTCTTCATCATCCATTATTTTCAAAAGAGATTCGTTATTTCCGCTCTTTGGCTTGCCTTGCAAACTCAAACAGCGACTCTGGTAGATGGCAGTAGCCCGTGGGGTTCTTGTCGAGATAGTCCTGATGATACTCTTCGGCAGAGTAGTAGTTCTCCAATGGCAACTTCTCAACGGCCAAAGGCTGCTGATAGTTCTTTTGTTCCTCGGCAAACACCTTTTCAATAATGGGCAGATCCTCTTCGTCGGTATAGTAGATGCCGGTACGATAACGAGTACCCTCGTCATGTCCCTGCTTGTTGAGGCTTGTCGGGTCGATGGCCTTGAAGAACATCTGCAACAGGAATTCGAGGCTCACCACATCGGGATTGTACTTCACGTGTACCGTCTCGGCATATCCCGTTGTATCGGTATAGACCTCTTGGTACGTCGGACTGGCGGTATGCCCATTGGCAAATCCCACAGCCGTTTCCACGACACCCTCGATCTGCTTGAAGAAATGCTCCGTTCCCCAAAAGCAGCCTCCGGCTAAATAGATGTCCTTGCCGCTCTTGATCTCCAAAATCCCGTCCACCTCATGCTCAACGAAGGGACCAGCCTTGCACTCCAGAAGCACACTGGGCTCAAGACAGTCCAGACCGTGCCACACGTTCTTGGGTATATCCACGCCATAAGTGCCGTTCTCGGGACTGATTACACAAGATGACAGCACCGTGCCATCATCCTTGTAGGTTGACACTCTGACCTTACCCTTCAGGATAACAAAGGTCTCGTCCTTGTCGGGATGGTGATGTACAGGAATCAACGTGCCGGGCTCCAAGGCATTGAGGAAGCGGTGGCATTTGTCCTGAAGGCTTTGGTGGAAGTTGTAATTCATTCGCAGACGTGGCGAGTTCTTTGCCTGTTCCATCACGCCGCTCATCAGTTGTTCGTCTATGATCTTCATTGTCTTGTTGATAGTGAGATTGACATGGCAATTTGAGTTAGCATGAGGCCACGACCTCTATTTCCACCAAGGCTCCCTTGGGCAGCGTCTTGACAGCCACCGCAGAACGGGCTGGGTACGGCTCAGAGAAAAACTCTGCATAGACAGCGTTCATGTCGGCAAAGTCTCCCATATCTGCCATAAAGACCGTGGTCTTCACGACATGACTCATGGTTAGTCCGACCTCTTGGAGGATGGCCTTCACATTACTCAGGGCTTGCCTCGTTTGCTCCTTGATACCTCCTTCTACGAATACACCTGTGGCAGGGTCGATGGGAATCTGACCGGAGGTATAGACGAGATTACTGACTTGAATGGCCTGACTGTAGGGGCCGATGGCAGCAGGTGCCTTTGGGGTACTAATTGTTTTCATATCATGAATCGTTTTATATCATTCGTGTTGATTACCGTTGCAAATATACGAAAAGATATGGAATAGCGGTGCAGTTTTTCCCAGATATTTGGTAGTTATTGTAACAATATGTACCTTTGCACTCACGAACACGTATGAGAATGTTATAACAACAATGATAAAACAACAATGAAAATGAAAACTGCAATTAAAATCTTCAGCCTCTTATTGATGCTGATGGGCGGAACAACTGTTTCGGCTCAAGAATTGAAAGGTTATGACAAGGACAACATGAACCTTGCCGTGAAACCTGGTGACAACTTCGTGGAGTATGCCTGTGGCAACTGGCTCAAGACGCACCCTCTGCGCGACGACCAGATGACCAACGGTGCTTTCCTCGACCTCTACGAGCAGAATCAGAAACAAATTCAGGAGATGATTTTAGAGTTCTCGACCAAACCACAGGAGAAAGGGTCGTTGGGCTACAAGATTGGCACGCTCTACAACCAGATGATGGACACGCTGAAGCGCAACGAACAGGGGCTGGCTCCCATCATGCCCTATATCGAGAAGATTCGTGCCATCCAGGATCGCAAGGAGTATCAGCGCGTCACCGCCGAGATTGACCGCCGCGGTGAGAACACGATGATGTATGCCTGGGGTGCTGGAGCTGACCTTCGCGATGCCGACAACAACATCGTCAGCATCTCGCAGGCAGGTCTCGGACTGGGCAATCGCGACTACTACTTCAACGAAGACCCGCAGACGCAGATAGTACGCGAGGCATACAAAGCATACGGAAGGCGTCTGTTCGTGGCATTGGGCTACGACGAAGCAACCGCCAATGAGCTCGTGGAAAAAGTATATGCCATCGAGAAGCGTATTGCTGGAGCCAGTTACGACAAGGTGAAGCTGCGCGACATCGACGCGAACTACCACAAGATGACCTACGACGAGCTGGTACGCGACTTCCCCGGCATCGACTGGCCCACCGTATTCTGGGTGACGGGATTCCCAGCTTTCAAGCAGCTCGTAGTGGAACAGCCCGAACCGTTGCACGAGGTGGAGAAGATTCTCGCCGACACTCCGCTCGATGACTTGAAGGCATACGCTGAGGTGCGCGTTATCTCTGGTGCTGCCTCTTGTCTGACGCAGGATCTGCGCCGTTCTTACTTCACCTTTGTGCAGACACTGACGGGACAGCCGCAGGACGACCCGCTGTGGAAGCAGACCACCGCTTTGGTCAACGGCATCTTGGGCGAGGCTATCGGTAAGATGTATTGTGAGAAGTACTTCCCCGAGACAAGCAAACAGCGTGTACTCACCATGGTTCGAAACCTGCAGACAGCTCTCGGACAGCGCATTGATGCCCTTGACTGGATGAGCGATGTCACGAAAGCAGAGGCCAAGAAGAAACTGGCCGACTTCCATATCAAGATTGGCTATCCCGACAAGTGGAAGGACTACAGCCAGTTGCAGATTGACGACCAGCTCTCGCTTTATGAGAATCTCGCCAACGTCAGCGAATGGAAATGGATTGACGCCCTGAACCGCAAGGTGAACAAGCCTGTTGATAAAGAGGAGTGGCACATGACACCGCAAACCATCAATGCCTACTACAACCCCACCACCAACGAGATTTGTTTCCCTGCCGGCATCCTGCAACCGCCGTTCTTCGACGTAGAGGCCGATGATGCACAGAACTATGGAGCCATCGGTGGCGTGATTGGCCATGAGATGAGTCACGGCTTTGATGATCAGGGTTGTCAGTTTGATGTCACAGGCAACCAGCGCAACTGGTGGACGGAAGCTGACAAAGCCGCCTTCGACAAGCGGGCAGCTCGTCTGGCTGACTATTTCTCGACCATTGAGGTCGTCAACGGCAAGAAGGTGAACGGTAAGCAGACACTCGGCGAGAACATCGGCGACAATGGTGGTATTCATGTGGCCCTGCAAGCACTTCACAACACAGGCAACGACCGTGTCATCGACGGCTTCACTGCCGACCAGCGCTTCTTCCTTGGCTGGGCTCGCGTGTGGGCAAGCAACAACCGCGAACAGTATATGGATATGCTCCTCAATCAGGATGTTCACTCTCCCAACCTTGTTCGCGTCAACGGTGCCCTGCCCCAGATTGACGAATGGTACGAAGCCTTTGGCATCAAGAAGGGCAAACTGTTCATTCCTAAAAACAAGCGCATCAGGATTTGGTAATCCTGATGCCACATTGAGGTCAACCTACAAAAAAATGTACCTTTGTAAGACGCTTATTTACAAAGGTACATTTTTTGATGATCAAAATCGAATACGGTCGGCATGGTGAAGAACTTCAATCCGAGGAAGCCGCATTCTTCCAACGACTTAAACGGATTCACGCCAACCGAAACATTATGATACGTCCTGTCGCAGATGGTAAGCCTTTCAGCATAGAGACCTTCTGCAACCACGTTCCCTTTCTTGTCTCGGGCCTCTTTCAGCTGAACCTTGCTTTCCGTTAACATTTTTGCCACGTTGTCCTGACTCTTGTTCAGGAAGAGTAGCGATGCGTTGCCCATATCAGCGACAAAATTTCCATTCACCTTGAGCGGGCAGTCGTTCACATTCATGCTTAACTGCGTGTTGACAACGGGATAACCCCATTTGTTATAGGACATATCCAGTGCCGTGGCATCCTTGACAAGCTCTTGCAGATGCGCCCTGCTCATCACACAGAGCTCATTGTTTTGGAGATCCATCTTCACAATACTGCTGTTGTCCGACGCATGATGAAGCAACTGAATAGGCATCTTCAGATCGGTGGCTCCTTCGACAATCTTCACAGGACCTTCAAAGATAGCCTCACCCATGCGAAGACGTGCCTGAGCGGTGTACTTGATCTTATGTATGCCGCCAAGATACCGAATCTTCTCATCACATTCCTTGACGTCAAGTTGCAAAGCTTCTTTCTGGGCCTCGTAGAAAGCATCGCCCATCATGAGACCTGGCACGCCGCTTTCGAGCATCAGCTTGGCAGGAACCCCGTTCACGCTCGTCTCAAAATAGAAGTGTCCACCCTCTTTGCCCAGTGTAAAGACTGGGTCTGTCTGTGCCATGACATGCTGAGTCACCAGCAGTTCGACAAGTAGTATTGTCAGTAATTTAATTTTTTCCATGATTCATTATTCGTAATGTCTGATTCTAACCTCAACGCCAGCCTCCTTGAGCAGAGCAGGAATGGTGCTGACATCTGTCTTTCCGTAATGATAGGGGAATAACACTCTCGGCTGAACTGTCTTTGCAGCCTTCACCAACTGTTCCGTCGTCATCGTATAAGGTTGGTTACAGGGCAGGAATGCAATGTCGATGTCCTTGATTTCTGACATTTCAGGAATATCCTCGGTATCTCCGGCAATATAGATTCGGAGCCCGTCAATGGTGAGGATATAGCCGTTGTCTCTTCCTTTGGGATGGAACTGGAGGTGCCCCTCAGTCGTGTTGTAAGCAGGAACCGCCTCGACGGTGAAATCTGCTGCTATCTGCATCTTGTCGCCATTAGACATCACCTCACCCGTCCCCAGCATGTCTGCACATCGTTTGTTGGTGACAAGTCGGGTCTTGTCATTTGAGAGCATCTTGATGGCCTCCTTGTCAAAATGATCCCCATGCTCATGGGTTACAAAGAGATAGTCGGCCTTGGGCATCGCCGCATAGCCGATGACCTTGTTCCCCAATTGAGTCACAGGGTCTATCTGAATCTCCCTACCATCATATTCTATACGGATACTGGCGTGAACAAGGGCATGGAACTTAACCGTCTTACCGCTCTTGGTCTTGAACACATCCACTTCGTAGTCATCGGTGGTCACAGGCATCTTGGCCTCTTTCCAAGCCAAGATTCCTCCCTGAAGATTCACGCACTGATAACCTTCGGCAGCTAACATCTCCGCAGCATTGGCAGAACGACGGCCACTCCTGCAATAGACGGCAATCTTTTTCTCTGTTGACAGTACAGCCTTTGCCTTCTTCAGGAAATCCTCCTGTTTGACATCTATGTTCAAAGCTCCGTCGATATGTCCTTCATTGAACTCTTCGGCTGTTCTCACATCCACTATCACGGCATTGGGGTTGGCCGCTAACTCCGCAAAGCCCTTCACGTCCGTATTCTCGAAATTCTGCTGACCACAGGCTGATGTCAGTCCTAAAGTAGCCAACAAACAGGTAATGATTTTTTTCATCTTCTTCTATTCTTGATTTCAAAACTTGTTATCCACTTTGATTACCAACACGCGAAGACGCTGACTTTCTTCCGTGGTCTTCACCTTTGCCACATGCCAGTCACATGGAAACATGATGTTGAATGTGCCTGGAATGGAGGTGAACTGTTGCAGGCGATCATACTCAAAAGCATATTCCAGACGGTCGGGCTTGTAGTCGGCAAGCGGATGCGAGGTCTCATGGTCGAGTCGGCAGAATCCTTCCGTGCCGCTCACCACATACATGAAGTCAATTTTCTGATAATGGCTCTCACTTCCTTTTCCCTTCCGCAGGTCATCCTGTGAGCACCAGTTGTCGCCATCCTCCACACTGACGGTGAGTGTCGTTCCGGGAATGGGTGTGCGTCCGGCGGGAATCGCTAAAAGATCCGTTGCCTGCAACCACTGGAAGAGTGCTTTCCATTGCTCCGGGTTTTTGTGATACTGGAGATAGAACTCCACCACATTCACCGTTGGGGCAGGTGATGCCTTTGTAAAGCCGTTACGCCACGCGCCTTTCTCCACCCACTTCTGGGCAAGGCGTGTCAGTTCTTTGGGATACTGGTTCGTGTAGGTCTGTGCATTTGCCAATACTGAAACGAGAATGACAAGTGCGGTCATCAATTTTCTCATACGATTGCTTGTTTAAACTTTGTTGCAAAGTTACTCTTTTTTGTTGATATTCGGAACTTTTTTCGTAAATTTGTCCCTTGATGAAACCACTGTCGTATGTCGGACAAAAGACGAACATATATTGCCATTGACCTGAAATCGTTCTATGCCTCGGTAGAGTGTGTAGAGCGAGGACTTGACCCGTTGACGACCAATTTGGTGGTGGCAGACAGGAGCCGGACAGAGAAGACCATCTGTCTGGCCGTATCGCCATCGCTGAAGCAATACGGCATCGGCGGTCGGGCACGTCTGTTCGAGGTTGTCCAGCGGTTGCGGGAAGTCAATGACGAGCGGCGCAGCAAGATTCCCGGCTATCGTTTTACGGGAAAGTCCATATCGGACACAGAGCTTGTGGCCCACCCGGACTGGGAAGTAGATTATCTGGCCGCCCCACCCCGCATGGCTCATTATATCGAGGTCAGTAGCAAAATCTATGGGATTTATCTGAAATACATTGCACCGGAGGACATCCACGTCTATAGCATCGACGAGGTCTTTATGGATGTGACGCCCTATCTCGCCAACTACAAGATGACAGCACGCCAACTGGCGATGAAGATGATTCGGGACGTGCTTCAGCAAACGGGTATCACGGCTACGGCAGGTATCGGTACCAACATGTACCTCTGCAAGATAGCGATGGATATCATGGCCAAGAAGACACCTGCCGACAAGGACGGTGTACGCATAGCGGAACTGGATGAGATGTCGTACCGCCAACAACTGTGGGACTATCGTCCGCTGACAAAATTCTGGCGCGTGGGTCATGGCATTGCGCAAAGACTTGCACCGTATGGCATCGACACGATGGGAAAGATTGCCCGATGCAGCCTGGAGAACGAGGAACTGCTGTATCGGCTTTTTGGTATCAACGCAGAACTACTCATAGACCATGCGTGGGGATGGGAGCCTTGCACCATAGACCTGGTGAAGGCCTATCGTCCGGAGACGAATTCCTTCAGTAGCGGGCAGGTGTTGCAAAACCCTTACGACTGGGAGAAAGCCCGTGTGGTTGTGCAGGAAATGGCAGATGCCATGGCACTCAAGTTGGTAGCGAAGCGACTGGTGACCGATCAGCTGGTCCTGAATGTGGGCTATGATGTGGAAAGCCTGACACGTCCGGAGATTCAGGCCAAGTATCACGGAGAACTAACAACGGATCACTATGGGAGGGTTGTTCCCAAACACGCCCACGGAACAGGCAGCCTTTCGAAAGGAACCTCTTCGTCAAGAATCATCACGAAAGCCGTGACGGAGTTGTATGACCGTATTGTAAACAAGGATCTGCTGATCCGTCGGCTGAACCTGACCGTCAATCATGTCGTGGATGAAGCAGCTTTGAATCAACGTGGCAAACCTGAGCAGCTTGACCTCTTCACGGACTATGAGGCCCTACTACGGCAACGACAGAAAGAACAAGAGGAATTGGCCAAGGAACGACGGCTACAGGAAGCGCGACTTGCCATCAGAAAACGCTATGGCAAGAATGCTATCCTGAAAGGTTTGAACTTTGCGGAGGGGGCGACTGCCAAAGAGCGCAATCAGCAGATTGGAGGACATAAGGCATAGATGAGAGATGAGAGTTGAGAGATGAGAGATGAGAGTTGAGAGTTGAGAGTTGAAAGTTGAAAGTTGAAAGATGAGAGTTATGGATAAATACGACGATATTATCAATCTGCCACACCATGTGTCAAAGCGGCATCCACAGATGTCGATGCAGAACCGTGCTGCCCAGTTCGCGCCCTTCGCCGCCATTGCGGGGCACGATACAGCCATTCGTGCAACGGCGGAGAAGAACTTGGAGAATTACGAATCGGACACTTCCTTCGAGCAAGAATAAACTCTTTTCGATTTTTTAATGCTCTCAGATGTCACTTTTCTGCATAAACGACGGTTATAATCATAGACAAGACAAACTACAAGAATCGAAACAATGAACAAACAAGTCATCATAGCACTGCTCGCCATCATCCTCGGTACGATTACAGCCAGCGCCGACATCATCAAAGGGCGCGTGGTGGATGCCGAGACAAAGGAGCCACTACCCGAAGCACAGGTGAAACACGTGCAGCAAGGTGATTATGGTTGGTCAATCATGAGCACCAAGACAGACTCGTTGGGCGTGTTCACTTTATTAGCCGCTGGACGCGGAAGCATCGAAGTCTCGATGCTGGGCTATTACTCGAAGTCCAAGCCCGTGCTGGTCTTCAGCGATAGCCGCAAAGATACACTTGACCTTGGCGATATCGAGCTGAAGATGTCTTCGCAGATGCTGAAGATGGTGGATGTGACAGTCCGCGCACGGCGTTTCACCGTCAAGGGCGACACGATTGTCTTCCATCCCGAGGCATTCCACTTGCAGGAGGGTGCGAGACTCGACGAACTGATTAAACAGCTGCCGGGTGTACAGGTGAACGATGATGGTAGTCTGTCATGGAACGGCAAGCCCATTCGCATCACAATGGATGGTGAAAGTCTGATGGGAGGCGACGACTTGGTGAAGCAGTTACCCGCTGAAGCCGTTGGAAACATCAAAGCCTACAACCGCCAGTCGGAGTTCAGTGAGCGCACGGGCAAGGACGATGGCACTCAGGATATGGTGCTCGACCTGACTATCAAGCCCGGCTTCCTCGACCGCTGGTATGGTGATGTAAAGGCTGGCTACCAGACGCCAAAATACTACGAGGGCGAGCTGTCGATGAACCGTCTGTCGAAGACCGACCCCGTGATGGTATATACCAATGCCAACAACATCGATAAGCGTTGGCGACGCAACATGAACGGTAGCACGGGAATATGGGGCAACGGCTTCGGAAAGGAGCAGGGCGCCTCAGCAGGCTATCAGCACAAGTGGCAACACAAGGAGGGGACCCACGATTTGAAGAGCAATTATAGTTTTACGGGCGGTGTGGCACATGATGACAACTGGCGGACAAGCGGTGAAGAGACAGAGAACTATTTCCCCAATACGACAGCTACACGTACCACATCAGAGAATTACCAGCACAGCCACAAACTGGAACCTCGATTGAACGCCCGTCTGCAATGGGTTAAGGATTCGCTAAATACCTTCACGCTGAGAGCCGAAGCAGAACAAAGCAACAACCGCTCGCACAGCCGACAGACCACTGAGCAGGAAGACAGGCTCGGCTCAGAATATGTACCGACCCTCTCTCAATATAATGCCACCCACACCGACGGCCATCAGACCAAACTGGGAGCCAAGGTCGGCTGGGAACACTATGTCAAAGACGGCGCACTCGGTGCAAGCGTCACATTGAACTATCAGGACGGGAAAACGAATGGCCAAACCGAGCGCACCATCACTGCGCACAACCAATCCTATAGTTCTTCGCAACTCATCCAGACCTACGCATCGCCTTCCCGTCAGTTCTCAACCACTGCCGAGGCACATCATGCCCGCTGGCTCACCAAGATATGGATGGTACAGGCGCAATATTCGCTGACCTACAGCCGCAACCGCAACAACCGAGACTTCATGACCGATGGCGAGGACGATGCAGCAAATAGCTTCCAAAACCTTTATTCTCGTTATGAACATAGTCTTCGAATCGGGCAGACCATCAACCTCAACCCCGTCCAGCTCATGCCGAATATCTCTGCCCGTTGGCAGCGTGAGAGCCAGGACTACCAGCGCGGAAAGCTCGATACCACCACCGTGCGTCGCCATTTCTTTATCGACCCGTCATTGAAAGCTACATGGAAACTGAGCAAGACAACTGGCTTCGAACTCAACTATAGCTTCACGACTAAGCTGCCCGAAATACTACAGACCATCGGTTACCGCGACCTCACCGATCCGCTCTTCATCACCGAGGGCAATCCCAACCTGCGGAACACCCACACCCACGATGTCAAGCTGACCTACAACATGGTGCTCGACCGTAGCCAAACCTCGCTCAGTGCCAGTGTCAGCTATCATCACAACGACCGCGAAACCACGACCGCCCTCAGCTACGATCCCACGACCTCTATCTACGTCAGCCGTCCGGAGAACGTCCGTGGCAGCCGCTCTTGGAACTTCCGCTTGAACTTTGACCAAGGTCTTGGAGACTATTTCCGTCTGATCAACGATTTCCGCATGAACACCAGTCAGCGCTACGGCTTCCTCACCCTCCTACCTACGCAATCTGAGCGCATAGAGAACCGCCAGAGCAGTTTGAATCCTCGAGAAAATCTCACCCTCGCGCTTGACTATAACTGGCTCAAAGCCTCCGTCTTCACCGAAATCAATGCCGAGCGGCTACACTACACCGCATCGCCCGAACAAAACACCACCCACTGGGACAATAATTACGGTCTTCGAGCCGAGATCACACACGGCAACTTCGTGTTCATCTCCAGCCTCACCGAGCGCACCAGCCGAGGGTACACCATCGGCAGCATGAACCGAGACATCCTTGTCTGGGATGGCTCCGTCACTTGGAAGATCCTAAAGAACAAAGCTCGACTCACGCTGGAATTTGATGACATCCTCAACAACGAGGACGGTCGTTGGAGCCAGCAGACTGCCTACCAGCAGACCACCTCATGGAGCGACTTCCGCCATCACTACGTAGGCCTCAGCTTCACATATCATCTGGATGCGAAAAAGAAAGAGTGATTTGTAGCTATCTGATAAAGTTAGTCCATGCCCGCTGTTCCTTTTCCGGGATGCTTCCATCACCCGTGCTAAGCTTCCTCAGCAACCAGGCCATGTTGCGTCCGAGAGTGCGCATGGTCTGCATGCCCTCCTCGTCCTGTGCGACCTGTCCCGGTGTCTGCCCATAGACCATGTTCCAGTACTGTGAGCTGACCAGTGGCATGTTCATCATCGTAAAATACTTGTTCAGCCGGTCGAAAGCTGCCGTAGCTCCTCCACGACGGCAGACGACAACGCTCGCACCGGGCTTGTACTGCAGGTCGGGGCCTAACGAGTAGAAGACTCTGTCGAGCAGGGCACAAAGCGAACCGTTGGGGCCTCCATAATAGACAGGGGAACCGATAACCAATCCGTCAATGCCGTCCTTCACCACACGAAGCACTTTGTAATACAGTTCGTCATTGAAGGTGCATTTGCCGGTCCTACCACACATGCCACAGGCAATGCAACCCTGGACAGCTTTCTTGCCAATGCTGACAATCTCTGTGTCAATGCCTTCGTTGTTCAGGGTTTTTGCTACCTCGCTCAATGCCAGAAACGTATTGCCGTTTTCTCTTGGACTTCCATTTATCAATAATACTTTCATAATCTATCGTGAATAATGAACAGTTCTGTTTGTCTGTTTAATGACATCCTTTCTTCAGCAACAGGCTCAGCACCTCCTTGTGATGTCCAGGGAGAATGACATGATGGTTGCCTATCGGATTCGTCAGGAAATAGGAGGCCTTGCTTGCGTCCGACAATCGGATCACCTGCTGAGTACGACAAAGGTCGGGATTACCCTGGCTCCGTTCCAGCATACCTTCTTCAACAAAGCAGCGCGAGAGGTCGCCCGAAACTTTGAAAAGGGTTACGGGGCCTTCTTTCATATAGCCTCTGATACCCACGCCGATGCCCGACTCAAAATGCGTATCATACTCATATCGCTCCACCATATTGAAGGGTATGGTGCAATGTGCGAAGAGGATCTCTCCTGTCTCCGTGTTGATACTGGCAGGATTGGCCTGGAAACCACTCACACCCAGTAAAGCCTGTGCTATCTTCATTGTCAGCATAGCTGGAACATCCCCCTCACAACCTGCTACGATACCTTCGGAATTGAGTTTGGCCAGAGCCACGCATCCCGTATTATGAACCGTTGTCAACAAATCAAAACAACGAATGGTCAGTCCCTGCAACTGGTGTTTGGCGACAAGCATGCGAAGGGCATCGTAAATCTGATGGGCACCAGGCAACGCCTGTCTGACAGCATCGGCCACACAAGGGCAGGCAGACGTCGTGGGAGTCGGTTCTTCCACGGGGTGGACAGGAACATTGGGAAGGGTGTCAAGCAGTTCCTGCATCGGCACACGGACGAGTTCGATGCCCCATTGCTCTTTCACCTTATTTGCATCGGCATGGCTCGAAATCAGCCAGTCCGACGGTTCACCAATAACACCCAACCGACTTCCACTCAACTTTCTTCTCACCTCCCCCACCTGAGCAAGCAATCCTATTCTCTTACTTATATAGTCTGGGGTGCCATGGATGATTTCTCCTTCAAAGCCATTCTGCCGAAGATAGGAAAGAATCTCCATGGAAGCTGCCAGCGAATTGCTCTTTCCCGATGTCAACAGGTAAAAAGGAGAAGCCGATTGAAGCCGCAATTGGGGAAGAAGGCGTTTGAAGATACCTTCCGTTCCTCCTGTACGCACATAGATCAAGTCAAGAGAATGAGTGCCGTAGTCAGCGTAGTCATGACCTTTGAAGTCGTAAGCGACATGCAGACTCCCCAGGAATTCCCGGGTCACCGCACCGACAGCCTGCTCGTCATGCAGCTCGGATGTGAGTGTATAGATGGCAATGTTCATGGTCTGCAGATTTCTTCTATCGTCTTCCGTTTCTTCTCATTCAGGTCGTCTGCGGCATAGCCTAACGGGATGATGACGGCAGGTTCTTCTGTTGCGGGCAGGTTCAGCATGGTCTTGCACAGGGAGGCATCGAAGTTGCATACCCAGCACGTAGCCAGGCCCTGCTCGGTAGCAGCAAGACAGAGGTGTTCGACCGCAATGGCGATGTCGATGTCGCCATGATGCTTGCCGTCGGCTCTCACCCATTCCTCATCGTGCAGCACGGTGGCGACGATATACATCGGCGCTGTCTTGAACCAATCGCGGTTATAGCACTGTTGCAGTTTCTCCTTAGCTTCCTCTTGACTGACAAGGTAGAAGTGCCAAGGCTGTCTGTTGACTGCGGAAGGCGCAAAACGCACACACTCCATGATATAGTCCAATTGCTCTTGGGCTACGGCACGAGACTCGTATGCCCTGCAACTGTATCGGTTTTTACAAAGTTCCAGAAAATTCATATCATTACTTTTTTGATTCATCAACGTCAGGTACGACGATGGACTCGGGACTGACTTTCTTCACGATGACCTCATACACCTTCTTGGGCTTGAAGTTCCGGTCGAAAGGCAACGGATAGTTGTTTACGCCAAGCCACGAATCGCGGTCGCTCAGGTTCCAGAAGGTAACACAGTCTATGACATCGGCGTGTTTGCTGAAAGCACGGAACAGTGCGGCATAGCGCTGTTCCTGCATCCGCTGGATGCGGTCGCTGATCTGCTCTCCCTGCGTGCTGAACTTCAACTGACCACCCATCTCACGGTTGACACGCACGTCGAGCTCGGTGACATGGATGTGGTCAACAACCTGTTTGTAGAGCGTGATGGCCTTGTCCACCTCTTCTTCACTCGGGCCGTAGATGTTATAGTGTGCCTGCATGCCGATGCCGTCGATGGGGATACCGTCGGCTTTCATCTCCTTCACCATCTTGTAGATACGCTGACTCTTAACGGGGTCGCACTCGTTGTAGTCGTTATAGAACAGCAACGCCTTGGGGTCGGCCTTGCGTGCCGCCTTGAATGCCTCGCGGATAAAGTCATCGCCCGCAATCTGATAGAGCTTCGACTGGCGATAGGGATTCTCTGCCTTGGGGTCATCAGTCAGAGCCTCGTTGACCACATCCCAGCAATAGACAACATCCTTGTAGCGGTTGACAATCGTCTTGATATGATTGCGAATACGCTTAAGCAACAGCTTCTTGGAAGCAGGTTGTCCGTTCTTATCGGTAAACATCCAACTGCCAATCTGCGAATGCCATACCAGACAATGCCCACGCAGCTTGATGCCGTTGGCTCGGCAGAAGTTGGCAATGCTATCCGCACCACCCCAGTTATACTGACCTTCCTTAGGTTCGGTAGGCTGGGGTTTCATATCGTTCTCAGCAGTGATGCTGTTGAACTGTTCCCTGACCAGTTTCATTTGTTCCGGAACACTGACATTCCGACGATTCACCGCCACACCTACCATAAACTCATTCTGATAGGCATTCTTCAAAGAAGTGGTGTCGGCGGTTTCTGCCCATGCGCCAAGGGCCGTGCAAAGGAGCAGTGCTCCTGTCAATAGTCTTTTCATTCGTCTATAAGTTTAATTCTGTTATTGATGTTTTTTGTTCATTTTCCCTAACTGTTTCTTAAAAGCTGTGGTTCAGCGGCGGTATTTCCGTCCTCCCTGGATAACCACTCCCTTGTAGTCCCTGCTGACAGGACGGCCATTGAGGTCGTAGCGACGGGAAGCGATGTCAGAGGTGGAAGGTAAGGACTGGGAACTGATGGGTGAGATGCCCACAGACTCCTTGTTCACGACCTTGACCTTGCCGTCGGTGAGCAGGGTGCTGGTGTCCCATACCTGCGTCTCGGAGGGCTGTGCGGGGATGATGGTTGTGAAGCCGCTTCCACTGACCGTTCCCAGTTTGGTAAAGACCGTGATGACGGTTCCGTCGGGGATGGGCTGTGTCAGCTTGCTCATATCGAAGACCAGGGTGGCATCGTTGACAATGAACGTGCCGGAAAGATAGACACGGTTGTTCACAATGGCATCATCCTTGGTTGCCAAAGGAATCTCCAACTGTGAGCCGCTGTAGAGCGTAGAGCCGTTATAGAGCTTGAGAATCTGGAAGTTGTTGACGAGCGTATCGCCGGCACAGATGCTGCCGCCTTCCTGAACGTTCACTCTGGAGTAGATGGAGCCTTTGCCCCGCAGGGTTGCACCATCCTTGACGGTATAGATACCGCCTCCGTCGTGTGAGCCGTTAACGATGAGAGTTCCGCCCTCGACGGTGGTCGTGCCCGAATAGACGTTGGCACCCGTGAGTCGCCAGTCGCCGCATCCCTCCTTCACAATGGTGGTTGTTCCTTTATACTTGTCAGCGGTGTTGCTGGCACAGTCATTGATGACACCCGCAAAGGTCTCGTTGGTATTGGCATTGCCGATGCGCCATGTCATCTTGTGCCCTGCGGTCTGTTTGCTGCAGCCACCGAGTGTGCTGCCCGATGCTCCGCTCAGTCCGCCGATGTGCAGGTCGCCATTGGTCTGCCAGTAAATCATCATGATATTCCCCTTCAGCTCGACAACGCCATTGGGAATACCCTTGCTGGTGTCGAGCATGAACTGGTTCGAAGAGCCCACGCCATTGCCGATGATGCGTCCGTAGAAGCCCGTCATGTCGCCCTGCAAGTACTCACGTACCCACGAAATGCGGAAGTCGATGGTACCCGCGCCCGTGAAGGGACTCTTGATGTAGCAGTTACGGTAGGGCTCGAAGATGGATGTCGTTCCCTCCATGGCCTCGATGGGCATGGTGTAGGTGCTGTAGTTGTCATTGGCATCCTTGGTGGTGAAGGCACCACCAGCGAGCACGAGTTTGCTGCTCTGTCCGAGTGTCACCTTCTTGTCCTCGATGGTGGAGAGGTAGGCCAGATGGAGCGTGCCGCTACGGAGAATAGTCGGACCGTCATAGCCGAAGAAGCTTGCCGATGCCGGTTGAATCGTTCCCTTGCCACCCAAGGTGACACTGCCTGTTCCGTTGATGGCACCGCTCATGCTGACAATGGCTGAAGCATTCTGCACGTCGAACTCAGTGTCGGCATAGAGGTTGGCACTGCGGTTGGTTGAGGTCGAGGTGCCTGTGTAGTTCCAGGTACCGCCGTTCCATATCCAATTCTGTCCGAACTCAGAAGATGCACCCAACGCACTGGCAACCTCTCCGTTCTTCAGCGTATTGAAAGCAAAGGTTCCCTTGTGCAGGATGGTGGCTCCCTTGTAGGTGTTGGGGGTATTGACGGTGAGGGTTCCTGTGCCCGCCTTGTTGACAGAGCCCTCGCCTGCAATGGCACCGCGTCCACTGATGGTGACGTTGGCTGCAGAATTGACCACGACAGCTGCGGGAGAGACCGTTTCGTTGAGGGTGACGGTAACGTCGGATGCGGGAGCAAAGAGCACCTTGCTGTCATCAGCGAACACCTGTCCGTTCCAGTTGCCATCGGTGTGGTTCCATTCGCCCTCGGACTGGCTCCAGCTGAGGTCGGACTGATAGTTGTTCACGTCGATCATCTCCACCTGTTTCGGCTGGGTCTTGACGGTCAGCACGGGGGTATAGTCGGAGAAGAGCGTTTCGCCTTGGAATGCCCTCATCCGTACCTGGTAACTGCTGCCCTCGGAAAGTCCTGTCATCACGTAGTTCTCGGTTCCGGCATCCAGACGTGTGAACTCTGTCCATGTGCCGTCCTGCATGACCTCAAGGATGAATCCGTCCTCGTTTTCGGTGAAGTCGTACCACTGGAGCGTGATGCTCTTGTCGGTCGAAGACTTGAAAGCAAAGAGCACCGGCGTACGCAGGAAAGGCACACGGTTGTCGGCTGTCAGGCTGTTGATATAGTTCTCGATATTGGCATAGCCGTTGGGGGCAATGGTCATGGCATCGTTGGCCTGCGGGTTGAGCCCGTTGGCAGTCTCCCAAGCATCGGGCATGCCATCGCCATCGGTGTCAACTGGTTTTGTGAAGCTCTTCAATGTCCATGCCGTCGGTGCACCGATGGGTAGCTGGGCCTCGGAGGAGATGATGCCTCCCTCAGTACCGAAGGAGCGAACCTGATGAACCATGTAGTAGTCGGCAAGGTCACGGTACGGCAATGAAGCCCCCACCTGTGGAAGCAGCGAGTCGATGAGCTGTTTGGCCTCCCATGCCGGCAGCTCGGGATAGTCATACGGCTGCGACATGAAAGTGGGACCACCCGAATACTCGCTGTGGGGAATCTCGTAGGGGTTGAACACACCATCGGCGTTGCGATCCTGCCAGTTGTCGGCAGCATAGATATGGTAACGCTCGTTGGCACCGGTCATGGCATTGCCGCCACCTGCGGGGCCATTGATAAAGAGGTTGTTGGTGGCATTGACGTAGGAGGTTCCCTCGGAATCACCGCCCATCAGGTAACAGCCACTGAGCCAGTTATAGACAAGGCAGTTCACATACTGATTGATACCCTTGATTTTATTGTTACGTGTGTCGTTGTCGCAGTAGAAGTTGCGATAGAGCGAAATACGGTCGGCCTGTATGAGTCCGCCTGCGGAGTGAGTGAGCAGTCCCTGTCCGACGATACAATTGGAAATAGTGATGTCGGCAGGTGCCGTGCCCTTGTTATCCCAGTTGATGGAGAAGGTTTCGTCGAGTCCCCATGCGATGGAACAGTGGTCGAAGATCATGTTGGCACCATTGGCAACACCTGCGGCATCCTTGCCCGAGGTACCGCCCTTGCCCATGCGGAACTTCATGTAGCGCACAATGATGTTGTCGGCTCCCGAGAAGCTCACACCGTCGCCATAGACCACGACACCTTCTCCCGGTGCGGTCTGTCCGGCAACATAAAGGTTCTTGGCGAAATTCATCCGGGAGTTGATTTTGATAATGCCCGAAACGTCGAAGACCACAATGCGGTTGGGCTGGCTCACGGCATCGCGCAGAGAGCCCGTCCCACTGTCGTTCAGGTTGGTGACATGATAGACAGTACCTGTGCGTCCGCCTGTGGCAAAGCGTCCCCAGCCCTTGGCACCGGGGAAAGCCAGCTGCTGTGCGCAGAGCATCCCGCTGACACTTGGCATCCACAAGAGTAGCGACAATGCAATCAAAGTTTTAGTCAATTTCATAAATGTAGTTTGTTTTCTTTCGTTTGTTATTTATTGCTCGATTATTTTTGAGTCTGTTCTATCCATTCAAAATGCTGGAAGTCTTTGCAACTGCGCCAGGCACCTCCCCATTCAAAACCCGCCTTGGTGAAAAGCTTGTAGGCCAGATCGTTACGGTCTATCTTATAGGGGAACTTCTTGCTACGGTCACAATAAGGTGCCCCCGTGGAGGGCTGCACAAAACGTTTCCCATTGGTACCGTCTTTATAATAAGGATTGTACAGCGGGTTCAGATCCACCGCTAACCCACGCGCATGCTTGGAGAGACGGCCGCTCTTGGCGATGGTGCGGAAACAGAAGCACGATGAGTTATTGGCCCTCATCTGGCGCTCGTCATCAGCCCCATAGACATCAGGCAAAACCATCTGCTGGATGGGATAACGGGCTTCGTAAAGCTTGCGGAATATCTCTACAAGCCGATTGGCAATCAGCTTGTTACACACAAGTTCGCCCATGCGAATCTTTCCGTCACCATCGTAATGCAGCACACGCACATAGCGCAAGTCCGAGCGTCCGATATAGGGATTCTCCTGGTAGCTGTACCCCTGCATGCCCGCCCACACTGAGTCGGGAATGGGAACAGCAGAGAAATAGCTGTCCACCCCTACCCTCGCAACGACAGCAGAAGGCAACACCTCGCCCGCCTTCCATGCCGGCACACCAGGAATCGCATTCTGTCCGTTTACAGACAGCATGCTACACAACAACAGAGCCATCACAAACAAACGGCTCAGCATTCCCTTGAAGAATACACGGGCAATGGACATGTTTTCTGATTATTTCTTGCAAAGTTACGAAATGACATGCAAACCGACAAGACATTTCCCCAAAATCTTTGGCCACTGCGTGATTTAGCACCTCAAAACTTTAGGGGTTGCGCACAAAGAAATAACTTTTATTTGAGAAAATGAAATGAATGTGGAGAAAAGATGTGTTTGATTTTTTTGCAGGCTTTGGATCTCTTTTTATTAGACAAATTATGCAGCAATAGTAACATAACGTTAGCTAAGAAAGATTTGCAAAAAGCAAACAAAATCCGCAGCTTTCTCCCCGAACCAGCTGCAAAAGTACAAATTTTATTTGTAAATTAAGTTTCTAAAGAGAAAAAAAGGGGAATTTTTGGACCAATAGCTCAAATTTTACTTGAATAGATAACTGTTATACAAAAAGAGAGCTCCATTTGGAACTCTCTAAATGCGGTTTCGTTCACAGGAACGGATTGGCTGTCGCCTATCCTTTCACAAGAATGAATTGGCTGTCGCCTATCCTTTCACAAGAATGGATTGGCTGTCGCCTATCCTTGAGCCTCTTGTCGGATTCGAACCAACGACCCCGAGATTACAAATCACGTGCTCTGGCCAACTGAGCTAAAGAGGCGGGTGGGCAAGCGATCCGTATCGCGCCGCTACAACCAACTACCTTTGCTACGTTCCCGTCCTGGAGGATTCGAAGGGAGCTGGCCGTACGGGACTTACCCGTTTTCATTCGCTTTTACTTAAGCGGGTGCAAAGGTACAAAATAATCCATAATTCATCATCCACAATTCGTAATTATTTTTCGTTTTAACATAAATTTAGTTATAAAGCAGCTGTTGTTGAGCTATTTATCAAGTTTAATTCGTAACTTTGCAATTTCATATATACATTATTATATTATAGGACAAGACAAACATGGTTGATATAAACGCATTGCGACAGGTGAAAGCCTTTGCACGTCAAGACGGAGCATTCATGGCCCTGCTATGGATTGCGAGCTTTCTCTTTTCGGTTTTGATGCCCGAAAGCTCATTAGGCAGTCTATTGGCCTTGGCAACCCCGTTCTTCATCGGATTTAGGCTGAAACAATTCCGCAACTATGCCCTCGACGGCATCATCTCCTTCCGACGCGGATACGCCTATGTCGTTTACTCTTTCATCTACGCATCGCTCATTTTTGCCATCGTACAGTTCCTCTACTTCCGCTACCTCGACAACGGATCGTTTGTCGCGACCATCGCCAATACAGCCCAGGTACTCACACCCATGTATGAGCAAGGCGGACTCAACAAGCAGGACATAGATGCCAGTCTGAGCATGATGATGGCAATGAAACCGATTCACTGGGCATTCGTGTTCATGATGCAGAATATCTTCATCGGCTTCCTATTGGCACTTCCCGTCGCCTTGGCCTATCGCAGGAGCGACCAACAGTAGCAGACATTATCAAACATCCTATACAAGAAACATTCTAACGACGAAATAACATGGACATCTCGGTCATCATACCTCTTTTCAATGAGGAAGAATCAATACCCGAACTATTCGAATGGATTCAACGGGTCATGGAAAAGGAGAAGTTCTCCTACGAGGTAATTTTCATCAATGACGGCTCAACCGACCGCTCATGGGAGATTATTGAAGAGCTCTCCCTGCACTCGGAACAGGTACGGGGAATCTGCTTCCGCCGCAACTATGGCAAGAGTCCCGCACTCTACTGCGGATTCAAGGAGGCCAAGGGGGATGTAGTCATCACGATGGATGCCGACCTGCAAGACTCTCCCGACGAAATTCCCGAGCTCTACCGCATGATCATGGAAGAGGACTACGACCTAGTGTCGGGCTATAAGCAGAAGCGTTACGACCCCATATCGAAAACCATTCCCACCAAGCTCTTCAATGCCACAGCCCGTAAAATCAGCGGAATCAAGAACCTGCACGACTTCAACTGTGGACTAAAAGCCTACCGCAAGGAGGTTGTGAAGAACATCGAGGTCTATGGTGAGATGCATCGCTATATCCCCTACCTTGCCAAGAGCGCAGGTTTCGACAAGATTGGCGAGAAGGTTGTACGCCACCAGGCACGCAAGTATGGCGAGTCGAAGTTCATGGGCTTGAACCGTTTTGTCAACGGTTATCTCGACCTGCTCACGCTGTGGTTCCTGAGCACCTTTGGCAAAAAGCCGATGCACGTGTTCGGATTCCTGGGCAGTATCATGTTCTTCATCGGATTCCTTGCCGTTGTAGGACTGGGAGCCGACAAGCTGTGGTGTCTGGCCAATGGCATACCGCAGCGACTCATCACGAACTCACCTTGGTTCTACATCTCGCTGACCACCATGCTCATTGGTACGCAGCTTTTCCTGGCTGGATTCTTAGGCGATCTGATCAGCCGGTCTTCGACAAGCCGCAACGACTACCAAATCAGTAAGAAAATAAGAATTGCTGACCAATAACCTCCCCAAGTGCTACATGACAAAGGCAAAACTACTTCTAACGCTCTTATGGATCGTCAGCGCATGCTCCACTATTGAGTGTCCGCTGAATAACCGCGTCTATACGAACTACGTCCTCATGGGAGATGTCACCAAGCTTACAGACACGCTTTCCGTTTCGACGACCCGAGCAGACGCGACGGACTCCGTCCTGCTCAACCGTGTAGTGGGAATTCAGAAATTCACCCTCCCCATCAGTTACCAGGCAGAGGCCGACATCTTCTACTTTGAAATACGAGGCACTCAGGGCAACCACTCCATCGACACCGTCAGCATATACAAACAGGATCGTCCGCACTTTGAGGCTGTTGACTGCAATCCCTCATTCTTTCACACGCTGGAAGGAGTAGAGACCACTCACCACGCCATAGACTCTATCGTTATCAACCATTCCACAGTGAACTATGACACGAGTAAAGAACATCTGCATATCTACTTTAAAGGCAACATTTATTAGTCTGCTCTGCTGCTACGGCACGGTCGGTCAGGCCCATCCCCTTGCACCAGCAGACTCCAACACACCTGAGCAAGTGAATGAGGACTCGATTCCCTTCTTCCGTAACGTGGCGGTGGGCGTAGATATTGTTGGCCCTATATGGTTTGAGGTATATGACTACGGAGAATATGAAGCATCACTGCGTGTCAACCTGAAAGACAAATACTTTCCCGTGGTAGAGTTAGGAATAGGAAGGGCTCACGTTGAAGACGAAGCATCGAAGATAACCTATAAGACAGCAGCCCCCTATGCACGAGTGGGTCTGGACTTCAATATCATGAAGAACAAGCACGACGTATATAGGCTCTATGCCGGCTTCCGCTATGCCTTCACCAACTTCAAATATGAGATTGACCACCCTGGCGTAAAAGATCCCGTTTGGCAGAATGTTGCAACCTACCACGTGAAAGATGTCAAATGCAACTGCCACTGGGCGGAGTTGGGCATTGGCGTGGATGCCAAGATATGGGGTCCCCTCCGACTGGGATGGAACGTAAGATACAGGCGCCGCCTGTTCCACAAAGACAACGAGGAGGTGGGAAAGACATGGTACGTTCCCGGCTTTGGCCTATCCGACAACTCAGAGTTTGGAGCGAACTTCAACGTCGTCTTTGAATTATAACGAAGAATGAGCATATACACCGTAAACAGAAAATCAACCAAAAACTAAACCCTTCAACATGAATTACAAAAAGCTACTTTGGCAAGTGCCGTTTTTGCTTTTGCTCATTGTGGGAACCGTCCTCATCATCCGGCAACAGCACGACCAGCCCTATCAACACAACAAGGGGGCCATCTTCGGCACCACGTACTCCATTACCTACCAGTCTGGCGATGATCTCCATGATGAAATCCTCGCCGAGCTGCAACGCGTGGATGCCTCCCTTTCCATGTTCAACGAGACTTCGACCATCTCTCGCATCAACCGTAATGAGTCGGTAGAGACCGATGAGATGTTCAACGAGGTCTTCACGCTTGCGCAAAAAGTTTCAGAGGAAACAGACGGCGCCTTCGACATGACCGTTGCTCCATTGGTCAACGCATGGGGCTTCGGCTTCAAGCAGGGAATGCCCCCTACCCCACACGTCATTGACAGTCTGCGGCAGCTGGTCGGATACAAGAAGGTCACCCTTGCTACATCTCAGAATCAGCAAGAGACCTCCATCGTCAAAGCCGACCCACGCATCATGCTCGACGGCTCCGCAATAGCCAAAGGATACGGGTGCGACCGTGTTGCCAAGCTCCTACGACGCAAAGACATCAAGAACTACATGATAGAAATAGGAGGAGAAGTGGTGACCAACGGCGTCAATCCCAACCGAGTCGCCTGGCGCATCGGAGTGACAAAGCCTCAGGAGGAAGGCTCTCAGGAGGGGCTTCAGACCATCCTCAATGTCAGCGACAAAGCCATGGCCACCAGCGGAAACTATCGTCGGTTCTACTACAAAGACGGAAAGAAATACGCACACACCATCGATCCCAAGACAGGACATCCCGTGCAGCACTCCCTTCTTTCCGCTACGGTTCTTGCACCGTCTTGTGCCGAGGCTGATGCCTATGCCACCTCATTCATGGTCATGGGATTGCAACGCTCACAAGAGCTTCTCAAGCGTCATCCTGAACTCATGGCCTACCTTATTTATACTGATGCCCAAGGGAACTATGCCACTTGGTATTCAGCGAACATGAAGGAGAAAATCGTTCA
Organism: uncultured Prevotellaceae bacterium; assembly: GCA_902800185.1. Lineage (GTDB taxonomy): Bacteria > Bacteroidota > Bacteroidia > Bacteroidales > Bacteroidaceae > Prevotella. The sequence continues at coordinate 38,102 of CADCDK010000016.1, forward strand.
GGAGTAGTTATCCAATAGTCTTACACAACCCACACACTTCAAAGGACATGGACAACAGCATCTATGACAAAATAGTACAACTGCCATTGTTTCTCGGCATGAGCCGTGAAGAAATCTCACTGGCCGTTGGACAAGCACGGTTTGGATTTCATAAACATCCTGCCAAGCATACCATTCTTACCGAAGGACAGCCATGCTACACACTGCTGCTTCTGGTTGACGGAACCATTCATGTGCATGCACAATCTGATGACCACGGCTATACGCTAACAGAGGAGCTGCACGCCCCAACTATCATACAGCCTGAGCATCTCTTCGGACTCTCTCAGCGGTTTTCCCGCACTGTAACGGCGAAGACAGCCTGTCATCTCATCACACTTGACAAATCCGAGGTGATGAAACTGACGGGAGCACATGCAATCATTCATTATAACCTGCTGAACATCATCTCCGCACAGGCACAAAAGCTGCAACGACAGCTCTGGCATAATTCGCCCACGACACTCGAACAGCGCATCGTGCAGTTCATAGCCCATCGAAGCATACGACAAGCAGGCCCCAAAAGCCTCTCCATCAAGATGACCCGACTGGCCAACGAGCTCAATGACAGCCGACTTGACATCTCGCGAGCACTCAATCGGATACAGCAACACAAGCTTCTTACTCTCCATCGCGGACGAATTGAGATTCCCGCCTTTGAACAATTGCTACAGTTCAGCTTTTAAGGCGCAACAAACGAAACTATAATGAAAGAAGTTAGAATAGACAAAAAATCAGGGGACCCCACACGGAGTCCCCTGAAATTTTTATGATCAAAGTCTTAAAGACTTGGCTTACTCATTCTCTACCAATCCAGAGTAGCGAACACCGCTAACCTTAATCTTAGTGTAGCCATTGGTGGCTGCATCAGTGTCATCGCTGAACGTGACGTAGAACACAATCGAGTCAGCGGGCGAACCATTGTTCTGCTTACCAGCCTTGGGGAGAATCTTACCATCAGTGATGGTGACGTTGATGTCCTCATAGTCTGCTACCATGTTGTTGTTCTCAGTGGTAGTGGTAAAGAAAGTACGAGCGTTCTGGTCAACAGCCACGCGCACCTTGAAATTCCAGAAATTACCCTGATCCTCAACAATCATCTCGGTGGGAGTATTAGCTGCTGTGTTGTAGGTGAGGACATGGAAGCGACCATCGTTAAAGTCGGGGATGACCACGTCACCATTATCATCAATAGCATCAGCTGTCACATACCAGTCACCTGCCGTGTTCTCTGTGGCGGTGCCGCCCGGCTCTTCCTTGTCGCAAGAAGCAAAGAGAACGCTGACGCATACAGCTGCAATGAAATATACTATTTTTTTCATATCAGTTTACATTTAATGATTATTTTTTCATACTTACATGGAAGTCCATTCCTGACCATGTGACGACATAAGACAAGGTTCCAGTTGCGGGATCGTACTGTCCATCTTGGAAGTCCTCGGGAAGGTCTGCACCGAATGCAGCAGCGGGACCACCGGAGATGTACTTGATCTTGTTGTCAGTTGTAAGCTGGAAGACACCCTCCACGTCGAAGTCATAACCAGGATAAGCAGCTGCATAACCAACAGCCTGGCTATAGTAACCTGCCAAGTAGTCATTGATGGTGAACACACCCGGGCACAGACGCTTAATGGTAGCAGTGCAACCAGCATAAGGACGGGTAGCAGCACCAGACTGACGATAGGCATTGGCATCGGTCGTCCATGTACCGCTCAAATCGGTTGTTACTGCGGGATCGCAGACAGCTACGGTACGAGTCTCACTCCAAACATAACCGTCAGGACTTGTTGCAGTATAAGTGACATAGTAGAGACCGGCAGTGTTGATGTCAACATCCTCAAGACCTGTGACAACAATCTTGTCGGTGTAGTCCTTACCCTGATAGGTAGCTGTGCATCCTTCATCGTTGTAAGGCTGACCAATGGGGGAGATGAAGAACTCATCACCCTGAATAATCAGAGCGGGATAGTCGATGATAGAAGACAAGCCCTCAGAGTCTTTGTCGTTGTCGCAGCTGGTCAAGGCGAACATTGCCACAGCGACCATCATTGTATAAAATATGTTCTTTTTCATCTTGTTTTCCGTTTGATGGTTATACATTATTTACCCCAGAACACAGGAGTGGTGTAACCAGGGAAGTCGGGAGAATTTCCGTTGCGGGAAGAAGAGCTCTCAGCATACGGCCAACGCTCCAACAGCTTGCCAGGACCCACGGGACCATAGACCTGGATAGGAGTATAGAGGGTTCCAGGTACATAGAGGTTCGGAGAGTAGGATGCATCGCTTTGGTTGTCGTACAGGTCATCGCCCGTAACGGTTCCGAATGCGGGATAATCCATACGACGAACCTCACACCATGCCTCGAAGTTGTTCACACCAGCCAATGCCACCCACTTGGCAACGCCAAGAACCTTCTTGTAGTTGTCCTGATCATAGGGGTTCTTGCTGATATAGGTGCTTGCACCGCTCACACCTGCAGTGTTGAACGAAGCCTCGATAGCAGCCTGATAGTGTGCTGCAGCCTGAGCAGCATTGCCCTTCTTGGCATAGTACTCAGAGAGGAAGAACTCAACCTCAGAAACTGTTATCAGATAGACAGGCATGTCGTAAGAGGCAACGGGACGGCACCAGTAAGCAGCCTTGTAGCTCTTAGAGGTAGAGAAGTTCGAACCAGATACGCCACCCGTGTAGTCACCCTTCTCGTTTGTCTTGAAGAAGGCAGCAATACGCGGGTCAGTGTATGAAGCACTCTGCATCGTACCGATGATGGCAATGTTGGCTACAACGTTCTCCTGAGTAGAACCCCATGCGCTGGAGAACTCCTCTGCATAGAACGGGCTCATCTGTCCACTCTCATTCTTCCAGATACCCTGGAAGGCGATGTCCTCAGTGGGGAAGTTACCCTCTGCCACCAGAGCGTCGAGCTGGGCCTGAACATCCTTCACACCGCTCTCACGCATGAGCATCTTCAGCTTCACAGCATTAGCGAAAGGAATCCACTCAGCTGCGGTATTGGTACCGAAAAGCATATTGGTGCAAACCTTGTCGTTAGACTTCGCACGGCTCAGAGCTGCGTCAAGACTATCAATCATAGCTGCATAGATAACGTCACCCTCGTCATACTTCGGCGAAACGTTGCTTGCGTTCATAGATTCCGTGAAAGGCACTTCGCCATAGCAGTCAACCAGGATCTGATAGGTGAAAGCTCTCAGCGTAGTAGCTGCGAGATAGGTACCCCATTCACCGTCAGCACTTGCGAACTTCAGGATGTAGTCGAGGTTCTTCAATGTGCGGGCATTCAGCTGTGTGTAAGTGCCGCTTGAACGAGTGGCAGACATGGTGAACTGAGAGTAATCAAGATAGTTACTCGTACCAAAGGTCTGTGAAAAGTGCTGTGCATAATATCCACCTGCGATGCGCAGGAAGTCGCCATAAGAGGCAGCGAGGTTCATCTCGGCAGCAGGCATCATGATATTAGCGTTCATGTTGCTCTCTGCGGGAGAGTTGGGATCTTGGTTGATGTCAAGATAGCTGTCGCAAGATGTTGCGCCAAGACCCAAGACAATAGTCGATATTACTGTTAATAATTTTTTCATACGATGATTCCTCCTCTTGATTTAGAATTTAACGCTGACATTGAAACCATAGGTACGGCATGCGGGGTTGCAGTACAACTCACCAAACATACCCTCAAGGTCGTTACCGTAGGAACTGGTCTCTGGATCAATGAAGCGGTTGCCTTTGGCTGTCCATGTATAGACATTGTTGCAGAACAATGAGACAGTCACATCGCTCAGATAGATCTTGTTGACAAGATACTTCGGCAGATTGTAGGACAGCGTGATGTTGCGCAGTTTCACGAAGGAGCGGTCAATGAGGTAGTACTCGCCACCAACACCTGCGCCATATTTATTGAAGTAGTCCTGATAAGAACCGTCAGTCATCTGAATCGGCGTCGTGTTCTCTACGTAGCTGGTAGTACCATCGGCAGCGGTCACAGCAACCACAGAGTTGGGAATCACGAAGGGATTACGTCCGTTGTAAGTGGTTCCAACACCATTACCGGTGAACTGCATGAGGTTCTTCGTGCGTGAGAACATGTAACCACCCTTACGGATATCGAGTGCTGCGCTCAGGGTGAAGCCCTTATAGCTCAGAGAAGTGGTAACACCACCCGTCCAGTCAGCGTTCACGTTCTTACCCGTATCCTTCACCTCGTCTGTCAAGACAGGCTGACCATTTCCGTCAACAATCATCTTGCCATCTTCTGTGTAAGTGGGCATGTAGGTATAGAGCTGACCGATGGGCTTACCCTCTTCAGCATACATATAGACGGCGTCGTTTCCAGCAGAGAAGCTGTTGATGATGGTCTTGCCACCTTCGAGGCTTGCCGGCATGGAGATCACCTTGTTCTTGTTCTTTGAGAAGTTGAAGCCTAAGTCCCAACGGAAGTCCTTGGTACGGATAGGTGTTGTGTTGATCATCAACTCAATACCCGTGTTGCGCACCTTACCGAAGTTGGTCACCATAAAGCTGTAACCGGTAGAAGGATCTACGGGCAGCGTGAAGATCTGGTCCTTGGTATTACGGTTGTAATAAGAGAAGTCGATGTTGATGCGGTTCTTCAGGAAGGCCAGGTTCAGACCAACCTCAAACTCGGTCGTCATCTCGGGTTTCAGGTCTGAGCTACCGATGGTAGATGCTGCCTGGAAAGCGTTCTGACCGTTGAAGGGGAACTGTACGATGTCAGATCCGTAGTAACCATTGGCATAGCCCTGTACGAAGCGCTGTCCTGTATAATAAGGAGCGGCGTCGTTACCAGTCTTACCGTATGCAAGACGCACCTTACCGAAGTCAAGGATGTCGTTCTTGGGGAGCAGCTTGGTGAAAATCCAGCTGGCGGTTACACCAGGATAGAAGTAGTTGTTCTTGGAGAGCGGCAGGGTGGATGACCAGTCGTTACGGGCTGTCAGTCCAAGGAATACCATGTCATCCCAACCAACGGTAACATCACCGAAGAGACCTACGAGGCGACGCTTTTGCTGATTCTCAGTGAGCGTGGTCTTCACGGCACCGTTGTTCAGCTGCCAATAACCTGTGTAGAAAGTCAGGTCCTTGGTCTCATTTTCGCTGGTGGTAACATAACGCTCGTTGATGTTCAGACCCACGTTGGCATTGATGTCAAGTCTGTCATCGAAGTACTTGTCCTGCCAGTTTGCCAGGAAGTCGTGGTTCTTCTCATACTTGCGCAGATAAGTTGTTCCCACATAACCAGACTGGTTCATGCTCGAAGGTGGATAACCCATATCGTCGTTGATAAGTGCATCGTCGAGGGCAATCTGCGGCATACCAATCTTCACGTCGTAGTCGGTATAGTCGAAACCATAACGATAGGTCAAAGTCAGTTGCTTGATGGGCTTGATGTCGGCCTGAATCTTACCGAACACCTGCTTACCATTGTTCTGGTTGTAGTTGTTCTCCAGTGCCCAGTAGGGGTTGGTGATACCATAAGGTGTGTACCAAGCCTCGGGAGTATTGAAAGCAGAGTTCAGGTCAGAGCGGTCAACCAGTGAGATGTCACGCGGGAACTCCATGATACCGTCGATGAACGAGGTACCCTGATAAGCTGCCACGGTATTGGTCTTAGAGGTTGCCACATTGACGCTTGAAGACAGACGCAGCCAATCGGTAGCATCATAGCTGCCACGATAGGCGATGGTGTTACGTCTGTAGGTGTCGTGTGAACCGGGGAGGATACCGTCATCTGAGGTGTTAGAGAAGCTCAGATAATAGGTCATGCGGTTGTCGGCACTTGCACCACTCAGAGCGATGCTGTGATTCTTGCTCACGCCAGTGTCGAAGAAGTCCTTCACGTTATCTTCCACAGCAGAGTAGCGGTGGTTGAGCTGCTGATAGTTCCAGATGGGACCATAGAGCTGCATAGAGCCGTCCATCTCAGGTCCCCAAGAACCATTCTCGATGAAGGTCTGTGCACCGTTCCATCCCTGTCCGAAGCGATTCTGGAAATCGGGCAGTGTAGAAACCTTGCGCCACTGAATGCTTCCGTCGTAAGTAATGCTGAAGTTACGCTCGCCAGCCTTCTTACCAGTCTTGGTGGTGATAACGATGACACCGTTGGCGGCACGGCTACCATAGAGAGCTGTAGCGGCAGCACCTTTCAGCACGGTCATGTTCTCAATGTCGTTGGGGTTGATGTTGGAAATACCACCGATGGCATTGGTGAACTGAGTCTGCTCTTTCTGCGAACCACTGAAGGTTGTCTGCTGGAGGGGTACTCCATCAACAACATAGAGGGGCTGGTTGTTACCATTGATGGAGCTGATACCACGAATGATAACGGAATTGGCCTGTCCGGGGTCGCTTGATGTGGTGTTGATCTGCACACCGGCTACCTTACCTGCCAGAGAAGCAGAAACATCGGTCAGTCGGCCCTGTGTGAGGTCAGCATTGTCAAGAGTCTGAGCTGAATAACCCAGCGTCTTCTGCTGACGGCTGATACCCATGGCTGTTACAACCACCTCGTCGAGTGCGTTGTCGGACTTCAGTGAAATCACCATACCGTCCTTAGCGGTCACGACGTCAGGTACCATACCCACATAGGATACACGAAGGTACTTCCTACCAGCGGGGGGGGGTAATCTTAAACCGACCATCCGCGTCGGTTACCACACCGATCTTGGTTCCTTCTACCTGGATGGCAGCACCGATAACCGGTTCTCCATCATCCTGAGAAATAACCTTACCGGAGATTTCTTGCTGTGCAAACGCTGCAGTCAACGAAAGCAGCGTGCATGCAAAAAACAGAGTTAGTCTTTTTTTCATAAAATCTCTCGTTTAATTATTAATAATGTGATAAAAAAGAATCCATCTTACGGCGGAAAAACATAATCTTTTTGCCTTTTTTAAATCAGCTGGCAAAATTAAGCTAAAATTTTTAAATAGACAAGAAAATTATTAAAAATGTTTCATTTATACGTAGTTTCGTCTAAAAAACAGTTGTATTTGCATTATTTTTGTTCATTTTTCTACAAAATGGAAGCTGTTCTTTTGTGTTAATACCATTTTTTCGTAACTTTGGCTATGCCGAACTTACTTAGCACTCGGAAGTGAAAAGAAAAACAAGCTTTCCTTTTGCACTTCTCTCGTTTTTTCGTAACTTTGCCGACCAAAAAGAGGAACGAGAGAAATCATGAACGAGAATACATCAGAACTGACACAACGGCTGAACCCGTTTTTCCAACCTTACAACACGCCGCATGAGACAGCCCCCTTTCACCTCATCCGATTAGAGGATTACGAGGAGGCTTTCATGGAAGGCATCCGCCGTGAGAATGAGGAGATTGACCTCATTGTCAACGACCCGGCAGAGCCGACTTTCGACAACACCATCGCCCGTGTTGACAATTCAAAGGGAGAACACTATTACGACCTGCTCGGTCGGGTGTCAGAGGTTTTCTCGAACCTGCTCAGTGCCGAGACCAACGATGACATGGACGATCTCGCACAGAAGTTGGATCCCATCCTCACCAAGCATTCCAACGATGTGAGCCTCAATCCGAAGCTCTTCGAGCGTACCAAGCACATCTACGAGGTCTATGAAGAGGCCAAGCGAACCGGCATCCTGCCCGAAGGACACCGAGAGCTCACCGCCGAGGAACACCGGCTGCTCGAAGACGAGTACGATGGCTATGTGCGCAGTGGTGCCTTGCTTGACGAGGCGGGCAAACAACGCCTGCGCGAGCTGACAGAGGAGGGAAGCATGCTCTCACTGCAGTTCTCACAGAACCTGCTCAAGGAGAAGAAAGCCTTTGTGCTGCACATCACCGACGAGCAACAGCTTGACGGCCTTCCCGACACCGCTCGTGAGGCAGCCGCACAAGCGGCCAAGGAGAGGCGCAAAAAAGGATGGGTGTTCACACTCGACTATCCCTCGTATCACCCCTTCATGACCTACTCCACCCAGCGCGACCTGCGCCGACAGATGTACATGGCATATAACACGCTCTGCACACACAAGGGGAAGACCTGCAACATCGACATCTGCAAGCGGCTCGTCAACCTGCGTCGTGAACTGGCACAGCTCCTTGGCTACGACACCTATGCCGACTACGTGCTAAAACACCGTATGGCAACCAATACGGAGCATGTCTATCAACTGCTCTACGACCTCATCGGTGCCTACAAGGACAAGGCACTGGAGGAACGAAAGGAACTGGAGGAGATATGGAAAGAGGAAGCACAGGACGTTCCGGAGCTTGAGCCGTGGGATGTGAGTTTCTATTCGCACAAGCTTCAATTGAAGCAATACAATCTCGATGCCGAGATGCTGCGCCCCTATCTGCAGCTCGACAAGGTTATTGAGGGAGTCTTCGGACTTGCCACCCGTCTGTATGGCATCACCTTCAAGGAGAACAAGGACATCCCCGTCTATCATCCAGACGTGAAAGCCTACGAGGTCTTCGACCGCGACGGTTCCTACCTTGCCGTCTTCTATGCCGACTTCCATCCCCGCAAGGGCAAACAGGGAGGAGCGTGGATGACGGAGTTCCAAGGTCAATGGGTGGACGAGAAAGACCGCAACATCCGTCCACACGTCAGCGTGGTCATGAACCTCACAAAGCCCACCGCCAAGAATCCCGCCCTGCTCACACTGGGCGAGGTGGAGACATTCCTTCACGAGTTCGGGCACTCTCTCCACGGCATGTTTGCCAACACCCACTACGAAGCACTCTCTGGCACCAATGTATGGTGGGACTTCGTCGAACTCCCGTCTCAGTTCATGGAGAACTATGCGGTCGAGCGTGAGTTCCTGCGCACCTTCGCCTTCCACTACAAGACGGGAGAGCCCATTCCCGACGAGCTCATCGACCGCATCATCCGCAGCCGCAATTTCATGGTTGCCTCGGGGTGTCTGCGCCAAGTGTCGTTAGGATTGCTCGACATGGCATACTACACACAGCGCAAGGAGTTCGATGCCGACATCATTCCCTTCGAGAAGGAGGCTTGGAAGGATGCCATCATCACCCCGCAGCTGCCTGACACCTGCATGACGGTACAGTTCTCCCACATCATGGCGGGCGGATATGCTGCCGGCTACTACAGCTACAAGTGGGCAGAAGTGCTGGATGCCGATGCCTTCAGCCTATTCAAGCGCAACGGCATCTTCGACCCCAAGACTGCCCAAAGCTTCCGCGACAATATCCTGTCAAAGGGAGGCACCGAGCACCCGATGACGCTCTACAAGCGTTTCCGGGGACAGGAACCCACCATCGATGCTCTCCTGGAGAGGAATGGTATTAAACAACAATCATGATAAGACCATAGGACCTATGAGACCTATGAGACCCAAAACCCATATGAACGACAAACAAAAGAAACTGGACCAACGCTATCTGCGCATGGCACGCATCTGGGCAGAGAACAGCTACTGCAAGCGCCGGCAGGTAGGAGCTCTTGTCGTGAAAGACAAGATGATTATCAGCGACGGCTACAATGGAACGCCAAGTGGCTTTGAGAATATCTGCGAGGACGAGAATAACCTCACCAAGCCCTACGTGCTGCATGCCGAGGCCAATGCCATCACCAAGTTGGCACGCTCCAGCAACAACAGCGACGGCTCCACGCTCTATGTCACGGCATCGCCCTGCATCGAGTGTGCCAAGCTCATCATCCAGAGCGGCATCAAGCGTGTCGTCTATGGCGAGCAGTACAGACTCACCGACGGCATCGACCTGCTTCGCCGCGCAGGAATCGAAGTCATACTGATGGAGGACGGAATATGAACAACAAGAACAGATACATGCCCATGCTGATGGCCGTTTGTGTGGTCATTGGTATTGTGATTGGAACGCTCTTTGCCAATCATTTCTCTGGCAACCGGCTCAACATCGTCAAGTCGGGAAGCTCACGTTTAAGCAACCTGTTAGGTATCATCGAGGATCAGTATGTAGATGATGTCAACATCGACTCGCTGGTTGAGAAGGCCATCCCGGAGATCCTGGGCGAGCTCGACCCGCACTCTGTGTATATCAGTGCGAAAGACGTGCAGACAGCCAACGATGACCTGAAGGGTTCCTTCTCTGGAGTCGGCATTGAGTTTACCATCCGGGAAGACACCATCCATGTGCAGAACGTCGTCAAGAACGGCCCTGCCGAGCGTGCCGGCCTGTTGGCAGGTGACAAGATTGTCACGCTCGACGGCAAGCCCTTTGTCGGCAAACAGGTTACCAACCAGGAGGCGATGCACCGACTGAAAGGCCCCAAGGACACGAAAGTGAAGATTGGTATCATCCGATACGGGCAGAAGCAGGTGAAGCAGTTCACCGTCACCCGTGGCGAGATTCCTCAGAAAAGCATTTCCGCCACTTACATGATTGACGAGCACACAGGGTACATCCGCATCAAGAACTTCGGAGAGACCACTTACTCAGAGATGCTTACCTCGCTGGTCACGCTGAACGACGAGAACTTTGAGAACTTGGTCATCGACCTGCGCGATAACACCGGCGGCTACCTCGACCGTGCCGTACAGATTGCCAATGAGTTCCTGCCCAAGAACAAGCTCATCGTCTATACCGAAGGCCGCAAGTCGCCCCGTCAGGACTATCGCAGCGACGGTCACGGCTCCTATCAGGACATCCCCCTCGTCGTGCTCATCAACGAAGGTTCCGCTTCGGCAGCAGAGATCTTTGCCGGAGCCATGCAGGACAACGACCGTGCCACTATCATCGGACGTCGCTCTTTCGGAAAGGGACTGGTGCAGCAACAGATAGAGTTCCCCGACGGCTCGATGATACGCCTGACCATCGCCCGCTACTACACCCCCTCGGGCCGCTGCATTCAGAAGCCCTATACCACCGGCGACGTTGCCGACTATGAGAAGGACCTCATCACCCGCTATGAGCATGGTGAATACTTCTCACAAGACAGCATCAAGCACACGGGTCCCGCCTACCACACCAGCATCGGGCGCACGGTCTATGGCGGAGGAGGTATCACTCCCGACATCTTCGTTGGCGAGGACACCACAGACATGACTTCCTACTACAAGCAGGCAAGCATGAGCGGTCTCATCCTGCAGTTCGCCTACTCCTACACCGACGATAACCGTCTGAAGCTGAACAACTTCAAGGAGATGACTGCACTTGCAGACCATCTGGTGAAGCAGAACACGGTTGACAAGTTCGCCACTTATGCCGATAATCACGGACTGAAACGCCGCAACCTGATGATACAGCGCTCCCACAAGCTGTTGGAACGCTATATCAACAGTCGGATCATCTACAACATGCTGGATGAGCAGGCGTGGCACCAGTACATCAACCAAGACGACCCCACCATTCAAGAGGCACTGCGCATCTTCAAGGATGGGAAAGCGTTTCCGAAAGTTGAGAAGTAGCTATGAACAAGCAGGAACTACGTGAGTATATCCGAAACCAAAAGCGACAATACACCAGTGAGGAACTGCGTGTATTGTCGCTTTCTATCATGGATCGGCTCATGGAACACCCGCGTATCCAGTCGGCTCAGACCCTTCTCATGTATCACTCCCTACCCGATGAAGTTGATACGCACGATGCCCTTGACCAACTTCTTTCCAAGGGCAAGACGGTCTTTCTTCCCGTGGTCGTTGCCGACGGGCTGATGGAACTTCAGGAATACCACGGTCGCCATGCCCTGCGCCAAGGGGCTTTCCACATCATGGAGCCATCCACCTCTCACCTCTTACCTCTCACCTATAACCTATTACCTAAAAACCGCCTCTCCCCCTCGGGGGAGCCAGAGGGGGTTTCCCTTGATCTGGCCGTTATTCCCGGCATGGCTTTCGACTCGCAGGGCAACCGACTCGGACGAGGAAAAGGCTATTACGACCGTTTCCTGGCTTCCCTTGCCTCTCATTCCTCAGCCCCCTACACCATCGGGCTCTGCTTTCCCTTTCAGAAAGTAGAGCGGATTCCCACTACCCCATACGACATTCCTGTTGACGAGGTTCTGTAAGATTCAGGCAATGCCTTCGTCACCCATCAACCCAAAGCCTACTTCAGACTCTCCACCCGCAAGTTGGTGATGCGGCTGTTGAAGCGGCCCGTCTTCTGCAAGGGGAACACCAGTGTCTGAACATACTTCATGCGATAAGATGAGGTATAGACGTTGGGCTGGAAAAGAAGGTCAGACTGATACTGGATTTTGTCCTTCGGTACTACGGACACGACATCTAACATGGCAAGTTTCTGCCTCAGTTGCCCGTTCACATAGAGTCGGGTCTCTACATTGGTTCCTTCGACGGCAATGCTGACATGTCCCTGAGTGGGCAGGGCATAGTTGAAGGTATAGAGGTAGTTGTCGCGTGCGAAGCCCAACCGATTGCTGCCAGGGGCGGAAAGATAGAATGTCGCATAGGGACTTTCCGTAAAGACAGTACCAGATGTCTCCTCGGCGCAGTCAATGTCAAAGGACACACGATAGTCGTAGCCGGCCTCGATAACAGAAGACGGCTCCGGCTTGAGCAGGCCTTCCGCAGGGTTGGCCACGAGGCGGAGAGGAGTTTCGGGCTCCAGTCTGTCCTGCGTAAGGGGACAGCGGGGCAGTCGTCCAAGCTCGTTGACGCCCGGTGCCTCGCTAAGTGCCTGTCTCCGCACGTCGAAATCAGCATAGGGGAAGGATGTCTTTCTGCCAGTCCAACATTTGGTGGCAATCGTCTGCATGGCAGGGAAAGCACGGTGATGAATATCCTTGGTGCTGATGCCATTGCCGGTATGGTCGTTCCATACGGCAAACATGCCCCCTTCAATCTGCGGATCCTGCTCCTCGAAAGTCTGGTTGCCGATGACGGCAGGCGTCCAATTGTTGTAGAGATTCCCGCAGTTCAGATAGTCGTAGTAGTAGCCTGCGGCAGGAACGATATAGACCAGTCCATCAGGAATGGAGAGGATTTGGTAGCCGAGCTGCTTCATGGAGTCGGGACGGGCGAACCCGTTGGACCAGCAGTTCATCAGCACCCCTTCGTGACGCACGGGCGTGGTGCCCTGTGCATGGGTGAGTGCTCCCCAGAGAGCGGGCTTCTTGCCATAACTCTCGACGAGGGCCAGATAGTGGTCGGTGAAATGACGGAACTGCTCCACGAGTGTCTGGTTGGCATTGGAGTACTCGTCGGTACCGATGTTCACGCGCGGTCCCCGGAAGACGGGCTCCTTGCCCGAGAGGTATTCCTTGAAGAGGTCGTCCATAAAGGTATAAATCTCGGGATTGGAGAGGTCGAAGTGATCCATACCGAATTCCTTGGAACCGAGCGAAGGACGGTATTGGGTGAATGCAAGTGCATGGGCGGGAGCGTCTATCTCAGGGATAATCTCCACGTGATAGGCTTCGGCAAGCTGCTGCAACGCAATGAACTCTGCCTTGGTATAGCTGCCGTCGCGGGCGGTCAGACCCGGGTAGGTCTCACATTCCAAGCGGAAAGCAGATTGTGTCTTCATCCAGTCGTCATCGTAGTATTTCCTGAATCCATTATCGTTGAGGTGCAGCTGGAGGGTGTTCATCTTATAATATGCCATCACCTTCACCAAATCACGCAGATAGCTCATGGGGATGTACTTCCTTCCCACGTCGAGCATGAAGCCACGCAACCGATATTGCGGCACATCGATGATCTCACCGCGCTTCAACGTTCCCCTTTCCTGCTCCAACAGCTGTAACAGGGTGCGCGTCGCCCAGAATGCTCCGTTGGTGGCGGGTGCCTCTACGCTTACATAGTTGTCGATGCTGATGCGATAGCCCTCAGCGGGCATCGTGTCAAGTTTCTTGGACACGAAGACCACATCGCCTGGACGTACTTTCCCGCTCACGACGGTGAGCGTATTGCCACACAACAGGGCATAGTCACGGCAAAACGCCTCTGCAACAGGTTTCAGACTGGCGGACTTCACAATCACACGCCCACTCAGCTGTGTACTGCCCGAGCCTCCCTTCCAAGACGTGACTTCAGGGATGGTAAAGGGTTTCTCGTTGGATTGCGCATAGGCAAAGACAGCCGTCAAAATGGCTGCAAGCATCAGAATCTTTCTCATAACAGATGGTGTTTAGGTTTGATGACAACAAAGATAAGCACAAACTTTCTATCGCACAAACTTTTCGGTGATTTTTTAGAAGAACAGACTTTTTTTTATGAAATAAATAGTACCTTTGCGCCCAGAAAAAAAAAGAACTTTGAATAGAAATGGTACAAGAAGTGAGTAGTCATGGGTTAGGCATCCTTCCCCTCTGGGCATGGATAGCCTTCTACGTGTTGGTTTTTGTCATGTTATTCGTTGACCTGCGCATGTTTGGCAGCAAGGAGGGACAGCACGAGGTGGGCGGAAAGGAAGCCCTGAAGATGACGGTTGTCTGGATTGTGGTGTCGCTGCTGTTCTGTCTCGGCATCTATCTGCTGTACCCCGTGGAGCCGCACGAGAAGGCGATGGAGTTTTTGGCAGGCTATCTCATCGAGAAATCGCTGTCGATGGACAACCTCTTTGTGTTCCTCATGTTATTCTCGTTCTTCGGCGTTGAGCGCAAGTATCAGCACGAAGTGCTCTTCTGGGGCATCTTCGGTGCCCTCGTCCTGCGCAGCGTGTTCATCTTCGCAGGTGCCGCCATGGTGGAACGCTTCGAATGGGTGTTAGGGCTCTTTGGCCTGTTCCTGCTCTATACAGGAGGAAAGATGTTCGTCCACAAGGATGACCAGGAAGCCGACCTGTCGAAGAACATCATCGTGCGCTGGTTCAAGAAGCTCTTTCCCGTCACCGACCAGATGCACGGCGAGAAGTTTTTTGTCAGGGAAACAGGGAGCACGGGGAGCCGGGGCCGCTGGCTGGCTACGCCATTGTTTGTAGCACTCCTCGTCATTGAGACGACGGATGTGGCCTTTGCCGTGGACAGCATTCCCGCTGTATTCTCCGTCTCGCGCGACCCGTTCATCGTACTCACCAGCAACATTTTCGCCATCCTCGGCCTGCGTGCCCTCTACTTTGCCTTGGCAGCCGTCGCTAAGTACTTCACCTATCTGAAATATGGTCTTGGCATCATTCTTATTTTTGTGGGTGTCAAGATGCTGCTCGCCATGAACGAATACCTCAACGAGCTGGGAGCCCTGATGGGTATGCAACTGAATGTCCCGCACGTGGAGGTTTCTACATCGCTGAGCCTGTTGATCATCTTCGGCGTCCTGTTTGCCACCATGGGACTCTCGTATCTTGTATCAAGACGTTCCGGGAAGCAAGGTGCCCAGTAAAGGAGCAAGAAAGTTCCCGCATCATGACATTAGACGAGTTCCTTGCCGAATGGCACAACGACGATGAGCGACTGTTGGTACACACCAGTGGCTCAACGGGAAAGCCCAAACCCCTGTGGGTGGAGAAACGGCGCATGGAGGCAAGTGCCCGCATGACGTGTGACTTTCTCGGACTTCACGAGGGCGACACTGCCCTGCTCTGCCTGCCCCTCGACTATATTGCGGGAAAGATGATGGTGGTGCGCTCCCTGGTCCGCAACCTCCACCTCGTCACCGTCGAGCCTAACGGTCATCCCCTCTCTACCCTCCCCTCTCCTCACTTCGCCGCCATGATTCCCCTGCAGGTATGGAACTCCCTGCAAGTGCCGGAAGAATGTGCCAAACTCCGACAAATCCAACACCTCATCATTGGCGGAGGAGCCATCGATGAGAAGCTGGAAGCCGCCCTTCAAGACTTCCCTCATGCCGTGTGGAGCACGTATGGCATGACGGAAACGCTCTCCCACGTTGCCCTGCGCCGCCTCAATGGTCCTGGTCGAAGTGCCTGGTATCAGCCCTTCGAGGGGGTGAATGTATCGCTGAACGCCGAGGACTGCCTCGTGATAGACGCTCCCAAGGTGTGCAGCGAGCGACTTGTCACCAACGACATCGGCGTGTTGGATGCCGACGGACGGTTTCGCATCCTCGGGCGTAAGGACAACGTCATTTGCTCCGCAGGAGTGAAAATACAGACGGAGGAAGTGGAACGGCTGTTGCGCCCACACATCGACACGGCTTTCATGATTACGAAATGTCATGACGAAAGGCTCGGAGAGGCGGTCGTCCTCTTGTATGAAGCTGCCGACGAAACATTGTTAAGGGAAGTCTGCCGCCAAGTGCTTCCCCGCTATTGGCAGCCCCGCCGATACCTGCAAGTCAACCATCTCCCCACAACGCCCAATGGCAAACCTGCCAGAGCAGCCGCACAGAGAATTGCAGAAAGAAAAGTTTGAGGCAGCCTACATAAAACCTAAATGCTTTCATCTCATCAGACCATAGCTCTTAGGGTGTCAAAGCTGATCAAACTATCTAATCTACTGTCAACTGCCAACCGCAAACCGCCAACTATCAGCCGAAAACACTACCATCATCAGGGCGGCAGGATGACTCCACCATCGACAACAAGGCCACCATCACGCAGATTGCCTTCCTGGCCCGGCTCTATCTCGCCACGAAGGACGAGCGCTACAAGGAG
>CADCDK010000016.1:54716-57920 GCA_902800185.1 uncultured Prevotellaceae bacterium
TACACATCACGTATAACGACAATGCGATGGTGAACGTGATGAGACGTGGAAAAAGAAATACCACGATTTCCTATGACAAATAAGTAGTTACGAAAGCTTTACAAAAAGCAAAACAGACGATTCAAACCAACATGAACCACCAAAACCGTGAAAACCCATTTCTGCGAAATGAAAAACCCGCTTTGCTGAAAAACCTCTATCCCCCCTGTCTTCTTTTATCTCCTTCTAACTCCTTCTATCTACAAGGCAAAGTTGAATAAGATTATTTTCCTGGTTTTTCTTCTCGAAAGCTTCTGCACGACGTGCTTGGTTCTGGTGTCGTCAGGAAGTTTGTGGAAAGTCCACTTTCCCCATCTTCCTGCGCAACAGAACAATAAGCTTTCGAGAAGTGTTTTTAATGTTTTTGTCTTCAATGTTAGTTTGTTACAGATTCCTGGGGAGTTAACAAAGTTAAAAGACGATACCCTTCGGACGCGTGTGCCAAACTATTGTCCTTTAACTTCCCCAAGCGAGCATAGCGAGCTAACTTCTTTAACTTCATTAACTTCCTAAATTCTACAGCCAAACTATTGGCCTTTAACTTCCCCAAGTGAGCATAGCGAACTAACTTCTTTAACTTCATTAACTTCCTAAATTCTACAGCCAAACTATTGGCCTTTAACTTCCCCAAGCGAGCATAGCGAGCTAACTTCTTTAACTCCTTTAACTTTCTAAATTCGCTTCCATGATTTTCCCGGTTTTTCTTCTTGAAAGTTTGAGCAACGCAGGGCCCCTTTCCTTACATTCCGATGCAAAACTCAGGTTTTTCTTTGCAAAAAGTCAGTACCAACCGGGTTGGTACTGACAGTTCCAAGTTTTCAACACTTGCTGGTACTGAGAATTCCACTCAGTGGTACTCCCAGTACCACGGGCAGGTAACAAGCCTACCGCACCATTTCCACGCAGGTACTATACGGATGGTTCCATGTTCATCCTGAACGGTCTCTTCCTGTTCATGGGTGACAATGATCATGTTTTGGCAACCGGTAACGGTTGCAGCTTCGCGGATACCATCCAGTTCGCGGTCGCGAGTTTCCTTGTCTTTCATATCCCAGCAGACCTGTATCAGTTCTTTGGCGCCAACTCCTGTCTGGATGACAAAGTCACACTCTTTGTTGCCCATGTAGTAGCATATCTTCTGTCCGTCTGTGAGATTGCGCAGCAGGTGCAGAAATACGGCGTTTTCGAACAAGATACCGTCATCGTCACGCCCCGTGAGCAGGACTGACTGACGCAGACCGTTATCGACGCAGTAGTATTTCGGTAGAGCGCTTGTCTCTTTTTTGTACGAGGGGTCAAGTTTAGTCACCCTGTACAAGAGGAAGATGGAGCAAGCCTTCTCGGCAATCGTGTACAAATCGTCCTTGGTAACTTTCCTGCCTTGCGAGCGCATGTCATTGTAGATGGCATTGATGGATGCAGGCTTTGTGATGCCTGTCATCAGGCGCTTGATGACATACTTCGCTCGTTCTGGATTCGACAGATTGTAGCGGTCTATCAGGTCTCTGAAGATCATGGCGTTGAAATACCCTTGCAGCAGTTTGTCCTTTACCACCCGGCTCTGTTCCAGCACCACTTCCGGGTAGCCTCCTTCATGAAGGAAACAGTCGAAGGTTACCCTAAGACGGGCCATATCCTGTTCCAGATAACCTTCTGTCGGGATTTCCTTAAACTGGCAATACTCCTTGAAGGACAAGGGATATTCCTTGTACTCCAGCGGCCAGCCTCGCAGTGCTGTATTCAGTTCCTCGGACAACATGTCGGCATTGCTTCCAGAGATGAAAATATGTTTGCTGTAGTGCTTAAACAGACGCAGCACAAAGAGTTCCCAGCCCTCTATGCGCTGTATCTCGTCGAAGAAGAAATAGACATCTTTGATAGGGATGTCGGGAAACATCTCCATATAGGCTTCAAGGATGGAGTTGAAATCCGTCGTCTGCATCGTCTCAAAGCGCTCGTCATCAAAACCTATCCATACGATTTGGCGGGGATTGATGCCGACACCAAGCAGGCGCTCAATACAAAGCTCCATCAATGTGGATTTGCCGCAACGACGGACACCAACCACTGTGATTATCTTCTTTGAATCAATGGGAAGTTCCACCTCACGGGGGTGAAAGGTAACTGGAATTTCCTGTTGCTTAAGCGCAATAAGCGATTTGAAAGTCTCCTTTATCGTCATCATCATAAGATTTTGCTGCAAAGATAAATGTTTTCCTTGAATTAAGGAAACTTTTACCTATATTTTTCCTTAAATTAAGGAAAGGCTCGTCGTTCAGGAGCTTTCCTTCTCCTCTCATTTCTTCACAAACTTCTTCCTGCCACAGATATACACGCCGGGCGTCAGGCGCGGCACCTCTCTGTCAGCTCCTCCATCGTACACTCTTTCCCGTAGTATTCTGCAACCATCATCAGGGCGGCGGGACCACAGTCATTTATTTTTACTTGGCTTACTAATGAGATAGTCCCAGTCTTTAGGCCAAATTGGGAATGAGAACTGCACTGGTTCGTACATTCCATATTTCGATGGCTTTTCAAATCGATATACAGTATTTAGCACTCGTATAATATCAACCATGCAACCCTTCATCATTTCGGATGTCTTAGCATTTAAACACGAAATGTTTAGATAGTAAAGAATTCCGTCCATATCCTCTGCAATAACAACAATAAGTTTTTTATCACCAATAACTTTGCGTGCTTGAGGATATTTGTGTCTCAATACATCGAGTATAACAATGCTCATACCTTCCCGGGGTGGAAGATGTGCTATATAATTCATAGAATATGCTTCTTGCCTGCCCGGGCATCTGAACACCCGGTCAGTTGTTGTATCCTCGAACTGTAGTTGTTTTTGTAACTTTTGCCAAGCAATGCTATCAAAGCATACTGCATCCGTAAGTGTTATTGTGCAGGAAGATGCTTCCATGTCGCTTTCTATGTGGAAAGACCTGTTCTTTCCACCAATAAGCACTGAGCCTGATTGTGCATTGACGTTGACGAACCCTAAAATAAAAATAGTCAGGACATTTATTACTTTCATAGATTACTAATGATTGAGTTTATGTTATTGCTGCAAAGATACACCAACAAAAGCAAACACGAAAAAAATTAGGGAAGAAAAAACTAATCAAAAACTAATCTCCGGAATTTCCTTTGTTTAAA
>CADCDK010000017.1 GCA_902800185.1 uncultured Prevotellaceae bacterium
GAGGGCGCGAGGTGCCTCTCCCATGTCGTGGTAGCAGCGGCCGAGGAGGTAGTGGGCTCGCATGCGCTCGTTGGCAGAGCCGTGACGGTCGTAGTAGTCTGCGATCTCCTGCAGGAGGGTGTCGGAGGGGAGCACGGAGTCGCACTTGTTGAGGGCATCAGCACGCAGCAGGGCGTGACGCATGGAGAGGGAGGTGGTGGAGGGAGTCCCCACCTTATTTAATATATACAGTGAGGAGTCGGGGCGGGTGCGCATGAGGGAGTCCGCACGGTCGAGCAGGGCGGAGAGCTCCCGTTCCTCCCGGGTGGTGCAGGCGGTGAAGGCAAGCAGGAGAAGAAGAACCGCACCCAGGATGCGGGCAAGGGTGAAAATCAGCGGTTTCATCGTGACACACTTTCTTGCCTGCCCCTCAACTGTCTCGTTTTTCTTCATGACATCTCCTTTTTCTGTCCGAGATTTCAGCTTAGAATTCCTTCTCCTCTTATTTCTTCACAAACTTCTTCCCACCACGGATATACACGCCGGGCTTCTTCCCGTCTGCTCTCCTGCCTGAGAGGTCGTAGATGGTATGATCTGTATGGATATTTCCCCTTTGAATTGTCTCAATACTATTTGTCATTCCCTCCTTTTCAAAGTCAGACCAGTTGAAGATGCATTCTCCATGATCATAGCACGACTCGAAGTATTCGTTGTCACACAGGCATGCCATGAGTGGTATGGAATAAGGACGGAACAATCCTTCTTGACCGCCGATGCCCTCAACCCAATAGTAGTCATAGGTTCTGAAGCTCCCTTGCAAAGCTCGCCAGCTATAACGCATGTACATATTTTCTTGCACCTTTAACGTATCGACACGGGCAATTTCAAATGTTTCCAGCTCGTCTCCCAGTTTCATTGCGAAGTCGTAAATCTTCGTTGCATTAGTTTCGTTACGCGCTACGCAATACACTTGAAAATTGCTCTCCCTCCATGCGCTGTTGTAGTACACTGCTTCGGGTTCGTTATTTCCTTTTTTTACGTGTCGGTACAGGCGTTTGTAAGTTTCTCCGTTGATGATTGTGTCACCTTCGACAATATAGGCAACATCATATACGAACTCTTTCTTATCCAGATGTGGGATTTGCTTCTCATCATACCAAATACTATCCTCATAATGATAGAATTTGTAGTTCCATGTCTTCCCCTCCGAAAACATTCCATGATAGGTTTGCTGTGCTTGCATGGGAAGCCAACAAGCCGATAATAGTAAAAGTAAAATTGTTTTCATGTCATTAATAATTTAAGTGAGTTATAATATTCTTGCTGCAAAGATACACCAACAAAAGCAAACACGAAAAAAATTGGGGAAGAAAAAACTAATCAAAAACTAATCTCCGAAAAGTCCTTTGTTTAAAGGGCATTCCGGAGATGATGACTTTTGAAAAGACGGTCATGAGAGTTGTTCATGACCAATGAATCTAATGAAATTCGAGAGGTTTTCGCTACTTGCGTTCCTGATAGATGACCTTGGCAGCTCCGCTGGTAATGTGAAATGCCTCGGGATGCTCCTTGATGAACGAGTCGATATGGCGCACACGCTTCTCTTCGAGTACTTCGTCCATAGCAATCAGGATGCCCGTCTCTTCGACATCGCCAAAGCCGTAGTTGATGGCTGTGCCAAAAAGCTTCATGGTGGGCGACAGGCTCATATAGGCATTCACCAACGGTGGAATGTTCAACCCGAGCTTGCGAATCTCCCGATTGAGAATGCGGTAGTCTTCCTTGAAGCTCTTCTCGCAGAAGAGAGCCTCAAGCTCCTTGGGATCCTCTTCAATTTTCAGCGGTTTCATCGGAACAATCAGGTTTTCCTTGTCACCGAAATGCTTCTTCAAGAAGTAGAGAATCATGTCACGTCCACGACGAATGTAAGAGGGATACATGGTGACCTTGCCGAAGAAGTAGCGCACTTGCGGATTGATCACAGTCAACGCACCGAGCCCATCCCAAAGATTGTCAAGGGCAAAAAGGCTCTTGGTGCCCATGCGGGTGCTCTGGTAAGGAAGTGAAACAAAAGAGCGTCCAAGCTCGACGGTGTAAGGCATGTAGTCGCGAAGAAACTTCTCAGAGAAATGGAACATGTGGCTGGTAGCGAGCTTGGGCTGTCCGTTCTCGTCCATCTCCCAGTCGGAGCCATAGAGATAGCGGTAGCCTCCGATGATGTCCTCGGCCTCGGGATTCCACACGATGAGCTGTTTGTAGCAGTTTTCGCAAGTGTCGAACTCATCGATATCTGCCGCCTTGCCTGTTCCTCCACCAGCATCACGGAAGGCAATCTCGCGCAGTCGCCCGATTTCCTGCATGACATTGGGCGCATTGTGCGCGGTGACGATGTAGATTTCGTTATGGCTCTTGTTGGTCATACGAAGCTGCTTGTCAGGCGTCAGTTCGCTCTTCAGCAGTTCTTTGCTAATCGGTTGGATAATTTCTTGCTCCATTTATCTAAGTTTCCTTTACAACTACAATTGATAGACCCCTTCACGCACGATTTTTGCCCATTCCATCGGTGATTTCGAGCGGTCGAATGTCTGCCAGGGAATGGGTTTCCCTATGGTGACACGATAGGTTTGATGCTGCCCAAGGTACATTTCGTCGGCCAAGAACAGCATGGCGAGGTTGAATTTCAGCCCAAGTCGTTGGCACCAGTTGGCAATGCGATAGAAGCGCGGGGAGTTCTGTCCCTCGAAATGGATGGGCACAATGTCGCGATGGGTTTCAACACTCTTCGAGATGAAGGTCTTCTTCCAGGGAATATCCTGTATGCGACCATCGATCTGCCGACTGCAAAGTCCGGCGGGGAACATCAGGATGTGGGTATCACCCGCGAATCCACCCTCCACCATCTTGGGGAAGTCACGGCTCTGCTTGCCCGTTTTGTTGATGGGGATGCAGAGTTTCTTGAGTCCGGGCATGTTCATGAGCAGGTCGTTGGCCAGATAGCGGAAGTTGTCGTCGTAGTAACGTCCTAACACCATGCCCAACCCTACGCCGTCGATAGCTCCAAGCGGATGGTTGGACACGAAGGTACAGAGCTGACCGCCCTGCGGAGAGGGCAGGTTCTCACGCCCGTGTACGTCAAGTTTGACATCGAGATAGTTCAGACAGGACTCCAGCCAGTCGCTGCCTTCGAGGTCGCGGGCCTGCCAAAGGAACTGATTGACAAAGTCCTCATGCACGATATGCCTGAGCCACGACACAACAAAGCCCGGTACAAAACGGGCTTTCGGGCCCATTTTACCTTGCAACACTTTCTTGATGTCGATAGACTTTTCTATTTGTTCGCTCATATCCTGATTTGCTTTCGCAAAGAATAGTTTTTCTACAAACAATTTGCAAATTTAGGAAAAAATTATGAAAAGCCTACACTTTTCGCAAAAAACTTTGTTGCCAATGACAGAATTCGACTCCGAAGCCGCTCCTTGGTGTACGGAAGCAAGGGGCAGACAGAGGGAGTAGGAAAGGCACTTAATAGTTAAATAAATTAAAAATCAAGGGTTTTTGGAAAAAAGTGGGGAAAAGTGGAGCGAAGTGGAGCAAAATTTTATACCTTTGTAGGCGCAATTTTTATTATAAAAGGTTCACATGCGATTCATAGGTAACATAGAGGCCAAAACCGACTCGAAGGGACGCGTCTTCCTGCCAGCCGTTTTCCGCAAGGTGCTACAGGCATCGGGCGAGGAAAGTCTGGTGTTGCGCAAGGATCCCTTCACACAATGTCTGGTTCTCTATCCCGAGTCGGTGTGGAACGAGATGATTGACGCACTATGCGGCAAGCTGAGCAAATGGCGGGCCGAAGACCGACAGGTGATGCGCCAATACATGCTGGAATCGGAAATGCTGGCACTCGACGGCAACGGCCGTCTGCTCATTCCGAAGCGCTACCTGCAATGGGCAGGCATAGACCAGAACCTGAAGTTCATCGGTGTGGATAACACAATAGAAATCTGGCGCAAGACTGAGGACGACCAACCGTTCATGGATCCGAAGGATTTCAGTCGCACGCTGGAACAACTGATGAGCGAGAAGACGGAATAAACCCCAACACTTCATATCTCACAAGTGGCGATGACCGCAGAGACATATCACGTACCAGTGCTCCTTGGAGAGAGCATTGACGGGCTTGACATTAAGCCTGCCGGCACTTATGTCGATGTCACTTTCGGAGGAGGAGGACACTCACGGGAAATCCTGAGCCGACTCTCTGCCGGCGGACGACTCTTCAGTTTCGACCAAGACGCCGATGCCGAGCAGAACATCAGTCCCTTACCCGCCTCTTCCCAAGGAAAGGGAGCAACGTTCCAGTTCGTGCGCTCCAATTTCCGCTACCTGAAAAACTGGATGCGCTATTATGGAGTGGAGCATATCGACGGCCTACTGGCCGACCTCGGGGTGTCGAGCCACCACTTCGATGATGCCGAGCGAGGATTCTCCTTCCGCTTCGACGCGCCGTTGGACATGCGAATGAACAAGCGAGCCGGGCGCACGGCTGCCGACATCGTGAACGAGGAGAGCGAGAAAAGGCTGGCCGACATCTTCTTTCTCTACGGCGAACTGAAGAATGCACGACGCATTGCCGCCGCCATCTGCAAGGCCCGGCAACAGCAACGAATAGAAACCACACAGCAGTTTCTGCAAGCAGTGGAGCCACTCTTCAACCGTGAACGGGAGAAGAAAGATATGGCCAAGCTCTTCCAGGCTCTCAGAATAGAGGTGAACCGCGAGATGGAAGCCCTGCGCGACATGCTGAAAGCGGCCACGGAACTCATCAGGCCCGGGGGAAGACTGGTGGTTATCACCTACCACTCGTTAGAGGACCGAATCGTTAAGAACGTGATGAAGGCCGGCAATGTGGAGGGAAAGGTCGAACAAGACTTCTTCGGGCGTGTGGAAACGCCCTTCCGACTGATCAACAACAAGGTCATCACACCGACTGACGACGAACTGATACAAAACCCGCGCTCGAGAAGTGCCAAACTGAGAATTGCCGAAAAGAAATGAAAAAAGACGAAAACAAGATAGAGAACGACGACCGCCTGATCATAGAACAGGCCAAGCCCGTGGAGAAAGCACAGCCCGAACAGCCTGAGCCCGAACAGGAAACGGCTCCCGAGGAACAGCCCTCGTTCAAGGAAGTCATCGAGCAACAGGCCACGGAAGAAGAGGCACCTCAGTCGAGCAACCTCACCCTGCGACAGATCCTGGGCGGCGACCTCCTGCTGAAACGGTTCATCAGAGACCAGATCTGGGTGATCATGCTCATCACACTGTTCACCATCATCTACATCTCCAACCGCTACAGCTGCCAACAGGACCTCATTGAAATAGACCAACTGCAGAAAGACCTGCAGAACGCCAAATACAAGACACTGTCGGTGAGCAGTGAACTGACAGAGAAATGCAGGGAAAGCCACGTACTGGAACTGCTGAAGAACAATGAAGACAGTGTGCTGAAGATTCCCAATCAGCCCCCATACATTATTAATATACCAGAGTAAAGGATTATGAGCAAATTCAATACAAAGAAAATCATGCCCCGCTACAGCGTCTTCGCCATCCTGATGACGCTGTTGGCCATCGCCGTGATGGTGAAGATGCTCTATATCATGACGGCCAAGCACGACTATTGGATGCAAGTGGCCAATCTGGTCAAGAAAGACAGCGTCAGCATCAAGCCCATCAGAGGTAACATCCTCTCTTGCAACGGTCAGCTCATGGCATCGTCACTGCCCGAGTTCAAGATGTTCATGGACTTCAAGGCACTGCACGAGTCGAAGACCGACACGCTCTGGACGCAGAAGTTAGACTCTATCTGCCTGGGACTGCACGAGATTTTCGAAGGCATGTCGGCCGAAGAGTTCAAGAATCACCTGGAGGAAGGACGCGAGAAGCAGTCGAGCCACTGGCCGGTATGGAAGAAGCGTGTAGATTACAACAAGCTGTGCGAAGTGAGGGAGCTGCCCGTCTTCGACCGTCCGTTCAACTACGAGAAGACCACACCGGAGTGTATCATCAGGGCTTCGTTCAAGAGTGGTTTCCATATTGAAGAGTACAACTCGCGCCAACGTCCCTACGGTTCGCTTGCAGGACGTACGGTAGGAACCATGTACGGTGCCATCGACTCTGCCCGTTTCGGCCTGGAGCTCTCCTATGACTCCATCCTGCGCGGTACCAACGGTATCATCCACCGACGCAAGGTGCTCAACAAGTTCCTCAACATCATGGACACGCCCCCCATCGACGGTGCTGACATTGAAACCACCATCGACGTGAGCATGCAGGACCTGGCCGAGCGAGCTGTCATCGACGAGCTGAAGCTCATCAACGGCAATGTGGGTGTGGCGATCGTCATGGAGGTTGCCACGGGAGACATCAAGGCCATTGTCAACATGGAGAAGTGTACCATCGGAGAGGAAGTGGTTTACAGAGAACTGAAGAACCACGCCGTGAGCGACCTGCTGGAACCGGGTTCCGTCTTCAAGACTGCCTCCATCCTCGTGACGCTCGACGACAACATGTGTGACACGACGAAGCGCGTGGAGACGGGTAGCGGCATCTGGCCGATGTACGGGCGTAACATGAAGGACCACAACTGGACACATGGCGGCTACGGAACGCTCACCCTGCCGCAGACCCTGCACTTCAGTTCCAACATCGGCGTGAGCCGCATTGTTGACGAATACTACCACAACCGCCCCGAGAAATTCGTGGAAGGCATCTATCGCACTGGTCTGGCCGACGACCTGCATATCCCACTGGTGGGCTCTTCGCCCGCGAAGATCCGCATGCCGAGGAAGGACAAGACCGGACGTCACTGGGCCAACTGGAGCAACACGGCACTGCCCTGGATGTCTATCGGATACGAGACACAGATTCCTCCCATCACGACACTGACGTTCTACAATGCCATCGCCAACAACGGACGCATGATGCAGCCACGCTTTGTCAAGAGAGTGGTGAAGAACGGAGAGGTGCTGATGGAGTTCCCGCCGGTCGTCCTGCGCGAACATATCGCCAAGGAAACTACCATCAAAACCATGCAAACCATTCTGGAACAGGTGGTCAGCAAAGGATTGGGCCGCAAGGCCGGATCGCCACTCTTCAAGGTGGCTGGCAAAACGGGAACGGCACAGATCTGGACCGCCAGCGGTAAGACCACGTCGTACCTGCTTTCCTTTGCGGGTTTCTTCCCCGCCGAGGCTCCCCGCTACTCCTGCATCGTCTGCATTCAGAAGTCAGGACTTCCCGCATCGGGCGGTGGCATGTCGGGTGTCGTATTCCACCATATTGCTGAAGGCATCATGGCGCAGAACCTGAAACAGGATGTCGAGGATGCCCACGACTCCACCTCGATACTCATTCCCGACGTGAAGAACGGCAACATGCTCGCCGCCGACTACGTGCTGAGTCATCTTGGCATCAGCTACACCACCGAATGGCATCCCACGAACACAGCACCGACAGCGGTGTGGGGAAGAGCCGAAAACCGCCAGAACAAGAAGGTCGCACTGATACAACAGCCCCACTACACCATGAGCCAGATTCCCGACGTAACGGGCATGGGTGCCCGAGATGCCGTCTATCTCATCGAGAAACGAGGGGTGAGGGTGAAACTCATTGGGCGTGGAAAGGTCATCAAGCAGAGCCTACAGCCTGGCCAAGCTGTCAAGCGAGGCGAATCGTGCGTACTCACACTAAGCATCTAAACATCAAGAAAGACAAGATATGAAACTGACAGAACTGATCAAGAATATCAAGCCTACGACGATCATAGGCAATGCCGAAACGGAGATTACGGGCGTCAACATCGACTCGCGTCGCATAGCCAACGGCCACCTGTTCATTGCCATGAAGGGAACACAGGTCGATGGGCACAAGTTTATCCCCAAGGCCGTTGAATTAGGAGCCAGCGCCATCCTTTGCGAGGATCTGCCCGATGCAGAGACCATCCAAGGCGTGACGATTGTGCAGGTGGCATCGACAGAAGATGCCGTCGGTCCCGTAGCGACAGCGTTCTATGGCGACCCGTCGCGCAAGCTGAAGTTAGTGGGAGTAACTGGCACCAATGGAAAGACGACCATCGCCACCTTATTATATAATATGTTCCGTAAGATGGGGCATCGCTGCGGACTGCTCTCAACGGTGTGTAACTACATTGAGGACGAGCCTATTGCCGCCTCTCATACCACCCCCGACCCCATCGAGCTGAACCAGCTGCTGGCACGCATGGTTGAGGCAGGCTGCGAATATGCCTTCATGGAATGTTCCAGTCATGCCATCGCACAGAAACGTATCGGCGGACTGCAGTTCGCAGGCGGTCTCTTCACCAATCTGACACGTGACCATCTCGACTATCACAAGACCTTCGAGAACTATCGCGATGCCAAGAAAGCGTTCTTCGACGGCCTGCCCAAGACGGCCTTTGCCATCACCAATGCCGATGACAAAAA
The DNA here is from genome assembly GCA_902800185.1 of uncultured Prevotellaceae bacterium. Lineage (GTDB taxonomy): Bacteria > Bacteroidota > Bacteroidia > Bacteroidales > Bacteroidaceae > Prevotella. The sequence goes on from CADCDK010000017.1 coordinate 8,484, forward strand.
CGGCATGGTCATGGTTCAGAACTGCAAGGCACAAGTGAAGACCTATTCCACACGTGCCATGGCCGACTTCCGTGCCCGCATTCTGGAATGCCACTTCGAGGGCATGTACCTGGAAATTGACGGACGAGAGGTAGGCGTTCAGTTCATCGGGAAGTTCAATGTCTCGAACCTGTTGGCGGTGTATGGTGCCGCCGTGATGTTAGGCAAGCGTCCCGAGGACATCCTGGTGGTGATGAGCACGCTGAAGAGTGTCAGCGGCCGTCTGGATCCCATCCACTCACCCGAGGGCTTCACGGCTATCGTGGACTATGCCCACACGCCCGATGCCCTGGAGAATGTTCTCAACGCCATCCATGAGGTGCTCGGAGGGAAAGGGCAGGTCATCACGGTATGCGGTGCCGGCGGCAACCGCGACAAGGGCAAGCGTCCGCTCATGGCACAGGAAGCCGTCAAGCAGAGCGACCGTGTCATCATCACTTCTGACAATCCGCGCTTCGAGAATCCGCAGGACATCATCAACGACATGCTTGCCGGTCTCGATGCCAAGCAGATGAAAAAGGTTCTCAGCATCGTGGATCGGCGCGAGGCCATCCGCACCGCCTGCATGTTGGCACAGAAAGGCGACGTGATTTTAGTTGCCGGCAAGGGACACGAGGACTATCAGGAGATAGAAGGAGTGAAGCACCACTTCGACGACAAAGAGGTGCTGAGTGAGATCTTTGGGAGTTAGGGATTACAGTTAACGATTCAATTGGACAATTATGCTATACTACATCTTCAGATTCTTAGAACAGTTCAACATACCGGGCGCTCACGTCTGGCAATACATTTCCTTCCGTGCACTACTCACACTGATCCTCTCACTCATCATCTCTGCATGGTTTGGCGAGAAGTTCATCAAGTTCATGAAGCGCCGTAACATCTCCGAGACAGCACGCGAAGCAAGCATCGACCCCTTTGGCGAGAAGAAAAAAGGCGTGGCGACCATGGGAGGCATCATCATCCTGGTTTCCATCCTTGTGCCCGTCCTGTTGTTTGGACGTATGCGCAACATCTACCTGTTGCTGATGATCGGCACCACAGTATGGCTCGGCTTCCTTGGATTCCTGGATGACTACATCAAAATCTTCAAGAAAGACAAGGAAGGACTCAAAGGCAAGTACAAGATCATAGGACAAGTGAGCATCGGACTGATTGTAGGACTGGTGCTCTGGGCAAGTCCCGATGCCAAAATCCATGAGAACCTGACCATCACGGACAACAACCAAGTGACCGTCGTCCACAAAACAGAGCCGGTGAAATCGCTCAAGACAACCATTCCTTTCGTGAAGACACACGACCTGAACTACTCGGACGTGATGGCGTTCTGTGGGCAGTACAAGGTAGCAGCCGGATGGGTGCTCTTCGTCATCATGACCATCCTGGTGGTGACAGCCGTTTCCAACGGTGCCAATCTGAACGACGGAATGGACGGAATGTGTGCAGGAAACTCAGCCATTATCGGTGTGGCATTAGGGATATTGGCCTATGTGTCCAGCCATATTGAGTTTGCATCCTATCTGAACATCATGTACATTCCGGGTTCACAGGAGTTAGTGGTATTCCTTTGTGCGTTCATTGGGGCCATGATCGGCTTCCTTTGGTACAATGCCTACCCCGCACAGGTGTTCATGGGAGACACAGGATCGCTCATGATTGGCGGAATCATCGGTGTATGCGCCATCATCATCCATAAAGAGCTGATGCTGCCGATCCTGTGCGGAATCTTCTTCGTGGAGAGCCTCAGCGTCATCATACAAACACAAATATTCAAAATCTACAAACGCAAAGGCCAGCGGGTTCGCGTGTTCAGGGCAACACCCATTCATGACAACTTCCGCAAACTCGACAGCCAACTCGACGCGACAAGCCGATACATCTTCAAAGGATGGCCAGAACGCCAGTTCCATGAGTCAAAGATTACCATCCGCTTCTGGATAACAACCATTATTCTGGCAGCGTTGACAATCATCACATTGAAGATTAGGTAATAGGTAAGAAGTAATAGGTAAGAGGGAAGAAGGAAGAGGGAAGAAGGAAGAGGGAAGAAGGAAGAAGGAATAGGTAATAGGTAATAGGTAAGAGGTAATATATAAAAATATGAGCAGAATAGTAGTATTAGGAGCAGCAGAAAGTGGAGCCGGTGCAGCTGTGCTGGCTAAGAAGCAAGGATTCGAGGTTTTCGTCTCGGACATGGGAGGTATTAAGGACAAATACAAGAAGATGCTTGACGACCACGGCATCGAGTGGGAAGAGAAACAACACACGGAAGAGAAGATTCTCTCCGCCGACGAAATCATTAAAAGTCCTGGCATACCCAACGAAGCCCCGATGGTTCGCAAGGCCATCGAGCGCAACATTCCCATTATCAGTGAGATAGAGTTTGCCGGACGATATACCAACTCCAAGATGATTTGCATCACAGGCTCCAATGGAAAGACCACTACGACCTCGCTCATCTATCATATCTTCCGCGAGGCCGGCTATGATGCCGGACTTGCCGGAAACATCGGTAACTCCCTGGCCTTGCAAGTAGCCGAGGATCCACACGAGTACTACATCATCGAGCTCAGTTCCTTCCAGCTTGACAACATGTATGACTTCCGAGCCAACATTGCCATTCTGCTGAACATCACGCCCGATCATCTCGACCGCTACGATAACTGCATGCAGAACTACGTGGATTCGAAGATGCGCATTATTCAGAACCAGACCAATGAGGACTCGTTCATCTATTGGAACGACGACCCCATCATCAAGCGTGAACTGGAGAAATATGACATCAAGGCCATGCAATGCCCCTTCTCCGAGCTGAAAGAGAAAGGTTCCATCGGCTACATTGAAGAGGGACAATACACCATTGAGATACCGACGCCTTTCAACATGGAGCAAGAAGCGCTCTCGCTGACAGGCAAACACAACATATACAACTCCTTGGCTGCCGGCATCGCCACCAACATCGCCGGAATCAAAAAAGAGGTCATCCGTAAGAGCCTCAGTGACTTCCCGGGCGTGGAGCACCGTCTGGAAAAGGTGTGCAAGGTGGGAGGAGTGGAATATATCAACGACTCCAAGGCAACCAACGTAGATGCTTGCTGGTATGCGTTGGAGAGCATGAAGACTCCCACCATCCTCATCATCGGCGGCAAGGACAAGGGCAACGACTACAACGAAATCAAGGAGCTGGTACAACGCAAGTGCGTAGGACTGGTCTATCTCGGTGCCGACAACACCAAGCTCCACAACTTCTTTGACCCGTTAGGGATTCCCGTGCGCGACACCCACTCCATGAAAGAGTGTGTGGAAGCATGCTACGAGATGGCACGCCCTGGCGACACCGTACTGCTCTCCCCGTGCTGTGCGTCTTTCGACCTGTTCAAGAACATGGAAGACCGCGGCGAACAATTCAAAACGCTCGTTAGAAATCTGTAGGAAATGGTAAACAAGACACTCAGCAACCTCTTCAAAGGCGACAAAGTCATCTGGATGGTGTTCTTCTTCCTTTGCATCATCAGTGTGATCGAGGTCTATTCGGCTTCGTCACAGCTGACGTACAAAGGCGGAAGCTACCTGGCACCGGTTATCAAGCACGTCGGCATTCTGATCATCGGCATCTTCTGCATGCTGGTAACGATGAACATCAAGTGCAAATATTTCAAGATTGTAACGCCATTCCTGCTCGTCATCTCATTCCTGATGCTCATTTGGGTGTTCGTGGCAGGGCACTCCACCAATGGTGCCTCGCGCTGGGTGGGTATCATGGGCATGCAGTTCCAGCCGTCTGAGATAGCCAAAGGCGCACTGGTACTTGCCACGGCACAGATTCTAAGTGCTATGCAGACCGAGCAAGGCGCTGACAAACACGCCTTCAAATACATCCTCATAGTCTGTGCCTTCATCATACCGCCCATCCTTGTCGAGAACTTCTCCACAGCAGCCCTCATTTGCGCGGTCATCTTCATGATGATGGTCATTGGACGTGTACCGATGTATCAATTAGGCCGACTGGTGGGAGTCGTTGTGATCTTGATTGTATTCCTGCTATCCATGATTATGCTGGTCGGTGACGCGAAGGCCGAGGAGAAGCAACAGGCCACACTGACAGAAACCGTCGATGGAGAAAAAACAGAGAAAAAAGGGGGACTGACCAAGGTCTTCCACCGCTTTGACACTTGGAAAGCACGTATAGAGAAATTCTCGAAAAAGGAGTATGTACCACCAGAGAAGGTGGATCTGGACAAAGACGGACAAGTGGCGCATGCCAACATTGCCATCGCATCGTCGAACATCGTTGGACGTGGACCGGGTAACTCCATTGAGCGCGACTTCCTCTCTCAGGCGTTCTCCGACTTCATCTACGCCATCATCATTGAGGAGATGGGCTTCTTCGGTGCATTCTTTGTAGCGATGCTATACATCATACTGCTCTTCCGAACAGGTCGTATCGCCAATTACTGCGAGAATGCCTTCCCAGCGTTTCTGGCATTAGGGCTGGCACTGCTACTGGTCACACAGGCGTTGTTCAACATGTGCGTAGCTGTGGGATTGGCACCTGTCACAGGACAGCCGCTGCCGTTAATCTCCAAGGGAGGAACATCGACGATGATCAACTGTATCTACGTGGGTGTCATTCTCAGTGTGAGCCGCTCTGCCAAGAAGAAAGAGGTCGTTACCGACGACTTCACGGTGGGCGATACAGTGCTTGCCTGAAAGAACAATTGGACGACATGAATAAAATGCGGCAAAAAAATGTTCGTAATTGACAGAAAATGAGTAATTTTGTGGCAAAAATAAGAAGAATTCAACAATGGAGCAAGAAATAAGAGTCATCATCAGCGGAGGCGGAACAGGTGGACACATCTTTCCCGCCATATCGATAGCCAATGCCATTCGTGCCAAACGTCCCGATGCAAAGATACTGTTTGTGGGTGCTTTGGGGCGCATGGAGATGCAGCGCGTGCCTGCCGCCGGATACGAAATAAAGGGTCTGCCCATCTGTGGATTCGACCGCCAGAACCTGCTGAAGAACTTCAAAGTTCTCTACAAGATATGGAAGAGCCAGCGCATGGCGAAGCAAATCATCCGCGACTTCCGCCCGATGGCTGCCGTTGGCGTGGGTGGATATGCCAGCGGGCCAACACTGAACAAATGCGCCGACGCAGGTGTGCCCTGCCTGATTCAAGAGCAGAACAGCTATGCAGGAGTCACCAACAAGCTGTTGGCCAAGAAAGCACAGAAGATTTGCGTTGCCTATGAGGGCATGGAACGCTTCTTCCCCGCTGACAAGATTGTGATGACCGGCAACCCCGTGCGCCAGTCACTTCTTGAGACAACCATTACCCGCGAGAAGGCAGTGGCCAGCTTCGGCCTCGACCCACAGAAGAAAACCATCCTACTGGTAGGCGGAAGCCTTGGTGCACGCACCGTGAACGAAAGTGTCCTCCAACATCTGGATCTCGTCGAGAAGAGTGATGTACAGTTTATCTGGCAGACAGGAAAATACTATAACGCTTCCATCAACGAGCAATTGAAAGCTCACAAGCCGCTGCCCAATCTCGTAGTGACCGACTTCATCAGCGACATGGGAGCCGCCTATCGTGCTGCCGACCTCGTCATCAGCCGTGCCGGAGCCAGTTCCATCAGTGAGTTCTGCCTCATCGGTAAGCCCGTCATCCTGGTACCATCGCCCAATGTGGCTGAAGACCACCAGACCAAGAATGCCCTGGCATTGGCCAACCGAGACGCCGCACTTTACGTCAAGGATGCCGACGCACCGCAACAGCTGTTGTCCCTGGCACTGAAGACCGTCAACGACAGCACCCGTCTGGACACCCTGCGGCAGAACATCCTCAAGCTGGCATTGCCGAACTCTGCCGACATCATTGCCGACGAAGTCATCCGCATGGCACTAAAAACCGAGGCCTAAACCCTCTCAGGAACCTGTTCCCAAGAACAGACAAACAACAGAAAACGAATAAAGAAATGGAAATAAAGGACATCAGAGCAGTTTACTTCATTGGAGCCGGAGGTATCGGCATGAGTGCCATCGCCCGCTATTTCATCAAGCGCGGCCTTGTTGTGGCAGGCTACGACCGCACCCCCACCCCACTTACCACCCGACTGGAGAAGGAAGGAATGCTCATACACTACGAGGAAAACGTTGACGAGATTCCACATGCCTGCAAAAAGCCAGAATCATGTCTGGTGATTTACACGCCTGCCATTCCTGCAAGCCATCAAGAGTTGATCTATTTCCGTGAGAACGGTTTTGAGATTCAGAAGCGCGCACAAGTACTGGGCGAACTGACCCGCATGCACAAAGGACTCTGCGTTGCAGGAACCCATGGCAAGACCAGCACGTCAACCATGTGTGCCCACATCATGAACCAAAGTTCACTGGGCTGCAACGCCTTCCTCGGAGGTATTTCCAAGAACTACGGTACCAACTACATCCTCTCTGACACGAGCAATTTCGTTGTCATTGAGGCTGACGAGTTTGACCGCTCCTTCCACTGGCTGAACCCCTGGATGAGCGTCATCACCTCCACCGACCCCGACCATCTGGATATCTACGGGACGAAAGAAGCCTATCTTGAGAGTTTCAGACACTATACCACGCTCATACAGCCTGGCGGTGCGCTCATCATTCACCGTGATCTGGAGATGAAAGCCAATGTGCAGGAAGGGGTCAGGGTTTACGACTACGCACTCGACCAAGGCGATTTCCACGCAGAGAACATCTGCATCGGCAACGGACAAATCAAGTTCGACTTCGTGTCGCCCATCGAGCGAGTCAACAACGTCAAGTTGGGCAATCCCGTGCCTATCAATATCGAAAACGGCATCGCTGCCATGGCGATGGCACAGCTGAACGGCTGTACAGCCAAGGAGTTGCGCTACGGCATGAACACCTATCGAGGTGTGGAGCGTCGCTTTGACTTCAAGATCAAGGATGAGAAGCATGTCTTCCTCTCCGACTATGCCCACCATCCCAACGAGATCCTGCAAAGTGCCAAGAGTCTGCGCCAGTTGTATCAAGACCGCAAGATAACGGCGATTTTCCAGCCGCATCTCTATAGCCGCACACGCGACTTCTACCATGAGTTTGCTGATGCACTGAGCCTTCTCGACGAAGTCATTCTCTGCGACATCTATCCCGCACGGGAAGCACCCATCCCGGGAGTCACCAGTCAGCTCATCTACGACAACCTGCGTCCGGGCATCGAGAAGAGTATGATACATCTCGACGAGGTCCTGCCGCTTGTCAAGAGCCGCGACTTTGACGTGCTGGTTCTTCTTGGTGCCGGTGACCTGGACGGTCTGGCACCACAAATCACCCAAATCATCAACAAAAAGTAAATGACCATCAACTGGAAGAAACCTCTACTCATAGCTTTCGACTTAGTGCTTGCCGCCTATCTCGTCATGGCTGTCACCGCATTCAACAAACCGGATGTGGCCAGCTATACATGCAATCAGGTTGTCATCAACATTCAAGACGAGGCCATTAATGGCTTTATCAAACCCAACGACATCTCTGCACGACTGAAGAAGGCACGCCTGCACCCACTCAACAAGCCCATGAGTAAGGTGGATTCCCGCAAGATTGAAGAGACCCTGAAACAGAGTCCCTTCGTCAACACGGTGGAATGCTATAAGACACAAGACGGTCATGTCTATATCACCCTGACGCAACGACTGCCCATTGTCAGAATCAAGGCAGACAACGGCGACGACTACTATCTTGATGACAACGACTGCGTGATGCCGAACTCGTTGTACACTTCCGACCTCATCATCACGACCGGCCACGTGAGCAACAGCTTTGCGACCAACTACATTTCTCCGCTCAGCAAAACCCTCATGGCCAATGATTTCTGGAAGAACCAAATAGAGCAAATCAACGTATTGCCAGACTATAGCATCGAACTCATCCCGCGCGTAGGACAGCACATCATCAACATCGGACGGCTACCCACCAGTCCGAACAAGGCTGAACGTGCCAAGCTCATCAACAGCTTCATGGCCAACAAACTGGACCGACTTGAGAAATTCTACCGATACGGCCTCTCCAGGGCTGGCTGGAACAAATATGCCTATATCAACGTAGAGTTTGATAATCAGATTATCTGCAAGAAGAAAGTTGACAAATAAATCCCTCACACACGACAGGGACAATGAAAAAAGAAAATAAAAATAAAATATAGAAATCAATTATGCCAAAGGAGTTTATTGTAGCAATCGAGCTGGGCTCATCAAAGATGACCGGCATCGTTGGAAAGAAAAATCTGGACGGCAGTATATCCGTGCTGGCCGTTGTCAAGGAAGATTCCTCCACCTGTATTCGTAACGGTGTGGTTTACAACATTGACAAAACCGTAACTTGCCTGACCAACATCAAAAAGAAGTTGGAGACGATCCTCAAATCTAACATTGCCAAAGTCTATGTAGGTGTGGGTGGACAAAGCATCCGCAGCATCAGAAACAACATTGTCAAAGAGTTGCCCGCCGACACTGTTGTAACACAAGACATGGTGAATGAGCTCATGGATGCCAATCGCATCCAGACCTATCCCGACCAGGAGATCCTCGATGCCGCTACACAAGAGTACAAGGTTGACCAGCAGTACCAGCTCGACCCTGTAGGTATTCAGTGCAGCCGTCTCGAAGGCAACTTCCTGAATATCCTATGGCGTAAGACTTTCTACCGCAATCTCAACAAATGCTTTGAGCAAGCAGGCATCTCCATTGCCGAGATGTATTTGGCACCGTTAGTGCTTGCCGAGTGCGTGCTCACCGAAGCAGAGCGTCGGGCAGGCTGCGTGCTCGTGGACCTGGGAGCCGACACGACAACCGTCTCCGTTTACTACAAGAACATCCTTCGCCATTTGGCCGTGATTCCCATCGGTGGACACAATATTACCAAAGACATCTCATCTCTGCAAATGGAAGAGAGCGATGCCGAGAAGATGAAACTGAAATATGCCAGTGCCTTTACCGACAACAACGACATTGACAATTCACTCATGCTCTCCATCGACCAGGATCGTTCCGTTGAAAGTCGCCGGTTCATTGAAATCGTAGAAGCACGTGTTGAGGAAATCATCGAGAATGTATGGTTCCAAGTCCCCAACGACTATATTGACAAGCTTCTTGGTGGCATCATCCTCACTGGCGGCGGTGCGAACATGAAGAACATTGAGCGGGCCTTCCGCAACCGCACACACATGGAGAAGATTCGCATTGCCAAGTTTGTGAACCTGGTCATCAATTCCAACAACAGCGAGATAACAGCCCACGACGGCACCATGAACACCGTTTTAGGACTGCTGTCAAAAGGTGACATGAACTGCGCTGGCGAAGAAATTAGCAACGACCTCTTCGGACAGAACGACCAGAACGGAGCAACATCTGCCGAAAGCCAGCAAAAAGCTCCACGCTCACTGAACGAGATTACTGGAACAGGAATCGTACAAACCGAGGAGGAAAAGAAGAAAGCTGAAGAAGAAATACGGCGCAAGAAGGAAGCTGAAGAAGAAGCTGCACGCCAAGCAGCCGAAGAGGAACGTGAACGCCTTCGCAAGCAGAAAAGCGAAAACAGTCTTGGCAATAAAACCATCCGCGGACTCAAGAACTTCTTCAAGAAAATGGTAGAAGAGGAAGAATAACACAACACATCAACCACTATCCATCAACCCTCAAATATCACACATGATTATGTCAGACTATAAGAATAATTCCAATAGACACAGCATACTCGACTTCGGCGAGCCCGACAAAGAGAAAAGTATCATCAAAGTCATCGGTGTTGGCGGTGGCGGCGGCAATGCTGTAAACCACATGTATCGAGAAGGCATCCACGACGTGACCTTCGTTCTCTGTAACACAGATGCCCAGGCACTGAACGACAGTCCCGTACCCGTTCACCTGCAGTTAGGAAAAGAGGGACTTGGCGCTGGTAACAAGCCCGAGAAGGCCCGCGCTGCCGCAGAAGAGAGCATCGAAGACGTCAAGAAAATGCTTGACGACGGAACAAAGATGGCTTTCATCACAGCTGGTATGGGCGGCGGTACCGGTACGGGTGCAGCTCCTGTCATTGCTCGCGTCAGCAAGGAGCTCGAGATTCTCACCGTCGGTATTGTTACCATTCCTTTCGCCTTCGAGGGCAACAACAAAATCGACCAAGCGCTTGACGGTGTAGAGGAGATGTCGAAACATGTCGATGCCCTGCTTGTCATCAACAACGAGCGTCTGCGTGTCATCTATCCTGACCTGACACTGCTCGATGCCTTCAAAAAGGCCGACGACACACTGAGCGTTGCTGCCAAAAGTATCGCCGAGATTATCACCACACACGGACTGATCAACCTTGACTTCAACGACGTGAAGACCGTTCTGAAGGATGGTGGCGTTGCCATCATGTCCACTGGATACGGTGAAGGAGAAGGCCGCGTGAAGAAGGCCATCGACGATGCACTCAACTCACCGCTGCTCAACGACAACGACATCTTCAACTCCAAGAAGATTCTGCTCTCCATCAACTTCAGCAATGAGAAGTCAGAAGGCTCTGGCCTGATGATGGAGGAAATGAACGATGTCAACGACTTCATGGCTCGTTTTGGCAGCGACTTCGAAATCAAATGGGGTATCGCTGTTGACCCGGAACTTGGACAGAAGGTCAAGGTTACCATCCTCGCTACCGGCTTCGGCATCGAGAACGTGGAGGGAATGAATGTTCACCTGGGCAAGAAGACACAGGAGGATATCGAGAAATATGTCCGCGAAGAAGAGAAGCGCGTGGAGAAACAAACCCGTCGCGACCGTTTCTACAGCGACAACGGACAACGCATTCACCACAAGCGTCGCCCCAACATCTATCTCTTCCGCCCCGAAGACCTCGACAACGAAGACATCATCCTCGCCATCGAGAACACACCTACCTACAAGCGCACCAAGCAGATGCTGGAGGACATCCGCAATCTGGCAAAGGGAGTAAAGGGTGTGGTCGCCTCTGAGAAGAAGGAAGAGAGTAACCCTGTACAGGGAATGATCAGTTTCACATAACAATCCACCTAAAATCACGTCAAAATGCTTTTCGATCAAATAAGCGAAGATATCAAAGCGGCCATGAAAGCCCGCGACAAGGTTGCGCTTGACGCACTGCGCAACATCAAGAAAGTATTCCTTGAGGCCAAGACAGCCCCTGGAGCCAACGACACGCTCGAAGATGCCGACGCGCTGAAGATTCTTCAGAAACTGGCCAAACAGGGCAAGGAGTCTGCTCAGACCTTTATTGCCAACAACCGCCAAGACCTTGCCGACAATGAGCTGGCACAGGTTGAAGTCATCGAGCGCTATCTGCCAAAGGCTCTCACTCCCGAGGAAATAGAAGCTGCCGTCAAAGCCATCATCGCCGAGACGGGCGCACAAGGAATGAAAGACATGGGACGAGTAATGGGACTCGCCAGCAAACAACTGGCCGGACGTGCCGATGGGCGCACCATCTCGGAAATCGTCAAGAAGCTTCTTGCCTAAAACAACCAACTGCGCTGCACTGGAGTAACATCTAGTGCGGCGCATTTTAATATGTAGCCTTATGAAAAAATCCCCAACTACCCGCCACCTGTCCCTTTGTTGTGCCATGATAGCACCTGCCGTCACAACAATGGCGCAAGCAGATCAACGGCCTAATATTATCTACATCATGAGCGATGACCACGCTTATCAGGCCATTTCCGCTTATGACCACCCCATTTCCAGACTGGCTCCCACACCCCATATCGACCGCATCGCCAACGAGGGCATGCGCTTCGACAATGCCTTTGTCGAGAACTCACTCTCCTCCCCCAGCCGTGCTTGCACTATCACAGGACTCTATAGCCATCAGAATGGACAGCGCATGCTGCTCGAAGGCATCGATTCCACCCGCACTTTCTTCTCTGAAGTGCTCCAACAGGCTGGCTACCAAACGGGCATGATTGGCAAGTGGCACCTCATGTGTACACCCAAGGGATTTGACTATTACCATGTATTCTGGGATCAAGGCACTTACTACAATCCACAGTTCCTCGGACAGGACTCTCATGGCAAGTATATCCGAGAGGAAGGCTATGCCACCGAGCTCATCACACAGCATGCCATCGAGTTCCTTGACAACCGCGACAAGGAGAAGCCTTTCTGCCTGATGGTTCATCATAAGGCTCCCCACCGTAGCTGGTTCCCCGCTACACAGCACCTTGGCATGTACGACAACGTCACATTCCCCATCCCTGAGACCATGTGGGACGACTATGCCACACGAGGCTCGGCTGCCCACACACAGAAAATGGAGATCGGAGAAGACATGGAGCTTGTGCTCGACCTCAAGGTTGACAGCGTTGGGGCGGGACCTGTCAACTATGCCAGGACCATTGCCGAATACGGACGGATGAATGCAGAGCAGAAAGCTGCCAATGAAGCCTATTTCGGCAAGCGCTATAACCAGTTCCAGGAGGACAAGCTCACAGGACGGGCACTGGTGGAATGGAAGTACCAGACCTATCTGCGCGACTATCTGTCGGTCATTCACTCTGTTGACGAGAGCGTAGGCGAAATCCTCGACTACCTCGACCGTAACGGCCTTGCCGAGAACACCATTGTTGTCTATACCTCCGACCAGGGGTTCTACATGGGCGAGCACGGATGGTTCGACAAGCGTTTCATGTACGAGGAAAGCATGCACACACCTCTCCTCATCCGCTATCCGCGCGAAATCAAGCCCCACTCCGTCTGCACCACTATGGTACAGAACATCGACTATGCGCCCACCTTCATCGACTATGCCCATGCCAAGAAGCCCAAGGAGATGACAGGACTCTCACTCGCCCCCCTGTTCCAAGGCAAAGAGCCCAAGAACTGGCGAAAGAGTCTCTACTATCATTATTATGACTACCCCTCCTGGCATGTCACCCGCAAGCACGATGGTGTACGCACCGACCGCTACAAACTCATCCACTTCTATGGAAAAGGCGGTACCCGTGCGCAGCAGGAGAACCAATACCAGAACACTCCCGGCACACGCGAATACAATTCCTTCCAATGGATGAGCCGCTCGGGATACATCGAGAACGACCCCGACATCAACTACATGGAGCTCTACGATCTCAAGAACGATCCCAACGAGCTGCACAACATCTACGGACAGCCGGGAACAGAGAAAATCACCCGTAAGCTCCAGAAACTGCTCGACGGCTACCGCAAGCAGCTGAACATCGATGAATATTAACGATCAACTCTCAACTATCAACTCTCAACTATCAACTCTCAACTACAATGTCCGACTATCAATATCATATATTCTCGCCCTACCGAGTATGTCCACTGGGTGCGCATGTTGACCATCAGCATGGGTTGGTGACCGGTTTTGCCATTGACAAAGGAGTAGATTTATGGTTCACGCCCCGTAGCGACGGTCACGTACACCTCTCCTCCCGCTCGTTTGAAGGCGAGGTAGATTTCGAGGTGAACGCCCCCTCGCAAGTAAGGGAACGACACTGGGGCGACTATGCCCGTGGTGCCAAGTACGCCCTTCGCAAGCGCTTCGAGCTACAGAACGGCATCGACGGCGTGCTACAGGGATCTCTACCCGTAGGTGGTCTTTCATCGAGTGCTGCCGTGCTCATCGCCTATGTCATGGCCTTTGCCAAAGCCAACGGAATTGCGCTGCAGCCTTTTGAGGTTGTGCAGATCGCATCTGAGGCTGAACGCGAATACATCGGACTGAACAACGGACTGCTCGACCAAGCCTGTATCGCGTTAGGCAAAAAAGACGGACTGCTCTTTCTTGACTGCGATAGCAACGACTACCGCATCATCAAGCGCAACCCTGCCATGCCCGAGTTCGAACTGGGAATCTTCTTTTCCGGACTCACCCGCAGCCTCATCAACAGCGACTACAACCTGCGTGTCTATGAATGCAAGACAGCCGCATGGAACATGTTGGCATACACAGACCAGCCGCTGAAGACTTTCGACAAGACCTTCTTGCGCGACATCCCCAAAGCAACCTTCGAAAAGACTCGCATTGCCATGCCGCAGCGTTTCGCAAGGCGTGCCGAGCATTTCTACTCGGAGTATCGGCGTGTGCGCCAGGGAGTGACGGCATGGGAGAGCGGGAACCTGAAACTCTTTGGGAAGCTTTCCTTCGACTCCTGCGAGTCGAGCATCCACAACTATGAGTGCGGCAGTCCCGAGCTCATTGCCATCTACGAGATTATGCGCACACTACCCGGCATCTGGGGTGGACGATTCTCGGGAGCCGGCTTCAAAGGAGCCTGCATCGCCATCATTGATCCAGCCTACAAAGCAGAGATTGAGCGCGAGCTCACCCGTCGTTATCTGGAACAGTTCCCCGAATACGAGAACACGTTCCAATGCTACTTCGTCAAGCCCGACGACGGTGCCCGCTTCATATAAACACTTCACATTCCCCCTTCTACATTCCACGAACATGAAAGAATACAACATCGATCTCACTGGCAAAACCATCCTTGTGACGGGAGCAGCCGGATTCATCGGAGCCAATCTGGTGAAGAAACTTTACCAACAAATAGGCGACAGCATCCGTGTCATCGGTATCGACAGCATCACCGACTACTATGACGTGAACATCAAATACGAGCGACTGAAAGAACTCGAGCAGCATCCCTCGTTCACATTCATCAAAGGAAATATCGCCGACAAGCCCACCATTGACAAACTCTTCAGCGACCATAAGCCGTCAGTGGTTGTGAACCTCGCGGCACAGGCTGGCGTGCGCTACAGCATCACCAACCCTGGCTCCTACATTGAATCCAACCTCATCGGATTTTACAACATTCTGGAGGCCTGCCGATGGAACGAGGTGGAACATCTGGTGTACGCCTCTTCGTCGAGTGTTTACGGCACCAACAAGAAGATTCCTTACTCTACCGATGATAAGGTTGACAACCCCGTGTCGCTCTATGCCGCCACGAAGAAGAGCAACGAGCTCATGGCCCATGCCTATTCCAAGCTCTACAACATCCCCTCTACCGGTCTGCGCTTCTTCACCGTCTATGGTCCAGCCGGACGACCCGACATGGCTTACTTCGGCTTCACCAACAAGCTACGTGAAGGGAAGAAAATCCAAATCTTCAATTATGGCAACTGCAAGCGCGACTTCACCTTTGTTGATGACATCGTGGAGGGTGTCATCCGTATCATGCAGCATGCACCGGAAAAGAAAAGCGGCGAGGACGGACTGCCCATCCCGCCCTATGAGGTCTATAACATCGGTAACAGTTCACCCGAAAACCTGCTCGATTTTGTCACCATCCTACAAGAAGAGCTCATCCGCGCCGGTGTGCTGCCAACAGACTATGATTTCGAGGCTCACAAGGAGCTGGTGCCCATGCAGGCAGGAGACGTACCCATCACCTATGCCGACACGACCCCGCTGGAACGCGACTTCGGCTTCAAACCATCAACCAGCCTACGCACTGGCCTACGCGCCTTTGCAGAATGGTATGCACGCTACTACGGCACCTACAAATAAAACGCTTATACCCTCATGAAGAATATCATCATTGCCGCAGGCTACGCCACTCGCCTGTACCCGCTGACGGAGAACTTTCCAAAACCGCTTCTGCAGATAGGGAAGCGTTCCATTCTCGACCGTATCATCGACGATGTAGATACCATTGCCGAGGTTGACGAACATATCCTTGTCACCAATCACAAATTTGCCCATCACTTTGAGGAATGGACCAAGAAGAGGAAAGACAACAAGGGTAGCAAGCCCATTCATATCATCGATGATGGCACAGAGACCAACGAGAGCCGATTAGGAGCCGTGCGCGACCTGCTACTGGCCCTCGACACATGCCAGCTGGACGATGACATCATGGTGCTCGCTGCGGACAACATCCTTCAATTCTCCCTACAAGGCTTCGTAGATTTCTTCAAGGAAAAGAACACCTCCATCATCATGTGTCATCACGAGCCCGAACTCCGGCGGTTGCAACGCACAGGCGTTATTGCCGTGGACGAGGAGATGCGCGTGCTCGAGATGCAGGAGAAGCCCGAGAAGCCTGTTTCCAACTGGGCTGTACCACCGTTCTACATCTACAAGGAAACCGACCTTCCTCTCATCCGTGACTGCATGAACCACGGATGTGGAGCTGATGCGCCAGGCAACCTTGCCCACTACCTTGCTACACGCACCACATTACATGCCTGGAAGATGGCTGGCGGTCGTTTCGACATTGGCTCCATGGACAGCCTGGAAGAAGCACGCCGTCTGTTCGGAGACGAGTAGTCATCACCAACCACAACACCCAATCGAGAAGAAAAGACAAATCAACGGTGGGGGAAAGCAAAAATCAAGTAAAAAGCAAGGTTATTTAAATATTATTCATTATCTTTGCACATGAATTGAAGATTGCGCCATAGTATCTGCGAGCAACAACGTCAGAGTGTTACACATCCAAGTGACGTTTCCTACTCATTTGCGGCGAATTGCGCACCCTCCTCTATTTGTGCCCCAGAGCCTGTTTGTCACGACAAGCAGGGAGGAGAAGTGTGCTTATAAATCTCTATAATAAATATAATCATGACTCATCTTGACGACAAGTTGCATAAAGCCCAGATGGATGACATGCGCTCCTTTGATGAACCCATGCCGTCTGTGGGCATTTTCTGGTATGACCCAGAAGCCCATACTCTCTTTGGGGTCCGCAAGAAGGAACTGACCCCTCGCGAAGTGGAGGAGGCAGCTGATAAGGGGAAGCCATTCATCAACTATCCTACCCTGCACCGTCAGGTTTGGGCTAAGGAGTACTTCCGAGCCCAAGCCAAGCATTCGGAAACGAAGTTCAAGGGAGACTATACTCAGATTCCTCGGGGGCGAGTAGCATGGACTATCGATAAGTTCATTGTCCTTGTGGGGCATTGGGCCGAGCCCATTCAAGATGAACTTGCAGCGTTGATTGAAGAGGCCTTTGCCCTCCCCTACTTCGAGTTTGTTTACGACGAGCACTGGGATCTCGGCCACGGCTGGTCAGGTGACATGCCAACCAGCAGATAGTCTCCCAAGCAATCACACGCCACCTCGAGTGCCAGATAGAGAGATACGAGAAGAAAAAGGGAATATGGACATAGCATTCTTATTGGAGAAATATTTTAGAACGGCAGAGAATGTCTCAATAGACGTTTTTGATGCACAGACATTAAATTCCGTCTATCAAAATGTTATAAAGTCGATGACATCTCATTTTGAAATTGAAGTCAGCGTACTTCAAGCTATCAGTTATTGCTTGTATGAAGTTATGGATAATGTACATTACATTCCGGGAGCCATAAGTTAATCATAAAAGAGGGAAATACTTCAGTTATCGAAAATGGATTCTGGCAAGGAACCCTTATCTATATGAAGATTGGAACAGAACGGGAAATTGATCCGAATCAGATAGTTGATCATCGAACAGATGCCGCCGGCGAGTTTAATGAAACATTTGTAGAGTCTGAAGAATTAGAAAAATTATGGTAGATTTTAAATTTATAGATTACGGCACAGACTTTGGTACCCGAGACATGGGGCAAAAACTCCGAGAGAAGCTGTTGCCACTCATAAAAGGCGACGAGAAAGTGGTTCTTGACTTCACAGGAGTCAATGTCGTTTCCAATTCTTTTGCAGACGAATGTATTGCCAAACTGCTGATGGAAATGCCACTTGCAGAACTGAAACGCCGCACGACATTCAGAGGGCTCAACCCCTTGGCAGAACGCAGTGTATTGGTGGCACTCCAACGGAGATATAAATTCATGAAACAAAACTGACGCCCCAAACCATCACAATGGCAAAGAATAATTTGAAACAGAAAGCGGCCGCAGGCATGGTATGGACAGCATTGCAGAGATACTCTACGATGCTAATACAGTTCATTTCTGGTATTATCTTAGCGCGCCTGCTGACGCCATATGACTATGGTTGCATAGGTATGTTGATGATCTTCATGGTCTTGGCAGAATCATTCATCGATGGAGGTTTCGGCTCTGCCTTGATACAGAAGAAACGACCTACGCAGGAAGACTATTCTACGATCTTTTGGTGGAATCTTAGCATGGCGGTAGTTTTTTATGTGGTCTTGTATTTCAGCGCTCCTGCCATTGCCCGGTTCTACGACATTCCATTGCTTTGTGATGTTTTGCGTGTTCAAGGTATCGTCCTCTTCATATATGCTTTCAACATCATCCAACGTAACCAACTCAGGAAGAAACTTAATTTCAAGATTCTCTCCATAATTACAATAACCACCTCTGTGATCGCTCTGACCACGACTATAATCATGGCCTATCATGGTTATGGCGTATGGGCATTGGTGGCACAACATTTGCTCACGGCTTTTATCCCCGCACTTGTTTTCTGGTTCTACATTAAGTGGAGACCTATTCTTGTATTTTCTGTCAAGTCTTTTAAAGAGCTTTTCAGTTTTGGCTTTTATATATTTCTAAATAATTTTTTCGTCAATTTCAGTCGTCAAATTCAAGGCCTTCTGATTGGAAAATTTTATAATCCAGCAATCATGGGCTATTATTCAAAGGCTCATAGCACAGAAAAATTGGCTTCGCATAGCATTTCACAGGTGTTGACCCAAGTAACATTTCCTCTTTATTCAGAGGTTCAGGATGATAAACGTAGGATGATTAACATCTTGGAGCAGTTGATTGGCATAATCGCCTATATGACTTTTCCTCTGATAGCTGTTTTGATACTTATAGCAAAACCGTTGTTTATTCTGCTCTATTCTGACCGCTGGTTGGATAGTATTCCCTATTTTCAGATATTGTGTTTGGCCGGATTAGGTATTTGCCTGCAATCTGTCAATCTTCAAACGATATCTGCTGTTGGCAAAAGCCGCACTGTGTTTGTGTGGTCTGTTATCAAACAAACCATTGGTATTATTTTGGCAGTTGGTGGCCTCCTTTTTTTCGGTATCAATGGCTTGCTGTGGGGAGCAGCCATCCACTCATGGAGCTGTCTGCTCATTAACATGTATCTGGTTTCAAGACATATTGGATATAACCTAAAATCACAGTTGTGGAGTCTTTTCCCTGTTACGGCCGTTACTTTAGTGGCATTTCTCGCAAGTTATCTTGTTGGAAAAGAATTGAACTTAGGTTTGTATATTTCGGGTGGCATTAAGTTCATTATTTTTGCAATCATATATCTGGGATGGACTATACTTTTTAAGCCCAAGCCTTTCTGCGAATTAAGAACTTTAGCATTTTCTAAATTAAAAAAGAAACATGGAATTATATCTACCGAGAAGTAAGAGAGATTTGAAAGACCTGTCAAAGGCCTTAGAATCAGCACGGTTTGCAGCAAAGCTGACAGGAAAGACTGTTTTGTATCATTGGGCTGATGCTATTTACTGTTTTTTTAGATACGGATGCAGTCCACTCCAATATTATGAAGGAAGCTTCTTCAAACTTCGCTCGTTTGATAGGGATGAAGCATATACAAGGAAGCGTATTCAAAAGGTTAGAGCGAGATATAATGACAGGAAGTATGAGTATCTTCTTGGCTGCAAATCAGAATTCAACAAACTTTTTGCTGACTTTATCAAACGCGACTGGATAGACTGCAAAACTGCTTCTGCTGCGGAAATCGAGAATTTCATTAAAAAGACTGGTCGTTGCTTGATGAAGCCAACAGATGGCAGCAAGGGAAAGGGAATCAAAGAAATTAATATAGAAGATGCAAAAGATGCATCATTCTTCTGTGCAGGAAATGATTATATATTAGAGGAGTTCATACAACAGCACCCGAAGATGTGTTTTAATAACAAGTCAGTTAATACCCTTCGGATGATGACTGTTATGGACTCATCGGGTGAGGCGCATCTTATAAAAGTCGCATTCAGATGTGGCATTGGTGATGCCGTTGTTGATAATTTCTGCGCTGGTGGGGTATTATACCCCGTTGACATCCAGTATGGCAGAATAAATGGCCCTGGTGTCACAAATTCCTTAGGACAACAAGTGTTTGTACATCCAGGCACAGACACTTACATGATAGGCCAGGAAATTCCATTTTGGGAACAGGCTGTAGAGATGGTCACAGAAACTTCTAAACGTATTCCACCAGTGAGATTCGTCGGGTGGGACATCGCTATAACAAGTGATGGACCCGTCTTAATAGAAGGGAACCAATATCCTGGTGTTATATTTGAGCCGTTGAGCATGAAACACGGTATATATAAGGAAATGATGTCTTACAAATAAGAATGTGAAAAACGATGAATACTGATATTCAAATCATAGAAAAGCCCGACTGGGCTTCATGGGAAGAAATACATCAAGTCCTTTGGAAGGCACATGAACAAAACCGACAGAAGGGCATGTATATGGCTCTTCCTTCAAAGTCGGCTGAAGAAATTCAGAATTATATTGAAGGGAAGGGCAAGATGTTTGTGGCTTTGTCGCTGAGCATGGGGTCTTGTACTTTATTGTTAGCACTTCAAAGTTACAAATTTTCCGCGACATACGGAAATCCCTGTGCTCTTTTTTGCGACCTTATTATTCAGGAGAAGCCTGTTAATGTTTCATGGGATGAGATACACGATGTCTTATGGGCTGCCCATGCAAAGAACAGGGAAAATGGCATCATCATGTCATTCCCTTCCTTGGCAGGTGAAGAGATTCGAAAAAAGATAGGCGACGAAGGCAAGTTGTTTGTGGCAATGGATGGAGATAAGGTCGTTGGAACAGTGGGACTAATAAAAAGTAACGCCAACCGATGGTATGCTAATGGTAAATGTGGGCATGTGTGTTTTGCTGCCGTTCTATCTGGCTATGAAGGGAAAGGTATCTATCGCTCTTTGAATGAAGAACGTGAGATGTATGCTAAAGAGAACAACTATTCCGTTCTGATTGCTGACACGAATGAACGAAACACGAAGATGATAGAAAAGAAAAAGAAAGAAGGCTATCGTTTTATATACTATATGGCTTGTAAAGATCATTTTAATGTAGTGATGGCCAAATGGCTGTATGATTGTCCATACCCCCAGTGGTATATTAAACTGCGGTTCCTTTGGTCTAAATTTAAGCTGCGAACCCGTTATAAGATGGTTTCTGGAAAAGGACGGGTCAAGCGATTCGGGATATAAGAAGGAGTGCTTTTTATATTATAACAAGCGTGATATGCAGAGAGTTATTGTCATAGGAAACAGTTATAGCACCCGATTGGGTGTTATAAGAGCTGTCGCCCAACTTGGCTGTGAGGTGACCGTTATACATATTGGAGCCCCGGTAAAGCCGATTGACACATATAGTCAGAGTGTGAAGGAGGTCTTGTACTTCAATAGGCAAGAAGGAGAAGATGGCTTGGTCAAGCTGCTTTTGGAGAAATGTACGGTGGAGGGGCAGAAGCCCATCATTTTCCCAACGAGTGACTTCTCTGCCCTGGCCATTGATGATGATGAGATCAAAAAACATTTTGCTGTTCCATACATTAATGTCAGGCCCAAAGTTTCAAGTCTCAAGTTTCAAGTTTCAAATCATGAACTAAGTTCTATCGGCTATTGGATGGACAAGTCCCATCAGAAAGCTTTAGCGCTTTCCGTAGGGCTGAACACCGCAGGCTCTGTTGTCTTAGAGAGAGGAGAGAATGGGTTCCAGATTCCTGAAAGCATCAAGTACCCCTGTTTCACGAAACCCGTGTCATCCATAGGTGCTGGAAAGAAATGCCAAAGACGCTGCAATAATTTTAAAGAGTTAAAGGCAGTTCTTGCAATAGCCGGCAAGAATGATATCACAAAGGTTCTCGTAGAAGATTTTATTGACATCAGCCGCGAGTATGCTGTACTTGGATATTCAGATGGAAAGGAAGTTGTTATACCGGGAATCATCAAGTTCCTGAAGGAAAGTAAAACACACAAGGGAATAGCTTTAGCTGGTATAGTATTGCCCGTAGATGGCTTTGAGAACTTGACAAGCAAGTTCGCTGAATTCATACGCCAGATGGGATTCGTAGGCATCTTCGATATAGACTTCCTTGAGAGCAACGGTGTGTTCTATTTTGATGAGATGAATCTTCGCATTGGCGGTTCTGGAACAGCCATCTTGAATGTTGGAGTCAACCTGCCTGCCATGTTCGTGAAAGCAATGTGCGGAGAATGTACGGGTAATATGCCTCAGGCGGTCATCCAATCTGCCACATTCGTGAATGAGAATATGGCTTTGGGTGATTTTTCTGAAGGAAAAATGTCGTTGCGTGAATACAGAAAATGGAATAATGATGCAGACATTCTCTTTATAAAAGATGAGACCGACATAGCTACTTATTATGAGTATAAAAAACAATTAAGGAAACAAATATTTAATTATAAAAGGATATTGAAGCGAATGCTTCATGTAATTGGAATATGAAACCTACAATCATAGTTATAGGAAGTGCTGACATAATTAAGTTAGGGTTGATTCGCTCTTTTGGTGAGTCGGGATATAAAGTTATCTCTATCCATATAACCGGGGCAAATAAATTCAAAATAAAGCCTCTTGACTATTATAGTAAATACGTCAGCGCATATTACTTTACCAAAACGACAAACTTAGTTGATCTGCTGATGGAAAAATGTAGGGATGATGTGCAAAAGCCCATACTCATGCCATTGACAGACAGTATGGTTTATCTCATCGACCAGTCGTTATCAAAGCTGAATAAATACTTCATCTTTCCTAATGTCAATCAACAGGAGGGAGGCATCACAAGGCTGATGAACAAAGTCCTTCAGAAAAAAATTGCCGCTGAAGCTGGTCTAAATGTGCCAAAAACATGGGAAATACCTTTCGTCGATGGATACTTCATTATCCCAGAGGATATTGAATATCCCTGTTTTGTAAAGGGATCTCTGAACTACAAAAGCCAAAAGCAATATCAAAAGAGATGCAATAATATACAAGAATTGAATGAATTATTGACACATTGCAAACGAGCTGGAGTCTATGACTTATGTGCGGAGGAGTATCTGGATATTGACAAAGAAGTTGGCATCATCACTTTTTCCTCGAAGACTGATAGTGCAGTACCTGCTATAGTGGATTTTCTTGAAATGGGAAAAAGTCCTAAAGGCGGCATTTCTATGAGGGGACAAATCTGCCCGGCAAACAATCGAGAACTCATACAAGCCATCAAATCGTTTCTGGCGAAAACTTGTTATGTCGGCATCTGTAATTTAGATTTTATAGTGAGTCGGGGGAAATATTATTTCGTAGAGGTGAATTTCCGATATGCCGCATACGGATATGGCATTTTCAAATCGGGAGTAAAAGTACCTGAGATGATTGTGTGTTCGTTGATTAACGACAATTTAGGGGAATATGTCACATTGACGAATTGTAATAGAACGTACTTTAACGAAAAAGTTGGACTCATCGATGTCATGGAGGGTTCTATCACATACAAAAAATATAAAAAGATGAGGAAGCAATCTGACATATTGATGATAGCAGATACTTCAGACCCTAAACCTCATAACATGTTGTGGACTTTGATTGTAAATAAAGTCTTGACGCAAGTGTCCTCAATGATTAAAAAAGTAATTCCACATAGAATGACAGTTAATGTATGATTGTTCGGAATAATATCCCTGTATATGACATCTGCTGGCTAAATCATGCCCGAGGTGGGATGATTGGGACTTTCTATGAGCCAGAAAACTTGGACGAACTCAAAAATATATGTTCGAAATTGTATCTGGAAGGTAAAGACTTTGACCTTATCGGTCATACCAGCAATATCTATTTTCTTCCAGACTACAGCGTTGCCAATATGGTATCTACTCGTAAATGCAACAACATCGTTGAAGAAACCAATTATATTGTGTGCGATTGTGGTGTTCCCGTGGCAAAATTATCACGTCAGATGGTCGAAGAAGGTGTAAAAGGGTTGAAGGATTAATAGACTTGCCAGGGACTGTTGGAGCAGCCATCTATGGTAATGCTTCCTGTTATAGATGCAGTATTAATTCTCTGCTCATTTCATTTGACTTTTTGAAACCAGATGGAGATATTGAGACAGTCTATCCAGATAAACTAAAACTCTCGAAGCGCTCTTCGTCATTAAAGCGCCATGAACTTCAAGGTATCATCTTGTCTGTAAAACTAAAAAAAGAGCGAGGCGATGCCAAATTGTTAAAAGATCTTGCGGAGAAAAATCATCATTCAAGAAAAGTATCCCATCCTTCCCCCAAGGATAATTTGGGCAGTATTTATGCAAGTAAAGAAGAAAAAACGCTCATTGGTTTCATTGTGAAAGGAATAGCGAAAGTCTTTGGATTGTTCTATGGTTTCACAGGGAAGAGCAAAAAGCAGATAAGAGACAAACAAAGAGAAATTGTTCTCTGTATATTGCAGGCAAGAGATTTAGTACCATACGTTTATGGATGGAACCGGTATATATGGAAAGATGAACTTGCCCATACGCTGTTTTGGAAATTCGACAAAATTCATAGACTGCTATACAAAAGCAGAGAGTTTGAAATAGAAATAAAGCGGAATACTCAATAGAATGGAAAATACAAATGAGAAAAAGGGGAAAGCTTCAGAGAAGTTAATGGTTACAGGCATTCAAAGATTAGAATGTTTAAATATATACAAAATAATTTAGAGATGATTGTTCTTGTAATTTGTGCAGTCTTATTACTCTATGGTATAATTCAATACAACTATGGACGTAAAGGAAGGGGGACATTGGTATTCTTCTTCCTTCTTACAAGCGGTTTCCATTTCCTAAATCAGAGCTGGTGCCCTGTAAAATACCCCGACTTTGCTATCGTTTATCTGATGGCCGTAGCCTTTCTCAATGTATGCAAAGGAAATACGGCTTTCTTCAAACCACAAATCAAGATATATAAAATTGTTACCATCATTGGCCTCTATATAACATTAGAGTTTGTTCGCACCATTGCTTTGAAGGAAGAATTCCTTTCATTTGCTCTTGCAAACTATCGCACCTATATACCTTTCTTCTCTTTCTGGCTTGTTCAGGAACTCAAAGAACGGGAAATAAACCGCCTGTTCAAACAAATTGCCTTTATTACGATTTTGTCAACTGTGCTTTTCGATTTGCAACCACTTCTCAACATAAAGTTTCTCCACCATGCATCTATCAGTGAATCCCGCTATCGCAACATTCCTTATCTTGCTTATTTCTTTATGCTTTGGGCTACCGTTAGGATTGATTTTAAAAGGTGGAAGAGCGTTGCCCTTGTCTTAGTGTTTTTGGTCGCTATAGTCCTTACCCAGCACCGAGCTGTGATGATGGCATACGTCTTTTGTGTTTGTCTGCATTTGCTGATGACCAAGAATGGAGGAAGATTTGTACAATATGGCATGATTGGATTGATTGTATTCATGTTTGCGGGTGAAGCAATCATGGATCGTTTTGAGAAAGAAGGGGTAAATCGTAACACCACTTTTGAGGACATCCAAGCTGTTGTGAACATGGACTATAATCAGGCCGTTTACAACGAATTTGAAAATGAGAATGGTACGCTATCCTTCCGTGTCCTATTATTGATGGAGCGGGTTAACTACATGTTTAACAATCCCCGCTATGCGGTATTTGGAATAGGTACGCGCCACGAAGACTCACCCAAGACTCAACAACAGTTTGATTTCGTATTAGGTTCACGTAGAGCATCAAAAGGCACATTCGACCAAACTTCTTCAGGCGACCTTGCCTGGGTGAATCCTCTGATGCGCTTTGGCTTCTTTGGCATTGCGCTCTTCCTCTACCTTTCTTGGGTGACCATCAGATTCCTATATAGGAGACGGAACGACTCTGACTTGGCTATGTCTGCATTCCTTTTCTACCTGTTTTTGTTTATTATTTCGTTTAAGAACGATCATCTCTATGGAAATATGCAGGTGTTCTTTGTCTATATGTTGATAGAATATATCCGCTATTCTAATGTTAAGAGAGTTAAGAATGTCGAATTATGAAAATATCTATTTTAACTTTCTCTAAAGAATCAAACTTCGGGGCCAACCTACAGTGCTATGCCTTATGTAAGACGTTACAAGACATGGGGCATCGAGTTGATATCATAGACATCCAACTTCCGAAAGTATTCTTTAGTTGGTACACGACCCTATTACAAATCCCACAAGATTTTCTATTCTTTCTGTTTAGGAAAAAACATCTGAATTACTTTACAAAAAAATATAAGACCGTTGCTGAATTGCAAGATGGTCAGCATGAAAGCGATTTATACATAGTTGGATCCGACCAAGTGTGGAATCCCGATATCACCAAACGTTTGGATCCTCTTGTTTATTTCTTTTCTTTCCTGCCCGATGGCGTGTGCCGTATTTCATATGCCGCCAGTTTCGGTACAGAAAGCTGGCAATCGTCATCTCTGACAGACGAAGTGAAGGCGTTGCTCCACAAGTTCAATGCTGTAGGTGTGAGGGAACATACTGGCGTGGCTATCTGCAAGGATACTTTCGGTATTGAGGCACGACTTGTTGTTGACCCCACCCTGCTACTCGCCTCATACGACGGAATCTGCGGAAAATATAACCCTCAGCGTGAAAGCAACGAACTGGTATATTTCTCGTTCGTTCGCAACAAGGAGGAGCAGAGGGTCATTGCAGAGTTTTCCAAAGCCAATCATTTGCAGGCAATAGCCCTACGTTCAAACCGTTCAATACCGGGATTTAAGCAGCGTGTATATATGTCGGTTGCCGAATGGCTTAACTCCATCAGATATGCAAAACTTATTGTCACCAACTCTTTCCATTGTATGGTCTTTTGCATCATTTTCCACAAAAAGTTCGTCGCTATTCCTGCAAAGTCAGGACGCGCCACACGTCAGGAAGGACTATTGGAACAATTGGGATTATCCGATCATTTCTGTAAGGAAACAAGCGATTTGTACAAAACAATGGAACATGTCATCCATCAAGACATCGATTATGCCATCATAGACAAGAAAATCCAAAAGATGAGAGAAGAGTCTTTGTTATTTTTGAAGGAGGAGTTGATATGAGGATTGCACATTTGACTTGGTCATTCGATTATGGAGGAGTAGAAAACATGCTCGTGGACATTATCAACGAGCAGGTGAAATTCTGCGACGTAAGGTTATATATCATAAATGATTATTACAATAAGGCACTGTTGAAAAACATTGATTCAAAGGTGAAGATTATACTATTCAACCGAAAACCCGGCAGTAAGAATGTAATACCTTTGGCAAAACTTAATTTTTCTTTGTTTAGTTTTTCCCCAGATTTGATACATTGTCATCAAGGCAACTTAATCAAAGCTCTATGGTTCTCTTGGCGAAAAGTCCTTACAATTCACAACACATTCTGTCCCTCAGCATATTTCAGTCACTACCAACGGTTATTTTGCATATCAAACGCTGTTAAAGACTACGCAGAAAGCCAGGGATTCCCAAATAGTGTCGTCATATATAATGGCATACATACTCAAAACATTGATGTGAGAGACTCCCGTCAAGACACAAAAGGGGACAAACTAAAGGTGATATGCATAGGACGTCTACATCCTGATAAGGGACAGAGAATTCTCGTTGAGGCATTGAACCATCTGATAAACTCGCAACAACTTACTGGCATTACTTGCGATTTCATTGGTGATGGTGACGATAGAGCAGAATTGGGAAAGATGACCGACCTGTATCATTTAACAGAACATATAAAGTTTTTCGGATTCAAATCTCGCGAATGGGTCTATTCCCATTTGAAAGACTATGACCTTTTTGTCCTGCCCAGTGTTAGCGAGGGCTTTGGACTGACCTTGGCAGAGGCCTGTGCTGCCAAATTGCCTGTAATTACAAGTGACTTGGCGGGTCCACTTGAAGTAATTGCAGGCGGCAGACTTGGTATCATTTTCAAACACGGTGACAGCATGGATTTGGCAGATAAATTGTATCAGTTCACTATCTATCCCGTCAACAAGTCAATCATCGAAGAGGCTTATAATTTTTCCAAAACCCATTTTGATGTGACCCAAACTGCTCAACAATACATCTTGCAATATAAGGAACTTGTGAACATCCAAAATAAAAGTTTGCATTGATAATAGGATTATAAATATTGTAGAATAATTGTATGAAAACCGAAGTCTATGAATTGAATGGGAAGCAAATACGCATTCCTGTAGCAGAGAGTTACAAGGATTGTATGACCCTTATCAAAAGTGACAGGTACAGACGTTATGGTAAAATGGAGTCCACGCTTTCTATCATTTTACAGAGTTTGAAGCCGTACAAGTCCTCTGTTCTTTTTTGGCTGAGACTCTGCCAATATAAAGGATGGCTGTATCCCTTTTGCAAAATCATGTGTGCCCGTGCAAAAAGAAAAAATTTGGTGGCTCTTCCAACGAGAACAAAAATCGGGTATGGATTTTCAATAGGAGCCCAAGGCGGCATGTGTATCGCTATCAATGGAGGCACCATCATAGGAAACAATGTAAATATCTCTCAATTCGATAATATAGGAACCAATCACAAAACACCTGCTATTATCGGAGACAATGTCTATATTGGCCCCCATGTATGTCTTGTTGATGATGTGAAGATCGGTAGTAATGCTACCATTGGAGCCGGTGCTGTCGTAACAAGAGACGTTCCAGAAAATGCGACGGTAGCTGGAGTTCCTGCAAAAGTATTGAATTATGATAATCCAGGACGGTATATCAAAAATCCATGGCCTGTTTCTGAATAAAAACAACAGACGATATGAAAGATGTCATATTCGTAGGGTGGGTTAACCAAAGACGTGCTCCTGTTGACGGGGAGACTGCAAAAAACCAATA
Organism: uncultured Prevotellaceae bacterium; assembly: GCA_902800185.1. Lineage (GTDB taxonomy): Bacteria > Bacteroidota > Bacteroidia > Bacteroidales > Bacteroidaceae > Prevotella. Next base: position 37,375 of record CADCDK010000017.1, read on the forward strand.
TATCATTGCAGAACTGAAAAAATACTGCAAGGTAACGGTCTTGGACTTTTATAAAAAGCGTAAACACCCATGGGTTTATTTGCAGGCATTATGGTCTGTGGTCACTATGCCCCAAGCTACTATCGTCCTTTCCACTTCCGCCTCTAATATATATAGCATGTTGAAGTGGTTCAAGAAATTGAACCTCCAGCGCAATGTTGTCCACTGGGTGATAGGCGGGACCTTGGGGGACAGGGTAAAGTACGGCGTGTTCAATGCAGATGTTATTGGTTATGCGAAATATACACTTGTAGAGAGTCCTTTGATGCTTCGGCAGTTGGAGGAGTGTGGAGTGAAAGGGGTGATTCAGGTTCCGAATTTCAAACACATTGATTATCTTCCCCAGGTTAGTAAGCCTAAGGATACGCTGCGTTTCGTTTTTCTTTCACGAATCATGGCTGAGAAAGGATGCAATGAGATTTTAGAGGCAGCAAAGCTTCTGAATGAGTGGGGAATGCAAGACCGGTATATTGTTGACTTCTATGGAAAGGTGGCTGATAACTACAAAACAACCTATGAAGAAGGAATATCCCGATTGTCCAATGTAAAGTACCAGGGATTTCTTGATATGCGACAGAAAGAAGGATATGACAAATTGGCCACATACGATATGTTGCTATTTCCCACCTACTGGAGGGGAGAAGGCTTTGCCGGTATTTTTATCGATGCCTTTGTGTCAGGACTGCCGATGATCATTACCGACTGGGCCCATAACAGCCAATTCGTGAAAGAAGGCGAAACAGGTTTGTTCATTCCCATTCATGATGCAAAAGCATTAGCTCAGAAAATGAAGGAATGCATTGAAGGCCAACACGATATTGGAAAAATGAAAGAGCTGTGCCAAATTGAGGCAAAGAAGTATGATGTACGCAAAATTGTAACAGAGGATCTGCTGAAGAAAATTGAAATTATATAAAAAATAAATCGAGTGGTGATTCAATCTAATTAACAACATGAACACGCAAAAAACATTTCTTTTTCTTATATTCTGCATCCTTAACATAGGAGCAAAGAATTGTTATGCACAAGGGAATAGCCTGGTGATTAATGAAATCATGCAATCAAATGTGAGCTCCTTATTTGTAGATTATGATTTCCCCGACTCATGGGTTGAGTTATACAATCCAACGGACAATGAGATAAACATAAATAAAACGCGTATTGGCCTTTCTGAAGATGTAGCAGAAGCTTACACCATTACCGTTGACTCTATCGTAGCGCCACACGGACATATTGTCATCTATTGCGACAAAGTCGGAAACGGGCTACACACTAATTTCCGTATTGACTCAGGGAAAGGAATGGTGTGCCTGTTTGACAAAAAAGGAGCAATGATTGACCAACTCGCCCACAAGAAGATGAAGGCTATTGACATTGCTTACGGACGCACTGTTGATGGCGGTGACACCTGGCAACACGAACTCTCACCTACCCCTGGAACAACCAATGGTGGAGGAGGCTCTGACCTACTGCTGCCACAACCTGTTTTCGACATTGAAGGTCAACTTTGCAACAGTCCTTTAACGATTAATATAACGATGCCTGAGGGCGATTTTCCCGATGACACACGAATTTACATGACTCTTAACGGAGAGGAGCCAAGCCTTAATTCTGCAAGTGGGACGAGTTTCTCTATCTATATCGACACTTCAACCGTTGTCCGGGCCAAATTGATTTCACAGGAAGCGTTGTTCTCCTCCACACTCACACAGTCATATATTTTTCCTGGAGAACATGGTGTCCATCCCATCGTTTCATTAGTGCTTGACAGTGCATATCTCTTCAACTCGGAGTATGGAATCCTGAGTCCCGACTCGGCCGATGGCCACAACCCGAACTACAATCAGTCGTGGCGCAGACCTGTCAACGTGGAGTACTTCGATGCCAATGGCATGCGAATTTTCAATCAAATCGGCGAGACTGCTGTGGGTGGAAATTACTCAAGAAAATTTGCACAAAAATCTCTTAAAGTGTATGCGAACAAGCGCTTCGGCACCAAGCGTTTCAATGCAACTTTTTGGCCAGAGAAGCCTAATGTTACCGCAGTAAAGTCTTTTGTGCTACGCAATGGCGGCAACAGATGTGAGGATTTCCGAATTGAAGATGCTTTCATCCAACGTGTCATAGGCTCTTATATTGATAGTATAGACTATCAGGCCTATAGCCCATGTGTATGCTATATCAATGGAGATTACAAAGGAATATACGGATTGAGGGAGAGAAGTAACGAAGACTATGTAGAGGCCAACTACGGCATTGATGATGATAGCATTATTTGCGTGGGACTGATGGCCAATACCAGACTTGAAAGAATTTACCAAAAGGAGGATATCACTTATAGTGAAATCGCAGATAAAATTGATGTGTTTAACCTTGTAAACTACCTAATAGCTGAAGTCTTTGCCACTAATTGGGACTGGCCATCTAATAATGTTTCTCTCTGGAAGCCTCTATCGCAAGAAGGGAAATGGAAGTGGATACTAAAGGATATGGATGCCGTCTACGATAGGAAAGGAATCACCAACTTTCTTGACTATCTCTTTCTGAATGGCGAGGAAGGAGATAAGGTTATCAGTTCCCCTAGAAAAGCTCGTCACCATCAATTTCCAATAGTGATGGTAGGGTTTTCGGAATTCCGCAAGTCATTCGTCGAAAAGTTTTCCGTATATCTTGGCGATTTTTTAAAACCTGATATTACCATTCCGCTACTAAAAACAATGGGAGACGAAATAGAGAACGAAATTATTTCCACTCATGAAGCTTGGGGTAGGCCCGCATCGTTGTATAAGAAATACAGTTCTCGACTAGAATCTGTTGAAAGATATTTGAAAAAACGCCCCATGGAGGCTTATCAGGAAATTGCAGGCTTCTTTGATTTGGGATATGTGTTCGGTCTGAAAGTCAATATTGGGTCAGAACAGGTTTTCCTCAACGATGTGGAACTGAAAGCAGGCGACTTCGATGGCGCATACTATTCTAATTATCCTTTGTGTTTCAAATCCCTTTCAGGCAACACATGGGAAATGACTATCTACTACAGTGACCTTTCTATCCGAAAGCACACCATATCGTTTGGTGAGGAGATGATTGACTTCAGTGATTATGCTGCAGACTCCAATATCTTGAGGGTGGAAATCAACAAAGTGGAAGGAATAACCCATATTGATTCTAACAGAACAGGCCAAGACTACACCAATAGGGTCGTGGAAGTCTATTCTCCATCTGGTATCAGACGCAATGGTATTGGAAAGGGGATGAACATTGTGGTTTATTCCAATGGAGATAGAAGAAAATATATTCATAAGAGTTCTAATATGTAATGATGAAATCTTTGATTTTGTTTTTCGTTCAGCTATTGATGACGCTGAAAGTCTTGACACCTATTAGGGTGGCTCGGCTGAAATATTTATACAAGTTGCATCGTTGGCCAGATTTTGAGCATCCCAAAGACATCAATGAGAAAATCAACTGGATAAAGTTCTATGGTGATACAAGCCTGTGGCCATTATTGGCAGACAAGTATCGCGTCAGAGAGTATGTGAAGAATTGCGGTCTCGAGGATTGCCTTGTCCCGCTCATCGGGAAATGGGACACTGTGGATGAGATAGACTGGGACAGCCTGCCACAACAGTTCGTAATGAAATGTAACAACGGAAGTGGTGATGTGGTTGTGTGTACCGACAAAAAGATACTTGACAAAGAACGTACTCTTCAGCATTTCAGAAAGACTCTTCAATCACCATACGGCATACTAACCGGTGAGGAACATTATAAAAATATTAAGCCATGCATTATTGCCGAAGAACTTCTTGACGGAAGTACACAACCCAACGAATCACAATCACTTGTTGATTACAAGATATGGACTTTTGATGGCAAACCGGAATTCATTTTCTGTTACAGCAACCGCCATCATAAATATTATTGTGAAATAGGTGTGTATGACTGCGACTGGAATGCTCATCCTGAGTATTTGTGCTATTCCTCTCATTATATACCAGAACACAAGCTGATGCCCAAGCCTACATGTCTTAACGATATGTTAAACATTGCATCACGCCTTTCCAAAGGGCATCCACAGATGCGAGTAGATCTTTATGAGGTCAACGGGCATATATATATAGGAGAACTTACACTCACATCAAGTGGTGGGTATATGAGTCATTTCAAACAAGCATTCCTTGACAAGATGGGGGAATTGACAGTATTACCAACAGACAAAATACGAGAATGAAGAAAAAACTAATGGCAGTAGCCTCGATAGGCGGACACTGGATACAGTTGCTGAGAATAGCTCGCCCCATGGAGGAGCATTATGAGATGGTATATGTCTCAACACACCCGAAATGTGCCACCATGGTGGAAGGACAGAAGTTCTGCCAAACAACAGACTTCAGCAGGTCGGATGCCTGGAAACTGATACCATCGTTTCTCAATGCCTTCAAAACGATACGGAAGGAAAAGCCCGATGCCATTATTACCACGGGTGCTGCCCCGGGATTAATATATCTGTTTGTGGGGACGCTGTTAGGACGAAAGACCATCTGGATTGACAGCATCGCCAATGCAGAACATCTGTCGGCAAGCGGCCGCATGGCATCAAAGTTCGCCTCGCGTACCTATACCCAATGGAAGAATCTTGCCGAAGGAAAAATACAATATGCCGGAAAAGTCTTTTGAATTATGATTTTTGTAACTATAGGTACACAACTACCGTTTGACCGCCTCATCAAGATTATCGATGAGCTGGCCCCACAATTGAACGAGGAAGTTATTGCTCAGGTGTATCAATGCGGTTTCACACCCCAGAACATCAAGACTATAGATTTCCTTGCACCTGACGAATTCAACACGCTCTTCGACAAAGCAAGGCTCATCATATCCCACGCAGGAATGGGTACAATACTGTCTGCTCTGCAAAAGGAGAAACCCATCATCGTATTCCCACGCATCGCCGCTTTGGGGGAACACCGAAATGAACACCAATTGGCAACGGCACGTAAGTTCAAGGAAATGGGAACGGTCAACGTGGCCATGAACGAAGAGGAACTGACCTCCATGCTACTGAATGGAAATCAAACAACGCATCAGCATATCGGCAACAGTGCATCACCATCTCTCATCCAATCTATCCAGAAGTTTATCGACGAATGAAAAACAACAACCTAACAAACAGACTCATCAAGTGGATTGTCACAGCACTTGACTTTGCAATACTATGGGGAATCCTATGGATTACAGTTGAATTAATCCCTGGCTTTGAAAAATGGGACGAAGAAAAAAGTACTACCTTCTGGCTTCTATGTTCTTTTTCGCTCCTATTGTCTGAGATTCGTTTCAGCACGATCATCCACCAGCGGCAAGTCAGTGCTGGCGACATACTGAAACGTACCACCATGTTAGTGGCCACCTATACGCTTCTCTCCTACCTGTTGCTGAGAGCTGTCCATTTCATGTCAAAGATTGGCTGGCGGTTTGTGGTGATCGGCATCGGTCTGTTAGCAGTACTACTGTTGGCGCGTTTTGTGGAACGATGGATTCTGAAGCGTCTGCGCAGTGCTGGCTACAACACAAGGAACATCACCTTGGTAGGCAAAGGTGTCGCATTGCAGAAGCTCTGCGACAAACTGACCAAGAACCCGACATACGGCTACAGAATATACAGCCAATTCGAAGATGCCGAACATTTCCTGAACGAAATCGACAAGGGGAAGAAGAAACAAAAACTTGGAGATGAACTGTACCTATGCGTGCCCCGTAGCGAGCGGCAACTGATAGAACATATCTCACTGCTATGCGACAGACGGATGGTCAAGTTCTACTATGTGCCTCCCGCCTACGAATCGTTGAACATGCAGTCGGTGTTCATCGACGACATAGAAGTGTTTGCCAGTTACGTCAGTCCTCTTGAGGAACCCCTCAACCGTGTAACCAAACGACTCTTCGATATTGTTGTCTCCATCATTGCCCTGACAATAGCAGCCATATTGTTGCCTGTTGTGGCAATTGCCATCAAAATGCAAAGTCCTGGTCCCCTGCTATTCCGTCAGCGACGCACCGGCATAGACGGGAAGGAGTTCTGGTGCCTGAAGTTTCGCTCGATGCATGTAAACAGCGACGCAGACCGCGTACAGGCTACCAAAGACGATCCACGCAAGTTCGCTTTCGGCAATTTCATGCGCAAAACCAATATCGACGAGCTGCCTCAGTTCTGGAACGTCTTGAAGGGCGACATGAGTATTGTGGGACCCCGTCCCCACATGCTGGCCCATACCGAACAGTACGCTGCTCTCATCGGCAAATACATGGTACGCCATTTCGTTAAGCCCGGTATCACCGGATGGGCACAGGTAACGGGATTCCGAGGAGAAACCCGTGAGCTGTGGCAGATGGAAGGTCGTGTGGAGCGCGACATCTATTACATCCAGCATTGGAGTGTCTGGCTTGACTTGCGCATTATTTGGATGACAGCCAAGACCATTTTCAAAAGAGACAAGAATGCCTATTAAGAATCATACACGATGAATCTTGAGCTTCTCATTGAAATAACGCCATTCTTTATTTCCGTGCTGTTGGGACTGCTTGTTATTCCCAACATGCGGCTTGCTGCTACGGAGAAAAAAGTGTTCCTGCCCAAGAAGGCAGAGGAGACTGGCAACAGTTTGATGATTGGTGGGGTGACATTCTTCCCCATCATCCTGATAGCCCTGTGCATCAGCATTTCGCTGCCAAATATGTTGGGACTGTATGAACTGTACGCCAAGGTAGAGCCGACAGCGATGCGTATCATGCAGTTGGTTGTGGGATGCTCCATCCTGTTTGTCACGGGCTTGAAGGATGACCTGAATGGGACAAGGGGGGGTGTCAAGATCATTGCCTTCTGTGCCGCGGCTTTCATGTTCCCTGCTACCGGTCTATGGATCCATGACCTGCATGGACTCTTCGGCATCGGGGAACTGTCGCCATACGTGGGCATGCCGCTTACCGTGCTCCTGACTCTTTACATCACCATGATGTTTAGTCTGCAGGACGGCATCAATGGCATGAGCTCTGGAATTGCGAGCATCATGCTTTTTACTTTCTTGGTGTTCAGCACCTATGACGAATCCACGCTCATCAGCTTTGTCTCTGCTGCCACGCTGGGTGTCACACTCCCCTTCTGTCTGGTGTCCCTCTTCCACAAGAGATGGCACAACACCCTGACGGGCAACTCCGGGACGTATGTCTTAGGCTACCTGATCAGCTATCATACCGTCGGAATGAGTCAGAGCACCTATATGCCGGAGGGGATGCTGATGATTTGTCTGGGGGTGTTGTTCATGCCTATGATAGACACCTTACGCCTTCTCAGAAGCCGTGTCATGGAAAGTCGAACACTGGATCGTCCCGACCGTAACCAGTTTAACCACATGCTCATCCGTACGGGCATGCCCCGGAAGATGATTCCGCTCACGGTAGTCTGTCTGATGGCAGCCTTTGTGGTCATGAACACCATTGGAGTCTTCTCTCATTGGAGTCCCAACATCCTGCTTGTCTTGGATATCTCCTTATGGATCATCATTCGTCTCGTCATCAGACATTTCATCCATGAACGTGAGAGCCGAGGGTTCTATCGTGAATGGGAGAAAGCTTACGGTGAGGATTCCTGGTATGCCAACATTCCTCACGAGACGCTCCAACGCAAGGCAGAGACATACGGAGCACTGGGATTCCCCTCAGACAAGATGACGGAGAATGCCGTTGAGTTTATTGCTGACGGCATGAACCGATTTGAGCGAGGGATGAAACGTGCTGTGGACTTGGTGGTTTCTGCTTTCTGTCTTGTCGTGTTCTCACCGTTGATGCTGCTGAGCTACATCCTGATCAAACTGGACGATGGCGGCCCTGCAATCTACAAGCAGGAGCGAATGGGAAGATTCGGGCGACCGTTCACCATTTATAAGTTCCGCTCCATGCGTGTGGACGCAGAACAGCAGGGACCCACACTCAGTCATGCGGGAGGCGATGACGATCCTCGCCTGACCAAGGTCGGGAAATTCCTGAGGGCAAACCATCTTGATGAGTTGCCACAACTATGGAATGTTTTCATCGGTGACATGGCATTCATCGGCTACCGACCGGAACGCAAGTTCTATATCGACCAGATTATGGAGGAAGATCCGCGCTATGCCTTCCTTTATCAGATACGTCCGGGGGTGACTTCCTACGCCACGCTCTACAATGGATATACTGACACCATGGAAAAGATGATACGCCGCTTGGAGCTGGATCTTTACTATTTAGGACATCGTTCCTGGTGGTTAGACTGTAAGATATTAAGTCTGACTTTCCTCAGTATCATTTTCGGCAAGAAGTTCTAAAGGTATAATTCCCGCAACACTGCCAGCGACTTGAGTTCGGGGAAAGCGGGGACGTGCAGCCGATAGAAAGTCAGTAACACATCAATGCATCTGTTTCGCTCTGTCTGTGACATGCGGAACAGGTGCATTGTCGTATAATCCATACGCATCAGCAAACCTATGAGCCGAGCCTCCGCCGGTACAAGATAGTCAACGTGGAGCGGTGCCGAAGAACAGAAAGCACCCTCCCGCAAGTCGAAATAGTCACCCGACCGATAATCATCCAGATTCGGGAAGAAACCGATGAAGCGAGACAGGCGTAGCATAAAAACCAAATGGAAGTTCGAGAAATGGGTACTACAACGGTCCAACCACTCTATGCTCTGCATGACATACGAGAAGAGGGGGGCATTGCGCTGTTCGTCTCGGGTACAATAATATAAAAATTCCGCCAGGAACAGGGACATCGACAATTTGTAAGGCTCAAAGGGGATGGAGACAAAGGGCAAGGCTACACGCACTTCACGCAGATGCTGCAATCCCGCAGAAGGACGAAAGTCAAATTCCAGGTCAAGCAAAGACAGGGGCTGAAAGAACTGTGGCTTTAAACGGGCCTTTGCCGAGCGTGACACATGACAAATAAACGAGACACGTCCAACCTCCTCGGTCAACATATCTATAATCAGCTGCGACTCGCTATATTTGAACGATCGGAGCACTATGGCACGGGTCTTTGTATGCATCACCTTACAAAAGTACGAAAAAAAGAAGAAAAACGAGCATCCCACGAAAAATTATTGTGGAAAATTTGCATAATTCGATAAAAACCAATACCTTTGCAGCCGCAAATAAAAACGCAGGGTCCCTTCGTCTATCGGTTAGGACGAGAGATTTTCATTCTCTAAAGAGGAGTTCGACTCTCCTAGGGACTACAATAATCCGACATCTGCGCAGTGATGCGATAGCTTGACAGCCAAGTAATGTGAACCGGTGTCGGAGGGTTTTATCAAACCCGCTTAGGGCTTTCCAAGAGAAGCAAGACCCAGGAGCTTATTCAAAAGTTTAAAGTTTAAAGTTTAAAGTAAAAAACAATGGCAAATCACAAATCATCACTGAAGAGAATTCGTCAGACCAAGACACGTACTCTGCACAATCGCTATTATGCAAAGACCATGCGCAACGCTGTTCGCAAGCTCCGCGCTACCACAAACAAGGAAGAGGCAGTTGCCCTGTACCCCAAAGTACAGAAGATGCTGGATAAGCTGGCTAAGACCAACATCATCCACAAGAACAAGGCTGCCAACCTGAAGTCAAGTCTGATGCAGCATATCAACAAGCTGGGATAATCCCACCTCGTTGAGGCAAAAATAGAAAGGTTGTATTCCTATCGGAATGCGACCTTTTTCTTTTTATATTTTAGATTTCCCACCCATTTATTTGCCTTTTTTAGCATGTGAGATTTCTTCGTTTGACGTTTTTTTCGTAACTTTGCATGCTAATAAACTGAAATCAGGAAATGTCAGAAAATCAAAACATCGAGAACAACTATTCCGCGAGTAATATTCAGGTACTCGAAGGCTTAGAAGCCGTACGCAAACGTCCCGCGATGTACATTGGTGACATCAGCGAAAAAGGACTTCACCATCTGGTTAACGAAACTGTTGACAACTCCATAGACGAGGCAATGGCAGGCTTCTGTAAAAACATCGAAGTCACCATTAACGAAGATAACTCCATCACCGTTCAGGACGACGGTCGAGGCATTCCCGTTGACGAACATGCGAAGATGCACAAGTCGGCACTGGAGGTCGTTATGACCGTCCTGCATGCCGGTGGTAAGTTCGACAAGGGCTCCTACAAGGTCAGCGGTGGTCTGCACGGTGTAGGTGTCAGCTGTGTCAACGCACTGTCATCGCACATGCTGTCGCAGGTATTCCGTGATGGCAAAATCTATCAGCAGGAATACGAAAAGGGAAAGCCTCTCTATCCCGTGAAGGTTGTCGGCGAAACCACGCTGCGCGGTACACGCCAGCAGTTCTGGCCCGACCCCACTGTTTTCACCACGACCGTCTATAAGTGGGACATTGTTGCCAGCCGTATGCGCGAATTGGCGTTCTTGAATGCCGGCATCCGCATCACCCTGCGTGACCTTCGTCCCGATGAGGAGGGCAAGACCCGCGAGCAGGTGTTCCATGCCGAGGACGGACTGAAGGAGTTCGTACGTTACGTAGATCGTCACCGCACGCATCTCTTCGACGATGTCATCTACCTGAAGACCGAGAAGCAGGGCGTTCCCATCGAAGTAGCCGTGATGTACAACACCGACTATTCGGAGAACATCCACTCATACGTAAATAACATCAACACCATCGAGGGCGGAACGCACCTCACAGGTTTCCGCATGGCACTCACCCGTACCTTGAAGGCATACGCCGACCAGGATCCCGTCATCTCCAAGAACATTGAGAAGGCGAAGATTGAGATTACCGGCGAGGACTTCCGCGAGGGTCTCACCGCCGTAATCAGCATCAAGGTGGCAGAGCCTCAGTTCGAGGGACAGACCAAGACCAAGCTTGGTAACTCCGAGGTGACTGGTGCAGTGCAGCAGGCCGTGGGCGAGGCTCTCTCCTACTATCTGGAGGAGCATCCGAAGGAAGCCAAGCAGATTTGCGACAAGGTGATTCTTGCTGCCACAGCCCGTATTGCAGCCCGCAAGGCACGTGAGAGCGTACAGCGCAAGAACCCCATGTCGGGCGGTGGACTGCCCGGTAAGCTTGCCGACTGTTCAAACAAGGACCCGAAGGAGTGCGAGATCTTCCTCGTTGAGGGAGACTCTGCAGGTGGTTCTGCCAAGCAGGGTCGAGACCGTCACTTCCAGGCTATCCTGCCCTTGCGCGGTAAGATCCTGAACGTAGAGAAAGTACAGTGGCATCGCGTCTTCGAGGCAGAGTCAGTGATGAACATCATCCAGTCCATCGGTGTGCGCTTCGGTGTAGAAGGCGAAGGCGACAAGGAAGCCAACACCGAGAAGCTGCGCTACGACAAGATTATCATCATGACCGACGCCGATGTCGATGGTTCTCACATCGACACGCTCATCATGACACTATTCTATCGCTTCATGCCGAAGGTCATTCAGGAGGGACACCTCTACATCGCCACTCCCCCACTCTACAAGTGTACATACAAGAAGTTCTCGGAGTACTGCTACACCGAGCAGCAGCGCCAGTCGTTCATCGACAAGTATGTTGACGGTCGTGACGATGACAAGCAGCTGCACACGCAGCGCTACAAAGGTCTGGGTGAGATGAATCCCGAACAGCTATGGGAGACGACCATGGATCCGAAGTCCCGTCTGCTGAAGCAGGTCACCATCGAGAATGCTGCCAAGGCCGATGAGATCTTCTCCATGCTGATGGGTGATGACGTGGAACCGCGCCGCGAGTTCATCGAGCAGAATGCTACCTACGCTAATATCGATGCGTAAGGCAGGCAAACAGAATATGGTTTCAAGAAAAAAGCGTCGGGCTTCGGCTCGTCGCTTTTCTTTTTTACAGGTTGATACGATAACCTAACGTGATCCAAATGGAGTTGGTGTACCAATGGTCTCCAACCCTATTGATTTTCCGTACATCACACAAGTCGGTGATTCCGATGACGTAGCGCATATCGAGCGATACGTTGCGATAATCAAAAGAGGCACCAACGGGAATGCCCACACTGAACGTCTTGGTGGAGTTCAGGATGCTCTGCGAAGTTTCTCCGTAGTGAATCTGTCCGTCAATAAGACCGCTCATCTGCACACCACCCTTCACGGCCAATCCCGGCAACACATAGTAGTTTGCCAAAATGGGCACACTGATCATGCGCAGGTGGACTGTTCCGCCACCCTCATCTTTATTCCTATAACCTTCGTCGGAAAAGAACACACCTGCCGAGAGTCCGAATCTCCGCGTGATGAGTCCTTCCACGTCAAAGCCGGCAGTGAAGTCCCACTTCCGTCCTGTCGCCATATCCCGCGTAGGAGTATCCTTCGTGATGGTTTCCTCGTCATCTTCATAGAGATACCACCTCTGTCCCCTGACATCCGAGGAGTTCACGCCCACACGCGGCGTGATGGTCCACGTGTGCTGACGACTCTGGGCATCTACAGAAAGCAGGGAGAACAGACAGACAATGATGAGCAAAGTGCGCTTCAACATCTCTGCCACCTCACACAGTTCCTTGTACCATTCCTCTCCGAACCGCCGCTTGAGAGGTTCTGCAAGGAATCTGTACAGTGGCATGTCCAGCTGTTTCCCCAATGCCACAGCATCCTTGCACACCGTCCACCGATTATAATTAAGTCCAATCAGATTATTGGAGAAACGTTTCTCACGTATAGGATAGAGCGCACAGGAGATGGGTTTGCAGAAGCGGGTCTTCCCTGCACGATAAGCTTTTTCCAACGCACAAAGGCAGCAGTTGGAAACTTTCTTCCCATCCAGTTCCATGTCAGCATAACAGGTGAAGACGCAGTCTTTACCTCCCACAATACTCGTCACCAAGTCACCCTCACGGTCGGTATAAGCCACGCCCTGCTGGTCGATAACGCTCTGTGCCGATGCAGAAAGATCGTTCCAAATTTGATCGACGGATTGTTCAATTTCACCGATTTCATCGAGGGTAACAGGCGCACCCGCATCTCCTTCGACGCAGCATATACCCTTGCACTTCGCGTAGTCGCAGCAGAAGCGTTCAGTGAGGATGTCGGACGAAACCAACACTCCGTCAATCTCAAGGATGGGGGGGATGTTCATTGTTTTTTTTTCGTTATTTCGTTGTTTCGTTATTACGATATTTCGATATTACGGGATTACGTTATTACGGGATTTCGAGGGGGAAAGGAATTTCACCACTTGATAGGTGCGATGCCGTTTTGTTCGAGATAGGCATTACAGCGGGAGAACTGATGCTGTCCGAACCAGCCGCCACGATTAGCGGAAAGTGGCGAGGGATGCACGGACTCCAGGACGAGGTTCTTCGTCTTGTCAATCATATACGCCTTGCCACGTGCGAAACCGCCCCACAGCATATAGACCACATGCTCCCGTTCCTTGGCCAAGGCACGGATGGCAGCATCGGTGAATGTCTGCCACCCCAGCGAGGCATGACTGTTCGCCTGATGCGCCCGCACGGTAAGCGTAGCATTGAGCAGCAACACGCCCTGCTCAGCCCATCGCGAGAGGTTGCCCGAGGTGGGAATGGGCGTCCCGAGGTCATCGTGTATCTCCTTGAAAATATTCTGCAGAGAGGGCGGAAAGGGGACACCGTCCTGCACCGAGAAGCTCAGTCCGTGCGCCTGCATTGGCTCATGGTACGGGTCCTGTCCGATGATGACCACCTTCACTCGGTCGAAGGGACAGAGGTTAAAGGCATTGAAGATGAGTCGGCCCGGTGGATAGCAAGTGTGCTGCGAGTACTCGGTACGAACAGAATTGGTGAGTCCGACAAAGTAGGGCTTGTCGAACTCACCATTCAAATATTGCTTCCAGCTTGGTTCTATCTGGACATTCATCACTTGTTGTCTGAGATGAGGTTTTCACCTGTCATATCAGCAGGCTGCTCCATGCCAAGGATATGCAGGATGGAGGGAGCCACATCAGCAAGACGGCCGTCCTTCACGGTTGCCGAGTTGTTGTCGGTAACGTAGATGAAAGGAACGGGATTCAGCGAGTGGGCAGTGTTCGGCGTGCCGTCGGGGTTGATGGCATTGTCGGCATTGCCGTGGTCGGCAATGATGATAGCCTCATAGCCCGTGGCCTTGGCAGTCTCGATGACCTCACGCACGCAGTTGTCAACAGCCCATACAGCCTTGGCAATGGCATTATAGACACCCGTGTGACCTACCATGTCACCATTGGCGAAGTTGACGACGATGAAGTCGTACTTGTCTTCCTTGATGGCGGCAACGAGGTTGTCCTTCACCTCAAAGGCACTCATCTCGGGCTTCAGGTCGTAAGTGGCAACCTTTGGCGACGGAACGAGAATGCGGTCCTCGCCCTCGTATGGAGCCTCACGACCACCGTTGAAGAAGAATGTCACGTGTGCATACTTCTCCGTCTCAGCGGTGTGCAGCTGCTTCTTGCCCTGGCGGGAGAGGTATTCGCCGAGTGTGTTCTCGACATTCTCTTTCGGGAAGAGAATGTTGACACCCTTGAAGTTGGCATCGTAGGGAGTCATGCAGTAGTACTGCAGTCCCGGGATGGTCTTCATTCCCTGCTCGGGCATGTCTTCCTGTGTAAGCACAACAGTGAGTTCCTTGGCACGGTCGTTGCGGAAGTTGATGAAGATGACAACGTCGCCCTCTTCGATGCATCCGTTGACCGAGGCATTGTGGATAGGCTTGATGAACTCGTCGGTGACACCTTCGTCATAGCTTTCCTGCATGGCGGCAACCATGTCGGTAGCCTGCTTGCCGACACCCTTCACGATGAGGTCGTAGCCTTCCTTGACACGCTCCCAGCGCTTGTCGCGGTCCATGGCATAGAAACGGCCTACGATACTGGCAATGGCTGCGTCGTTGTCGGCACATACCTTGCTCACCTGCTCAATGAAGCCCTTACCTGACTTCGGATCGGTATCGCGTCCATCCATGAAACAGTGTACGAAGGTCTGGTTCTTCAGTCCGTATGCCTTGCCCACCTCAATGAGCTTGAACAGGTGGTCGAGGCTTGAGTGAACGCCACCGTCGCTGCAGAGTCCCATGAGGTGAAGCTTTTTGCCCTGCTCCTTGGCGTAGGAGTAGGCTGCCTTCACCTGCGGATTCTCCATGATGGAGCCGTCCTTGCAGGCACGATTGATCTTCACAAGGTCCTGATAGACAATACGTCCGGCACCGATGTTCAGGTGTCCGACCTCAGAATTACCCATCTGTCCATCAGGCAGACCCACATCCTCACCGCTGGCCTGCAGCTGCGAGTGGGCACTTGTTGCATACAAAAGGTCGAGGTAGGGAGTCGGCGTATTGAAAATCACGTCACCCTTACCATGCTTACCGATTCCCCATCCGTCGAGAATCATCAATAAAGCTTTCTTTGCCATGTTTTCTTATGATTTAGTTGTTTCGTGTAATTGCATCTGTATCAATTTGCAAAAATACAAAAAAAATCGCATTCACACCCCTTTTCTCGCCGTATTTTTTTGCACGTCCTATAATATCTTTTAACATTCAGGAGTTTAAACTCTCGCGCGCATGTGTAGTCTAAATTACAATTATGAGTCGATTTTTATTTCTTCTGATGTTCGTCGCCTGTGTAGCGACGGCATCCGCACAAGGCACCATCAAAGGCAGGGTGTTAGACAAGAACGGGAACACCCCGCTCGAATTCGTGAACATCAAAGTGACCACACAAGCGGACACGGCACACATGTTGAAAGGTACCATTACCGACGAGGGTGGACATTTCAACATCGGTGGGCTGAAGCCCGGCAGCTATGTGGTGAGCGCGTCTTTCGTAGGCTATCGGGACGTGAAGCGCAACTTCACCATCAGCCAGCAGAACCACTCATCAACGTACACGCTTTACATGTCGGAAGATTCACACTCGCTGAAGGAGGTGACGGTCGTAGGACAGAAATCGACCATGAAACTGGAAGTGGATCGCAAGTCATTCGACGTGAGCCAGCTCGTCACCAATGCCGGAGCGTCCGCCAGCGAAGCACTGGAGAACATTCCCTCGGTGGAAGTTGACAACGACGGCAACGTCTCACTGCGCGGCAACAGCAGTGTGGAGGTGTGGATCAACGGCAAGGCCAGCGGACTGACCACCGACAATCGTGCCGAAATCCTGCAGCAGCTGCCCGCAGAGAGTATTGACCATATCGAGGTCATCGACAATCCATCGGCGAAGTTCTCTGCCGAAGGCTCCGCCGGCATCATCAATATCGTACTGAAAAAAGACCGCAAGCCAGGCTACTACGGCTCGGTGCAAGTGGGTGGCGACACACGTCGCGGTGCCAACACAAGCTTCAACATCAACTACAATTCGCCCATCGTTGATGCCTATCTCAATGTGGGATTCCGACACAGGCATGACGAAGGACGCAGCGAGAGCAACCAAATCAACCACTCTACACCCGAGCAGTACCAATGGTACAAGTCGAGCAGCGAGAACCAGGGGAACAACCTATTCTCGCGCGGCGGTCTCACCTTCCACGTGACGAAGAAGGACGACATCTCGCTGAGTGGAATGATGATGAAAGGAGGCCGCAAGGACCAGAACTCAACTCCCTACCACTATGGCATTGTGGGAGCCAGTCAGGACTCCCGCATGATGCTCCGTAACACCCGCTCGCGTGGCGACATGAACATGTACTACGGTGAACTGAACTATCGTCACAGCTTCACCGACACCCACTATCTGGACCTCGTCCTCGATTTCAACCGCTGGAAGTCCGACAACGACAACTTCTATCAGGACTCCACCGCCTACTACGACGGCGTGACACCCACCGACTACGAATACCAGAGCCTGCCCATGCATATGAACAACCGTACATGGGAGGTGAAACTCGACTACGAGAACCCCATCAGCGAGAAGATCAAGCTACAGGCGGGCTATCAGGGACGTTTCTCACATGAGAACACACCGCAGGAGTCATACGACGACCCGAACAACTGGAACGGTGAGAATGCCGTGGAGGACAAGACCTACTTCAACCGCTTCATCTACGACATGGACCTACATGCCTTCTACAGCACACTCGCTTACAACAACGGAAAGTTCGGCATCATGGGCGGCATGCGTGCCGAATACTGGAAGGTGAACACCAAGAGCTATGACTGGGATCAGGAACACGGAGTGACACCCGCTCCCAACCCCTTCAAGAAAGACTACTTCGAGCTGTTCCCCAGCCTTTTCCTCTCCTACCAGCTCACCGAGAACGACCAGTTGCAGCTGAACTACACCCGTCGCCTGCGCCGTCCGTGGGGCGGACAGCTCAACTCGTTCCGCAACCGCCGCGATGCCACGATGGAAAGCTTCGGTAACCCTGAGCTCACACCTGAATTCTCAAATTCCTTCTCAGTGAACTACCTGAAGACATGGACGCAGCATTCGATGATGATCAGTGCCTACTACAGACCCACCTACGACGTAATGCAACGCATCAACTGGCAGGTAGGCAACATGATGTACCAGACCAACGTCAACGTGACGAAGAGCGTCAGTGAGGGCGTGGAGCTGACCGTGAAGAACAAACTGTTCCGCCGGCTCGACCTGACAACCTCGGCCAACGCCTACTACTACAAGATCAACGGCTTCCACTACGTGGTGGACAACGTCGATGTTTACGGCAAGGAAGACCACAACTTCACGTGGAATGCCCGCATGACGGCCAGCCTCATCCTGCCCTACGACCTGTCCATTCAAGCCACAGGACGCTACCGGGCCCGCCAGGTCATCACACAGGGCTATCGCAAGGCCGGATACGGACTCGACCTCGGACTGCGCAAGAATTTCTTCGACAAGAAACTGACGCTTGCCATCAGCTGCCGAGACGTGTTTAACTCGCGCAAGTGGGAGAATTTCACCGAGAGCGAGAGCTTCAGCCGCTACCAGATGAATAAGCGCGGAAGCCGCAAGGTGAACATCACATTGACCTGGAACTTCGGTAACATGATGCCGAAAAAGAAACCTACTCAGGGCGACTCCAACGAGATGGACGACCCCTCAAGCAACTACAGCGGAGGCGGTGAGGATTAACCTCACCGCTTTTTTCATGCTCTTTACGCGCGTACATTTATATATTAACTATATATTAACGTGAGTTCGACGAATTCAAGACAAGGAAAGCTTTACAAAAAGGAAACAGGATTCCCCTGTTTCCTTTCTTTTTGCCAAACAAAACGACCGAATTAACCAAAAGCGTCAGTACCAACCGGGTTGGTACTGACAGTTCCAAGATTTAAACACTTGCTGGTACTGAGAATTCCACTGAGTGGTACTGGGAGTACCACGGGCAGGTAACAAGCCTACCGCTTAGTGGAAACGACGCCTACTTGTTAAAAGTTGTATAAATTTCTGTGCTTTTAATAAATTTATTTGTCCAAGTAACCTTTTTAATGTATCTTTGCAAATTGTTTCCAAAAAATGCTAAAAGTGTTCTTAAACACCATGGAGACAGAAATCTATAAAGCAAATTGAAAGTAAAAGATAAGTATTAGTAAAATTAAAAGTAAAGAGAGACTTTATGGAAAAAAGATTAAGCATGATTCTGGCGGGTCTGTTCCTTTGCATAGGAATGGCGCTTGCCCAGACGAAAATCACTGGCACCGTAATCTCTTCAGAGGATGGCGAGCCTGTTATCGGAGCCACTGTCATGATACAGGGCACGAAACAGGGTGTGGCCACCAACGTTGACGGCCAGTTCTCACTCTCAGTACCAGCCGGCAAGAAGATTGAAGTCAGTTCCGTTGGTATGGTTTCACAAACCGTAGCCGCTAAAAATGGCATGACCATCACCCTGCATCCCGATGAATCACAGTTAGAAGAAGTGGTGGTTACGGGTGTGCAGAAGATGGACCGCCGTTTGTTCACGGGTGCAACAGACAAGTTGAATGCGGCTGATGCCATGTTGGGAGGTATGCCCGACATCAGCCGGTCTCTTGAGGGAAGATCAGCTGGTGTGAGCGTGCAGAACGTGAGCGGAACCTTTGGTACTGCACCAAAAATTCGCATTCGTGGTGCCACTTCCATTTATGGTAGCTCAAAGCCGCTGTGGGTGGTTGACGGTGTCATCATGGAAGACGTTACCGACATTTCGGCCGACGACCTCTCGTCGGGAGATGCTGAAACGCTGATTTCTTCGGCCATCGCCGGACTGAACTCCGACGATATTGAGAGCTTCCAGATTCTGAAAGACGGTTCTGCCACCTCCATCTATGGTGCACGCGCCATGGCCGGTGTGATTGTTGTCACCACCAAGAAGGGTAAGGCCGGGCAGGCACATATCAACTACACAGGTGAGTTCACGTCGCGTTTGAAACCCCAGTATCGCGATTTCAACATCTTGAATTCGCAAGACCAGATGGGTATTTACCAGGAAATGCAACAAAAGGGTTGGTTTGGCTTGAGTGCTTTGCTCAACGGAAGCGACTATGGTGTGTACGGTAAGATGTATGAGCTGATGAACACTTATAATCCTTCTACTGGGCAGTTTGGCCTTGCCAACACACCTGAGGCGCAGAATGCTTATCTCAGACAGGCCGAGTACAGAAACACCGACTGGTTCGACGAATTATTCTCCACCGACATTGTTCAAAACCATTCGATGAGCATCTCCGGCGGTACGGAGAAGTCGCAGTATTATGTTTCTATGTCGGCCATGCTCGACCCGGGATGGTATAAAGACAATGAAGTGAAACGCTATACTGCCAACATGAATGTCAGTCACGACATCATGAAAAGCCTGACGGTCAACCTCATTGGAACTGCTTCCTATCGCAAGCAGAAAGCACCGGGAACACTGAGCCAGGACATCGACGTGGTTTCAGGGCAGGTGAAGCGCGATTTCGACATCAACCCCTACTCGTATGCACTGAACACGTCCAGGGCCTTGGATCCTTCTGTCTATTACCAGTCGAATTACGCTCCATTCAATATTCTGCATGAGTTGGAGACCAACTATATCGACATGCGCGTGGTCGACACCAAATTTCAGGCTGAGCTGAAGTGGAAGCCTATCCAAGGCTTAGAGGTAGCCATGCTGGCTGCGATAAAAAACAGTACCACCTCTCGTGAGAACAAGATTCTTGATGATTCCAATCAGGCCATGGCCTATCGCGCCATGGGAAATTCACTCATCAGAAACGGAAACAAATATCTCTACACCAATCCTGATGACATTTATGCTCTGCCCATCACTGTATTGCCTGAGGGTGGTATCTATCAGCGCATAGAAAAGTCGATGACCAGTCACGACTATCGCCTGACAGCTAACTACGGGCACACCTTCAATGACACCCATATCGTCAACATGCTTGCCGGAGCAGAGTCTACACGCATCGAGCGCAATGGAACCAATTTCACCGGATGGGGTATGCAGTATGCCATGGGAGAAATTCCTTTCTATATCTATGAATATTTTAAGAAAGGAATAGAAGAAAACACCAACTATTATTCGCTCAGCAACACAAACTCACGTTCCGTGGCATTCTTTGCCAATGCCACCTACTCCTACAAGGGACGCTATGTGCTGACCGGAACTTATCGTTACGAAGGCTCCAACCAGCTTGGCAAGAGCCGCAATGCCCGCTGGCTACCCACATGGAATGTGGCAGGTAGCTGGAATGCCCATGAAGAACCCTGGTTCCACAAGGTCTTCAATGGTGTTCTCTCTCATTTGACGCTGAAGGGTTCTTATTCTCTAACAGCCACTCCTCCGCCCGCCGATCTCGTCAGTTCCACCAACGTGCTCATGGCCTATACGCCTTATCGCCCATTCGCCACAGACAAAGAGACTGCTATCCATCAGACTGGATGGGAAGATGCCGACTTGACCTATGAGAAGAAAAACGAGCTGAATATTGGCGCCGACTTCGGTTTACTTCACGACCGCATCAACGTTGCCTTAGATGTATATACGCGAAAGAACTTCGATGAGATAGGTCCCATCAACACGCAGGGTGTGAGCGGCCAGATTATCCGCTGGGGAAATCAGGCCGACATGAAGTCGAGCGGTATCGAGCTGAGTATCTCTTCTACCAACATCAAAACCAAGGACTTCTCTTGGAACACTCAGTTTGTCTATTCATCCAACAAAACCGAAATCACCAACCTGAAGAACCAGGCAACAGTCATGGACTTGATTCAAGGTAACGGATTCGGTGTTGAGGGCTATCCCGTCAGAGCTCTCTTCTCCATTCCTTTCTTGGGATTGAACGAAGACGGTATGCCTACATTCCTGAATGAGAAAGGTGAAGTAACAGTAACCGACCTCAACTTCCAGGAACGTGATAACATAGGATTCCTGAAATATGAAGGACCAACGGATCCCAAATACATAGGCTCGCTTGGAAACACTTTCAAATACAAGGGATTCCAGCTCGACTTGTTCTTTACCTATTCATTCGGCAATGTCATTCGTCTTGATCCGGTATTCTCTGCTAAATATTCCGACCTGTCATCCATGACGAAGGAATTCAAGAACCGCTGGATGATGCCTGGCGACGAGAAGATGACCGACATCCCCGTCATTCTCAGCTATCGGCAGTATCACGACAACGACCAGTTGCGCTATGGCTATAACGCCTACAACTATTCAACGGCACGCATTGCCAAAGGCGATTTCATTCGTCTGAAGGAGATTGCACTGAGCTATGCTTTCCCGCGCAACTGGTTTAAGAGTACGCCTATCAACAATCTCTCGCTCAAATTGCAGGCAACAAACCTCTTCCTTGTCTATGCCGACAAGAAGCTCAACGGCCAAGACCCCGAGTTTGTCAATGCTGGTGGTGTGGCTTCGCCCGTGCCCAAGCAGTTCACAATGACACTTCGAGTGGGATTTTAATGAATGAAGGATGAATGTATAATTCAAGAAACAATAGCAAAAATATGAAAAAATATATAGGATTATCAATTTTAGTGCTTACGCTGGGCCTGGTGTCGTGCGATGACTATCTTG
Organism: uncultured Prevotellaceae bacterium; assembly: GCA_902800185.1. GTDB lineage: Bacteria > Bacteroidota > Bacteroidia > Bacteroidales > Bacteroidaceae > Prevotella. The sequence continues at coordinate 59,418 of CADCDK010000017.1, forward strand.
ACACGCTGCCTGACAACCGCATGGAACTGAAGAACCCCAATGAGGTGAGCAGAATGTTGACAAGTGCTTACATTGAGGTAGTCCCTACTTACTTGACCGAGATGTATTCCGACAATGCCGACGAGCATCGCAACACGGCATGGTCTGCTGCCGACCGTTTTCAGGAACAAGCTTACTATTGGCAAGACGTGACTGAGATTTTCGGCTTTGATACCCCTCAGCAGATATGGGAGGGTGCTTACTCTGCTGTGAACGCCGCCAATATTGTCATCCAATATATCGAAGGCTTGTCGGCCGAAGAACAGTCGCAACACACGGCTCAGCTTGGCGAGGCCTACCTTTGCAGGGCCTACGCCATCTTCACACTGGCCAACACTTTCTGTGTGGCCTATGACAAGGCAACGGCTTCTCAGTCGCTGGGTATTCCCTATCCCACCACATTGGAGACTACCATTGATGTGAAATATGAGCGAGGAACACTTGCCGAGACTTACGAGCTTATTGCTCACGACATCGAAGAGGGCATCAAGCGTGTGGGCAGTGTCTATGACCATCCCAAGTTTCATTTCACGCCGGTGTCTGCACATGCACTTGCCGCCCGGTTCTATCTTTATTATCAAGATTATGAAAAGGCTATCGAACATGCCAATTATGTGTTAGGCAACGACGCAAAGGGAAAGCTGCGTGAATGGTCGAAATTCTACAGCCTGAGCGCCAACGGAAATGTTGCACCTAATGGATATATCAGCTCCACGGAGAATGCCAACCTGCTGTTGTTGGTTTGCTATTCAGAATGGGGTGCCGTGTGTGGACCTTATGGCTACGCCAACAAGTATGCCCATGGCTACAATCTCTCTGAGAGCGAAACCCTTCAGGCAGATGCACCCTGGGGAAACAGTTCAGACATGGGCTATACGGTATGGAACAATGGTTCACTCTCTAAATACTTCATCAACAAAGTTCCATACGATTTTGAATATTCCGACAGGGAGGCTGGCATCGGACAGCCACACATGGAGATTCCTGCCCTCACCACCGACGAGACATTGCTCATTCGTGCTGAAGCAAAAGCCTTGAGCGGAGATTTGGCTGGGGCAGTGGAAGATTTAAACATCGAGTTGTCGGCCTGCAACACAAGCGGGGCACAAGTCACACTTGATGGTATCAAGGCTTTTTACGATGGAATTGCCTATTACACCCCTACTGAGCCTACACCCAAGAAGAAGTTCCATACCAGCTTCCCCATTGCCAGCGACGGGCAGGAGCAGGTTCTTCAAGCCATTCTGCAGCTCAAACGCATTCTTTTCCTCAATGAAGGACTGCGCCTGCAGGATGTGAAACGATATGGCATAGTTATCTATCGCCGTGTCATCAACAACGACCATGAAGTGACAGAAGTCACCGATCAGCTTGCCGAAGACGACCCTCGCCGCGCCATCCAGCTGCCACAGGATGTCATCAATGCAGGGCTTGAACCTAACCCCAGAAACAAGTAAATGTGTGAAATGGAGAGATGTTTAATCAATTAACACAGAAAACATGAAGAAGATAAATTATATGCTATTGATTGCCACCGTGCTGGCGCTGCTGTCTTCCTGTTCCAAGGATAAGCTGAGCGGAGATACCATTTTCTCCGAGGCATCTCCGCAGCGCGATGCGTTCGATGAATGGCTGCTGAAAAACTACACCTATCCGTATAATGTCGATTTCAAATATCGGATGGAAGATATAGAAAGCGACATGAAGTATACACTCGTGCCTGCTGACTCTGCCAAGTCGGCCAAGCTTGCCATCATCGTGAAGTATCTTTGGTTTGATGCTTACAGCGAGGTGATAAATGCTGAGTTCGTGAAACTGAATGTGCCCCGCACCATCCATCTCATAGGCTCGCCGGCCTACAACTCCGAGGGAACAATGGTGCTCGGTACGGCCGAGGGAGGACTGAAGGTAACCTTGTATATGGTGAACTGGCTGACGGATGACATGCTGCGCGACTATGCAACCATGAACGAATACTATTTCCATACGCTGCATCATGAGTTCACACACATTCTGAACCAGAAGAAACCTTACGACACATCCTTCGACCTGATTACCGAGTCGGGATATGTGAGCGGCGACTGGTATATGAAGACTGACAACGAGGCCCATACAGCCGGATTCGTTACGCCCTATGCCATGAGCGAACCGGTGGAAGACTATGCCGAAGTCATGTCTGTCTACGTTACTTCTGCTCCCCAAGAATGGAATGCAATCATTGCCGATGCCGGAGTAGAGGGCGCACGACTCATCAACAACAAACTGGAGATGGTGCGCTCCTATATGAATGAACAGTGGAATCTGGATATGGATGACCTGCGCGATGCTGTGATACGTCGTGCCGGCGAGTTAGACAAATTAGATTTGGAAACATTAAACTAAGAGGAAATGGACATCAAGAAGATTTTTTTCGGTTGTTGCGCTGTTGTGCTCGCATGCACGCTCCAGTCGTGCCTACATGACAACGACGATAAATTTGACGAACCGGCAGCAGAACGCTTGGCAAAAGCTGCCGAGCAGGAAAAGGCGTTGCTGCAGTCGGCTTCCAACGGATGGGTGCTGCATTATTACTATGGCGAATCTTATTCGGGTTCAGGAAGTACGTTCATCATCCGTTTCCGTCCCGACGGCAAAGCAGAGGTAGCAGGCGAAGCCGCTAAATTCGTTGGCGGCGACAATTCGTCGGTGAGTGTCTCCAGCTACGACGTCATCAAAGACCAGAGCGTGGTGCTGACCTTCAATACCTATAATGAAATTCTGCATTACTTTGCCCAGCCCTATCAAGACGTGGTGGAGGGTGTGCAGGGCGACTACGAGTTCGTCATCATGGAGTCCACTCCAGACACTATCCGCCTGAAAGGAAAAAAGTGGGGCAACCACATGGTGATGACGCGTTTGGCAGAGAATACCGACTGGAAAGACTATCTCGACCAGGCGAGCCAGGTGGAGGCGGGATTTGTGAAGAACTACCAATTCGCCAATTCACACACAGAGTCGGCCATTGCCCGGCTGGATCAGAAAAATCGACACATTACCATTCAGGGTGATGCTGAAGACTACGACCTGCCCTACAGCGTTTCCGACAAGGGAATAGTATTGCCCTATCCTGTCACCATCAATGGCAACGACGTGCAGTTCTTCAACTACGACCTGACAACCACCTCGTTTGTACCTGTCAATGTGAATGCGGCTGCCTTTTCGCTGCAGGGCATACTGGGAGGCGACTATCTGCCGCAGGTCATCGGCAGCTCCGTAGGATTCTCTGACGAGCCGGAAACACGTTCGTTCACTATCAACAACCTCGACAAGCTAACGCTCACCACCAGTGATGATTGGTTAAGTGTTTCGGCAGAAGAAAATACGCTCACTATCAGTATTACCGAAGAAAACACTGAAGGCCACATACGTTCGGGCAAAATTTATGCCGAGGCTAATGGCATCGTCGACTCGGTGAGTGTTTTGCAGTGCGACTTCAACAAAGACATTGCTGGCGACTACACACTCAACTATACCAGCTATTTCGACAATAAGCCGGCAGCAATGGACATCAGCATTAAGAAACAGAGTGCTACAGGCGAGGTTCCTGTCACCATGATGCTCGATGGCCTTGCGCTTAACTCCTCTATGACTTGGGATGCTTCATCGCTCTCGCTGAGTTGGCAGAGCGGTCAGTGCCTGGCATCGGCCAACTTCGGATCTTACGGAACGCTTTACTTCTTCAATGTGTTCTTTGACAGCATGGTGAATGAGTGGAGCGGCTATAGCGATGCCTATTATGCTACGCTAACGTTCGCTTACGATGAAGAGACAAAGCATACCGTGGCACGGCTTGGCGGAACTTTATACGAAAACGAAGTAGGAACCCTTGGCTTCCGTCTCCACCAAAGCGATGTAATGAGTAGCGAAAACTCCATAGGCTTCTATGAAATTATGCAGAAGATTTCCATAACAAAGAAAAAGAACTGATATGATGAGCATATTTATGAAGAATATATTCGGCAGAACAACCATGCTGCTTTCTGCCTGCGCATTGCTGCTAACGGCATGCAGCGACGACGATGGAAGCAAGAGCTTTCCCAACGATGGAATTAAAGTAACCATGGCAGAAACAGCGTTCGATGCCGAAGGTGGTACGAAAACCATCACACTCAACAAGAAGGTGACCTCGGTATCGGCTGCAGAAGAATGGATAAGCGCCAGCATCGAAGAAAATGTTGTCAGGGTGTCGGTAGATGAAAACCCAAGTATGGAGTCGCGCCACAGCTATGTGGTCATCAAGGCGGGCGAAGAAGATCAAACCGCCATCACCATCTCGCAGGAGGGCATGGTGGTCAGCATCGACTACGACTTCACAGGTGCCGCATACGCTGCTGCTCCCTCTGGCGATACCATTGCCATTTTTGCGCGTCACAACCTACCTATCCGCGTGAAGGGTTCTGATGAGTGGATTCATGGCGAAACACTTGGAGACTCTATCTACATCTATATCGATGAAAGCCAGCGCAACTTCCGGTCGGGCTACGCCTACGTTGAGTGTGGTGCTACAAGAGACTCCATCCTGATTTCGCAGATGATCTTGGAAGGCAATTATCTATTAACAGGAACCGACGAAAATGGCTCTCCCATCAACTACGAGGCAACGCTGATGCCCGACGGTAAATATTTCAAGCTAACACTTACAGAGAAGAACTATACTGTGCGTGTAACGTATAATGAGGCTGAGGGTAAGCTAAGTGTTTCTCCGAGAACAACCTCCTGCGGGCGCAACGGCAGCTATTATGTCTACCTTGCGTTTTTGGAGCCTAACGCTGCGTCAACATTCATTCCTAACTGGGAATATACTTGGGCAACATCTGCGAACATGACGGCAGACCTGACGCATGATGTCGAAACCGATGAATTTTCGGCTCTGTTTGTGGATGGCGGAAACTGGAGTGGACATGAAGCAACGGCTTGGGGCTTCCTGTCGTTTACCAAAACTCAGCGCAACTTATCCAATTTTGTTTCAGCAGAGATTATTCAAGCTCCCCGGCTGGTAAAACCTGGTAGGAATAGTTAACACCACTTGAAATTTTGCAGGTAATAAAAAACATGCGCAGCAAAGCTCCGTTGGGGCAATGTTGCGCATGGTTTTATATTTCCTCCAGCCATAGGAATGGCATTATATTATATAAATGTACGCGCGAGAGAAACAGCGCAAAGTTACTCCGTTTCGGAATAAAAAAAACAAACAAGTTTGTTTTGTTCTTCTCTCAACTTTCCGTAACTTTGTCGCCAAATTAGTGAATCAACAAAAAGAAAACAAGATGAAACTCAGAAAAATGGTTTCGCTACTGCTGCTCTTTGTAGCAACCATGGCATCAGCACAGATGCAGATGCCGCCCATCCCCACTGACACAGCCATACGCATCGGTAAACTGGACAATGGGTTGACCTATTACATCCGTTATAACAACTGGCCGGAGCACCGCGCCAATTTCTACATCGCCCAGAAGGTGGGTTCCATTCAAGAAGAGGAGAGCCAGCGCGGTCTCGCCCACTTCCTGGAACACATGTGCTTCAACGGCACCGACAACTTCAAGGGCAACGAAGTGGTATCCTACTGCGAGAAGATCGGCGTGCAGTTCGGAAGCGACCTGAATGCCTACACCAGCATCGACCAGACGGTCTATCGCATCAGCAACGTGCCCACGGCACGCCAGAGTGCGCTCGACTCTTGCCTGCTCATCCTGCGCGACTGGGCAGACGGTCTGTTGTTGGAGCCCGAGGAGATAGACAAGGAGCGCGGTGTCATCCACGAGGAGTGGCGCTTGCGCACCTCTGCCAGCAGCCGCATGTTCGAGCGCAACCTCCCCAAGCTCTACCCGGGTTCGAAGTACGGAGAACGATACCCCATCGGACTGATGTCGGTCATCGACAACTTCCAGCCCAAGGAGTTGCGCGACTACTACGAGAAGTGGTACCATCCCACCAACCAGGGTATCATCGTGGTCGGTGACGTGGATATCGACAAGACCGAGGCCAAGATCAAGGAGCTCTTCGGCCCCATGACCAACCCCGAGAACCCCGCTCCCATCGTGGACGAGCTGGTGCCCGACAATGCCGAACCCATCGTGGTCATCGACAAGGACAAGGAGCAGCGCATGTCGATGGTAGATATCATGTTCAAGCACGACGTGTTCCCCGACTCGCTGAAAGGAACCATGACCTACATGGTTTACAATTATATCAAGGGCGCAGCCATCAGTATGCTGAACAGCCGTTTCTCGGAAGCTTCCCAGAAAGCCGACTGCCCCTACGTGGGCGCATCGGCAGGCGACGGCACCTACATCTTTGCCAAGACCAAGGACTGTTTCGAGCTCGATGCCACCCCGAAGGAGATGAGTCAGACCGCCGCCTCACTGAAAGCCATCATCATCGAGGCACGCAAGGCTGCTGAGTTCGGATTCACCGCCACGGAGTACAACCGCTACAAGTCGGACTATCTGAGCTCCTTGGAGAAACAATACTCCAACCGCGACAAGCGCACCAATTCACAGCTCTACAACCAGCTGGTCGGCAACTTCCTTTCCAACACCCCCATGCCCTCCATCGACTACCACTACCAGATGATGTCGCAGCTGGTACCCATGATTCCCCTGGATGCCATCAACGGCCTCATGAAGGAACTGGTTCCCGCCAACGACTCCAACATGGTCATCCTCAACTTCAACAACGAGGCTGAAGGCAACGTCTATCCCACGGAGCAGGAGCTCCTGGATGCCGTGCGCTCTGCCCGTGCCGAACAGATCGAGGCTTTTGTCGATAACGTGAAGGACGAGCCTCTCATTGCCAAGATGCCCAAGGCAGGCAAGATTGTCAAGGAGACGCGCAATGAGAAGTTCGGATACACCGAGCTTACCCTGAGCAACGGAGTGAAGGTGGCACTGAAGCAGACCGACTTCAAGAAAGACCAGGTGCTCCTCGGAGGAGAAGGTCCTGGCGGCAACTCTCTCTATGGGGAGAAAGACTACCGCAACATCGCGATGTTCAATGATGTCATCGGCATCAGCGGACTGGGCAATTTCTCATCGACAGAGTTAGAGAAAGCCCTCGCCGGTAAGATTGCCAATGCCGACCTCTCCATGGAGAGCAAGAGCATGCGCATCACAGGTTCCTCTACGCCCAAGGACGTGGAGACCATGCTACAGATGGCCTACCTCTACTTCACCGCCATCAACAAGGACGAAGAGGCTTTCCAGAAGCTGATGAACCAATATGAAGTGAGCCTGAAGAACCGCTCGCTCTCACCCGACATCGCCCTCTCCGACTCGCTGACAGCCACACTCTTCGGTCACAACCCACGCATGGCACCCATGACGGTAGAAGGCTTGAAGGATGTCAGCTACGACCGCATCTTGGAGATGGCCCGTGAGCGCACGGCAACAGCCCGCGACTGGACGTTCCGCATCATCGGAAACTTCGACGAGGCAACCATCCGCCCGCTCATCTGCCAGTACATCGCATCGCTGCCCACCAAGGGAAAGGCTGTGAAGGGACACCGCGTCGCCTTCCCGCAGAAAGGTAAGATCGTGAACTCCTTCCGTCGCAAGCAGGAGACTCCGAAGTCCAACGCCTATATGATATGGTTCAGCGAAGACATCCCCTACACCTTGGAGACTTGCATCCAGAACGATATTGCCGGACAGATCATGCGCATGGTCTATACCAAGGAGATACGCGAGGAGGCCAGTGCCGCTTACAGCGTAGGAGCAGGAGGCAGTTCTGTCATTGACGATGAATACCATCTGATGCAGCTGGTGGCCTACTGTCCTATGAAGCCCGAGATGCGCGACACCGCTATGATGCTATTGGAGAAAGCGGTCAACGACCTCACCGTCACCTGCGACCAGGAGATGCTCGACAAGTGCAAGGAAGTGATGCTCAAGCGTTACGACGAGGCCGTCAAGAACAACTCCCAGTGGAACAGCTACATCTACGAGTGGATGAAGTACGGCATTGACGGCTACACCGACTACAAAGCCGTCGTGCAGGCACAGACCCCGCAGACCATCGCCGACTTCATGAAGAAGGTAGTTGGCTCCGGCAACCACATCACCGTTGAAATGCAGCCCGAGGAGTGAGTAACCACAAAATCAGGCTTTTGCTTGCCCATTTGCGCCGAAAAGTGTAACTTTGCAGCCTAATTAGAAAAAAGGAAAAGACATGTCATATTTATTTTCATCAGAATCCGTTTCGGAGGGACATCCCGACAAGGTTGCCGACCAGATTAGTGATGCCATTCTCGACCAGTTCCTTGCCTACGACCCACAGGCCCGCTGCGCCGTGGAGTCGTTTGTCACCACCGGTCAGGTGGTCATCATGGGCGAAGTGAAATCAAGTGCCTATATTGACCTGCAGACCATGGCTCGCCGCACCATCAACAAGATTGGCTACACCAAGTCGGAGTACCAGTTCGACGGCAACTCCTGCGGTGTGCTGACTGCCATACATGAGCAGAGCGATGACATCAACCGTGGTGTTGACCGTGAGAACGAGGAAAACCAGGGTGCCGGCGACCAAGGCATGATGTTCGGCTATGCCACCAACGAAACCGATTCCTACATGCCCGTCAGCCTGCATCTCGCCCACCTACTCATGCAGGTGCTCGCCGACATTCGTCGCGAAGGCAAGGAGATGACCTACCTGCGTCCCGACTCGAAGAGTCAGGTCACGGTGGAGTACAGCGACGAAGGCATTCCTCAGCGCATCGACACCATTGTCGTATCGACCCAGCACGACGAGTTCGATGAAGACGAGCCGATGCTGGAGCGCATCAAGCAGGATGTCATCAACATCCTCATTCCCCGCGTCAAGGCTCAGTGCGACGAGAAAGTGCTCGCCCTCTTCAACAATGACATCAAGTACTTCGTCAATCCCACCGGTAAGTTCGTCATCGGCGGACCGCACGGAGACACCGGTCTGACCGGTCGCAAGATCATCGTCGATACCTACGGAGGCAAGGGTGCCCACGGTGGCGGTGCCTTCTCGGGCAAGGACTCGTCGAAAGTGGACCGTTCAGCCGCCTATGCTGCCCGCTACATTGCCAAGAACATGGTGGCAGCGGGCGTTGCCGACGAGATTCTCGTTCAGGTGAGCTACGCTATCGGCGTGGCACGTCCCGTGAACATCTATGTCAACACGTATGGACGCTCTCGGGTGAACATGACCGATGGTGAGATTGCACAGCGCATCGACAAGCTCTTCGACCTGCGCCCGAAAGCCATCGAGCGCACACTGAAGCTGCGCCAGCCCATGTATTTGGAGACTGCCGCCTACGGCCACATGGGAAGAAAGAACGAGGTGGTGCGCAAAGTGTTCACCAGCCGATACCACGAGACACGTGAGATCGACGTTGAACTCTTCACCTGGGAGAAGCTCGACCGCGTAGAAGACATCAGAAGAGAGTTTGCGCTCTAAAAGCCCTGCTCCATCCCGAAATGAACGCAACAGACAGCATCAGCACAGTACGTGCAGGAGCGGTGCCCCTTGACGGGTCCGACATCGCTGCGGCGAGATCTCAGCGTCACGAGCTGACTCCGCGCGAAGTGCTTTCATGGCTGCCTAAGAATGCGACCCCTGCCCAACAGGACTCGGCCATCCAACGCCATATCAAGATTTCCGAGATCCATTGGAGTGAGCAACCCGACACGTTGCACATGCCCGGCCACTCCAAGGGGAAGAGCTTCCGCGACATTTCGCTGCCGCAGTATTACCGAGAGTCGTTCTTCGCCAAAGATTCCCTGTTCCATCCGGAACTACCTGCCAACCGGCCGGGAGTGGCAGGTGTTCCCGTTCCCTACACCATTGCAGGCGACAACGTCATCACCAGTATCCTGTTGGTGTGCTTTGTTGTGGTCGGCTTGTCCTACGGACTGCTTCGCCAGTTCCTCAAGCGACAGCTGAAAGGTTTCTTCCGTCCACAGACCGAAACGACATCCGAAGTGACCGAGACCTTCAACGAAGTGCGCCTACAGCTTTTTCTGGCCGCACAGACAAGTCTGCTGCTCGGCATCTGCTACTTCTTCCTCATCAATTCCAATAACGACAGCACTTTCGTCATCGAGCAGTATCAGATCATTGGCATCTACACCCTGACGTTTGCCCTCTACTTCCTGTTCAAGTCACTCCTCTACGCATTCTCCTCCTGGACCTTTTTCGGAGGTAAAAAAATCGGACAGTGGCAAAAGTTTCTTCTCTTCTTCGTTGCGATAGAAGGACTCCTCATATATCCACTCATCTTGGTGGTTTCCTACTTCGGTTTATCCATACAAAGTTCGGTCATTTATGCCACGTTTGTCATTGTTTTGACCAAATTACTCATCTTTTTCAAGAGTTACATTATCTTTTTCAAACAATCTGGTGGTTATCTTCAACTTTTTTTGTACCTTTGTGCGCTCGAAATAATGCCCCTCCTGAATTTATGGGGAATATTGACATTGATAAACAGTTTTTTGAAAATCAATTTTTAGGACAAAATGATCAAGAAGATACTGGTATCTCAACCCAAGCCATCCAGCGAGAAGTCGCCTTACTATGACATCGCAAACGAATTTGGCGTAGAGTTGGTATTCAGGCCTTTCATCAAGGTCGAGGGCCTCTCTGCCAAAGAGTTTCGTCAGCAAAAGGTAAGTATTCTGGAACACACGGCGATTGTATTTACTTCACGACATGCCATCGACCATTTCTTCAACCTGACCAAAGAGATGCGTCTGACCATTCCCGAGGACATGAAGTATTTTTGCGTGACAGAGACCATTTCCCTTTACATTCAGAAATATGTACAATACCGCAAAAGAAAGGTGTTCTTTGGCACAACCGGTAAGATTCAGGACTTGATTCCCATCATGGTCAAGCATAAGTCCGAGCGCTATCTTGTGCCACAGAGCGACGTACATACAGACGAGGTGAAAGATTTGCTCGACGCCAAGAAGCTGCAACACACCGAGTGTGTGATGTATCGCACCGTCAGCAACGACTTCACGGAAGAGGAACTGAAAGCCTTCGACTACGACATGCTGGTATTCTTCAGCCCAAACGGAATCAAATCCCTCTCGAAAAACTTCCCTGCCTTCAAGCAGGGCAATATAAGAATCGCCACTTTCGGCCCGGCAACAGCCAAGGCTGTGGAAGACGAAGGATTGCGCGTTGACCTCTGTGCTCCGTCAGAGAAATATCCGTCGATGACCGGTGCCCTGAAAGCGTATCTGAAAAAAGCTCCGAATGCCTGAGGAAAGGCGTTTCACCCTCACCAAACAGGAGCGCATCTGTAGCCGCAGCATTACCGAAAAGCTCTTCAACAGCGGGAAAGCCCACTCGATGGTGGCATTCCCGCTGCGAATGGTTTACATGGACCTTGAAAAAGGCGAACAGGAGTCACAGGCAAGCATCCTTGTCAGCGTCTCAAAAAGGTTCTTCAAACAGGCTGTAAAGCGCAACCGCGTGAAGCGACAGATCAGAGAAGCCTATCGAAAGAACAAATACATTCTGCTCGACCAGCTTGCCTCCCAACAGGAGAGACGAGTGGCCATCGCCTTCATCTGGCTCGACAACAAGCTGCATGACACCGCCCACGTTGAAAGGAAAATGCAACAGCTACTGCAACGACTATGCGATCTGCACTAAGAACACTCAGCTTCGCCCTGGCATGGCTACTGGTACAGCCCATCCGCTTCTACCAGCGATTCATCACCCCATTCACCCCACCCTCATGCCGTTTCCAGCCCACCTGCTCCGAATACGCACGACAGGCATTGCTCAAATACGGCATCGTCAAAGGACTCCGCCTCGCCATCTGGCGAATCCTCAGATGCAACCCTTGGGGCGGCTCCGGCTATGACCCGGTGCCATAAGGCTTATAAGCCCTCATAAGGCCCATAAGGCCCATAAGTCTCATAAGACCCATAGGACCCATAGGACCCATGAGACCTATAGGACCCATGAGACCCATAGGACCCATAAAACCCATAACGACCCATAAAACCAAAAACAAAATATGAGAAAGAATTTCGTCGAAGAACTCCGCTGGCGCGGAATGCTGGCACAGATCATGCCAGGGACAGAAGAACTTCTGCAGAAAGAAATGGTGACAGCCTACCTGGGAACCGACCCTACCGCCGACTCCCTGCACATCGGCCACCTCTGTGGTATCATGATGCTTCGCCACTTGCAACGTTGTGGCCACAAGCCCATCATCCTCGTTGGCGGTGCCACAGGAATGATTGGAGACCCCTCGGGGAAAAGCCAGGAGCGCAATCTGCTGAACGACGAGACCCTGCGCCACAACCAGGAGTGCATCAAGGCACAGGTTGCCAAATTCCTCGACTTTGAATCGGAAGGAGAGAATGCCGCCCTCATGGTGAACAACTATGACTGGATGAAGAATTTCACCTTCCTCGACTTTGCACGCGAGGTGGGCAAGCACATCACCGTGAACTATATGATGGCCAAGGAAAGCGTGCAACAGCGCCTGAACGGTACCGCCCGTGATGGTCTGAGCTTCACGGAGTTCACCTACCAGCTGCTGCAGGGCTACGACTTCCTCTACCTCTACCAGCACTATGGCGTGAAGCTCCAGCTTGGCGGCAACGACCAGTGGGGCAACATGACCACTGGCACCGAGCTGATCCGCCGCACATTAGGCAACGAGGTCGAGACCTTCGCCCTCACCTGCCCGCTGATCACCAAGAGCGACGGCAAGAAGTTTGGCAAGACCGAGAGCGGAAACATCTGGCTCGACCGCAACCGCACCACACCCTACCGCTTCTACCAGTTCTGGCTGAACGTGAGCGATGACGATGCCGAGAAGTACATCAAGATCTTCACTTCACTGGAGAAGGATGTCATCGATGCCCTCATCGAGGAGCACAAGCAAGACCCTGGTCGTCGTGTGCTGCAACGTCGCCTGGCAGAAGAGGTCACCGTCATGGTACACTCGCGCGAGGATTTGGAAACAGCCATCGAAGCTTCCAACATCCTCTTCGGCAAATCCACCAAGGAGGCATTGGAACGTCTTGACGAGCGCACCTTCCTCGATGTCTTCGACGGTGTGCCACAGTTCGAGATTGGCAAAGACCAGCTGGGGCAGCCGGCCATAGAACTGCTCACTGCCGCCGCTCCCGTGTTCCCCTCGAAGGGCGAGATGCGCAAAATGGTGCAGGGAGGAGGCGTGAGCCTGAACAAAGAGAAGCTCACCGACCAGAACCGCCCCATCACCTCCGACGACCTCATCGACGGAAAATATCTGCTCGCTCAAAAAGGAAAGAAGAACTACTTCTTGCTCACGGTGAAATAGAACATCGGAAGGAGCATTGACCCACAGCGGTCAGACAAATAAAAGGAGTAAAAATTTGGCGGGAACCCAAATTTTTACTACCTTTGCACCCGCTATACAGCGATTGGGCTATGGTGTAATGGTAACACTACAGGTTTTGGTTCTGTCATTATGGGTTCGAGTCCCGTTGGCCCAACCACACAGGCGGATGAGTTTCCTCTCGGAGATTCATCCGCCTTTTTTATAATTAATTAAGCAGCGAAGCCATCGTCTTTCCGATATTTTTTATTATCTTTGCCGCTACAATCCAACAACGACAATCAACAAGATGAAAACCCATTACGAACTGAGATACGCCGCACACCCCGAGGATGCCAAGGGATATGACACCACTCGGCTCCGTCGTGACTTCCTGATAGAAAAGCTTTTCGTTGCAGACGAAGTGCAGATGGTCTATTCCATGTACGACCGCATGGTGGTAGGCGGTGCCATGCCTGTCAACGAGGCACTGAAGCTGGAAGCCATCGACCCGCTGAAAGCTCCTTTCTTCACCACGCGCCGCGAGGTGGGAATATACAACGTGGGAAAGGGCGACGCCCTCGTACACGTTGGCGACCAGACGTTCAAGCTATCCTTCAAGGAAGCCCTCTACATCGGCAGTGGCGACCGCGACGTGCTCTTTGAAAGTACCACTCCTGCACAGCCTGCCAAGCTCTACTTCAACAGTACGACGGCACACCATCAGTACCCCTGCCGCAAGGTGACGAAGGCCGATGCCATCAGTGTCCACATGGGTTCGCTGGAGATGTCCAACGAGCGCACCATCAACAAGATGCTGGTCAATCAGGTTCTCCCCACCTGTCAATTGCAGATGGGCATGACCGAGCTGGCCACGGGAAGCGTGTGGAACACCATGCCTGCCCATATCCACTCCCGCCGCATGGAGGCCTACTTCTACTTTGACCTTCCCGAAGACCAGGCCATCTGCCACTTCATGGGCGAACCGCAGGAAACACGCCACATCTGGATGAAAGGCGATCAGGCGGTGCTCTCGCCGGAATGGAGCATCCACTCGGCAGCCGCCACCCACAACTACACGTTCATCTGGGGGATGGGCGGTGAGAACCTGGACTATGGAGATCAGGACTTCTCGGAAATCACGGATCTGAGGTAGGCGTGCGAAAGACCCGAAGAAGAAAACAAATCATCAAACATCTATCATAACGGAATTATTAACAATCAACGTATCCAATTTATGACAAGCTTAAAAGATTTCTCATTAGAAGGTAAGAACGCCTGGATTACCGGCGCGTCTTACGGTATTGGCTTCAACATCGCCAAGGCATTCGTTGCCGCAGGTGCCAAGACCATCATTTTCAACGACATCAATGAAGCAGCTCTTGAGCGCGGACTCGCCAACTACAAGGAGGCTGGCATCGAGAACGTGAAAGGCTACGTCTGCGACGTGACCAAGGAAGACGACGTGAAGGCACTCGTTGAGAAGATCCACGCCGAGGTAGGTCAGATCGACATCCTTGTGAACAACGCCGGCATCATCAAGCGCATCCCCATGCACGAGATGAAGCGCGCCGAGTTCCAGCAGGTCATCGACATCGACCTCGTTGGTCCGTTCATCTGCTCCAGCGCCGTTATTCCTGAGATGATGGAGCGCAAGGAAGGAAAGATCATCAACATCTGCTCCATGATGTCTGAGTTAGGACGTGAGACGGTTTCTGCCTACGCAGCTGCCAAAGGTGGCCTGAAGATGCTCACCCGCAACATCTGCTCCGAGTATGGAGAGTACAACATCCAGTGCAACGGCATTGGCCCAGGCTACATCGCAACGCCTCAGACCGCTCCGCTTCGTGAGCGCCAGGCCGACGGCAGCCGTCACCCCTTCGACTCGTTCATCTGCGCCAAGACCCCTGCCGGACGTTGGCTCAATCCCGAGGAGTTAGGTGGTCCCGCTGTGTTCCTTGCCAGCCATGCCTCTGACGCTGTCAACGGTCATGTGCTCTATGTGGATGGTGGCATCCTCGCCTACATCGGCAAGCAACCCAAATAAGAAAGGGGTGACTCATCACCCCTATTCCAATCGAGTAGGAGGAAAATGAAGAAGTTTTCCTCCTACTTCATTTTCCGACCTCTCACACCACCGTACGTGCGGTTCCGCATACGGCGGTTCTTCGT
>CADCDK010000018.1 GCA_902800185.1 uncultured Prevotellaceae bacterium
GTCCGTAGAATAGAACATATTACGAGGCAGGATAACAATCGCTTCCACTAAATGATTCAGAAGCAGTTGCTTACGGATAGCAAGTTCCGTACCGTCGCCGCTTAGAGCGCCATTGGCAAGAAGGAAACCAGCCGTACCGTTGGCAGAGAGTTTGCTGACAATATTCAGAATCCAACCATAGTTGGCATTGCTTGTAGGAGGCACGTCGTAACCAGCCCAACGTGGGTCATCCTTCAGTTCGTTTTCTGCACGCCAAGCCTTCTGGTTGAACGGAGGATTAGCCATAATGAAGTCTGCCTTCAGGTCTTTGTGCTGATCGTTGTGGAATGTATCGGCAGCCATCTCACCCAAGTTACAGGCAATGCCACGAATGGCAAGGTTCATCTTCGCCAGTTTATAGGTGGTATTGGTGTATTCCTGTCCATAGACAGAGATGTCGCGCTTGTTACCGTGATGTGCCTCAATAAACTTCATGCTCTGCACAAACATACCGCCAGAACCACAACAAGGGTCATAAATCTTACCACGATAAGGTTCAATCATCTCAGCAATAAGGTTGACGATGGTCTTAGGCGTGTAGTATTCACCCTTACCCTTACCTTCGGCAATAGCAAACTTACCGAGGAAGTATTCATATACACGACCAATGAGATCGTTCTCTGGGTCTTTCAGTGTATCAATTTTGTTTATTTCATCAAGCAGAGCAGCAAGCTTGGTTCGGTCGAGCGACAGACCTGCATAGTAGTTGCTTGGCAAGGCACCCTTCAGCGTAGGGTTGCTCTGTTCCACCTTTGCCAAAGCTTTGTCTATCTTAATGGCTATATCATTCTGCTTGGCGTTCTCAATCAGAAAATCCCAACGGCTCTCAGGTTCCAGATAAAAGACATTCTTAGCGTTATAGAATACAGGATTGTCTGCAAACTTGTCCTTGCCTTCTGCCACCAGCTCATTGCGCCGCTCCGTAAAACGGTCGTGAGCATATTTCAGGAATATCAGACTTAGCACTACGTGCTTATATTCTGACGGCTCCACCGAGCCACGCAGTTTATTCGCTGATTCCCATAACGCTTCCTCTATTGCCTTTTCTTTTATTACTTTCTTTGCCATATTTTCTTTATTTACCTTGTTTGCACCTACAAATGGTAGGAATTTCAGCAACGAGCAATGCCTTCAACACCTCCGACTCCATTTCGGTAGAATTGAAGCAGACTATGCAATCCCTCTTTGTAAGGCTGTCTGTCCATTTGAATACGTTGTCATACAGCGCTATCGGAGTCTTCTTGGAACAAAGAAACAGTGTTTTTTCTCTATTCATCAAATCTTGATTGCCTTGAGTCTCAATTATCTGCATAGCCTAATATTTTGTTTCTTGTGACACAGAAACGGCATATCATATTCTTTACTTTTGAGAATCAGATTTTTCCAAATATTCTCTCCAAACTTCCCCTGCCAGATACTTGTCACTACGACAATGGAGGTCAGCAACGCCTTCCTCTATCAAATTGGCTGTGTCGGAATTGTAATAGATATCCGTTGCATCATTGAGCGAAACGCCAAACATCTCGCTAATACATATAATGATTCGTGCACATTGGGCACTTCTCATTGTTTGCTTGCCATCTTCACTCATAATTGTTCACTGTTAATATAGGTGAGACATTCCTGCAACATTCGTTCTGACCTTATACAATACAATATTGGATATTGGGCTTTTCAAATTTCAGCAATCCGAGAGCTTCTTCCTGCGTGATTTCTCCTGTGAAATATCGGTCTAACGTGATAATTACCCTATCGTTGGCAATACCGCCAATCACCAGATCGTAATCGCCAACATCCTTTCCGTCACGACATTGTGCAACAAAGTCGAGCCATTGCTTGTCGTAACTATCAAAACGTTTAATTTTCCATAGGCTGTCATCACAAGCAAACTCATACGTATTCAGCCAAGCCTGCTGTCCTCTGCGTTTGAATCGTAGTCCATACCTCACGGCTTGATCATGCAATGAGGTAAGGTAGAAGCCGCGACCAAAATCAAGAAAGAGACGAGAGTGCTTCGTGTCAGGTCTTTCGACGATAACATTCGATGAATGATACAGTTTCATACAGGCAACACTCCTTTCTCCCTCATATAATCGGTGAGGTCCTCCATTAAGTATCTTGAACTGAACGTATGTAGCACATCATACGACGGAATAATATAGTCATACAATATACCTGAGTCCTTAAGTCGCTTATAGACATCTTGTTGTGGTAACTTCAGCAGCACAGATAGTTTTCCGATACAGAAGGTTACAAATTCCAATGTTTTCTTATCCATTTTTTCACTTTTTTGTTTATCATCATCCAGCTTATTGCCGTTTTCGTCTTAACCCTCTTTTATCTTGATGTTCTTCCCCTCTTATAATCGAGTGCGAATATAGTAAAAGATTATGATACAGCCAAATGTTTTCAGTAAAAACTATTATGGAGGTAAATGGACACTTCTGACTACACCATCGAGTGGGCAGTCATAGGCATTTATTTTAGGCGTATTTTCATGGTTCTCACTTCTTAATAATTATAGGGTGACTTGGATGCCCCGAAGGGGCAATGAGCTATTAGCCCAGGGCAACGTCCTGGGTATCATCGCGATGAGTGTGTGATTTCGCCCTGAAAGGGCAAAAGCTTCTGCCCCAACGGGGCGATAATACGTCCATCACCCATCCGTTTCCATACCCAAGGCGTTGCCCTGGGCTGACGGCTCATTGTCCCTAAGGCATTGCCCTGGGCTGACGGCTCATTGTCCCTAAGGCGTTGCCCTGGGCTGACGGCTCATTGTCCCTTCGGGGCGTTAAATTCGTTTATCCGTTTCCATGCCCAAGGCGTTGCCATTGGGCTAACAGTTTGATGCCCTTTCAGGGCGAAAGGTGTTGCAATCTTGATGAAAAGAATTGACAAAAGAGGGAGAGGAAGGGGCAAATGAAGGGCAACATTCTGAAAAAACGAAGCGGCGGTTGAAAATACGCGAGTTATGGGGTGTTTGTTAACAAATGTCAAGTCGCTGAATGACAGGTGGTTGCGGGGTTGGTGATGGAGGTTGGAACGGAGAAATGCAGGTGATAGGGTTGTGTTTCGTAGAACTAAGAGTTGTGAGGTGTAAAGCTAAGAGTTACGAGGTGTAAAGCTAAGAGTTATACCCCAAAACTGACATCTCTAAAAATCCTTATTTTTCCGAAGTTGCCAATCATCGGAGATTTTTGGAAAAATGAACTATCTGGAATGGAAAAATGAGTTTTTTCAGGTGAAAAACCCAATTTTGGCGTCATCGGGGAGGAAAGACGAAGAATGAGGGGTAAACAAAAAGTCCTTAAAATCAAGGACTTAAAGATTAAACACTTTTTAACTTTCTCCAGAAGGAGAAAAAATCTATACAGGATTTTCTTGAACTTTATTTTTACAAAATGAATCTGTCATGATGGGCCCCCATGAAAAAACCGAGAGCCCATGTTGTCGAGCTCTCGGTTTTCTTTGTATCCATATTCATTCTATTTCGTACACATCTTGTAGAATGAGCGATAGACGAAGTAGAGGGCGATGATGAAGAAGACTACACCGAACCAAGGAGCCATGCCTCGGAAGCCTTCGCTGATGGCAATCTCCATGGCAAGCACACCGAAGAGGGTGGTGAACTTGATGATGGGGTTGAGGGCCACGGAAGAGGTGTCCTTGAAGGGGTCGCCCACGGTGTCGCCCACAACGGAAGCATCGTGGAGTTCAGAACCTTTGGCGTGCATATCCACCTCAACAACTTTCTTGGCGTTATCCCACGCACCACCGGCATTAGCCATGAAGACAGCCTGGAAGAGACCGAACACGGCAATGGAGATGAGGTAGGAGATGAACAGGCAGACAGCGTTCTCGCCGCCGATGCTCTCGGGAGAGGAGAGGCAGGCGAAGGCAAGGGCGAAGCTGAAGATGGCGATGAAGATGTTCATCATGCCTTTCTGTGCGTAGTTGGTGCAGATTCTCACCACTTCCTGACTCTTCTGCGTGTCGGCCTTCTTGGGGGCGTTGGCATCGAGCTTGATATTTTTCTTGATGTACTCAACGGCACGGTTGGCACCTGTGGTAACAGCCTGCATGGAGGCTCCGGTGAACCAGAAGATGACGCATCCACCGAGGATGAATCCGAGGATGGAGTAGGGGTTGAGCATGTTGAGAATGCTCTCGGGCTCTATGCCGAGGGTCTTCTGAATCATGAGGATGAGCGAGAAGATCATGGTGGTGGCACCGACGACGGCCGTACCGATCAGTACGGGCTTGGCCGTTGCCTTGAAGGTGTTGCCGGCACCGTCGTTGGCCTCGAGGTAGTATTTGGCTTTCTCGAAGTCGGGCTTGAAACCGAACTCGCTTTCCACTTCGCGGGTTGTCTTCTCGATATCGTCCTCGATGAGCGAGAGCTCATAGACGCTCTGTGCGTTGTCGGTTACAGGGCCGTAGGAGTCAACGGCAATGGTCACGGGACCCATGCCGAGCATACCGAAGGCAACGAGACCGAATGCGAAGATGCTGTAGTATGTTCCGAAGATCTCGCCGATGCCAAAGGCGATGGAGGCAAAGTAGGCGATGATCATCAGCACGAAGAAGACGATACCCGTCCAGAACCCTCCGAAATTACCAGCAACCAGTCCGGAAAGGATGTTGAGTGACGCGCCGCCCTGCTCGGATGTCTTTACCACCTCGTTCACGTGTATGGACGTGGGGGAGGTGAAGAGCTTGGTCAGCTCGGGGATGAGTGCAGCGCCGAGTGTACCGCAGGAGATGATGATGGAGAGCGCCAGCCACCAGCCGTGACCGAGGTCGCCAAGGATGAGCCAAGAGGCGAGGAATGTGCCGATGATGCTCATGATGGAGGTAATCCAGACCAGCGAGGTCAGGGGATCCTCGAAGTTGATGTCGTCGGCATCGCTGTATTTCGCTTTCGCGAGGAATCCATTGATATAGTAGGACAACACGGACGCAAGGATACCGAGGATACGCATGACGAAGATCCATACCAGCAGGGGCACCTTGTAGTTGTCGGGCACGGCAAGGAGGATGAAGGAAACGAGGGCTACGCCTGTCACGCCGTAGGTCTCGAAGCCGTCGGCGGTCGGACCGATGGAGTCACCGGCATTGTCGCCTGTGCAGTCGGCGATGACACCCGGGTTGCGGGGGTCGTCCTCACCAATCTTGAAGACCACCTTCATCAGGTCGCTTCCGATGTCGGCAATCTTGGTGAAGATACCACCGGCAATGCGCAATGCTGAAGCACCGAGACTTTCGCCGATGGCAAAGCCAATGAAGCAGCTTCCTGCCAGGTTCTCAGGCATGAAGAGCAGGATGGCGAGCATGAGCACCAGCTCGATGCAGATCAGGACGATACCGATGCTCATACCGGCGCGAAGCGGTATGTTGAGCAGGTCGAGCGGACGGCGGCGAAGGGAGGCAAAGGCCATGCGTGCGTTGGCGAGGGTGTTCATGCGAACTCCGAACCAGGCAACGGCGTATGAGCCGAGAATGCCGATGACCGTCCAAACGAGTATGAGGAGAACGGCGTCCAGCCCCATCTGGTTCAGCAGTCCGAAATAGAGTGCAATGGCTGCACCGATAAAGATAAAGAGAAGGGCGAGGAACTTGCCCTGTTGCTTGAGATAAGTTGAGCAGGTTTTGAAAATGACGTTTCCAATTTCAAGCATCGAGGCGTGAGCTTGAAGTTGGCGTACTTTGTTGAATTGCCAGAAACCGAAAAGCAGTCCGAGAATAACAACGGCGAATCCCCAATAGAGGATGGATGCTTCTGGAGTAGATGAAAAACCTTCAGGAATCTCAAGGTCAGCTTCACTCGCACGTGCAAGCATAGGTAATGCAAGTGCGAGAACACTAATTGCAAATTTCTTCATGTCGTATTAATTTAAGTTTTTAGATTCTTTTTTCTTTCTTTTGTAGTAGGTTTGGTAATATCGTGGCTGCAAACTTACAAAAAAAAATGAATCTAACACAAGTCTTGGCAAAAAAAGTTAAGTTTTTCCACTTTTTTTCCAGACTCAATAGCCTTTGCCGTCTTTGTTTGAAAGAAAAGTTCTGTTTTGATAGTAAACAAATTTCCCGTTGAGGTTTCAAAATGAGTGTAAAACGGGGAGATGTATGACTTTTTGCAAAAAACAATTGTTTTCTTGCTTGCATTTTAATATTTAATTTGTACCTTTGCACCTTGGATGTGATTGGAGGAGAGTTTGGAGTGAGGTGGGAACCATATATATAATTAGGTAATAATAATCGAAATGAGTAAATTGATTCGTCCCAAGGATTATAAGGCACTGCTTGATTTGCGACAGACGGAGCAGGGAATCAAACTGATTAAGGAGTTCTTCCAGCAGAATCTCTCTACAGAGCTGCGCCTGCGACGTGTGACGGCTCCGTTGTTCGTCCTGAAGGGTTTGGGTATCAACGATGACCTGAATGGTGTGGAACGTCCTGTCACATTCCCCATCAAGGACTTAGGTGATGCCCGCGCAGAGGTGGTGCATTCGCTTGCCAAATGGAAACGACTGACGCTGGCCGAGTATCAGGTGGAGAAAGGCTATGGTGTCTATACCGATATGAATGCCATTCGTGCCGACGAGGAGCTGGACAACCTGCACTCGCTGTATGTAGATCAGTGGGACTGGGAGGCTGTCATCAGCCGTGAGCAGCGCACGCTTGCGTTCCTGAAGTGCGTGGTGGAGCGCATCTATGCGGCTATTCTCCGCACGGAATATCTGGTGTGTGAGACTTATCCGCAGATCAAGCCTTTCCTGCCGGAGAAGATACATTTCATCCACAGTGAGGAACTGCTGCAGATGTATCCTGACAAGTCGCCGAAGGAGCGTGAGGATGCTATTTGCGAGAAATATGGTGCGGTGTTCATCATTGGCATCGGCGGTAGGCTCTCTGACGGCAAGAAGCATGATGGGCGTGCTCCCGACTATGACGACTGGTCAACGGTGGCAGAGAACGGATTGGCAGGCCTCAATGGTGACATCCTGATCTGGTATCCCATTCTTGGCCGTTCCTTCGAACTCTCATCCATGGGTATCCGTGTAGATAAGGAGAGCCTGCTCAGACAGCTCGCCTTGGAAAACAAGGAAGACCGCAAGACACTTTATTTCCACGAGCGCCTGTTGAACGACCAGTTGCCCCTGAGCATCGGTGGAGGTATCGGACAGAGCCGTCTGTGCATGGTGCTGCTTCATAAGGGACATATCGGAGAGATTCAAGCCAGTATATGGCCTGAGGATATGCGAAAGGAATGTGAGGAATTGGGAATGCCGCTGATATAGAGGTGTCCCCCTTTAGTTCCTCCAAGCGGGAGGAAAGAAAGGGATTAATACCACTGTACTGCGTTTGTATAGCCGCTGCGCTTATCGTACTTCAATGCGTCGGTAAGCGTGGCGGCATTGCATCTGAAGGAGAAGTTGTAGCTGGTGTAGGGTGCCAGTACAACGGAGCACGACATGTTAAAGCAGTGCAGGTCGCGTTGCAGCGAGGCGGTTGTCATAGAGAAGTCGTGCGCTTCGAAGTCGTATCCACTTGAGAAACTGATGTTCCATCCGTCAGACAGGCGGATGTTGCCACTGCAGTTCATGGTCTGTGTGTATTTATAAGGATAGCGCATGCGATGCGTGTTGAACTTTCCGGCGGTGTTCTCGCGCATGGTGATACCGTAGCCAATGGTGAGCGACCAGGGCATTGAGAACTTCATGTAGCCGTCAGCGTCGGTCTGGGCCTTTCCACCCTTGCTCTTCTTTTTGGCACCATACTGTCCTTTCACCATTGTGTCGTCAACGTTGCTCTCGATGTTGGTGTCTATTCCTTCATCGTTATCGTCATCGTCTTCATCTTTCGACTTGCTGCCATGTCCGAACCATTTTCTGAACTTATCGGGGTTCAAGGTGAACGAGAAGTTCTGCGACATACCTTGGAATCGTCCGAATCGTCCATAGCCATACTCCGTATGGTTGCCGACATAGGGCTTGCCGTTCTCGTCGAGCTCGTAGGCATAGGTTGCGAAGACCGCTCTCATGTTGAAGGTATAGCTCTTCCACCACTTCAGACGGATGTCCATGGTCAGGTCGCTCAACGGATGGTATTTGGTGGCCATGTTGTATGACATGTTCAGTCCGAAGTTGTCGATGATGCTGAGTTTACGTATTCCCGTGGTGTCTTTGTCCGACTTTATTTTCATCTCCACGTTGTTTTGCAGGCTCATGCCAATGGAGCCGGTCTTGCCTTTTCCTGGCGGAGAGTAGAGCGCTCCCTCATAGGGCGAATAATCCACCAGCGTGACATTGCCGTCGGCATCGGTCTTCTGATACGAGGCATAGTATCCGTAGCGCGACGTACCGAAGTCCGGTGCATAGCTGAAGTTCACTTCCGGTGTCAGGACGTGGCGGATGGCTTCAACCTTGTCGCCGAAAAGCTTGCGGTTAGGTATGTACATACCATAGAGCTTGGTGCTCGCCTTGAGACTGAAGTTCCAGTTATAGATGTTGTGGAAGCCGTATGTCGTGTCTCTCACTTCCTTCTGGTTCTCCTGGTCCCATGACTTCATGACCTTTCTTGTCAGCATGCGGTCGGTGAAGTTGAACGACGGGGTCAGGTTCAGGTAGTTGAAGAGCGTGAAGTTTCCGCTGATGGGAATCTGGTGCTGCATGCCATTGCGCCATTCCTTGATGAGATTGGCTTTCATCAGGTGATCCTCCTTCGTGGTGATGGAGTTCGACAGGTGTCCTGTGTAGCTCATGGCAATCTTTTCATACCAGCGCTCCTTGCCAACCATCTTCTTTCGTTTGAAGGGATTGAATCGGCTGATGGAGATATTCAGGTCGGGCATGGTCACGGCCACGGTGGAGTCGCGCATGTTCTGTGCGATGTTGGCGGTACTGCTCAGCGATAGACCGATGCTGGAGAATGTGGTGCTCCAGCTTACGGATGATGTACGTGTCGATTGCGTCATCGTCTGCGGGTTGTACATGCTGTTCAGACTGTTGCGCTCATAGCTCGTCGAGGCATAGTTGACACTTGCCGAGAGCGAGTTGTAAGGGTTCGCCTTGGCATCTTGTCTGTGGCTCCACTGCAACTTGAAGCTTTCCTGTCGGATGAAGTCGGGCATGCCCTTGTCGCCAGTTCTGGTGTCTTGGAAGCTGAAGTAGAACGAGCCGTTGTATCTGTATCGCTTCTTATAGTTGGTGGCGGCTGACAGTCCCCACGAACCTTTTGTATAGACCTCGGCCAGTAGTTTCAGGTCCCATTTGTCGCTGACGGCGAAGTAGTAGCCGATGTCCTTCAGGTAGAAGCCGCGGTCGCTCTCGTCACCATAGGTCGGCATGATGACACCGCTGGAGTAGCTTTTGGTGAAGGGAAAAAAGCCATAGGGAACGGCCAGTGGCAGGGGAACGTCGGCCACAACCAGGTAAGCCGGTCCGAAGACCACCTCCTTGCCTGGGCGCACCTTGGCCCGCGAGAGCGCAATATAGAAGTCGGGATGCTCGGCATCGCAGGTGGTGTAGCGCCCGTGCCGCATGTAAATCTCACCATTGGCATTGCGCTTCGACAGTTCGCTTTTCATGAAACCATCCTGCTGGGCTGTATAGACCTGGGAAATCAGACCTCGCTTGCTTTTGAAGTTGAAGGCCATCGTGTCACTCTCGTATGAGTCGGAACCCATGTTGAAGACGGGTGTGCCGTTCAGCACTCCTAACGTGTCGGCCGCGCCGGTGGCGTGTACCATGCTGCTGTCGAGTGACATGTAGATCTTCTCACTCTTGAGGTCCATGTTCTCATATTTTACATTGGCATTGCCGAAGAGGTAGGCCGAGTTCGAGCCTGCCACGTAAACGATAGAGTCCTCGGCCGTGTAATCTACGGGCGAGTCAATGCCTTTTTCCTTCTCTCTGTTCAGGGAGTCTTGGTAGAGTGAGTCATCCACAGCACGGTTGTGGCGGTAGATGGCCAGCTGTAGCGAGTCGAGTTTAAGCGTGTCAACAATGGCGCGTCCTAAGGAGTCGCGCACAATGTTGCCTAACGAGTCAACAAGCAGTGTAGAATCAACATTTTCCGTGGGATTTTGAGACAACGCCTTCTTTTTCTTGCTTTTCAGCAAGGGCATATTGTTATTCGCCATCACAAAGATGAAGGCGAATAACAAGATAAATATGAGCGTTTTTCTTCTCATTGAGACTGCAAAGGTACGAAAAGTTGAGAGCAGAACAAAATAAATCATTTATTTTTTATGCTGAGACGTAGGACTCGCTTTAGCGCTTTGTACCTTTAGGCCAAAGAACTTCGCGAAGCTTACTGATCGGGATTCTCCACGAAACCCTGATATTCGGGAATAAGACCGTCCATGATGGTTTGATAGCTCTTTTCTTCGGCGTTCTGCACGTTCTCCTTTCCTTGCCCGATGGGTGGGATAGGGGCGTGGATGGTCAGTCGGAGCGGATGCCATGAGACGAAGCGCATATCGCGCATGCGGGGCATGACATTGAAGGAGCCGTTGATGGTCATGGGTACAACGGGCAACTGTAGTTCGTCAGCGAGCATGAAGGCACCACGGCGGAACACCCCCATGTGTCCCGTGAACGTGCGGGCTCCCTCGGGAAATACAACCAGAGACATTCCCTCACGCAGGGTCTCACGTGCGCGGTCGTAAGTCTCCTTCACCTTACTTGCTCCCCGCTTGTCAACAAAGATGTGGTGAGCGGCGGCACAGGCGGTACCGACGAGCGGTATTTGCCGTAGCTGGTGTTTCATCATCCATTTGAAGTTTCGGCCGAGATAGCCATAGATCAGAAAGATGTCGAAGGCTCCTTGGTGGTTGGCCACGAAGACATACGATTGTCCTGGCTGCAAGTGTTCACGTCCTTCAATTTTGACAGGCAGTAGCAGCACACGGATGATGACCTTTCCCCACCAGTGGGCGGGCCAATAGCCCCAGAAGTGTCCGTTGCCTAATGTGCATCCAATGGTGACGGATAGGGCCGTCAGAATGGACGATAGAAGGATGATGGGCGCAGCAATCAACAATTGCCATATATAATATAAGTATCTCATAACCAGATATTAAAGGTTTCTTCGTTTATTTCTTAGTGCGGAGCGTGAAGACGACAATCTCAGGTGTCACTCCGAAACGGAAAGGAAGCACACCGCCAATGCCACAGGTGACGTAGAGGTAGCGTCCGTCTTCTTCGTACAATCCAAAATCCTCTTTGCCCACTAACTGTGTTCCGCGTAGTCTGAAGAGCGAAAGCTGTCCTCCGTGCGTGTGTCCACTCAGTGTGAGTTGTGCGTGTGAGTGGGGCAGGATGCTTCTCCGCCATGCCGATGGATCGTGTTGCAGTATGATGATGAAGTCGGTGGAATCCGTTCCTTCCAATGTCTTTTTCAAATCGCCCTTGGCAGGGAATGGGCCCTCGCCGTCGTTCTCCTCGCCTGCTATGATGATGCGACTGTCATCCCGCACCACGGGCTGGTGACTGTTGAGCAGGAGATTCCATCCGAACTGCTGTTCACGACTGATGATCTCACGCTCGTTGGCAGTCTTGATAATCGGGTCGCTGTCAATGTAGGTGGCGTAGTCGTGATTGCCCAGCACGGAGCATACACCGTCCTTGGCTTTGAGTGAGCTCAACAGTTCCTGCATGGGATAGACTTCCGAGGGTTGCAGGTTCTGCAGATCGCCCGTGAAGACAATGAGGTCGGCCTGTTGGGCATTGATGCTGTCGATGTCGCGTTGCAGGAGCTCACGCAAAGAGCTTGAGAACGTGCCCACATGGGCATCGGAGAAATGGACGATGCGGTAGCCGTCGAAAGCCTCGGGCAGGTCTTGGAATGCCAGTTCAATATGTTTCACCTCCAGCTTCTTGTGTCCTACGAAAGAACCGTAGCACACCATGTAGATGGAGAAGAGGGCCAACACCCATCCGATGAGATTACCCCAGTTCATCCGTTTGTGGAGCAACTTGCAGACAAGCAGTCCTAACGACGAGCACAGGGCGAAGAAAAGCTTCGGAAGTACCAGCACGCCAAAAGCGAACAAGTAAGCGTACAGCCATATAGGGTCTTCGGGAATGAAATGGCGCTGTAGTGTGAAGAAGACCGTTGCTGCAAGCAGCAGCACCGATGGAGTCCACCACAGCAAGCGCTTCCACCATGACTTGTGGCGACGCAGATAGTGGCGGTCTATGTATAGGTCGGGAAGTATAATCCCGATGAGTATCAATATGAAAATCCTTGCAATCATGTGCTATATATTAGATAGGAACCGGCGGACAGTCTCCATGGGCAGTCCACGACGGCGTGAATAATCTTGTATTTGGTCTTCGCCCACCTTCCCGATACTGAAATAGCGGGCTTCGGGATGTGCCAACATCAAGCCGGAGACACTGGCGTGTGGGCGCATCATGGCGTTCTCCGTGAGTCGGATGCCGATTTGTCCCATGTCGAGCAGGTCGTCGAGCAGGAAGTTCAGGCTCAGGTCGGGTAGTGACGGGTACCCCACGGCAGGCCGAATGCCTTGGAAGTCCTCATGGTGAAGTTGTTCCATGGTGAGCGTCTCGTTGGGCGCATATCCCCAGTCGTGTCGGCGAATCTGCTCGTGCAGCCGCTCTGCCGTCGCCTCTGCTAAACGGTCGGCCAGCGTCTGTGCTAACAGTGCCTGATAGGGGTCTTCGTGGTGAAACAGCTCTATACCCTCATCCGCTGTGACAGCAAAGATGCCTATGCGGTCGGCCTCTCCTGAAGAGAGCGGGCGCAGGAAGTCTGCCATGCAAAGGCAGGGTTGCCCTGGCGTAACGTGCTGTTGTCGTAGCATGGGAAGCCGCTCTGTGCGGTCGTCCAGATGGAGCACGATGTCATCACCGTCACCATTGGCTGCTATGAGCATGAATCGGGCATGGGTAGAGTAATGACCTGCCAGTTCGCTCAGCATGTTCTGGGCATCGCGATGCAGCGCTTCGTACGCTGTCCATCGTTGCGTTCCCTGAAGGGTGTCGGCATGGTTGGCGACACCACCCATCTGCCAGGCATGGTCAAAGTACACCCAGTTGATATAGGGTACAATCTCATCTAAACTGAATCTCCTCTCCTCGGCTTGCATGGTCGAATGTTCCTTGATGATAGATGATATGTCCGTTACAGATGGTTTGTTGTACCTGCCATTGGAATGTGTGGCCTGTGAGGGGGCTCCAGCCGCATTTGCTCTGTATCATCTCTTCGGTCAGTGTCCAGGGCTGCCGTGGCTTGACAACGACCAGGTCGGCCTTGTAGCCGCAACGGATATAGCCACGCTCACGTATCTCAAACAGGCGGGCGGGGTTGTGGCACATCAGTTCGACCACCCGCTCTATCGGTAGCACGCCTTCATCGACGAGTCCGAGCATGGCAGGCAGTGAGAACTGTATCATGGGCATGCCCGAGGCGGCACGGGCGGCTCCTCCCTGCTTGTCGGCCAGCTGGTGGGGTGCGTGGTCTGTCGCAACGGTCGTGATGCGTCCGTCGGAAAGGGCTTGCCGAAGCGCATCGCGGTCTTCGGGTTTCTTCACGGCAGGATTGCACTTGATGAGTGTTCCATGACTGAGATAGTCCTTGTTGGTGAAGAGCAGATGAGCCACCACAGCCTCCAGTGTCACGTTGTCTCCATCTTGTGGCAGGTCGAGCTCCTTGGCCGTGGAGACATGGGCAATGTGGAGACGGGTGCCGTATGTTCGTGCCAGATTTGCTGCTAAGGCAGACGAGAGCAGACACGCCTCCTCGGAACGGATGAGTGGATGGAGCATCACGTCGGGGTCATCACCGTATGCCTTGCGCATCTGTTCCATGTTGTGGTTGATGGTCTCTGTGTCCTCACAGTGGGCCATGAGTGGCAGATCAAGACTGGCCGCCGTTTGGAAAATGCGCAGCAATGCACCATAGCGGTCAACGAGCATGTTGCCCGTGCTGCTTCCCATGAAGAGCTTGATGCCGGGGATGCGATGGCGGTTCAGTTGGCCAAAATCCTGGGCATTGTCGTTGGTTGCCCCGAAGAAGAAGCTGTAGTTCACGTGGCTCTTCTCCCGAGCCAGGAGGAACTTCTCTTCCAGTGCCTCCAAGGTTGTTGTCTGCGGAACCGTATTGGGCATGTCGAAGAAGCTCGTCACCCCACCGTATGCCGCCGCGCGGCTTTCGCTTTCGATGTCGGCCTTCTTCGTCAGGCCCGGCTCACGGAAATGAACGTGAGTGTCTATCACTCCGGGCAATACGAAACATCCCGTGGCATCTACGCACTGGTCGTAGTTGTCACGGGGTGTCTCTATGTTGGTCTTGATGTCTGCTATACGGTCATCCTCAACCACGACGGAGCCCTGGAAGACTCTGCCTTCGTTGACGATACGCCCGTTTTCAATGAGCATTCTCATGTCTTTCTTATTTTGCAGGAGCAGCTAAGTCGTTGGGTGTCGGGGGCGGCGGCAGTTGCTGTACGGGTGGGGTGGGAACCATCGTTGGAGCGACAGGCATCTCTTTCAGTCCGTTCATGATCTGCTCGTTCTCCTGCGCCTTCTGGTAATAGTCCTTCACGTAAGGGTCGTTCTTGAACTTGTCGGTGGCCTTGCTCATGATGTCCTCAATCCAGGGCGTTAGCTCGGGGTAGGGGTTGGCAATGGTCATCATCATGAATACCCCAGGGCCGAGTACGTTGTCGAAGTTGTCCGTGACAAAAGTGGTGACGAGTCTGTCTTCCTCTTCCGAAATGCTGATGGATTCTTTGTTGAGTTGGGCACTGACGACCTCCATGTTCTTGCCGTCCATGATGGCTTGGTCGTGTCTGTGTACGAGTTCTATCTGCCGTGCTTTCAGTTGGTTGAACTTGTTGAGAAAGGCTGTCAGCTCGTCATTGAGGGGTGTTCCCGATACGACCTGCTTGGTGTTGTCTATTTTGATATTGATGTCTCCGCTCTCTATGACCAGTGGCAGGATGCTCTCGTCGTCCATGAAGATGCTCGCCATGCGTGTCGAGTCGAAGGAACCGGCAAAGTGGAACTGTCCGTGGATCACGTCGCAGGAATCAAGATTCTTGAAGTCGTTGTTCTTCAGGACTTTTAGGTAGAGCATGCGTCCGTCGAGGTTTGACACATTCGACGAACCTTGTATATTATAGGAGTTGGCGCACGAAGCGAGCACCACTATAGAGAAAAGCGCGTATAAAATCTTTTTCATCATGCCCGCAAAGGTACGATGTATTATTGAAGTAGGAAAAAAAATTCAAGCTATTTAAAATAAAACTCCTGTCTTTTAGCGTTTTTTTTCTTTTTCCAGTTCAGACGCTATGCGGTGCATGGTGTAAACTTCCAGGATTGCGGCAATCAGCAAGAGGACTACCCATTTGTTATATACGTATTGCAGGTAGAGGAAGTAGCCTTCGCTGCTGTGGCTTGTAAAGAGCGGTAGCAGGAAATTCCAGGCACTGTCAACCATCAGGATGCCGGCCAAAACAAAGAACAGGTCGGCCATGTTCATGATACGTTTCAGTCGCCGTACCGTGAAATTGGTGCCCTCGTATAGCTGTGTTGACTGAATGGTGCTGAAGAGTGCCGCCCCCACAAGGAAGATCCAGCACACCACGCGCTGCTGCCAGAGAAACACAAAACAGCCCGTGCCGACAACCATCAGCACGCCTCCTATCATGAATAAGATGCTCTGTAGCTTATTGAGCGGTCTCATGGTTTTCAGTTTGTTGCATGTCGGAGCTCAGTACGAAGATGTCCTCGTCGTCAGCTTTCATGAAGTATTGCTCACGGGCAATCTTCTCAATCTCCTTCGGGTTGTTTCTCAGTTCCTTCAATCTGCGTGAGTCACTTTGGAAGGTCTTGTCGTATTTGGCAATCTCTTCTTTCAAGTCGCTGATTTGCATCTCGTATTTAACACGCTGGATAAAGCTGTTCTCATCGAGAACTCCTACCACAGCAATACCGATAACCACTACAATCAAATACTTGTAGTGACCGATGAAATCCCATATCTTTCCTATTTTGTTGGCCATGTCTTGGGGAAAAAGAATCGTTCTGGATGCAAAGGTACGAATTTAATTCATAATACATCATCCGTAATTCATATTTTTTTATTACTTTTGCAAGGAAAATATTCCGACAATCGACAACGAATAAGGTATCAATATGGAAGAATACATTGTTTCGGCGAGAAAGTATCGCCCGATGTCTTTTGACAGTGTGGTGGGGCAGTCGGCTCTTACCACGACGCTGAAGAATGCGGTCAAGAGCGGAAAGTTAGCTCATGCCTATCTCTTCTGTGGTCCGCGAGGGGTTGGAAAAACCACTTGCGCCCGCATCTTTGCCAAGGCCATCAACTGCATGTCGCCCACCGAAGAGGGGGAGGCGTGCAATCAGTGCGAGAGCTGTCAGGCATTCAACGAGCAGCGTTCCTACAACATCTTCGAGCTGGACGCAGCATCGAACAACTCGGTGGAGAACATCAAGGCCTTGATGGACCAAACCCGCATACCGCCGCAGGTCGGCAAGTATAAGGTGTTCATCATCGACGAGGTTCACATGCTTTCCACAGCGGCGTTCAATGCTTTCCTGAAGACATTGGAAGAGCCGCCAGCACATGTCATCTTCATTCTCGCCACGACCGAGAAGCACAAGATTCTACCCACCATCATCTCCCGTTGTCAGATTTACGACTTCGAGCGGATGACCGTGCAGAACACCATCAACCACCTGAAGAGTGTGGCAGAGAAGGAGGGCATTAGCTACGAAGAGGAGGCATTGGCCATTATTGCGGAGAAGGCAGACGGTGGTATGCGCGACGCGCTCTCTATCTTTGACCAGGCGGTTTCGTTCTGTCAGGGCAACATCACCTATCAGAAGGTCATTGAAGACCTGAATGTGCTGGATGCCGACAACTACTTCCGTTTCGTCGATTTGGCATTGGAGAACAAGGTGAGTGAGATGATGGTCCTGCTCAATCAGCTCATCGGAAAGGGCTTTGACGGTGGCAACTTGGTGTTGGGCCTGGCTTCTCATGTACGCAATGTGCTGATGGCGAAGGACGCACAGACACTGCCCTTGCTCGAGGTGAGCCAGCAACAGCGTGAACGCTTTCAGGCACAGGCGCAGAAGTGCCCCACCCAGTTCCTGTATAAGGCTCTGAAACTGGCCAACCAATGTGACATCAACTATCGACAGTCGTCCAACAAGCGTCTGCTCGTTGAGCTCACTTTGATACAAATCGGACAGCTCACACAGCCCGAGGACAGCGATGTGCCTGCGGCGGGGCGTAGCCCCAAGAGATTGAAATCCCTGTTTAAGAAACTCATGTCAAGCGTTCAGCCAAGACCGGCAGCACAGGTGGCCGGGGCTGAACGGAGAAGAGAGGAAAGGAAAGAGGAAAGAGCCAAGAGAAAAGAAGAACCCGTCATCAGGAACGAGGAAAAGCCTACGGCTCCTGTACGCCAACGCCTGAAAATCGGTTCGTTGGGTACCACTTTCAGCTCTCTTCTCAAAAGCGATACTCCTGCTACCGCACAGGCGGAGCCGGAGGTTACCAATGAAGAAGAACAAGCACAATTTACGCAAGAAGAACTTGAGCTGCAGTGGCTGTCCATGTGCAATCGCATGCCGCAGAAGTTCACTGCATTGGCGCAGCGAATGAAGAACCTGCATCCGCGCATCACCGACTATCCGCATGTGGAATTGGCTGTTGACAATCAGTTGCTGCTCAATCAGGTCAATGAGATCAAAGGGCGCATCCGTGTGACGCTCATCAACACCCTGCACCATAGCGGTATTGACCTGACCATCCGCTTGGCTGACATGGACGAGATCAAGCCCATTCTCAGCCGCAAGGAGGTCTTCGACCTGCTCAACAAGGAGAATCCTGCTATACGGAAACTCAGCAAAGCCCTGCAATTACAATTGGCATAAAAAGAAGAAGCATGGACTACCAGCAAATCATCCAACATTTTTATGGCGAGGAAGAGACAGCCCTGAAGACCATCCTTGTGGTTCATAGCCGTGGCGTGGCTGACAAGGCTCTCGCCATTTGCTCTGCTCACCCGGAACTGTCTTTGGATAGCCGTTTCGTTGAGGTGGCCGCTATGCTTCATGACATCGGTATCATCCGTTGCCATGCGCCGGGCATCCAATGCTTCGGTACTGAGCCCTATATCTGTCATGGGCGTCTTGGTGCTGCCATGCTAAGGGGGCTCGATTCTACCTTGGAGCCTTTTGCCCGTGTCTGTGAGCGGCATACGGGAGCCGGACTGGCTAAGGAGGAGATAGAAAGACAAAATCTTCCATTGCCTCATCAGGATTTTTTGCCTGAGACAATGGAAGAAAAGGTGATTTGCTATGCCGACAAGTTTTTTTCAAAAACCCGTCCAGAGCAAGAGAAATCCTTTGAACACGTCCTGCGCAGCCTCGAGAAGTTCGGCTCTGAGGGAGTAGAACGGTTCCTCTCATGGCATCAGCTCTTTGCCATTGAGAAATAATTGGCGCAAAGCTTGTTATTCGCGGCGCAGAAGCCGTTCCTCAGCAAACTGTTCCCACTTGGTGCCCGGTCTGCCATAGTTGGCATAGGGGTGGATGCTGATACCGCCACGGGGCATGAAGAAGCCCGTCACCTCAATGTACTTGGGGTCCATCAGACGAATCAGGTCTTTCATGATAATGTTGACACAGTCCTCATGAAAGTCGCCATGGTTGCGGAAAGAGAAGAGATAGAGCTTCAGGCTCTTGCTCTCCACCATGCGCTTGTCGGGTACATACGAGATGCGCATTTCTCCGAAATCAGGTTGGCCGGTGATGGGGCACAGGCTGGTGAACTCTGGACAATTGAATCGCACCCAATAGTCATTGTCGGGGTGCTTGTTGGCAAACGCCTCCAGTACTTCCGGTGCATACTGGTCGCTGTACTGGGTCTCGGAACCGAGGAGCTTCAGCCCCTCATCTTTTCTTGTATCACTCATTTTTCTTGTTTTGTTAAAGGGGGTTCTACAAGTACCCCTATTGTTCATAATGAATTGCAAAAGTATGAATTTTTTCGCACTTCTCATATTTTTCTTGGGA
This sequence comes from uncultured Prevotellaceae bacterium, assembly GCA_902800185.1. Taxonomy (GTDB): domain Bacteria; phylum Bacteroidota; class Bacteroidia; order Bacteroidales; family Bacteroidaceae; genus Prevotella. Next base: position 19,122 of record CADCDK010000018.1, read on the forward strand.
GAAAACGTCGGAATATGAAAACTTTTGCGTAAATTTGAACCCAAATAAGCCTATCAGCCTAAATAAGAATCAAAAAACCATAAGACCTATGTATCAAAAAAAGTTTCATTCAATCATGGTGTTGCTGTTTACAGCCATAGCACTTGTATTCGGTACACAGTCATCCTATGCCATAGATGAGACCGAGATAACCTCGACAAGCAACTTGACCACAGGCTGGTATCACATCAAGTACACCAGTGCCGACTATGTTGGACGATATATTCATAACCGTGAGACCGAGTACAGACAGAATGCCTCGAACAGCTATCCGCTCTTCGTGCAGGCGACTCCTTCCACCCCTGCTATCGATGATCCTACCTATTATGTGTATATCGAGCGCAATGGAACGAGCTTCCGTGTACGTTCCGCCAACGGACACTATATGAGTGCCAGTGCCACGGCTTCCGTCTCACCGGTGAATATCACCATTGCCCATGATGCCAATGGATTCCAGTTTGCCAGCTATTGGTGCTATTTCCCGTCGTTGGACCATATCTGGGGGAAGGCGGCCGCTTCCAGTGGCTCCCGCTATGCCGTCAGCCGTATCAACTTTGACGAGGCGTTTGACACATGGACCGTCAACATCTCGAATGCCACGGCAGCGGGTGAGGTCATCAACAATCCGCGTGTGACCTGCTCCAACTCATCCCGCAAAGGAATTAGTACGGTCTATAACGGAGGTACCTTCTTCTTCGTGAAGGGCACGACGCCTACGGCCGCAGACTTCAGCCTGACGGGTGCTGCTGGCGAATGGGAGTTCACCATTGACGCCACGCAACACACCATTACCGCCGAACCCACTTTCGAGAGCACCATCGAGGAAGGGTTCTCCTATCATGTCGTGAATGCCAACGGACGCGGAGAACTCTATTCCTGTCCGTCAAAGTCGGCCATGTTCGTCTGGTCCACAGGCGTTACCAATGCACCTGAGGCAGCCGAGGAACACCACCAGTGGGTCTTCATCCCCACAGGCGAGGAGGATACTTATTATATTTATAATGTAGGACGCCAACGCTACATTGAGCCTTTGGCCGCAGGTACATACTACACGCTGAAGGGCGGTAAGACTTGGATGTTTACACCCAATAAGGTCGCCATCAAGGTGACACCATTGGGCAACAAACAGTTCTCCATCCGCACAGCCGATACCAACACCTACCTCTCCATCAGCAACACCTACGAGGGGCCTGCCATCGACTATTACAGTGCAAACGACGAAGGCGTGCCCTTCTGCCTTGACAGCAAGACTGCCATTACGGATGCCATCCGACAGCAGATGGAGAAAGCCTCGGCAGGTCTGATGCTCAGTGAGGTGAATGTGAAACAGGGCTTCCAGACCACGGGACGCGGCAACAAGCGCGACGTTCTCCTGCGCGTCAGTATGATGGGATTCAACAATGCGGACGTGCATCCCACGAAGTTCGCTGTCACCCTGCCCAATAACACGCGTCCGAACATCGATGCCGTGGAAGTCTATCAGACCACCAATCCGGAGTTCTATGCCGTGGAGAATCCCACGAAACTGTGCGAGGTGAGTGAATTCAGCTCGAATAGTGTCGATTTGCCGCTGGATGACTATCAGCTCGTACCGGGTGACAACTATCTCTGGATTACCGCAAGGGTGAAGGAGGAAGCAACCATCGGTCAAACCATCGATGCCGTTATCCGCCAGATTATCTATACTGACAATGGAGAGGAGAGAACGCTCAACGTGAGTACCATCGGCAACCCCTCGGGCACGGCGAAGATTTTCGCCACGCAGAGTTTTGCTTACGTGCCCACCACCGACAACTGTCGTTTCTATCGCATCCCCGCCATGATTCTTGACCAGGAAGGCAACATTGTCGTCGCCATGGACCGCCGCTATAACAGCAATGCCGACCTGGGCGGTCACAAGATAGATGTCAGCGTGCGTCGCAGTGAGGATGGCGGACACACGTGGTCGGCACAGAAGATTATTGCTGCCGGCGATGGCTCCACACAGGCTAACTACGGATATGGTGACGCGGCACTTGCCCGCACCCAGAGCGGCCGACTCATCTGTGTCATGGCTGCCGGCTCGGTGATGTACTGGAACGGCATGAAGTGGGCTGTCATCTGTACCAGTGATGACAACGGACTGACATGGACCTCGCCCCGACAGCTCTACACGTCGAACTTCACCGATCTTGTCAACAACAAGACCAATCAGTTGGGCTTCTATGGCAATTTCATTTCATCGGGTAAGGGTCTGACGACCTTCGACGGAACCGTGATGTTCACCACCAACTGCCTGACCAATGACGATCACGGCACACCACAGTGCTACATCCTTGCATCGAAGGATAATGGTGAGAGCTGGACGCTGGGTCCCGAAAACGCATACGCAGGTTGTGACGAGTCGAAACTGGAACAGCTCAATGATGGAAAACTGATCGTCTCCGTGCGCCAAAGTGGAGACCGAGGCTTCAACATCGGTCAGGCCGATGCTACGGGATGGGGTACGAAATGGCGTACCAATTCCATCACTGGCAACGCCTGCAACGCCGACATCCTTGTACACAGCCGTTCTGCCGAGGATGGTGCCAACGTGATGCTGCATTCCTATATCAACTCAGGCTCAAGACAGAACCTTACGCTTAGTCGCAGCCTTGACGAGGGACAGACATGGACCAATCTGATGAACATTCAGACGGGAGGCTCTGCTTATTCCACTATGGTGAAGCTTCCCAATGGCGACGTGGCAATCCTCTTTGAGGACGAGTCCTTCTCCGCTGGCAACGGCTATGCCCAGACCTTCATTGTCGTCACGAAGGAACAGATTATGAAGAATGTTCCCTTGGGCATTGAGAGCATGGAGCAGCCCGCCCAGTCGTTACAGGGTGAGGCTGTCTATACCATCAACGGACAGCGCATCCCCGCACCTCAACGTGGCCTGAACATCATCCGAAAGGCTGATGGAACGGTGACGAAAGTTCTTGTTAAATAAAAGGTAAGGGTTGTTCGAAGATCACCTTAAAGGGTGATCTCGCCTGAGCCGAAGCAGCGGTGGTGCTGCTCGTCGTAGAGTACACAGAACTGACCGGGAGCCACGCCGTGTATCGGTTCGTCGGCATGCACCATCAGCGTGTTGTTGTCTGTGGGAGTGATGCGTGCCCGATGGAACTCAGGGGTATGACGAATTTTGAAGGTGACAGCCATCGGTAGCTCACAAGGTGTGAGCAGATGGAAGTCTGCCACGCGGAAATCCTGTTGGTAAGCCGTTTCCGGATCATAACCGTGGCTTACGAACAGGATGTTTTTTGCTACATCCTTTTTCACGACGAACCACGGACCGCCTCCGAGTCCGAGTCCCTTGCGCTGACCGATGGTGTGGAACCAAAGTCCCCGGTGCTCGCCGATGCGCCGTCCGGTCTCCAGTTCGATGATGTCGCCTGGTTGCTCGCCGAGGTAACGGCGCACATATTCGTTGTAGTCTATCTTGCCAAGGAAGCAGATTCCCTGTGAGTCCTTGCGACGGGCGTTGACCAAATGCTCACGCTCGGCAATCTCCCTTACCTCATCCTTCATATAGTGGCCAATGGGAAAGAGCGCCTTGCGCAACTGCCAGTCGTAGATTTGGGCAAGAAAGTCGGTCTGGTCCTTCACGGGGTCTGGACTGGTGGTGAGCCACTTCTGTCCGTCTATCCACTCCGTCTGTGCATAGTGCCCTGTGGCAATGAGGTCGTACTCATGTCCGCGCTTCTCGTGGAAGGCGCCAAACTTAATCAGGCGGTTGCACATCACGTCGGGATTCGGCGTGTAGCCCGCCTTCACTTTCTCCATGGTATAGCGCGTCACCTGCTCCCAATATTCTTTGTGACAGTCAATCACCTCCAACCTGCAACCATAGCGATGGGCTACGGCGGTGGCCATCTCCAAGTCCTCTTCCGAGGAACAGTCCCAGTCCTCTTGCTCCTCGGGTCCAATCTTGATGTAGAAGCAGTCGGGATGGAGCCCCATGCGGGCAAACTCATAGACAACGACGCTGCTATCCACACCACCCGAAAGCAGTACGGCAATCCGCTGATCCTTGATTTCCTCGTAATTCATATAGGCGATAGAAAGAAAACTTAGAACTTGAACTTATAGGCGACTGAGGCTTGGAAGCAATGTTTAAACTTAAAGGGTTCACCATGTTTGTTGAACCGTTGCGTGCCATGGACGTACCGCAGGTCAACCACGATGTTGGCAAGCTCATAAGAAACTCCCACAGGGATGTTCAAGACAAATGTTCGGCATTTCTTCTTGACATCCAAGTCTTCGTCTTTGGCACTCAACAAGTATTCGGGCTGCACGCCTGCCTTGAAAGCCAGACCCTTGCAGGGATAGTAGTTGACCAAGATGGGCATTGCTATATAATTCAGCTTGATCTTGGCACTACCCTCCTCGTTTTTAACCTTCGACCCAAGCATTGAGTAATACACACCCACACTTGCACCAAAGTCTTCGGATAAGCCATACTCGGCATTGACTCCACCTACAAAACTGGCAACAAACTTCTCACCAGGTCTGTTTGCCTTGGAGTAGTTGACACCCACTGTCGGAGCCAAGGAGAGCTGACCAACCTTGTTCTGAGCGTTTGCAGTTGCCGTCCCAAGCAGGATGGCTGCTATCAATATGAGTTTTTTCGTACGCACTAAATTCATGATTCTTTCGTTTCAATCGACGTTTGTGAGTGCAAAATTACAGCTTTTTCCCGACACAGCCTACAAAAGAAATAAAAAAAGTGGGGGACGCTTCTCAGAAGACATCCCCCACTTGAGTTATTTCAATCAAAAAGTATTCTATTTGACTTCATTCATGTAGTAGGTAAAAACACCTTCCACTTTGTTGGAATTTCCAGTCGAGCTTTCATCTTTGTATGTCTCACGGAAAGTCAGCTGATTGCCACGGAACGAAACTTCAACGTTTCCAGACTTGTTTTTGCTGTACATGTCGCTGTAGTCCCAAGAATAGCGCAGGATTCCCTTGCTCTCATCACTCCAGGTCCATGTGGCAACAGCCAGCGTCTCATTGGCATAAAGCACCATGTAGGTTCCTGTCTTGGTGAAAATAACGCTCTCGGGCATATCGCTGGCATCGATCTTTACGGCACCGCCGCTCTTCAGGAATTGTTCATAGGTCATATTGATAGCGCCGTAGCTTTTAAATACATTGTAAAGGTCGCGGTTCAGACGATCGGTGCCCTCATCGTTGAAGGTATATTCACCGTCGAGCACTTTACCCAAGTTGGGTACGGTCATCTCGATGCGGTAGCTGGCAAAGCTCCAGGTGCGGCACAGGTTCTTGGTTATATCAGAAGTGGGGGCCTGGGTTGCTTTGGCTGCTGTGAGGGTGTAGGTAGATTTACCAGTTTCGGTAATCTCCAAAGAGTAAGCACCGCCTGTGCTCTCTGAAATGGTAATGGTTCCGAAGCCTTCCAGCTTATATTCTGTGTCGCTGATCTTGGTGTACTTGCCATGGATGATGGGGCTGGCATAACCACGGGTTTCCTCAACGGGACGGGCGATGAACTTAGAGGCAATCTTGTCGGTCAGTGCAAAGGGGCGAGAAGCTGCCAGACTGTTCTTGATGATGATGTAGTCACCACTGGCGGTTAGCTCGATAGAAGAGTAGGGAGCGTTGCTTCCCTGAATTTCGTACTTGGCAGCGGTGCTCTCATACTTGGCGTCGGTAAGGTTGGTTCCACCGTCGCTGTCGCTGCTACAAGAAGTGAATACGGTCATGCCGAACACAAGGGAAAGAATCATCCCTCCCATCATTTTTAAACTGTTTAGTTTCATTGTCATTTTTTTTTATGTTAATAGAAAATATAAGTCGAAAGTTTAGTCTCAACAATTTCGGACGCAAAGATACAAAGTTCTTTTGACATGCGAAAACAAAAAACGAAAAAAAAGTGGTCAGAGCCGAAACTCTGACCACCTATTGCTTTTCTAAGTTTTAAACTCTTGTTCTATCAAGGATATTAGAGTTTGAACTTGTAACCAGCGGTGAGCTGGATAACCTGGTTCTTACCAGCCTTCTGATGATCGCTCTCTTTAGCAGTCTTGGTCAGACCGAATACATAGCGGAGGTCAACAACGAAGTTAGAAATCTCGTAAGAAACACCTACGGGAATGCCGAGGTCGAACTTCTTAGCATCTTTCTTCACGTCCGTGCTGCCATATTTTGCTGAAAGCAGGAAGCCAGGCTGTACACCAGCCTTCACAGCGAGACCATTCCAAACATAGTAGTTAGCCAGGATGGGCACATTGATGTAAGAAGTCTTAGTCTTCTCTTTTTTATACCCCGGGGCAGCTTCTTTGTCCTTAGAACCCTGCAGAGAGTAGAACACACCTGCAGAAATACCGAGCTTCTCAGTCATACCATATTCAGCGTTGGCACCAACCTCGAAGAACGGAGCGAACTCCTGCTTGTCCATGGTAATCTTGGCATAGTTCAAACCAATGGTCGGAGCGATAGAGATCTGACCTACTTCATTCTGAGCGTTTGCAGTTACTGCACCCAGCAGAATAGCTGCTACAACTAAAAGTTTCTTCATAATTGTAAATGTTAATTAATTAATACGTTATTTAATAACAGTTTTTTCTATATTTCGCTGCAAATATAAGGAAATAAATGTTACGTACTTCGTTTTTATTGTTAATTAAGGTTAATTGGTAAATAAAAGTTGTGTTTTTCTTCGTTTTTTTGGCTTTTCGCTTAACTTTTCGTAACTTTGCGGATATAATAAAAAGATTTTGAAAGCCTATGACTATCAGCCGTTCATCCGTTCATCGTCTGTGGGGCAGTGTGTTGACCATGTTGCTTCCTCTTTTTTCTTGCACTGTCGCAAATGCTCAGTCTGTCTTGTCACCCGTTCCTCAGATGGTCCGTCCATCTGAAGGCACGACTTTTGTCCGTCCTGTTTCATTTCGCTTGGTCGGGCAGGGTTCGGCTGACGCATCAGCCGTGTCCCTTCTGTGTAGTCGTCTGTCCATATCAGAGAGCAAGCAGTCTATACCTATTTATATAGGGGAGTGTGGCGAGAAAGCCGTGAAGCGTGTGCAGCGACGCATCCCCACTCAGTCCGAGGGCTACTATCTCTCGCTTTCGCAGCGTGAGATCGTGGTTGCCGGCAGAGACGAGGCGGGCACCTATTATGGCGTGCAGACCTTGTTGCAGATGCTTTCCGATACGTTGCTCACCGCCACGGAGGTCATCGACTATCCGCAGATGCCTGAGCGCGGAGTGATAGAGGGCTATTATGGCAATCCCTACAGTCATCAGGACCGTTTGCGCCTGTTTGACTTCATGGGCGAACAGAAGATGAACGTGTTTGTCTATGGTCCGAAGGACGACCCCTACCACCGCAGTCATTGGCGCGACCCCTATCCCTCGGAGGAGATCGAGCGTATGAAGCAGCTCATCGAGCGTGCGCGGATGAACCACGTGAAATTTGTGTGGGCCATTCATCCCGGTGGTGATATTCGTTGGAACCTTGATGACAGCCTGGCCATTGTGCGCAAGTGTGAGCGGATGTACGACATTGGCGTGCGCTCGTTCTGTGTGTTCTTCGATGACATTGGCGGTGAGGGAGCGCGTGGCGAAAAGCAGGCCGCACTGCTCAACTACATGACGGATGAGTTCGTCAGGAAGCATAGCGATGTGGAACCGTTGATGATGTGTCCTACGCAGTACAACAAGAGCTGGTCGGGCGGTCCCTATCTGAACACATTAGGCACGGTGATGTATCCCGAGGTGCGCATCATGTGGACAGGTGCCACGGTTATCGACATGATTGACCGTGCCGATATGGAATGGATCAACGCCCAGATCAAGCGGAAGGCATACATCTGGCTCAATTATCCAGTGACCGACTACTGCATTGACCACCTGCTCATGGGTAAGACCTACGGCAATGGACTCGACATCGGAGAGATGGTGAGCGGCTTCTGCTCGAACCCCATGGAATACTGCGAGGCTTCGAAGCTGTCGCTCTATAGCATCGCTGACTATACATGGAATCCCCGGCAATACAACGACCAATGCTCTTGGGAACGTGCCATCGACTACCTGATGCCAGCGCACCATGAGGCTTTCCGCACGTTCTGCGAGAACAATGTGGATTTAGGCATCACCGGTCATGGACTGCGACGCGAAGGGGAGTCACCCCTTTTCCAGGCTGTTGTCGGTGACGAAGAGAAACTGGAGGCTTACTTTCAGGGACTTATCCATGATGCCGATGAACTGCTGGACGATCAGAGTCAGCCGGAACTGAGTGCGGAAATCCGTCCGTGGGTACAGTCGATGAGGGCTACGGGCGAGCGTGGACTCAGTGTTCTCGCCATGCGGAAGAACCTGAAAGGCATGGGAGAGACAGAGCAAGTCAAGGGCTATCATCACTTGATGGAGCGGATGTTTGTGAGAAACTACCAGAGCTATCAGAAACAGACAGAGACACAGCGTGACTTGCGTTCCCGCGACTTCCCCGGTAGCATCAAGATTGCTTCTCCTGTCGTGGCGACTAATTTTGTGGAGCCGTGGCTCAAGGAACAGACGCAGACCCTTATCGAGACCTACAAACAGCAGTCGGACTATGGCGCAGACGTGTTCCCGCAGCAACTGCTTGCCCAGGGAACCTATTTCATCAAGGCCAACGGGAAATACCTGACCGATACCGACCCGCGCCAACCCAACCTGCAGGCAGCGTGGATTGCCGAGCGCGACACCATCAATCCGCAGCGACAGGAGTGGACCATCACGCTGAATGCCAACACAGGACGCTATCAACTGGTGAACAATCAGGCACGGCGCTACCTGAACGAGGTGGGACGCTTCGGTGCTAATCCCTATAACGAGAATTGGAACACCTACGAACTGACGCTGAAGGACGGTCGCTACGCTATTCGTAACGCACAGAACGGTGGTACCGACTACTGGACGGTAAGCCCCGACGGGCGATTCATCGGCTTCACGAGCAGTGAGCCTTTCTGGTTCGAGATTGTTCCTGTGGAATAGGGGGTACTGCCTTCTTTGCTTACTCGTAGAACCCTTGTCTTTTCAGAGCCTTGATCAGCGTGGCTGACAGGGCTTCGTTGTCGCGTCGTGTGTAGCGGCAGTCGGTGAACACCTGTGCCAACGTCTCCTTGTTGTTGATGCGTACAAATTCCTGATTCTCGGGCAAGGCCTCCTTCTCGGCATAGAAACGGTCGATACGCTCCGGCGTGTAGTCCTCGTAAGTCTCTTGATGGATGATGGATTCCAAGGGTAATCGGTCGGAGAGCGGTGGCTGTTCGTCGGGCCAGCCGACGGTGATGGTGGCTACGGGGAATACCAGTCGTGGCAGTTTCAGTATGTCAATAATGGTCTCGGGCATATAGACCGTGGTGCCCAGATAGCAAAGTCCCAGTCCCTCTTCTTCGGCCAGGTTGCAGAACGTTTGGCAGTAGAGTAGGGCATCGGTAGCGGCATTCAGGAATGAAAGCATGTTGTCGTATCCTGGTGATGCCTTTCGGTGCTCGGCCCACAAGGTGGTGCGACGGAAGTCGGCGCAGAAGGTCAGCACGACAGGAGCTCCTTTCACCATCGGCTGGTTGAAGTGCGCTGGCGCAAGCTGCTCTTTCATCGCTTCGTCGCGCGTTATGATGACGCTGTACAGTTGTAGGTTGCCCATGGTCTGGGTGCGTTCTGCTTCCGTCAGTAGGCGTTGCAGCAACTGGTTGTCAACTTCTCTCGATTGGTATTTCCGGATGCTCCTTCTTGTCAGTATTGTTTTCATTTTTAGGAAAGTTTATTTGCACAAAGGTACGCTAATTTTTCCAAAAAAGTAAACAAGCAGCAAATCTTTTTATATAAAATTGCCAAAAATGTTTCACAACTCAAAAGTAAATTGTAACTTTGCACGCACTTTATATATATAATAATGTATATGGACAATCAGAATTATGAAGCTCGTCCCAAAGAGCTGGAATGCGATGTTGTTCGTTTCCAGAACAACAAGGAGAAGTGGGTTGCCTTTGTCGGACTGCTCAATGGTCGGCCCTATGAAATCTTCACAGGTCTGCAGGATGATGAAGAAGGAATTGTTCTGCCCAAGACCGTCACGAAAGGAAAGATTATCAAGCAGGTGAACGAAGATGGCAGCAAACGCTACGATTTCCAGTTTGAGAACAAACGTGGTTACAAGACCACTGTTGAGGGACTGAGTGAGAAGTTCAATCAGGAATACTGGAACTACGCCAAGCTCATTTCCGGTGTCTTGCGCTATGGCATGCCTATCGAGCAGGTCGTCAAGTTAGTGGGTTCGCTCACCTTGAAGGACGAAAGCATCAACACCTGGAAAGTCGGTGTGGAGCGCGCACTGAAGAAATATACGGCAGAGGGTTCCACCGACGTTGAAGAATAGAGGGATGAAACTGGTTCAGAGTAGCATCTTCCTGCGCAATGTCAGGTTCTATGCCTATCATGGCGTACTGCCGCAGGAGCGGTTGGTGGGCGGTGAGTATGTGCTGAACCTGAAGGCCGACTATGATGTGTCGCGTGCCATGCGGACCGATGATGTTGCCGATACGCTCAACTATGCTGCCGTCTTTGAGATGGTGCGGCATGAGATGGGTGTTCCCAGTGCGTTGTTGGAACATGTGGTCGGCCGGATTGGGGAGCGCCTGTTTCGTGAGTTCCCCCAGATACGCTCACTCGACATCTCGCTCTGCAAGAGCAACCCGCCCATGGGGAGTGATTCGGAGGGAGCGGGCGTAGAGGTGAGGCTCGTCAATGACCATTCCTGTTGAAAGTCTGAACAAACAATGATGAAACGAAATATTTTAAACATACAGAATCATTATACCATCATGAGGAAGCTCCTTTGTCTTTTGGCTGCACTTTTGTTGTGTCTTGTCGTTACGGCTGCACCCGCCAAGCGGTTCACGCTGGTCATCGATGCCGGTCATGGCGGTAGGGACGCAGGGTGTGTAGGTAAGATTTCCAAAGAGAAAGACCTCACGTTGAGATACGCGTTGGCTTTTGGAAAGATGGTTGAGCGCAACTGTCCCGATGTGAAAGTCGTCTATACCCGCAAGACGGATGTCTTTCTGGAGCTTTGGCAGCGGGCAGAGATTGCCAACCGCAATAAGGCCGACCTCTTCATCTCCGTACATATCAATGCCTTGCCTGGCAAGCGAATTGCCTATGGCGTGCAGACTTATACCTTAGGACGTGGAGAGACAACCGGAAAGCGGGGCATCCAGGAGAACTTGGAAGTGGCCAAGCGCGAGAACTCCGTTATCTTTTTGGAGAAAGACTATAAGACCACGTATCATGGTTTCGACCCGAACTCACCAGAGAGCAGCATCATGTTCGAGTTTATCCAAGATAACAACATGGAGCATAGTGTCGAGTTGGCCAAGCTGATGCAGCGGAACATCTGTTCCGCCACGGGTCGGCAGAACATGGGTGCCCATCAGAACAACCTGGCGGTGCTGCGACTGACCTCGATGCCCGGTTGCTTGTTGGAGTTGGGTTTCATCTCCACGCCCGATGAGGAGCGCTTCCTCAATGCCTCCAGTTCCACGGATCTTTATGCCCGTGGCATGTACAACGCCTTTGTAGCCTATAAGAACAAGTACCATTCGGGTGGTACTGTCTCCACGCCTGTGGAAGTGAAGCCCGACCCCCAGCCCGTGAAAGAGGAGGTTGTGGAGGTTGCCAAGCCGAAGGAACCAGAGCCCGTGGTTGCAGAGCCTGTGGCCAAACCCAAGGAAGACGCTGTGTCCAACGACGGGCTCCCCGTCTTCAAGGTTCAGATTCTGGCCTCGTCGGTTCGTCTGAAAGCCGGCGACAAGAAGCTGAAAGGTCAGAGCGACGTTGATTTCTATGAAGAAGGAGGCTTGGTGAAATACACATGCGGTGCCTCTACCGACTACAATGAGATCTACCGTCTGCGGAAACAGCTGGTGGAAAAATTCCCTGAGGCATTCATCATTGCTTTCCGAAACGGGACGAAGACCGATGTTCGGGCTGCCATTCAGGAGTTCAGGGAGCATCGCAACAAGAAATAAAGAAAATATAAAACAGAAATGAAGATATGAGTAAGTTGAGCAAGGAAATAAGAATCGCCCTCATTGCCATTGTAGCCATCGTATTGCTTTATGTGGGTTTGAATTTCATGAAAGGGATCTCTCTCTTCTCGAATTCCGCTGACTATTATGTCAAATTCAAGGACATCAGCGGACTGTCGGCCTCCAACCCCATCTTTGCCGATGGCTATCAGGTGGGTGTGGTTCGTGATATTCAGTACGATTATGCTACCAATCAGGAAGTTGTGGTGCATTTCACGGTGGATGACGACTTGCGTATTCCCCGTGGCTCCTCCGCAGAGATTGTGAGTGACCTCATGGGAAACGTCAAGATGAACCTGCTCTTGGCCAATAATCCTCGTGAGCGCATACAGTCTGGCGACACCATCGTAGGCGACATCAACTCCGGTGCGATGGGAAAGCTGTCGGCCATGATTCCCGCTGTGGAGCAGATGCTGCCCAAGCTCGATTCCATCCTGGCCAGTCTGAACCAGTTGTTAGCTGACCCGGCGTTGCAACACTCGCTGCACAACGTGGAAACCGTGACGGCCAACCTCACTACTTCGTCACAGCAGCTGAATGTGTTGATGGCAGGACTGAATACGCAGATGCCGGTCATGATGGAAAAGACCAATGCGGTGCTTGACAATACCCAGACATTGACGGCCAATCTCGCTGCCGTTGACATTGCAAAGACCATGGAGCAAGTCGATCAGACCATTGCCAATGTGCAACAGATGACGGACAAGATGAATAGCAAGGAGGGAACGCTCGGCCTTCTGATGAACGATACCAAGCTCTATACGACGCTGAATACAACGGTCTCCAGTGCCGACTCGCTGCTCACCGATCTCAAGAGCCATCCCAAACGCTATGTGCATTTCTCTATCTTTGGCAAAAAAGATAAGTAAAATAAATTTCGTCTAAATAACAAAGTTTTTGTTTCACGGCCTGCGAAAACCTCGCAGGCCGTTTCTATATATACGAATGATTGCTATCGGGGAAAATCGTTTCACAGAGCCTGTTTTGTTGCGTACTATTTCTAACCTTTTGATTCACAAGTTGTTATAAACTGCAAATAGGGTGTAGAATAACATTTAAAGACAATATGACTAAAACCCTTTGTAATTCAGGATTTTAACAAAAACGAACAAAAAACGGCTCCGAGAAAAGATTTGTGGGATTCAAAAATCTTTCATAATTTTGCAAGCGGAAAGTCAGGTGAGACCCACAGGTATCCATCCATTGCCTGTGCTATACACATAACCTAAATCCTTCCGCCAATATATAAATAAGTATAATGAAGACAAGTCCTAACACTGCGTGGGACAAGACCCTTGCGCTCATCAGCAAGAACGTTTCGTCACAGCAGTTTAACACATGGTTCAAGCCCATCGTCTGCGAGTCGTTCAATGAAACGACGCGGACGCTGCTGGTTCAGGTACCGAGCCCTTTCGTCTATGAGTACCTGGAGGAGAACTATGTGGATTTGTTGAGCACAGTACTGAGACGTGTATATGGCGAGGGTGTGCGTTTGTCTTACCGTATTGTCACCGACAGAGAGCATAATATCACACAGGATGTCGAGGGAGAGGATGTTGAGACGCATGTGGCGCAGAAGCCGACCACGCGTGCCAACCAGTCGCCCACCGTGCTCGATGCCGCCAAGCCCCAGGATATTGATTCGCAGTTGGATCCCCATCAGACATTCTCTAACTTCATTGAGGGGGCGAGCAATAAACTGCCCCGTTCCGTGGGCATGTCGATAGCCGAGCATCCCAACACGACGCAGTTCAACCCCATGTTCATCTACGGACCGTCGGGATGTGGCAAGACGCACCTGATCAATGCCATTGGCAACAAGACCAAGCAGCTTTATCCGCAGAAGCGCATCCTGTATGTGAGTGCCCGCTTGTTCCAGGTACAATATACCAACGCGGTTCGCCAGAATACCATCAACGACTTCATCAGCTTCTATCAGACCATTGACATGCTGATTGTCGATGATATTCAGGAGTGGATAGGAGCTGAGCGTACACAGCAGACGTTCTTCCACATCTTTGACCACCTGTTCCGCAATGGCCGTCGCATCATCTTGGCCAGCGACCGTCCGCCCATTGACCTGAAGGGAATGCCCGACCGCTTGCTCACACGTTTTGCCTGCGGACTGATTGCGGAGCTGGAAAAGCCCAATGTGCAGCTGTGCAGGGATATTCTCAATAGCAAGATTCGTCGTGACGGACTGCAGATTCCCGAGGATGTCATTGAGTTTGTGGCCTCCACCGCCAACGGCAGCGTGCGCGACTTGGAGGGTGTCGTAACCTCTCTGTTAGCCTATAGCGTAGTCTATAACACCCATATCGACATGCGACTGGCCGAGCGCGTCATCAAGCGTGCCGTGAAGGTAGATGACCATCCTCTCACTGTGGATGAGATTCTCGAGACCGTGTGCAACCACTATAACGTGTCGGCATCGGCCGTGAACAGCAAGAGCAGGAAACGTGAACTGGTTCTGGCCCGTCAGATTTCGATGTACTTCGCACAGAAATACACCAAGATGCCCTCCAGTCGTATCGGAAAGTTAGTGGGTGGTCGCGACCACAGCACGGTCATCCATAGCTGTACGCAAGTAGAGCAGCGCATGAAAATCGACCGGAACTTCTGCGATGAGATTACGAGCATCGAAAACTCGTTCAAACTGAAAAGCAAATAATATAATCATAATGTAAAATGTGTGAATCCCCGACAGTCGTAACGATTATCGGGGATTTTATGTTTAAAAGCGACAACATGAAAATTGGAATCATTGTAGCGATGGACAAGGAACTGGAACAGCTGAAGTCTGTTTTCAGTTCGTGTGGCAATGGCACGGAGGTCATTGTCGAGAAGTGTGGAATTGGCAAGGTGAATGCGGCTCTTGGGGCTTTGCAGATGATTCATACCCATTGCCCTGATGTCATCATCTCTTCGGGATGTGCCGGTGGAAACGGAGATGACATCAACGTGCAGGATGTCGTGGTGAGCAGTGAGCTGGTGTATCACGATGTCTATTGCGGCAAGGCCATTGATGACACCACCGTCTATGGACAGGTGCAGGGCATGCCCGCCCGTTTCCCCGTCGATGCCCGCCTGTTGCAGTGTGCCAAGACCTTGTCCGATGAGTTTACCGCACAGCAGAACGGCTTGTCGATGCACTTCGGACTGATTGCCACGGGCGACTGGTTCGTTGACTCGAAGGAGAAGATGCGTTCCATCGTGGAGAAGTTCCCCGAGGCAAAAGCCATTGACATGGAGTCGGCGGCCATTGCGCAGACCTGCTATCGCAGCGGTGTTCCTTTCATCTCGTTCAGGGTCATCAGCGACATCCCCCTGCGCGACACCGATGCATCCATGTATCATGATTTCTGGGAGCGCATTGCCAGAAATTCATTCCAGGTGACCCGTCGCTTTGTGGAGACGGTGCTCTCGTCTTTGTAACAAACTGCCTGATATTTCAGTTTTTCTTGTAAAAACTTGCAGTTGTGAACACTTAATCGTATCTTTGCATTGGAATTAATCTAATGTAAAGATATGAGTGTTTTGAAGAAGTATCTGCTGGACATTCTGGCAGTAGTGTTGTTTGCGGTAATAGCCTTTGCCTATTTCATGCCCGCTGACTTGGAGGGACGCATCTTGTATCGTCACGACTCGTCGGCAGGTCGCGGAGCGGGACAGGAAGCTTTGGAGTATTTGCAGAAGACAGGTGAGCGTACCCGCTGGACCAATTCCACGTTCAGCGGCATGCCTACCTATCAGACGGCTCCTTCGTATAAGAGTACCGACGTGCTGAAGCAGGTTGTCAATGCCTATCATCTGTGGCTTCCGGAGAATGTCTGGTACGTGTTTGTCTATCTTTTAGGTTTCTATATCCTGTTGCGGGCCTTTGATTTCCGCCAGTATCTGGCCATGCTCGGCTCAGTGATATGGGCCTTCTCCAGCTATTTCTTCATCATCATTGCCGCCGGACACATCTGGAAGGTGATGGCCTTGGCCTACCTGCCTCCGATGATTGCCGGCATGGTGCTTGCCTATCGTGGAAAGTTCTTGTGGGGCTTTATTGTGACGGCGGTCTTCGCCGCCTTCGAGGTCTATGCCAACCACGTGCAGATGACCTACTATTACCTGTTTGTCATATTCCTGATGGTTCTCGCTTTTCTGGTGGATGCCATTCGCCAGAAGCAGATGGCGCGTTTTGCCAAGGCGACAGCCGTTTGTGCGGCCGCGGCCACGCTCGGCATCTGTGTGAACCTGTCGAACCTATACCACACGTGGCAGTATCAGAAAGAGTCCATGCGTGGCAAGAGCGAACTGGTCAAGGCCAACAATGCCAACCAGACCGACAGCGGTTTGGAGCGCGACTACATCACGCAGTGGAGCTATGGCATTGGCGAAACGTGGACCCTGCTCGTTCCGAACACCAAGGGCGGTGCGTCGATCCCCCTCTCCCAGAACGAGAAAGCCATGCAGAAGGCTGATAACACCTACTTGTTTGTCTATCAGCAGTTGGGCCAGTACTGGGGTGAGCAGCCCATGACGAGTGGCCCTGTCTATGTCGGTGCCTTTGTGTTGATGCTCTTCGTGCTGGGCCTGTTGATTGTGAAAGGTCCCATGAAGTGGGCACTCTTGGCCGCTACCATCCTCTCTATCATGCTTTCGTGGGGTAAGAACTTCATGGGCCTGACCGACTTCTTCATCGACTACATCCCCATGTACTCCAAGTTCCGCACCGTTGCCTCCATCCTGGTCATCGCTGAGTTCACCATCCCGCTCTTGGCCATGATGGCGTTGAAGGAGGTGGTTGAAAGAGTTCAAGAGGGGAAAGGAGTTCAAGGAGCTGAAGGGAAGCGTCTGTGGAGATCGATCGGTATCAGCTTCGCATTGACCGCGGGTGTTTGTGTGCTCTTTGCTATCATGCCGGGCGTGTTCTTCTCCGACTACGTCTCAACGCAGGAGATGCGTGCCCTGAGCCAGTTCCCGCCGGAGCATCTCAATCCGTTGCTCACCAATTTGCGCAGCATGCGAGAGACCCTCTTCGTGTCTGATTGCTGGCGCTCGTTCTCCATCATCGCCATTGGCACGTTGCTGCTGGTGCTGTTCCTGAAGAAAAAGCTTCGCGCCGACTATATGATCTTCGGCGTACTGGCACTCTGTCTGGTAGATATGTGGGTGGTCAACAAGCGCTATCTCAACGATGACATGTTCGTGGAGAAGAGCGTGCGCGAGATGCCGCAGCAGAAGACCGCCACCGACGAGCTGATCTTGCAGGACAAGTCGTTGGACTACCGTGTGCTGAACCTCTCCACCAACACCTTCAACGAAAACGAGACATCGTACTATCACAAGAGCATCGGAGGCTATCATGCCGCCAAGCTGCGCCGCTACCAGGAGCTCATCGAGGCGTATATCTCGCCTGAGATGCAGAAGCTCATGCCGGCCATTGCCGAGGCACAGGGCGATATGACCCAGGTGGCGGGCGATAGCATCTGGCCGGTGCTGAACATGCTGAACATGAAGTATGTCATCATGCCGTTGCAGGGCGGTCAGACCGTTCCCGTCATGAACCCCTACGCCTACGGCAACGCCTGGTTCGTGGACCGCATCGACTATGTGGATAATGCCAATGCCGAGCTCGACGGTATGGCGAAGCTGAACCTGCGCCACGAGGCCGTTGCCGACAAGCGCTTCAAGGAACAGTTGGGCGAGGCCGTCGTGCAGGGTAATACCTCGGTTGTGCAGCTGGAGAGCTATGAGCCCAACGAGCTTTCATACGATGTCAATTCCGACAAGGGCGGTGTCCTTGTCTTCTCTGAGATCTATTATCCTGGTTGGACGGCCACGGTCGATGGCCAGCCCGTGGAGCTGGGTCGTGTCAACTACGTGCTGCGTGCCATGAATGTCAAGGCGGGCAAGCATGCCGTCACCCTCTCTTTCAAGCCGGCCTCCTTAAATCGCACGGAGACCATTGCTTATGTTTCCTACACCATTCTGCTCTTGGCAGTGGCCATTGGTGTTGTCATGATGTATAGAAAGAAAAAACAACAATGATGAAGAAGTCTTTTTTTACAATGACATTAGCGTGTCTCTCTCTCTTTGCGCAGGCACAAGAGGTGCGCTCGTCAGGCAGTAGCTATTTGCAAACCTTTGCCAAGTTCGACACGCCCGTCCCGTTCTACATTGCCGACCCGGGCCGGCAGTTCCCCATCCGTTGGGGAATGGATGTGGCATGGCCCGACCGCACCAACATGATGCGGGGTATTAACCACATCGGCAAGGCAAACCTGCATTATGTCCGTGGCAGCTTCCAGACCACTTACGCCCTGGAAGACGACTCTGTACTGACCAGTGACCAGATTGCCGCCTTGCGCAACCGCATGACCCTTGCCCGCTTGGTCAGCGACACCGTGAAGATCATCCTCAACGAAGACCAGGAGGCAGGCATCGTTTCCTACTATGGTACCCCGGGCTCCTCGAATGTCAACCACTGGGCTGCCCTCATCAACAGTAGCGTCCATTGGATTCAGAAGAACTATCCGCGCAACAAGGTGGTTGCCGTTTCCCCATTCAACGAACCCGACTACTCCTACTGGAACCAAGGTAGCAAGGCCAACTTCAAGGCCATTGCCAAGAAGCTGAAGGAAGACTATCCCCGCTTCGCCGATATTGCCATCACCGCCGGTAACACGCTGAACGACGATTACGCCCGTGAATGGTACAATGCCGTGAAGCCCTATGTCACATGGGGTAACACCCACCAGTTGGCAGGTTCTTTCGACAACTATGCCAACTTCTTCAAGGCCGTCGTGGAGGATGGTAACCTTGCCTATGCCGACGAGCTGCACAATGTGGGCGAGATCATCGTCGGTGCCGAATATGGTGTGACCGATGCCATCTGGTGGGGCTTCGATGGCCGTGCCCGTGGCGACTTCTGCCGTATCAGCAACAGCGGCTCTCGC
Source organism: uncultured Prevotellaceae bacterium (assembly GCA_902800185.1). Classification (GTDB taxonomy): domain Bacteria; phylum Bacteroidota; class Bacteroidia; order Bacteroidales; family Bacteroidaceae; genus Prevotella. The sequence continues at coordinate 38,233 of CADCDK010000018.1, forward strand.
ATCGCCTATGCCGAGAATCGCAGCGCATGGAGCTCGGCAGCCGTCTATCGCGACGACACCAATGGTAAGGTGAAGGCCTTTGTGGGCTCCTCTGAGCGTCAGGCCACCACCTCCTCATTCGCCTTCATCTCCCGCGACCGCGAGGTCTATTACGACACCTACGGCCCCGTCCGCGAACTTCGCCATGAGCAGCCGGGCGGCTCGGGCTATAGTATCAACCAGCCCAATGCCGAGCGTGTCATCGATGTCTATTATGGCGAGGACGTTCCTCCCACGCCGATTACCAAGGGACGCTACAAGCTGATGTGCCGTGCCAACCGCTATCTGGTGTCCGCTGCCGGTTCTTACGAGAGCCATACGAACATCTGCATCCGTCCCGACAAGAAGCTGGACTATCAGTATTGGGACATCGAGCCGATGGACTCTCGCACGGGTGGCGACTTCAGCTATTATAAAATCCTGAATGTCGGCACGAACAAGTATATGAACGTGCTGAACAACTCCACCTCTACGGGTGCCAACGTCATTGCCTACAATGCCGATTGCGACCACAACGAGCAGTGGTCGTTGGAATATGCCGGAGACGGATGCTACTATCTCAGGAACCGTCTCAGCGGCATGTATTTAGAGAGCGAGGTCACCACGGCTACCGACTATGCCAACGTGCGCCAGGCCTCCATGCGTAGCGGTACCATTACCAACCAGCGTGCCCAGCTCTTCCGTGTCATCCCGGTCGATGTGACCTGCGAAGTCGCTGCGCCCAAAGCTCCCAAGGGGCTCGAGGCAACGGCTTCGTCGGCTTCTGTCCTCCTGAACTGGAACGACAATACCGAGGCCGACCTTGCCGGCTATATGGTCTTGCGCCGCGAGACTGCCGGTACCGAGTGGAACACCATTGCCCGCAAGGTGACCACCAATTACTATGTTGACAACACCTGTCGGCAGGGCGTGTCCTACACCTATAAGCTCAAGGCCATTGACAAGTGCGAGAACCAGTCGGCGGTGTCCGACTCGGTTGCCGCCACTCCGACCGGCGAGCAGGGACTGATTGCCCAGTGGCAGTTCGACGGCACGCTGCAGGATGGCACTGCCAACTGGATGGATGCCGTTCATTCGGGAAATCCCGTCTATCATGCAACCCAGTTCAAGTCGGGCACAAAGTCGCTCCGCCTGCCGGGTTCCGGCTATCTGCGCCTTCCCTATGAGGTGGCCGACATGGACGAGATGACCATCGCCTGCTGGGTATATTGGAGTGGGAACAGCAACTGGCAGCGCATCTTCGACTTCGGCAACGGCGAGTACGAATACATGTTCCTCACGCCCAGCAATGGCAGTGTCATGCGCTTCGCCATCAAGAACGGAGGCGATGAGCAGCAGGTCACCTATTCCGGCAAACTGCCTTCCTCCCAGTGGGTACATGTGGCCGTCACCATCGGCAACGGTCGTGTGGCTCTCTTGCTGAACGGTTCCGAGGTGGCTTCCAACAACAATGTCACCATCCGTCCCAGCGACTTCCGTCCCGTGTTCAATTACATCGGTCGCAGCCAGTTCAATTCCGATCCGTATTTCACGGGTTACATCGACGACCTCCGCATCTATAACTATGCACTCTCGGCCGACGAGGTGCAGAACATCATGGCCGACCTGACCAACGGCATCGAAGAGGCTCCCCGTCTGGATGACCAGTCACGGCAGGGTAGTGAGACCCTCCTCTACGACCTCCAGGGCCGCAAGCTGCAACAGCCGGCGCGTGGCATCAACATTCGCAAGTCTGCCGACGGACAGGCACAAAAGGTGCTGAGGCAGTAAGACAGTCCAATCATTACATAGAAAGAAGAGAATGAAAAAGTTGCTTTCGCTTCCCCCCAACCTGGTGGAATGCTTTCATGATATCACCGGATACAGTCGTGACGAATGGTTCTGCACCAACGACCCCGTAGGGCATAAGCTCGGGTCGGGTGGGGGAACGACCCACCTGTTGCGACAGGCTTTCCAGGCCGAGGCTCCGGGCGAGGACTTCGCCCAATGGATGGCCTCTGGCAAGCGCATCATCCTGCATGCCGGCGGTCAGAGTCGTCGCCTGCCGTCCTACGCCCCTTCCGGCAAGATCCTCACCCCCATTCCCGTGTTCCGTTGGGAGCGTGGCCAACGCCTTTCCCAAGACTTGCTCTCGTTGCAGGTTCCTTTCTATGAACGTATCATGAACGCCGCTGACGACCATCTGCACACGATGATTGTCAGCGGCGATGTTTATATCCGCCAGTCGGCGGAGGGCATGCTGGAACCCCTCTTCAGCGAGGCTTGCCGCGATGCCGATGTCGTGTGCTTCGGCCTGTGGCTCAGTGCCGAGGTTGCCATGAACCACGGTGTCTTTGTCTCCTCGCGTGAGCGTCCGACCGAGCTGCGTTGCATGTTGCAGAAACCCTCTCCCAGCGAGTTGGGCGAGTTGCGGCGTGACAACTTCTACCTCACCGACATCGGCATCTGGCTTCTCTCCGACCGTGCCGTGGAGTTGTTGGTGAAGAAGAGTGGCGGAATGGAGAGTTCATCCCTCAAGGAGTATGATCTCTACAGTGAGTTTGGCGGAGCCCTCGGCTACGAGCCTACGCTTGCCGACGACGAGCTCTCGCAGTTGCGGGTGGTCGTCCTGCCGTTGCCGGGTGGCGAGTTCCACCATTTTGGCACCTCGCGTGAGCTCATCACCTCGTCGTTGTCGCTGCAGAACGTCGTCAACGACCAGCGTCAGATCATCCACCGTTCACGCAAGCCCCATCCCTCCATGTTCGTGCAGAATGCCGAGACCTGGATCACGCTGACCGAGTCCAACCAGAACGTATGGATCGAAAACTCCTGTGTCAGCGAGCAGTGGACGCTCTCCCACGACCATGTCATCACCGGCGTTCCCGATAACGACTGGCAGCTCACGCTCCAGCCCGGGCAGTGTGTTGACATTGTGCCCCTGGGCGAGACGGAGTGGGTGGTGCGCCCCTATGGTTTCGACGACCGCTTTGCCGGCGACGAGCAACGGGAGCTCCGCTTCCCCGTGGTGAACAACGTTCACGACATGGGACTGGTGCTGCGCTGGATGTTGGGCAATACACAGCTGGCAGGTGGGCAGATGCTCTACCAGCAGGCGCGCAAGCTCAGTGCCGAGCAGATTTCCGCAGAGGCCAATCTGCGCCGTCTCACCGCCCAGCGTCGGGAGTTCCGTCTGCGGTCATGGCCCCGCCTCTCCTCGAACTACCGCCACAGCGTGTTCTATCAGACCGATCTCGATGCCGCCGCCCACGACTTTGTTGACGGTGGACTGCCCTTGCCCCATCCTCTGCCCGAGGACGAGCCCCTGCTCACCCGCATCAGCGATGCCATGTTCCGCTCGCGCTTCCACTCGCTGAAAGGCAACGAGTCCGAAGCCACTGCCCACGAGCAGAGTGCCTTCTCCCTTTTGCGCGAAGGCGTGCTTTCCTCGCCCCTCGGCTCCCGCCCCTTGCCCCGCTTCACGATCTACAGCGACCAGATTGTCTGGGGGCGTTCCCCCGTGCGCATCGACATTGCCGGCGGCTGGACCGACACTCCGCCGTTCTGCCTCATGGAGGGCGGCAACGTCATCAACTTTGCCATCGAGCTCAACGGGCAGCCCCCCATCCAGACCTATGTCAAGCCCTGTCGTGAGCCGCATATCGTGTTGCGCAGCATCGATCTCGGTGCGACCGAGGTCGTCAGCACCTACGACGAGCTCTCCGACTATCGCAAGGTGGGCAGTCCCTTCTCCATCCCCAAGGCCGCACTGGTGCTGGCGGGTTTCCATCCCAGCAACTCCTCCGTTGTCTATCCCTCGCTCCGTCAGCAGCTCGAGGACTTCGGCAGTGGTATCGAGGTGACACTGCTCTCTGCCATCCCCGCAGGCAGCGGACTGGGCACCAGCTCCATCCTTGCCGCGACGGTGCTCGGCTCACTGAACGACTTCTGTTCGTTAGGGTGGGATCGCAAGGAGATTGGCTACCGCACCCTGGCGCTGGAACAACTGCTCACCACGGGTGGCGGCTGGCAAGACCAGTTCGGTGGCTTGCTCCCAGGCATCAAGCTCTTGCAGTCGCAGGCCGGACTCCACCAGAACCCCGATGTCCGTTGGCTCCCCACGGGACTCTACCGTCAACCCGAGTACCGTGCCTGCCACCTATTATATTATACGGGTATCACGCGCACCGCCAAGACCATCCTCTCCGAGATCGTGCGCCGCATGTTCCTCAATCAGCATGAGGAGCTGAACCTCCTGCGCATGATGAAGAGTCATACGATGGCCATGTTCGATGCCATCCAGCATGAGGACTTTGAACAGATGGGACGGCTCATCCGCACCACCTGGCAGCAGAACCAGCAGCTCGACCGTGGCACGAACCCCGCCGAGGTGCAGCGGCTCACGAACCTTGTCGATGACCTCTGCCTGGGCTATAAGCTCCCGGGCGCAGGAGGTGGCGGCTACCTCTATATGGTTGCCAAGGATCCCGAGGCGGCAGCACGCATCAAGCAGATCCTGAACGAGAACCGGCAGAATGCCAATGCCCGCTTCGTCGATATGTCCATCAGCGAGACCGGTCTGCAGGTCAGCAGAAGCTGAGTCTGCCTATAAGTCCTGTCACTCATGCAGTTTACGACCCCAGTAGCCATCCCTCGTGCCCCGTTTACCATTGCTCCCTGTGAGCAGATGCTTTTCGTGGGTTCCTGCTTTGCCGATAGCATAGGCAGTCGGGCGAAGCAAGAGAAATTCCGCGCTGTCGTCAACCCCTACGGCGTGATGTACAACCCCGCCAGCATCCTCCATACCATTCAGAAGCTGGTCACCCCTGTGCAGACCGCCATCCTCACCCTCGGCACCAACCATGTCTATATCCTGAAGGAGACCGGCGAGATTGTCGATAACTGTCAGAAGCGGCCACAGCGCCTGTTCGAGGAGCGGGAGCTCACCGTGGATGAGTGTGCCGACTACCTGCGTCAGTCCGTCACCCTCCTGCGCGCCCTCAACCCCGCCGTGCGTGTCATCCTCACCGTCAGCCCCATCCGCTACCGCAAATACGGCTTCCACGAGAGTCAGCTCTCCAAGGCCACCCTCCTGTTAGCGGTCCGCAAGGTCATCTCCGATTGGGGGACAGAGCTCCAGTACTCCTTGCAATACTTCCCCTCCTACGAAATCGTCCTCGACGAGTTGCGCGACTATCGCTTCTACGCCCCCGACATGCTGCACCCCTCCGAGCAGGCGGTGGAGTACATCTGGCAGCGCTTCGGCGATACCTATTTCAGTCCGGACACCCATGAGTTCCTGCGCCAGTGGAAGCCCCTGCGCGAAGCCCTTGCCCACCGTCCCTTCAACCCCGACTCCCCCGAATACCAGGCCTTCCTTGCCAAGACCCGCCAACAGCTCCAGGAACTCAAGCATCGCTATCCCGACCTCCCCGAGTAGGAGGGAGGAGAATGAGTGATGGGTGTCTCATTTTGTACAAAGCAATGTTTTTTTGATGAAAATGATGATTGATTACAAAAATATTATTATCTTTGCAGTCGATATTAACTTAATGCGCATTAAATTAACGGCCATTACAAAATGAAATTCTACGACAGGGAAAAAGAGTTGGACGTACTCCGTACAAACTGGGAACAGACGTCAGAACGTGGACGAATGACGGTACTGATTGGGCGGAGACGCGTCGGGAAGACAACACTTCTGACAAAGAGTTCGGAAGGTAGTGAGCAGTCTTTCCTCTATCTCTATGTGTCTAAAGATAATGAACGGGTATTGACAGGAAAGTTTCAGGAAGCTGCCGAGCAGTCACTTGGCTTTCAAATTTTTGGTCGTGCGGAAACGTTTGCCCAGTTCTTTGAACAGATTTTGCGCTACGGACAGCAAAACCACTTTACGCTGGTGTTTGATGAGTTTCAGAATTTCCTGAAAATAAACCCCGCCATACCCAGTCACATACAAGACCTGTGGGATCGTTATCATGAAAAATCAAAGGTCAACATGGTGGCTTGCGGTAGCATATATAATATGATGCATAGAATTTTCGACAACGAGGACGAACCGCTTTATGGCCGTCAAGATTGTCGTTTGAATATGCAACCTTTCCGCATTCACGTGCTGAAGCAAATTCTCCACGATTACAATCCCAAATATACGTCTGAAGACTTGCTCTGCCTGTATGCATTGACAGGGGGCGTGGCGAAGTATGTGGCCTGGCTGATGGATTCCAAGGCAACCACTAAATCGAAGATGTTGCGATGGGCTACACAGAAGGGTTCTCCCTATCTTTTTGAGGGTACCGAATTGATTATGTCGGAATTTGGCAAGGACTATACCAATTATCTAAGCATTTTGCAACTGATAGCTTCTGGTATGAACACACAAAGCGAGATAGATAGTATTATTGGAAAAAACACAGGGGCATACCTTGAAAACCTGGAAGAGGACTATGGTTACATCCACCGTAAACAACCTATGTTCAGTAAATCTGGTGGAAGGAACTCTCGATGGCAATTGGATGACTGTTTCCTGCGCTTCTGGTTTCGCTTTATCATGCGCAATCAGGCTCTCGTCGAGATGGAGCGCAACGACCTGTTGCTTGAAATCGTTGAGAAAGGTTATGAACAATATACTGGACTTGTACTCGAACAGTATTTCCGTCAGAAGTGGATGGAGGAGGAGCGGGTAACTATGGTTGGCAACTATTGGGATCGAAAAGGAGAGAACGAAATAGATTTGATAGCGCTGAACGACCTTGACAAAACGGCCATAGTAGCTGAGGTTAAACGTCAGAAAAGGAAATTCAGCCCTTCTGAGCTTGCAAAAAAGGTGGCAACGCTGAATAAGGACTTGTCGAAATACACTGTTACTCAAAGGGGGCTGTCAATGGAGGATATGTAGCGCGGCTTCCACTATGCGGTAAGCTTGTTACCTGCCCGTGGTACTGTGAGTACCACTCAGTGGAATTCTCAGTACCAGCATGTGTTTAAAACTTGGAACTGTCAGTACCAACCCGGTTGGTACTGACTTTTTGTATAGAAAATCCTTGTTCCCGTATCAGAATGCCACACAATAGAGCCTTGCATTGCTCAAACTGATATAACCAAAACCGTGAAAACCTGCTGGTCTGAACCAAAACCAGAAAAACCCATTTCTGCGAAATGAAAAACCCCGCTACGCTGAAAAACCTCCATCTCTCTCTATCTCCAAAGTCTAAAAATATTTTCTTGGTTTTTCTTCTCGAAAGCTTCCGCACGCTGTGCTTGGTTCTGTGCCGCCAGGAAGTTAGTGGAAAGTTCACTTTCCCCACCTTCCTGCGCAACAGAACAGGTTCTTACGAACTAAGCTTTCGAGAAGTGTTTTTGCGGTTTTTGTCTTTAGGAGGAAAGAGCCCTACCGCCTTGTCCAGAGGTTTTGTCGTTGGAGTGGTTAGTTGGAGGAGTTGTTACAGTCGTAGCAAATCCTTGACGGAATAGAT